>JBGVDJ010000039.1:0-160268 GCA_045119335.1 Candidatus Choladousia sp. | reverse complement strand
CGGCTAGCAGGATCGAATGATGGGAGAGAACCGCGGCATGCAGTACCGAATGTTGGGAGAGGACCGGGGCATGCAGGACCGAATGATGGGAGAAAACCGCGGCATGCAGGATCGGATGATGGAAGAGAACCGCGGCATGCAGGACCGAATGATGGGAGAGAACCGAGGCATGCAGGATCGAATGATGGGAGAGAACCGCGGCATGCAGGATTGGATGATGGAAGAGAACCGCGGCATGCAGGACCGAATGATGGGAGAGAACCGCGGCATGCAGGATCGAATGATGGGAGAAAACCGAGGCATGCAGGACAGAATGACAGGAGAAAACCGCGGCATGCAGCGGAACAGGATGAATCCGGAGCGCATGGAAGGTGAGATGGAGACTATGCCGAATGTGAATGCAATGCCGCAGGATATGCAGCCATACTTCCGTATGCCCGGATACGAGGAGATCCTGGAAGAGCAGAGACTGACAGAGCGGGATCTGCGGATGCTGCAGTCCATGTTTCCGGAGGCGGCAAAGCTGCTGCTCCCGTATATTGAGGAAGAATGCGACAAGATGGAATATGAGGGAAGTCCAATGTACGATCAGTATCCGGATGTGACTACAATACGCAGAATAATCCAGCGCATCAATGATCTGGTAAAGGATCAGTTTCCGCCTCAGCCGGAACCGGAGCAGGATGATATGCTGACCATGCAGTATCAGGGACGCAGGAGAAATCCGCCGGGACGAAACTGGCTGGAGGATATGATTCAGGTTATGCTGCTGCAGGAAATGCATCACAGAAGATGCAGGCATGGAAGATGCCGGGGACCACGTCCGCGTCCGCGCAGGTATTAGTGCCAGAAAAAACTTGTTCAATCGGTGCAGGAATAGTATACTGGTAGCGTGAGAGTCTGCGCTCACGGATATGGCAGGAAAGAGTAATGGCGACCTGTCAGAGTATCAGGTATTATAGCAGAGAGAAATACGGAGTACGAACGAATGGAAGAACTGAAGCAATTACTGGAAACCATATTGAATGAAGAATTGCTGCATATTGTGATCAGCGGACAGAAGACAAAAGAAGCTCCGCTGAAGATCAGAATACGGCCGATGCAGCAGAAGGGCAGTCTCATCTTTCAGGCAGCGTCCTGGGATGGAAAAAAGGAGTTTCATAAGAATTATGAGTGCGGTGAGCTGATTCCGGCAATACTGGTATGGATGAGCCGTGATTATAAACAGATGCAGATTGATACGACAGGGTTGACCGTATCCGTGCTGGTGAGCAAAAAAGGAAAAGTGACCATAAAGAAAAAGAAATGCTGTGAGAAGAGGGAGCGGGCGGATCTGAGCCATAACCGCGCGAAACGGTATCTCCTGCCGGAAGGCACTCCGGTACCGTTTCTCGTGAAGCTTGGTGTCATGACCCCGGAAGGAAAGGTCGTCCGGGCGAAGTACGACAAATTCCGCCAGATCAACCGTTTTCTGGAATTTGTGGAGGATATCTGTCCGGTGCTGGCACGCGACCGGGAGCTGACAATGATCGATTTCGGCTGCGGAAAGTCGTATCTGACATTTGCAATCTACTATTATCTGCATGAAATTAAGGGTTACTATCTGAATATCATCGGGCTGGATCTGAAGGAGGATGTGATCCTGCACTGTGACGCGCTGGCGCGGGAGTTCGGATATGAGAAGCTGCATTTTCTGACCGGTGACATCGCAGACTATGAGGGGGTGACGCAGGTGGATCTGGTGGTGACACTGCATGCGTGTGATACGGCGACAGATTATGCGTTGGCAAAGGCAGTCGGCTGGAATGCAAAAGCGATCCTGTCCGTGCCGTGCTGTCAGCATGAACTGAACGGACAGATGGAAAATGAAATATTACAGCCTGTTTTCAAATACGGGCTGCTGAAAGAGCGGATGGCTGCGCTGGTCACAGATGGCCTGCGCGCCTCATTGCTCGAGCAGGCCGGTTACAGAGTACAGGTTCTGGAGTTTATTGATATGGAGCATACGCCGAAAAATATCCTGATCCGTGCCGTGCGCGATGACAATGTGCGTCAGAAGCCTGCGGGCGGAACGGAACTGACCGGCAGATCGGCGGAAGATGCGCAGTCTGAAGGTATCCGGAACAGCAGACCGGTCGAGGATGCGCAGTCTGAAGGTATCCGGAGCAGCAATCGAACCGGAGAATGCAGCGGACAGGCAGCTGCGCTGCGTTCCTGCATGGATTTCCTGCACGTGCGGCCGACACTGGCATCACTGCTGGCACAGCAGGAGAAGGAGGTACAGGATGCGTGACAGAATGAACATAAATGAGCCGGATGGAATGCAGTTTGCACAGAGTGAACGACAGATACCGGTCAGAGAACAAAGCGGCGGCATAGGTGCGGCGGTAAAACGTGTTCTGCTGCATGCCATTGTCCTGCTGATCGTTTTTGTGGTGGCGATCGTCTGTTTCGCGAGATGGATCAATCAGGTTACGCCGACTACGGCGCAGACGATGGCAACTTCTTCCTTTCCGCTTGTATACATGCGGAACAACGGTGTGAATTATAACTGTCTGCACGGATATGCATATGAGATGGATGTGAATTATATCCGTGACACGGTGACTGTGTTGGATGACGATCATGAACTGGAGATTCAGATTCAGCCGTTCAGTACGAATATTGAAAGTGTGTCCTATGAGGTGCTGACACTGGACGGAAGTCAGTCGCTGGAGAATACGAATGTAATCAAACTGGAAGAGGAAAACAATTACCTCAATGCCGTACTCCAGATTCAGAATCATATGCTGCTGGAGCAGGAGTATATTTTGAAACTGCAGGTAACGGCAGGCGGACGTGATATTTATTACTATACACGTCTGCTGCTGGAGGACGGGCTGCATCTGGAATCCTACCTTGATTTTGTAACGGGATTTTATGAAAAATGTGTCAATAAGACGGATCAGTCCTCTCTCGGTGCAGTAGTAGAGCCGAATGAGACGACGGACCAGAATATGACACTGGCGAAGACGGATATTCATGATTCTGTGTCAAAGCTGATGTGGGGTTCACTGAATCCGCAGATTTATTACAAACCGACACCGAGCCTGGTGGATATTAACGGGACAACGGCATCATTCGTACTGGATTACCGCATTTCAGCCGTGAACAGTGAGGGTGTTACCGAGATTTACAATATTAAGGAATTTTACCGTCTTCGTTATACCGATACACGAGTATTTCTGCTGGATTTCACGAGAACGACAGATCAGATATTTAACACGGAGAGTACGGTGCTGGAGTCCGACGGAATCAATCTCGGAATCACAGACTCCGAGGTTGAGTATGTGATGGATACGAAGAAGAAGATCATTGCATTTGTGCAGGAAAATGAGCTGTGGACGTACAGGATCAATGATGGACGTCTGACACGGGTATTCGGTTTCCCGCAGACAGAAAACATGGATTACAGGGACTTCTACGACAAGAATAATATCAAGATACTCCGCGTGGACAATTCCGGCGATGTATGGTTCGTGGTATCGGGCTATATGAATCGCGGTGCGCACGAAGGAGAGAACGGTATCGGGGTCTATCACTACGAGGAGGCTACGGCGACGGTGGAGGAGATCCTGTTTATCCAGACAATGGAATCCTATGATATGCTGAAGCTGGATATGAAGGCTCTGTCATATATTACAGATGATCAGGAAGACTTATATATCCTGCTGGAGGGTATTGTATATAAGATCGATCTTGTCACAGGTTCGTATGAGCGTATCATTGACGGAGTAAAGAACGATTGCTATGCGAGCTCTGATTCCAACCGGTATTTCAGTTGGCTCAAAGAGGGAAAGCGATACGACTCTCAGACATTGTATACGATGGATTTTGAGACGGGCACAGTCCGGGAGATTACGTGTGAGGATACGGAACGCATCAGGCCGGTCGGATTTATGGGTGAGGATCTTGTTTACGGTAAGGCACTGACTGCAGATATAGACTGTTCCAGTGAAGGAAATGAAATATTCCCGATGTACGTTCTGACTATTGTGAATGAGGAAGGCGAGGATGTAAAGACGTATCAGCCCGATGGTTTCTACATCATGGATGTGGAGAAGAGCGATAATGTGCTGAAGCTTACACGCGCAACCCTTTCGGATGGTGCCTTTGTTGAGGCTCTTGAGGATCATATCGTCAGTACAGATACCGAGGAGGATGTTGTATACGGTGTAGCGACGCAGACATCGGGTATTACGGTGACTTCAGGAGACACTGAGGTAAAGCAGTCCGAGATCCTGCTCCGTGTCGGCACCACTATAAAGGATGAGAATCCGCAGGTAGTTACCGGCAAGATCATGACGCAGGAAGAATCAAGAACGATTGAAATACCGGTCAACACCAATAAGGAAAGTCTGTATTACGTATATGCAGGCGGCTGCATGGACAGCTGTTGGACAACTGCAGCCGAGGCAATCCGCAGAGCTGATGAAATGGTCGGAGTCGTGATCAACGACGAGAAGGAGTTTGTCTGGGAGCGCGGCAACAAGGCAGAGAGCAGCAAGATCAAGCTGGAGAAGATACCGGATGCCATACTGAGCGGAAACATGGATGTGGAATATCTGGAAGAAGCGATCGGCAAGGATGTGATTGAACTGACGGGATGCACCATGGAACAGATTCTCTACTTTGTAGGCAGAGGACGGCCGGTACTGGCAGATACCCCGGACGGACCGGTGATCATTACAGGTTACGACGATTACGGCAATACGATTCTTCTGAAGCCGGGCGAGACAGAGACCTATTTCTGCGGACCGCTGGACAGTGAGGCGATGTTCGAGGAGGCGGGAAATCATTTCGTCACCTGTCTGGAAACGGATCTGGAGTAAGCGATCGTAAAAAACAGTGGAATGAAAGAAAAGATGCGAGGTGCAGCTGTGCCGGAAAGGACAGGCTGTACCTCGCATCTTTTCTTGTGGAACAGGAACGCTGTGCAGCAAAATATGTTTCATATTAAGTAACAGATGCGTAACAAAAGCATGATTAGGTCTATGATGAAATCGTCAGCTAATTAATAGAAAAGTCGGAAAATTTTTAAATATACTGTTTGTGGGGAGTGGCGAAATACGAAAGATTATAAAGTAAACCTGCACAAAAATCGAAATTATGTCAGATTTGAGTGTGTGGATGAAATAAAGTTGTCCGCTTTTTATCCACACTTTAGTGGAGAAACAAATGCGGTAAAATGGACTTATACACTGAGTTATCCACTTTATCCACAAAAAAGTGTGTGAATAACCCGGTTTACATAGGTTAGGGAAAAGAACGGGTGTTTTGTGGATTGTGATAAAATGGAAAAAAAGAATGGGAATTGGAGAAAAAAGACCGGCGAAAATATATTGTGTTAATTGAATAAGAAATCAGAATAATTAAAATATTCGCTGGAAAACATACAATAATGACGCAAAAAAGAGAGCCTGTACAGGCTCTCTTTTGTAACAATTTTATTAAGACCAGTATCTTACTGCCTTGATCGGTGTCTGATAATCGTAATTGGATATCTTGATACCGCCCTTCGGATACGGCTGCGAGTTACTTGCGTGTACGATCTGTCCGTCACCCATGTAGATCGCTACGTGGGAAGCATAGTTGCCGGAACCGTAGAAGAGCAGATCACCAGGCTGAAGACTGTTCATGTCCACAACAACTGCTGCTGTATATCCGTAATTGCTGATGTAGGATGAAGTAGGTCCATACATCTGATCATTTGCCACACGGAGCAGCTTGTAACCGAACTGTGAAAATACAGTCTGGACGAAACCGGAACAGTCAGCGCCGTTTGTCAGGCTCGTACCGCCGTATACGTACGGATTGCCGACGTACTGGAGTGCGAAGTTGACGATCTTGGCACCGGTCGAAGTTCCGTCAATTTTAATGCTCGTTTCCTTGGTTACAACACCGTTGGAATTGATCGTGTACTGCTTCGTTCCGACTGCAATGGTAAGGGAAACGGCCATTGTACCATCTGAGTAGAAATAGTATTTCTTGCTGCCGATGGTCTGAAGACCGGTCACCATTACACCGTCCTCATCGAAATAGTATTTGCTTCCGTCAATAGTCTTGAATCCGGTAGTCATGACACCGGAAGATTTGAAGTAATACTTCTTGCCATCCAGAGTCTTCCATCCGGTTACTTTCTTACCGCTGTCATCAAAGTAATATTTCTTGCCATTGATGAGCTGCCAGCCTCTCAGATTCGTGGCATCGGATCTGACTCCGTTCTCATTCACGTAGTAATTGCCGATCCACATGTTCTTGGCCATCTTGCCGGTACTCTGGAAGTAGTAATACTTGGAGCTTATCTTGACCCACATGCTCTTGGCTGCAGCACCGTCAGCCATGAAATAGTAGGTAGCGGAACTGATCGTCTTCAGAGACTTCGTCAGTTTTACACCTGTAGTCGGATCAAAGTAGTAGAGAGATCCGCTGATCGCATTCAGGCCCTTCAGGATTGCTCCGTTGGTGCCTGCATAGTATTTCTGGGACAGGAGCCATTTGCTCTTCTGGAGAGCTCCGGTGCTCTTGGACAGGTAGTATTTGCTGCCGTCCAGTGTGAGCCATCCCGTCACTTTGATACCGGTGGAGGTATTGAAATAGTAGGTCTTCTTGCCAAGGGTCTGCCATCCCGTGACCATGATACCCTTGGAATTTACGTAGCGGTCTTCGATCCAGGTGCTCTTCTGCATCACACCGTCACTGTCGAAATAATAGGTCTTCTTGCTGATGGTCTGCCATCCCGTCTGCTTTACACCGGAAGAATTGAAATAGTAAGTCTTTCCGCTGATGGTAGTAAGGCCTGTTGCCATCACACCGTTACTCTTCAGATATTTTCCGCTGATCCATTTTTTCTTGCAGACGATACCCTGATTCTTACTTGCGTAGTACGTTTTGCCGCCTACAGAGAACCAGCCCTTCTGAAGCACACCGGTAGATGCGTTCAGATAATAGGTCTTGCCGCTGAGTGTCATCCAGCCCTTGATCATCTTGCCGCTCTTGCTGTAGTAATAGGTCTTTCCGTTCTCTGTGATCCAGCCGACCTTCATCTGAATGCCGGTGTATTTACCGTCTGCTCCGACCCATTTTCCGTTGATCCAGGTGCTGGTGGCCATAATGCCGTCCTCCTGGAAGTAGTATGTATCATTGAGCCATGTCGAAGTGAGCAGAGCACCGGTGGTCTTGTCAGCGTAGTAAGTGCCTTTGGATGTTCTGATCCAGCCCTTCTGCATGATGCCTTTGGAGCTGAAATAGTACATCTTCTCATCGATGGTCTGGAGTCCGGTCTGCATTACACCGTTCTCGTTAAAATAGTATCTGTATTTCGTACCATTGGAAGAAACAGAGAGCCAGCCGGTCAGGCGGCGTCCGTTGGTCTTTCTAAAATAGTAGGTCTTTCCGTTGATGGTCTGAAAACCGGTTTGCATGATTCCTTCAGAATTGAAATAATAGTAGTAGGAACCAATCTTCTTCAATCCGGTCACATAGCCGGGTGAAGCGGTCTGTGTATACATCTTTCCTTCTGAAGTGGTCTTCCAGGCTGCATCGGCAGTCATCGCAGGTGCGGAACACATCATCATTCCAACCAGTGACACCATCAGAAGCTTTTTAAATTTTTTCATAGATACATATCCTTTCAAAATCAAACAACAAAAATTACAAAATCATTAAATCTTATTTAAAATACTACCCGATATTTAACAAAAAGTCAATAACTAGATAATGCAAAAACCGCATTTTTACAGAACTGTCAAATTCAAAAAAACAAGGAAACACTTGACTTTTTTTGAATTTTTGAGAAAATAGTAGCGGTGTTGAACAGATGATGTAAAAGAATCTTAATTTGTTAACAATTTATACTGGTGGCAGGGTGTGCTGTTTTTTGTATACTGATGCCATACAGCTTATGGAGGAGAAACGGATGAGGCTGAGAAATATACCGGGATCAAGAGAGGCGATTGCTGCCAGTGATTTCGTAGTTCACGAAGATGTGATGAGAGAGAAGCGGGGATGCTGGAAGGACGTGTTCGGCAGCGATCGTCCCCTGTATCTGGAAGTCGGAATGGGGAAAGGAAGATTTATTACCGATCTGGCTGTTCTGAATCCGGATAAGAACTATGTAGGAATTGAAAAATATTCCAGTGTACTTCTGCGGGCGCTGGAGAAACGAGAGCAGATGCCGCAGCTGGACAATCTGTTCTTCCTGCGGATGGATGCAGAGGATCTGCCGGAGGTGTTCGGTGAGAATGAGGTTGACGGAATTTATCTGAATTTTTCTGACCCGTGGCCGAAGGATCGTCATGCAAAGCGCCGCCTGCCGAGCAAGGAATTTCTGGCGCGTTATGACCGGATTCTGAAGCCGGAGGGCCGTGTGGAATTCAAGACGGATAATCGGGGACTGTTCGAATTTGCACTGGAGCAGGTGGAAGAAGCCGGATGGCATCTGGATGCATGTACGTTTGATCTGCACCATGACGAGGTGATGGTGCAGGGAAATATCATGACCGAATATGAGGAGCGTTTTTCTTCACAGGGAAATCCCATCTGCAAGATGATCATTTCGCGCAGTCGTCAGGCATAGCGAGCAGGTCAGCCGTTTTCCGCTCAGACAGCGGGAGAAGATTTTCTGTTTTCACACATTCTCAGGATGCACATATAATAGGAAGAAAGAGGTGCGTGCATGGATGCGGATTCGCGGACTTCAGAAGCGTATGTATCGTATGACGTATGATAAGCCGGGAATAAACAAAAAAGCATTGCAGTTCGGGCATTCTCTGGATGAAGTGCGGAAACTGCTGGACGGGGTCGGGCATAAGAAGCAGGATAAAAAATGAGAGGAAAGGCCGGACGGAATGCGGCATAGAAAGCAGGATAAAAATGAGAGAAAGGCCGGACGGAATACGGCATAAGCAGCAAAAAGGAGCTGGATTTTAATCCAGCTCCATATTTTTTAATGCGCTCTCAACGTGTGCTTCAGAAACTCCTTTTTTCTGAAGGCGGTATTTCAGGTAGCGGTCGAACAGATAACTGATGATCGCAACTACCGGAACACCGAGGAACATACCGATTACACCGGCTATGTGTCCGCCTACCGTGATTGCGAAGATGATCCAGAGTGGTTTCATACCGGTGGAGTCTCCGAGGATCTTCGGTCCCAGGATCAGACCGTCGAACTGCTGCAGACAGAGAATCATAATTCCAAAGATCAGTGACTTCACCGGACTTACGAACAGAAGGATCAGGATGCCCGGAACAGCTCCGATGAACGGACCGAAGTAGGGAATCATATTGGTGACACCCACGATAATACTGATCAACGGAATGTAATCCAGCTGAAGGATCGTCATCAGGATAAAACACAGGATTCCGATAATGGTGGAATCAATAAATTTCCCGACTACAAAACTGCTGAACAGACGGTTGCATTCTGTCAGAATTTCCTGACATGCCGGCATATGCTTCTCCGGAAGGAATGCATACAGAACACGCCAGCAGGTATGCATCAGACGACGCTTGTCATACAGCATATAAACGGATACAATGATCGTAATCAGAACATTGATGATCCAGGAAGTGATCGACATGGAAAGAGAATAAAGTGCCGGAACGATACCGGTAGCCATATTTTTCAGTGTCGTAAGCACGTCCGGAAGTGCATCAGTCAGCGGTTTGGCAAGAGTCTCAATATCCAGTTCCGGGTAACGCTCTGCCAGATAATCAATGAGTTCCATCAGCGTATCATATGTCTGCGGCACATAGTTTACGAAATCAAGAATGTTATTCGTGATTTCCGGCAGTACATACCTAAGCGAGATGATAATAAATCCGAATACGATCACGTACGTAATCAGAATGGAGATTATCGTGTGTATGCCGTGGCTGATTTTGATTCCCGCCTTTTTGGAAAGAAACGAGATCGCACGGTAGAACATATGCACCATCGGATTCAGGATGTAGGCGAGCAGTGCACCGAAGATGAACGGCCCGAGTATTCCGAGCAGTTGTCCGAACCACGCTTTTGTCGTGTCAAAGTCAATGATGATCTTGAAAATGACAGCGGAGGCAAGGATCAGTATGGCTGCATAGATGCAGATGGTAAAGTAAACATTGTTTTTGATAAAACGCTGCCCAGTACCCGCAGGAACCGCCTGAGGTTCAAGAAGGCTGTGCCCGGTCCGACTGTCCGAGCCGAACGCGGAGGTTTCGGAAACAGTACCGTCTGCAAAACCTGTACGGACTGTCTGGTCAGCTGAAATCCCGTCTGTTGCAGAGCAGGCTGCGGCATAAGGCATTGCTGCATCTGCTGCTGATGTCGCATCAGCTTTGCCTGCCCGCGCAGTTTCGGCTGCCTTTTGTGTATTACCGGTTCCTTTGCCGGTGTTTTTTTTCTTTTTTGCTATATTACGTTTCATTCGATTAAGTCCTTTCTCTTGGCAATTAGCTACAGTATACGGGATTTCAATACCGGTTTCAAGCCTGCAAATATTAAAAAATTTAGATGTTGAAAGGGGGCAGAAGATCGCTGATACAGTGGAGTAAAGCAAAAAGGATGAACTGGAAATACATCTTATATTCAGATAAATAAAAAAGTTTAAAAAAAATAAAAAAAATGCTTGCATTTTAAAAAGTCCTGTATTATAATCTATTTTGTTGTGAGGGACAACAACAAACAAATAAATGAGCGCGATTAGCTCAGTTGGTAGAGCACCTGACTCTTAATCAGGGTGTCCAGGGTTCGAGCCCCTGATCGCGCATTGATAAGCACTGTTTTTGATGACGTAAGAGCATCGGGGACGGTGTTTTCTTTTTGCCTTGCTGCAGAAAGGATTTATTTCCTGTATTCATCTACACATACCGTCTTGCCTAATACTTCTTTGGCGGCATACAGTGTCATATCTGCTCTCGCTGCCATTTTCCATTTTGCCAGTGTCATGCATCGATTTTCAATTTCAATACATGTGATGCCTGCCGGATGCACACAGCTCCCTGTGTTGCAATAGGGAGATTCGGGCGTACCGATCATTGCATGATGCGTGTGACCGGAAATCAGGATACAGTCATGTTTAACTGCCCATTCAGTCATTCTTTCTTCGGATCTCTTTTTCCGCATATGATTTTTGGCAGCGCTTGTTGGATCCGGAATTCCCAGTTTCTCCAGCGGCCGCCAGACATACCGTACCAGAAAACGGGAAAGCTTCCACAGTGTACTGTTCAGCAGCTCCGCCTGATGACCATGAATCAGGCAGATATTTTTCTGCCCGCCGGCATCATCCAGAATAATGCCGGAATAGAATGTGATATCAGGGCACAGAGGCAGCTCGTGGCAGGCAAGGTCACAGGGGAATGTGCGGTAATACTGGTGTGAAAAGCCGGGATCCATTTTGATCATATCATGATTTCCATACAATGCATAAAAGCGTCCTTCGGCATAGAAGCGTGCCAGCATTCGAAACGATGGCGCATGCATTTCACTGATTTTGTTCATAGAGCGGTTTTCCCACAGTTCATCTCCGTCACCGAGTTCCAGGCACGTAAAGCCGCTGCGATAGTAATGTTCAAGTGCAGCTGTATAGAGATATTCCACAGCAAGAAAATTGTCGTTGTGGCTCCCTGTACCGCGGTGACAGTCGCTGAACAGAACGTATCTGGACTGATAGTTCAGCGGAAGATGCAGTGCATCGTCAAATGCTGCGGATATCCGCCGATGGCTGAGAGACATCAGCGACACCTCCTTCTGGAACGGCAGCGCTTTTTTCTGGGCATTGAATCCTGCATGGGGTGACATTGCTGTTCTCCGTGCGATGAATCCTGCATGGAGTGACATTGCTGTCCTCCGTGCGATGAATCCTGCTTGGAGTGACATTGCCCTCTTCTGTGCGAGAGAATCTGCTGCTGATTGCGCTGTTTATGGGGCGGAAGCTGTGCTCGGCACCGGCGGAACCGCATCATATGCCGGAATGCGATCGACAGTGAGCGGCAGAGATACAGTATCCGGTCATCTGTGCAGCAGAACGGCTGGGTAAAGAACCGGTATAAAAGGCAGAAGACTCTGTTTTTCCACTGCACCCAGCGGGGATAGAAGGCAAAAAATGTCCGGGGCTGCGGAATATGTGGATGTGCAAAAAGCAGTGAGACAGTATAGCCGTCAATGTCGATATCCTGTGAACGGTATCCGGTCCGTGCGGCAGCGCGGACAAAATTCTGCAGCATCTGCACATTCGGGAATGTAATGGAAATATGCATGGTCAGATTCTGCGGCCGACTGAAGCATCCGGGGAGAAAGGCAGTCAGCCACCAGTGAACGCGTCCGACGGACAGCAGAAGCTGTCTGTCTGTGAACAGCTTCATCGAAAGAGGCAGCATTTCGTCATCGTCTGCTGCGTGAAACAGGGTTCGATCATACTGATCTTCCGACAGAATGGAATCCGCGTGATAGATGCCGATTTCACATCCCGTATTGATCCCATATTGTCCTTTCCAGAATTCGATGAGCCACGTGCGGTCGTTGTAGTCGAAATAAATCGGTTCACAGTGGAAAATCATATTGAAGTAGGGGGCGCTGCGGTCGTAAAGGGCCATGTATCCAAATTCCCGCTGCCATGGATCCCAGACAGAAGAGATCAGGCCCTGTGCGGGGAGAAAGAAAAAGCCGAATGGCTGCATCAGTGTATTCAGCTGCTGTGCTTTGCTGCGGTTATCCATGCGGCGAATGCTGCAGATGATCCGTTTCTGACGTATATAAATAAGAAGAAAAGAGAACAGAGGAATCGAAAGTATATAATAAATGGAAGGCATTCTGAACCTCCAAATCGACCATTTAATATAGCATATGCAATGGAAAAAACACCTGATACTTTAAAGTCCGGCAGGAGATTTCCGGATTTCTTTCGGAGAAGGTGGTTTTTCATATGACGGCGGCATAAGATAGTAGAAATCAGAAAAGCAGGTAAATGATTTGAAGCAGACTGGTAGGAATCCGGAAAATACGGCCAGGATCCTGCAGTATCTGATGTTGATCGTGCTGTTTGGTCTGGCATTCTTTCTTCCGGGGTATGCTCTCAAAAAGAATGCGCAGCAGAAAGCGGAAAAGGCGCAGGAGACTCAACAGGTGCAGGAGATGGAGAGTCAGACGGGAACTGATGCGGATGAACAGGAAGATACGCAGTCAATAACGAAAGAAGAGGCAAGAGGCACGATAGTCCTGGACCCCGGTCATGGTGGTATTGATCCGGGGATGATAGGAAGCAGCGGGATCGCGGAAAAGACACTGAATCTGGTCTATGCAAAGAAGCTGGCAGAGCTGCTGGAGAATGAGGGATATTATGTTGTGCTGACGAGAACAACAGAAGGAGGGCTCTACGATGAAGATGAGTCGAACAAAAAAGCTCAGGATATGCAGCGGAGGGTTGCGGTCATAGAGGAGGAGGATCCGCTTCTGACCGTCAGTATTCATCAGAACAGTTATCCGGATGAGGATGTCTGCGGACCTCAGGTGTTTTATTTTAAGCATTCAGCGGAGGGGGAGAAACTGGCAGCAATAATACAGGACTGTATGAATGAACAGCTTGCAGTCCAGCGGCCTCGGGTACAGAAAGGGAATGAGACGTACTATATTCTGAAGCGTTCTGTCAGTACGACGGTACTTGTCGAAGTCGGATTTTTATCAAATCCGCAGGAGGAACAGCTGCTGCAGGATGAGACGTATCAGGATAAGGCTGTGCAGGCTATCTGCGATGGGGTACTGCAGTATCTGCAATCCCAGGCTCACGAAGCGGATTCGTGAGATGGCACAGATGTATAAGAGAGTGGAGTAACAGAAACAAAGGAGCGCCGCTCCACGACTTAATGCAGTCGTTTTGCGACGCTCCTATTTGCAGAGTTTACAGTCTGATATTTTTGAAGAGAGAAGCCAGAGAAGTAGTAGCTGCTTCTGTTTCCGGCATTTCAAATACTTCTTCCTCGATCTCTTTTGCAGCAATGTCTTCCAGAGCTTTCATGCTGAGGCTGAGCTTGCCGTCTTTGACTGCAATAATTTTTACTTTTATTTTCTGACCTTCCTTGAGCACTGCACCCGGGTGTTTGATGCGCTGCTGGCTGATCTGGGAAACGTGCAGGAGTCCGCTCAATCCATTGCCCAGGTTTACGAAAGCACCATACGGCATCAGAGATTCCACGGTTCCTTCTGTAACAAGACCGACCTCGACATTGGAAATTCTTGTCTTGCGCTCTTCCTCCTCTTTCTCACGAAGAATTTCCTTTGCGGAAAGAACAAGACGTTTGTCCTCTGCATCAGCAGTAATGACACGTACCGCGATTTCGCGGCCTACCCATGCATCCAGATCCTCTACATATTCCAGGGCGAGCTTCGAAGCCGGGATAAATCCGCGGATGCCCTCCACATATGCGGTAACACCGCTCTTGACTGCTTCACTGATCTTGACCGTAATATTGGACTGATCCTTCTGGAGCTGCTGGAGTCTTTCCCAACCGAGCACGGATGCTGCAGCCTTCATGGAGAGCTGGATACGTCCCTGCGCATTATCTCGACGGATGACAGTTGCGGAAATTTCCTGACCTATCTCGATGTCACGGAATGTATAGTCCGGATCGCCGCTGGCATCGGAGAGACGGATCACACCGTCCGTATAAATGCCCAGATCAACGGTCAGTTCGTCCTCGGATACACCGATGACAGTTCCGGTCAGAATATCACCTTCATGGATCGGCTTCAGGGATGCTGTGATGGCATCCTCGAAATCAGCCATGGTCTCAGTCGGTTCCGGCGCAGCTGTTTCTGCAGCTTCAGCGGCTGTCTCTGCGCATTCTTCAGCAGCAGCTTCTGCACATTCAACCGGTGCTTCAGCTTTGCACACTTCTTCAGTTACTTCTGTAAGTTTCTCTTCACTCATGTTTCATGCCTCCGTTCAACATTCAATTAGACATATTTTATCACAGTCGCATTTATTTGAATACCGGAAAGTGAAAAACATTCTTTTTAAAAGTAACGGAAAAAGGAGAAAAGAGTTTCAAAAGCATTGATAAAGTGTTATACTGTATCGGAAAGGCAGGAAATTTTGATGAAAACAGTCATGGAAAATATGCGTGACGGAATTGATGAAGCAGGAATCCGCCGCGCTGGTGAAATACTGAAGCAGGGAGGTCTGGTCGCATTTCCGACCGAGACGGTATACGGGCTGGGTGCGGATGCACTGGATGCCGATGCATCTTCGAAGATTTACGGTGCCAAGGGCAGACCGTCTGATAATCCGCTGATCGTACACATTGCGGACTGGGATGCGATTGGAAAGATTGCAGCTGAGATTCCAAAGGAGGCGAAGCTTCTGGCTGATGCATTCTGGCCGGGACCGCTGACTATGGTACTGAAGAAATCAGATGCTGTACCGCTGACCACTACAGGCGGGCTGGATACAGTTGCTGTACGTATGCCGGATCATCCGGTGGCACAGGCGCTGATAAGAGCGGGCGGCGGTTATGTGGCTGCACCGAGTGCGAATACTTCCGGCAGACCGAGTCCGACTACGGCACAGCATGTGGCCGAAGATATGGATGGCATAATTGAGATGATCATTGACGGCGGAGATGTTTCCATTGGCCTGGAGTCCACGATCGTGGATCTGACCGGGGATGTTCCGATGATTCTTCGTCCGGGGTACATCAATCAGACTATGCTCGAGCAGGTAGTCGGCGCGGTAGAGGTTGACCGTGCGCTGATTTCGGATGATTCCTCGATTCGCCCCAAGGCACCGGGAATGAAATATCGTCATTACGCGCCGAAGGCGGAACTGATCATCGTGGAAGGTGAAGCAGAACGTGTCCGTGCGAAGATCAACGAGCTGGCAGCTGAGGCACAGGCATCAGGCGGAAAGGCAGGAGTGATCGGTACCGATGAATCGCTGCTTTATTATAAAAACGGAGTCGTGAAGTCGATCGGTTCACGGGAGGATGAGATTACGATTTCGCAGCATCTGTACGGTATTCTGAGGGAATTCGACCATATGGATATTTCGGTCATCTATTCCGAGTCCTTTGAGACTCCGCAGATGGGGCAGGCAATTATGAACCGTCTGATCAAGGCTGCAGGTCATCAGATTATTAACGTATAAGCAAGGAGCAAATGAAGTGAAACGATATGACAGGCTGATTTTTGTAACCAACAGCGACACGGCGATGGGACCAATGGCAGAAGCGATTCTGCAGAGCAAGTACCTGCTGGAGGAGCTGGAGATTACATCAAAAGGACTGGTCGTACTGTTTCCGGAACCGATCAATCCGAAGGCAGAAGCTGTTCTGGTCAGCAACGGCCTGACGATGAAGGATCACATGAGTGATCCGCTTGTGAAAGAGGATTTTGATGAGCGGACAATGATTGTGACGATGGACAACGGACTGAAGCAGAAGCTTTTGAAGGAGTTCTCACCGGAACATGAGGGACTGGTCCGCGTATTGAATGAATATGTGGGAGTGGATGCGGAAGTAATCAATCCATACGGCGGATCACTGGCCGATTACGGACAGTGTTTTATGGAACTTGAGATGCTGATCGCAAAGCTTGTAGTACAGTTGAATGAGGAGGAGTTATTATGTTAGCATTGGGTTGTGATCAGGCCGGCTACGGACTGAAACAGGAAATCATGAAATATCTGGATGAGAAGGGAATCGAATATAAGGACTGCGGTTCCTATTCCGAAGATCCGGTGGATTATCCGGTATATGCGAAGGCAGTGGTAAAGGAGATCCAGTCAGGCAGCTGCGACAGGGGAATCCTGATCTGCGGAACCGGAATCGGCATTTCCATGACCGCGAACCGCTACAAGGGAATCCGCGCAGCGCTTTGCGGTGACTGCTTCAGTGCGGAGGCAACACGTCTGCACAATGATGCCAACATTCTTGCCATGGGAGCGCGTGTCGTAGGACCGGGGCTTGCAGTCAAGATCGTAGAGACATTTCTGAATACACCATTCTCCGGCGCGGAGCGTCATGCACGGAGAATCCGTATGATTGACGAAGATTAAATGACAGTTTACTGATGGCGGGACAGAGATGCAGGTCTATCCTGCATTCTCCTGAGGGATCGCCTCGTCCAGCTCGATCAGCCAGACATTTCCGGCTTTGTTTGCCTCTGTCACCAGTTCTTTTGTAAATCCTGATATTGAAAAAATACAGCAGTACCGCAGAAGCTCACCAAACGGCTCCTGCGGTTTTTTCAGCTGTTCCAGATAACTGACACCGGCAGGTTCGTCTTTGCAGTGGCAGATGCCGAGCACTGCATGTGTGCTGTCCACTGCAACCAGCGGAATCCGGAAAAACGGTTCGCGCTTTGTTCCGCCGCACCACCAGGAACCGGTATGACGGTACACGAACGGAGTCTGTCCGGTGGAGGCAAGGCCCTCCAGATATTCCGCACATACATTTTCAAATACAGGGAGCAGATAATCATTTAAATGCGGGCGAACCTGCTGTTCATAGATTTCCGGACCTTTTCCGAACAGGATTCCGCTGAGATTCGGATAGACAAAGCGATACCAGAACCGCAGCATATGATCTCCCGGGACGTAGCGTACTTTTTTCTGTATCTCACCGCATGCGGGAAATTCTTTTCGTACAAGTCCGAGTGAGATCAGCGTATTGAGGTATTTGGCACATTTGTTGGTGCCGATGGAGGCTTTTTCCGCAATATCGGCAAGCCGTGAAGATCCGGCGGCCATAATGCCCAACAGGAAATTGTAAGTCGAAACCTCGCGCAGCTCCCGGTACATGTCAGAGAGGGGACCTGTCAGCAGGGGGGAATCGTGGCGGAAGAACAGGCGAAGGATATTGTCGGATGCTGACCTGTCTGTGTCCAGATAATTTATATAGGAAGGAAGTCCTCCTGTAATGCCATACAGCAGCAGCTGGTCATACGGCTGGTACTGTGAAAAATACGGCCGGCATGAATAGAATGGAACACCGGTCAGATTGGCCCTGGCAGTGACCGCGTCAAACGGTTCCTGCACGGAATCCAGCATGACGTGCTGGGCATAGGCGGGCGATGAGCTGGTCACGATGAGAAATACCTTTCCGGCCGGAAAGCTGTGATGTACGGCAGAAGTGAAAGCCTTCATAAACTCCGGCGAATGCTGTGCCAGAAGCTGAAATTCGTCCAGTACAAGAATGAGACGGTGGGAAAAGGAACTGTCTGAGATATACGAAAAAGCCTGTTCCCAGCCGGTAAAAACAGGAGGCTGATTCTGCGGCTGCAGAAAACGGACGGTTTCAGACCAGAAGGAATAAAGCTGCTGTTCCGGGACAGTCTCCTGGGCAGAATAAAAGAGTGTCCGTTTATCCCGGCAGAAATCCCGCAGCAGGGTGGTTTTGCCGGTGCCGTATCTGCCATAGAGAAAGACGAAAGAAAATGTGATACGGTTATAAAGAAAATTCAGTTTCTGAATGTCTGAGTCAAAAAAAGATTTCATGGTTGTGTCCTTTCAGTTTTTCGGGGATGGTTCCGACATTCCCGGAGTTACAGTCTGTCTTGCCTGCAGTCCGGGAAAGCGTTTTGTATTTTCGGACTGCAAAATATGATGCACGGCACATTTGTGTTTCACACATGCAGTATAGTTTGAATGAAACGGGATGTCAATAAAATATGGCAACTTTTGAGTTGATAAAAAAATAAATAAAAATGTTCAGGATAGAACCGGGTGACAGATGAGAAGAATAACATATTTTTAAGAATCTTTTTATTTACGGAAGTTTTTGGATGTACTATACTGATTCTATGAAAAGTCTGGCCTGTAATGGAAGAATGTTTTTTGCATTTTTAAAGATTTTCTCCATTACAGAATCCAATGCAATCGTGTAACGGAATCTCAGACAGGGAGGATTATTATGCATAGAAAATGGAAGAAACTTACAGCTGCACTTGCAGTGACGGCAATGCTGTTCCAGCAGTGCGGAATTGCTGCAGTGGCAGAGGAAACTGCAGTTCAGGAGACTGTCGTACAGGAGACACAGGCGATAGAGCTGGCAGCAGAGACACCGGCTCCGGCAGCAGAAACGGCAGCAGAGACGCAGGCACCGACAGAAGCGCCGCAGACAGAGGCACCGACAGAGGCACCGACGGAAGCGCCGCAGACAGAAGCACCGACGGAAGCGCCGCAGACAGAGACACCGACGGAAGCTCCGACAGAGGCACCGACGGAAGCATCAACAGAAGCTTCGACAGAAAAACAGACCGAAAAGGTGACCGAGAAGCAGACCGGGAAAGAAACGGAAAAGGTCACAGAGAAGGAAACCGAGAAGATCACAGAGACTGAATCAGAGACTGAAACGGAGACCGAGCGCTCCGAACGTGTCAACGACGGTGCGAAGATCGGGCTCGATGATCTCAAGGCAAAGCTGAAATCCGTACTGCAGTATGTGTTTGTGGCTGAAAAGCTCAGCATATCAGAGGAAAGCAAAGAAAAGCTGGAGGAGGAGATTGCCGAGAAGGGTTCCCTTCTGGACAGTCTGAAGAAAGTTTCCACAGATCTGGCGAATGCACAGTCATCCGGTCCGGTGACTGTTATCAATCTCTATGCGGACGAGAAGGGAACTCTGGATACCGCACAGCTTGACGAGATATTTAAGGACCACAGAATTGATGTCACAGGCAGATATTATGTTATCAACGTGATTGCCGACAGCAAGGATCAGGAGCTTACATTCTCCGGTTATGAGATGCTGCGCTCCGGCAAGCGTGTCGATTATGAGAAGGCAACTGAGGCAGGAGATATCCTGTACAATTTCGCAGCAATGGACGGTGAAGAGTTTGTCGGATATGAGGGCAGACTGACACTGGCTTCCGGCAGCGGTCTGCAGGGAACATTTCTTGCACCGCAGGCTGAGGTAAAGGTAAATTCCGATCTGGCAGGAGCTGTATATGCGCGCAGCATTACAGTGTCTGATTCAGCAGATGATCTGATGCGGATTGTATTTATTGAAGGCGCTGAAGAGGAAGAGGCAGAGTCTGAAACGGAGAACGTATCTGAGCGCAGCAGCGAGACGGCCGAGGCAGACAGCGAAACAGAGGTAACAGAAGCGGGCGAAGCAGGCAGTGAAGCGACTGCAGCGGAAGCGTCTGAGCCAGAAAGTGAAGCAGCTGCAGCAGAAGCGGCAGAGCCAGAAAGTGAAGCAGACAGCGAAACAGCTGCATCTGATGCGGAATCCGAAACGGATCTTGTTATCACAGAGATTACTGACATGGAAGATATTCCGGAAACGGAGGCAAATGAAACAGAGGTACAGACAGAAGAAGAGATCCTCACGATCGAGGAGGAACTCAGCGCTGAGACACTTCGCTGGTATTCCGCGGCGGGATCTGTTCTGAGTGTACAGCTGGATGATGTTTCGAACGGAACAGATAAAACACTTGCCGGCAAGACGGTCCTTTCTGTAAAGGCTGCAAAAGAGATCTGCGATGCAGACGGAACTGTTGTATATCGCAGAGGAGACGAAGCTGCATCACACAAATTCACAACAGAGAATGCATATGATATCGGAGCAGAGCTGAAGTATGCCGGTATTTATTATCTGGAGCTGACAGGTGGAGAGTATCTGACCGCTTCCAGAATTTACTTCGTTATTAATGAAAAAGGCACAGCGGTAATGGAGGGCGCGGCATGGGATGCATCCACAGGTGTACTGACCGTATCACTTTATAAGGCCGACGATCCGATCGAGAGCGGTCTGAAGGTAACTGTCACAGCCGAAGACACCGGCAATCCGCTTTCCGGCACAGCATTTGTGATCAAGAACAAGGATGGTGAAGTGATCCGCAACAAAGACGGGTATCCGTCCTACTACATTAATTATGAAGGAAAACCGGCAGTTCTGTCAGGTCTGGAGGCCGGAACGTACTATTTGTCACAGATCAGCGCAGCAGAAGGATACCAGACGGCAGCAGATCAGAAATTTACGATTGATACCGGTCTGACAGAAGTCAATGTAACGAATGCGGCAGCTGTTCACAGCGGAAAGAGTATTACTGTTTCTGCACAGACTCTGTACGAAAAGACTGTACTGACAGCCGAGACGGATCAGAGTATATTTGTTGCACTGTTTTCTGATAAAGCACTGACGAAACGTGTCAGTGAAGTGAAGGAACTGACACTGGAGTCCGGAAACGAGAAGACGGATTCTGTCAGCTTCACAGGACTGGATGCATCTGCAAAATATTATCTGACAGAGACGGATGAATTCGGTGAGCCGGTCACAAAGGATACGGAATTAAAATATGAAGTAAAGGTTGCAGCAGCTGACGGAAAGGCAGTTACTGCGGTTACGTTCAACAGTGACAGCAAAAAGGAAGAGCAGAAGCTGACACTGAAGCGCATCTATACCACAGGAAATTATCCGACAGATCTGTTCAGTTATGTGGCAGAAGTAAGTGTAACACTGAATGTAAAAAATCAGGATGGTAAGGAAGAGAAGACGGACGAGACATTCTATGTACAGCTCTATAAGGATGAGGCACTGAAGAAAGCACTGCTGGAGCAGCCGGCTGAATTTGCAATGAACGGTGCATCATCACAGGCACAGAGTTTTACAGTCAGAATGACGAAGGCTTCTGCAGTATATTATGTAGCCGAGACGGATGCACAGGGCAAACCGGTTGCAGGAGACTTTGCATATGCGGTAACATATCCGGAACATGAGGACGGAGCGGTTACTGTGAAATGCGGAGCGGCAGCGAAAGTGACAATTCAGAACAAGCTGAATTCTTCCATCGTAAAACTCGGTGTGAAGGATGCGGCACTTGGCGAGTTTGTTGCAGGCGCACAGCTTGCGATCAAGGATGAGAACGGAAAAGTAATCGCAATCAACAACGGCAAGACCTTCTCATCACAGGAGACTGCAATTGAATGGAAGAATCTGCTCGAGGACGGAAAAACATATTATCTCTCTGAAGTGAAGGCACCGGCCGGATACACACCGGTACCGGATAAGGCATTCACTGTAAAGCGGGGCGGTACGGTTGAAGTGATCCTGGAGAATCAGGCAGCTGTACAGACGGAGTATCAGCTCACGGCACAGAAACAGGTATACAGCGGAGACCGCCAGGTATATGCATACGATACAACGAGCGGAACATACGCTGCAGACGGAGCATATACATTCTATGCAGCGCTGTTCGCTGATGAGGCCCGGACACAGAAGGTCAGTGATGTCCAGACGATCACAGTATCTGCTCTGAGCGGCAGCACCACTTTCCAGAATCTGAACCAGGATCAGACTTATTATATTGCAGAGACGACACAGTACGGTGAAGTTCTGGCATCCACAGACAGCCTTACAGTGAAATATGCGGATGGCGGAAAAATTCAGATGACAGACAAAACGAAGACAACTCTGATCCAGAACGTGTACAGCAGTCTGCCGAACGGATACCGCTACACGGGAACGCTGACGATCACCATGAATCTGGTAAGCTCGGCAGGAGAGGCACAGCAGGGAACTGAGACCTTCTATGCAGGCATCTACCGTACCCCGGACTACAGTGATACCCCGACAATTGTGCAGCTCGATTTGAAGAACTCATCTTCTGTATCGGTGAAGAGAAGAATTCTTCTTTCCGGTGAAGATGCCATGACATATTATATTGCAGAGGTTGATGCACAGGGTAAGCGTATCACGGATGATTCTGAATTCGGATATATGGTGAACATTGATCAGCCGTCTGTCACTATTTCGGGCGGAGACGACAAGGCAGTTACGATTACAAACAAGGTAAAGACCTCCAAGGTGACACTGTACCTGACAAAGAAGGTATATAACGGTACACAGCAGGAGGAGAGCAACGAGACCTTCTATGCAGGACTGTTCAAGGATTCTGATTTTACAAAGCCGTACACGGATCCGATCGCGATGAATATGAACGGTAAGAGCGAGCTGACACTGAAGCTGTCGCTGAGTCTCGGAAAAGCTTCCGAGGCAACGATCTACGTGGCAGAGGTGGATAAGGACGGCAATGTGATCAGGGATGAAAAAGCCTTTGGATATGAGGTTAAGGTCGTGAATTCCACAGCTGCATTTACGCAGGAACGTACGGAAATCCAGACTATTCTGATCAACTCCGTATACGGAACCGTTTCTACAGATGACTGGCAGCAGATCCTCAGCAGTGACGGAAATGATTCTCCGGATGGAGGTTACAGTTATGTGACCAGCAACGGTGTTGCTTCTGCTACAGGTGATGGTGTGTCAACGGGGGATGAGACACCGGTGGCTCTGTATGTGGGATTGATGGCGGCTGCACTGGCTGTGATCGTGATCATTCTGCTGATCGTGAGAAGAAAGAAAAGCAGGTAAAGAATCAGATAAAGAATCAGAAAAAGAATCAGAAAAATCCTGCGGAAGCAGGTATAAAAAGCTGTACTGCGAACGCAGCATGAAGAACCGGCAGTAACATGAGTGAGACATAAAAAGATGCAGGAGATTCTCCGGTAGGAGAATTCCTGCATCTTTTTTCAAGGTACGCCTAGCGGCGCACGTTTTCGATTAAGATTGATCTGTCCAATTGAATTTTTGATAAGGGAGAAAAAGAAAAATCAAAAAATCAGAAAAATCAGAATCGACTTATTTTCAGCTTGTTTATAAGGTATTCGATGAGTACAGGCTGTGAAAATTCTGCAAAATCAAAGATACCGGAATCACTTCTTTCGCTCAGATAATATTCCCGGTGCAGATCGAGATAGAGTTTGAAAAACTCTGTTCCGACATTGAATTTATTGATTCCATGCGTAAAAGCCTGGTCGAGCTGATCCGTCGGGATCCCGCTTCCTCCGTGAAGGACCAGCGGGACATCAGTCGCATTGTTGATTTCGTCAAGCCGCTTTATGTCCAGATGAGGGGTCTGCTTGTAAAAGCCGTGGGCGCTTCCTATTGCAACGGCAAGGGAATCGCAGCCGCTTTTTTCAGCAAACTGTGCGGCAATATCAGGCTGGGTATAGAGATCGATATTATCCTGGTCAGAAACAGTGTCTGCGGATCCGACATGTCCGAGTTCGGCTTCCACTGCAGCGTCCATGGCATGTGCAACATCGGCTACTTTTCTGGTGTTTGCGATATTCTCTTCGATCGGCAGCATGGAACCGTCATACATGACACTGGAAAATCCGGCTTTGAGCGCGCGCATGATATAGTTAAAATCCTGACAGTGATCCATATGAAGACCGACCGGTACGCTGACTTCTTTTGCAACATTTCTTACGATTTCGGCGAATATTTCAGGAGATGTCATATTTTTCAGCATTGTCTGTTCCGGGTAGAGCATGCATATTACCGGCTTTTTCGCTTCCTCCGCTGCATGGGCGATTGCATAGATCTGATTATAGTCGATGCAATTAAAACCAATTACGGATGTATTTGCCCGGTCGGCGATCTGCAGTATTTCTTTTACTGGTGTTAGCATAAATATTCTCCTTTCGTGAAATAAAATTTTATAAAGTATAAAAAGAATATATCATTCGAAATTGCTTTCGTCAAGCGAATATGAAAAATAATTTCATAACAGAGTGCAAAATATTCAATAAACAGTAAGACGTGATGGAGTTATATATAAAAAATGCACAATAAAAAAGGGGAGAAATTATAAAAAACGGCGAAATGAAATTTTATGACGTAATTTCACTTTACATGAAATAAAATGTTTTGTATAATCTAGCTACAAACATGTTTGAGGTAAACGTGAAAAATGTAACACAGCAAAAACTATTAAAGCAAAGGAGATGTAACTATGAAGATGAGAAAAAGCGTATCTATTTCTTTGGCATCAGCTATGGCTCTTGCATCACTGTTCGGCGGTATGGGCGTAAGTGCTGCAGAAGACACAGGGATTACTCTCGAGTGGCAGCAGTGGTGGGCAGTTGAGTGTCCGGAAGGCTATGTGCAGGCGATCTGTGATCAGTATTATGAGGAGACAGGCGTTAAGGTAGAGCTTCTGAGCGCTCCGTTTGCTGATACCAAGACAGCTATTGTTTCCGGTGCGACTACAGGAACTGTGGCAGACATCGTCAGCGTAGACGGCAGCTGGGTATACGATTTTGCAGATCAGGGTATTCTGACAAATATCAGTACACTTCTTGAGGCCGATGGTTTTGATCAGTCTGTATTTATGAGTCAGTGGACAGCAATGGGCTCCACATATGCACTCCCGGTTATCAACTTCCCGTATCCGATGTTTGTTAACCTGGACATTCTTGAGGCCTGCGGAATAGAGGAAGTGCCGACCACATGGAGTGAATTTGAAGAGGTTTGCAAGATTATTACTGAGAACGGATATTATGCATATGCAATTAACCTTGACTCTTCTTCACCGTCCGGTATCCAGAATGTATGGAGCGGTTTTGCATGGGCATCAGATATCACTATGCTTGATGATGAAGGAAACTATTCAATCGCCGGAAATGAAGATCTGACAGCGTATGCCGAGTATATGAAGGGTCTGTATGATCAGGGATACATCTACCCGGGCATGAGCTCTCTTACAGAGGCTGATATGACATCCAAATTCGCAAGCGGCGAACTGGCATTTATTATCAACTCAGCAGCTGTTCTTACCTCCTTCAGAGCAGAGGCACCGGATCTCAATATTGGTGTATGTGCAATTCCGGTCAAAGACGGATATGAGGGTGTGAGCAGAAACTGTACTGCAAACTGGGCACTTGGAATTACAGAGAACAGTGAGAATAAGGAAGAAGCTCTGAAGTTTATCGAGTATCTGTTCAATGCAGAACTCAATGCAGATCTGGCAGTAACACAGTCCGCTATCCCGGGCAGCACGCTGGCTGAGCCGGATTACTCCGATGGCGACCCGGTATTCCCGGATATCTATGAAATGTACATGGCAGGAACTCCTTACAATGAGTTCACAGGTATGAAGAGTGCAAATGAATTCATGCCGGAGTACATCGACGAAGTTGTTACCTATATGGACGGCGATACTGATACCGCGACATTCCTTCAGAATGTACAGGACATCAGAGATGAGCTTGACGCCGAGTAATATCTGAATCTTGAAACATTAATAAATGCATGTCTGAAAAGGCATGCATTTATTAAAAATAAGTGATGACATAATTAAGTCATCAAAGATTCAACAGCATATTTGATGATTTAATCATGTCATAAAACTGCAGAAGGGAAGGACGAGCATATGAGAAAATTGAAAAAAGCGGCTACACCCTATTTGTTTCTGGCACCGACGATAATATTGATGGTAATACTGTTGGTGATTCCGATCTGTATGATCTTTCAATATTCATTTCTTAACAATGCAATTGTGGAGAAAAGTCCAACCTTTGTGGGATTTAAAAATTATGCCAAGATACTTGGCGATAAGGATTTCTGGAATGCTGCAAAAAATACCGTATTCTTTGTGCTTGTAAGTGTGGCGGCACATATTATGCTGGGCATGGGATTTGCGATGCTGCTCAATTCTTCCTATTTCAGGAGGAGAACAAAAACAATAGCCAGAGTCATCTACGTGCTTCCGTGGATGTTTACCGCTTCTGTTATCGCTATTTTGTGGAAACTCATGCTTCAGCCGCAGGGAATTGTTGATTATCTGCTCTCATTTGTAAATCTGGCAACAAAGGACAGCGAGTGGCTGAGCAACCGGGATCTGGCGCTGTACACGATTACATTTGTAAATATCTGGTGCGGATATCCGTTCTATATGATAAGCCTTCTTGCCGGACTGCAGGGTATTTCCTATGACTTATATGAATGTTCCGCACTGGATGGAGCGACAGCTCTGCAGCAGTTCTTACATATTACAATACCTCAGTTAAAACCGATCCTGATCAGTATCTCCATGCTGGATTTTGTCTGGAGTATTCAGTCCTTTGCAGTTATCTGGATGCTGACGGGAGGAGGACCTGCGAAGTCCACAGAGACGTTAAGTATTTATATTTACAAGCTGGCGTTTAACAGCAGTAAATATGCGCTTGCTTCGGCAGCTTCGGTCGTCGTACTGATCGTATGCGTAATAGTTGCAATATTCTATGTAAGACAGCAGAAGAAAGCGAGGGATTGATATGGTAGGAAGAAATAAAAGATCAACCAAGATAATTGTAAGCATCCTTCTGGTACTGGGCGGTGTATTTGCCGGATTTCCGGTATTGTGGATGATCATCTCTTCTCTGAAATCAAACACGGAAATTTTTGCATGGCCGCCGAAATTTATCGATTCCGGCTTCAGCCTGGACAATTATGCAGCGGTGCTGCAGGATTCTGAAAAAGTCAGGTTTTTCATAAACAGTTATGTGATATCAGGACTGGTCGTTCTGCTTACCCTGTTTATCGGTATCATGGCAGCATATGCGTTCAGCCGCTTTGATTTTCCGTTCAAGGGATTCATCAACACACTGATCGTCAGTGTGCAGGCAATCCCGCCGATCGTACTTCTGATTCCGTACATGAGCCTTATTGTAACGCTGAAGATATTCAACACGTATTTTGCGCTGCTTCTGACCTATATGGTATTCACGCTGCCTTACTGCATCCTGATGATGACAGGTTATTTCAACACGTTATCCACATCGCTGGACGAAGCAGTGCTGATCGACGGCGGTTCACGCTGGATGGCATGCTGGAAAATCCTTGTGCCGATTTCAGTCCCGGGCATCATTTCCGTCGGAATGTATACATTTATGCAGGCATGGAATGAGTATCTGTTCGCGCTTACGCTGACAAAGACAAATGATATGAGAACAGTGCCGGTCGGTATCAATCTTCTCATGGGTCAGCATACATATGACTGGGGACAGATGATGGCAATGAGCTGCCTTGGATCACTTCCGGTTCTGATCCTGTTTATTTTCTTCCAGAAGTATTTCATTGCAGGTATGTCCTCCGGTGCAATTAAAGGATGACAGCAGTATTTGGACGATTCGATATTTTAGTATTCCGATAGTTCAGAATGTGTTATTAAAATCAATAAATAATATCAGGTAAAGGAGAGATGATAGGTATGCTGATGAACATGAAGGAACTGTTGAAGGTGGCGAATGAGAATAATTTTGCAGTCCCTGCGTTTAATGTTGCAGATTATTCCATGTTTAAAGGTCTGATGGAGATAACGGAGGAGCTGAATGCACCTGTTATTATCGCGATTCATCCGGACGAGCTGAACCACGTGGGACAGGAGATGGTAAAGGCGGTGATCGAGCGGGTGCACAGATCCAGAGTTCCCGCAGTGATCCATCTGGATCACGGTGCATCCTATGAGCAGGTGATCTGGGCGATTCAGACAGGATATACATCTGTAATGATTGATGCTTCTTCTCTGCCGTTTGAAGAAAACGTGGCTGCCTGCAGGAAGGTAGTTCATACCGCACATTCTGTAAATGTTTCCGTGGAGGGGGAACTTGGAACGATCGGTACAGCGGATGATTTCGGAGAAGCCGGATCAAAAGTAATCAAATATACGGATCCGGATGACGCAAAGAAATTTGTTGAGGAAACAGGCGTTGACTGCCTGGCAATCGCGATTGGTACCTGTCACGGAATTTATCCGAAGGGTGTGGATCCGAAGCTGAGACTTGATATCCTGAAAGAGATCAAGGATAAGATTCCGGATACACCGCTCGTACTTCACGGCGGATCAGCAAACCCGGATGATGAGATTGAGGGCTCAGTGGAGCTTGGTGTCAACAAGATCAATATCTCCAGCGATATCAAAGCTGCATATTATAACCGAATGCGGCAGGTTCTGGAGAATAAGAATCTCCGTGAACCGGGCGATATCCAGCCGCCCTGTGTGGAGGCAATGAAAAAAGTGGCCGCTCATAAGATCCGGCTGTTCCATGCAGACGGTAAGGCAGGCTTATATTAAGTAGCATTTGCCATAGATTTATGCTATAATATGCAGTGGATAATTTTTCCAGTATTTCCTGCATATTTCAATCCAAAAAGGACAGGAAAATATGAAAGAAAAAATAGCCCTTGGTATCCATGCCGTGATCGACTGGGAAGGAAAGTGGGATGCTGATATACTGCACAGACTGGTCGAAGAGCATGATATCAGAGAAACTGAGATAGAGTTATCAGAGAATATTGATTCAGAGCGGAAGCTTCTCATTGCGGTGCTGTACTTTATGAGAAACGGAGCCGGTGCAGAGTTGTTTCCATCCTCAGAGGAACTGGTGGAATCATTTGCACAGAAATTTGAATACAGGACTACCATAGGAGGCACTGCCGCCAGAGCGGCTCTTGCAATGGCGAAGCTCGGATACAGCAGTCTGCTTCAGATGAGTGCATATAACAGCACGATGAGAAAGCTGCTTCCGGACCTGGTGCACGGGATTCCTGCAAATCCGGACTGTGAAGAGAAGATATATCCGCATGTGTCCATCAGCTATCCGAAAGGATTTCATTTAAAAACAGAACATATCGATTTTGTAACTCCGCGAGAGAACAGGGTTCTTTATTCGCATGATGTTGAGAGCTTCAATCTTCCGGTGCTGGAGGGGTTTGGAGAATATGCATCCGATGCGGACGTGTTTCTGCTCAGCAGTTTCTGTGAAGTCCTTGATGAAGATATCATGAAAGACCGTATGCAGAAGTGCCGCAGAATGCTGAAAGAGATACGGGGAAACGGGACGTTCGTTGTCTACGAGGATGCATGTTATGTAAGACAGGATCTGAGAAAGTATGTGAACGACCAGATTCATGAATATATTGATATTCTCAGCATGAATGAAGATGAAATGATGGATTACACAGGATGCAGGATTGATGTGATGGATCCCCGTGCAGTTCTGCAGGCTGTAAAAGAAATTTATGAGAAACTGGAAGTGCCTGTACTGTTTGTGCATTCGTCATCATGGGCTGTATCATATGGAAAAGACGCACATGCATATCGGGATACACTGGAAAGCGGAATTGTCATGGCATCCACCCGCTTCTGGCATGGAGATAATTACGGAATAAAAGAATTTAATGAAGTGAAAAAAATTCCTCCGTCTGAATCCAATATAAGATTCAGTGAGGCGATCACAGAACTGTGTCCGGAGCTTTGCTGTGTGCCATGCAAAGATATGAGCTTTGTGGAGCATCCCACGAGCGTTGGCCTGGGAGATTCCTTTTGCGGAGGGTTACTGATCGACCTGGCGGAAAAGAAACAGAAGACAAGGAGAAAAACCCCTTATGAAAAACAAAACTGTTATGGAGAACATTTATGAACATTATGAGAAATTTTTCAGCGCAGAGAAGAAAGTAGCTGATTATGTCATAAAGGACCCAATGGATGCAGTTGAGTGTACAGTTGCGGAACTGGCGGAAAAAAGCGGTGCCAGTGATGCGACTGTTGTCAGGATGTGCAAGCATCTTGGATATAAGGGATACTATCAGTTCCGGATCATGCTGGCGCGTGAGCTGGAAGGACTTAACAGAAACAACAATATTGCAAATAAACAGTATGAATTTTCCATAGAAAATCTGTTCCGCCAGTATGCAGATTCCATGATGAGTATAGCGAATAATATCAGTATATCTGAAATGGAAGAAAGTGCAGAGCTTCTTAATAAGTGCAAATGGGTACATATCATTGCCGCAGGAAATACAACATCACTTGCCAGTTATATGGGATTCCGGCTCGAACGGCTTGGAATCAGAGCTACATTCCATACTGCACCTGAATATTATATGAACCAGATCAACCTGGCCCAGGAGAATGAAATCGTGGTAGCCATATCAAGATCCGGAAGTTCCAAAATAGTAATAGACGGTATCAGGCTGGCAAAGGAAAAAGGTATGCAGGTGATAACGATTACGGAATATATTCGATCAGAAGCTGCAAAGCTCTCTGATCATGTACTTCTGTCCAATGCCAATGCAAATAAGTTCGAGTATTTCCGAAGTCATGCACAGTTGTGTGAGACAGCGGTCATCGATGCACTTATGACAGTAGTTTCAAAGAAATTTGAAAGAGAAGAAAGACGGACCGAGGATTATATGGAAATCAGAATGTCGGATTTGAAAATCTGATGAATATAATCGTAAGGAGAAGACTTCAATGGCATTAGTAAATTATAACGAACTTTTAGCGTATGCAAAGGAACATCACATTACAATAGGTGCTTTTAATTCTCTTAATATGGAGACGCTTCAGGCGCTGGTAGCTGCTGCCAGCAGCAAGGACGCTCCGATCATCGTTCAGACGTATCACAAGCATGTGGATTTTGCCGGTGCGGATTATATGCAGGCGATCGCGAATGTCGCTTCCAATCATTCATCCGTTAAGATCGCAATGGGACTTGATCACGGAAGATCCTTTGAGCAGGCAAAGCTGTGTATCGATGCGGGTTACAGCGGAGTAATGATCGACCTTGCATCTGCCGATTATGACTATAATGTGCAGGAGACCAGAAAGGTAGTGGAGATTGCCCATGCCAAAGGTGTTTCGGTGGAGGCGGAGCTTGGAACGATCGTAGATGCTGACCGCACTCCGGAAGAGATTGCCAGGGGATACACAGATCCGGTGATTGCGCGCAGATTTGTAGCGGATACCGGTATTGACTGCCTTGCTGTATCGATCGGAACTGCCCACGGCACTTATGCCTATGAACCGGTCATTAATTTTGACCTTCTTCAGGAACTGCTGGATACAGCGGGATGCCCGATCGTAGTACACGGAGGATCAGGAACACCGGATGAGGATGTTCTCAAAATGGTGGAAATGGGTATTGCAAAACTGAATGTGGGTACAGATTTCTTTAACGCATATAATGATGCTATGGCTGCATTTTATCAGGAGCATACGACACACTGTGATATTGCGGATGCATTTGCTTCTGCAAGGGCAGCGGTTGAGAAAGTGGCTATCCAGAAGTTGGATCTGCTTACACGATTCAGAGTATAAAGTCAATACAGAAGGAAGAAGTTTAAAGTAAGACATATGAGATAAGACATACAAAACAAGACATACAAAACAAGACGTACAAATCAAGATATATAAAGATATAAATAAGATATACAAATAAGACATGCAGAATAATGCATACGAGATAAGAGAAGATGCAGGATCAGATCCGATGGAGAAGATTCCTGCATCTTCTTTGTATGTATCGCATAAACATAAAGCAAACCGGTCTGCCAGGCGGTATTTTATGAAATTTATCCTTTATCTGTCTCAGTTCATCATTCCGATGCTGATTTTCTGTGTTGTCGGGTACGGTATGCTGCTTCGTATACCGGTCTATGACTGCTTTGTAAAGGGCGCAAAGGAAGGAATGACCACTGTAGTCAGGCTCGTACCGACACTGGTGGGGCTGATGGTTGCCACCGGAGTATTGCGGGCATCAGGACTGTTGGATGCGATCGGTTCGGCTGTGACGGGGCTGATCCGGGGTTTTCCTTTTCCGGGTGAGCTGGTACCGCTGGCTATTGTCCGGATGTTTTCCTCCAGCGCAGCCACAGGGCTTCTGCTGGACGTGTACAGGGAGTTCGGAACAGATTCTCTGACCGGACTGATCGCGTCCCTGATGATGTGCTGCACGGAGACGATCTTCTATACGATGAGTGTCTATTTTATGACGGCAGGGATAAAAAAAAACCGCCATACACTGGCGGGTGCTCTGACAGCAACGTTTGCCGGCATCGCGGCCAGCGTGGTGCTGGCAGGATGGATGCACGGGTGATGATCTTCTGCTGATCCGGATGTTCACTTGTCTATTTTTCGGATGCAGCTTTCACGGCGGCATCCAGCGCTGCCTCCATCTTGGAAACCTCGTCTGTTTCGGTTTTCTCTGAAACTGAGACTGTTTTCTCTGCGGCAGCTATTATGTCTGTATCCGTCGCATCTGCGGCAGGAGAAGTGTCTGAACTTATCGCATCTGCGGCAGTTGCTGTGTCTGCAGCAGGAAAAGTGCCGTCAGAGGAATCTGTATTTACAGACGCTGCGGAAGAATCGGTATCTTCCGGAACATCGGCGGCTTCAGAAGTGCCGGTATTTCTCTGAACATCGGTGGTTTCAGAAGTGCCGGTATTTTCCGGAGTGCTGCCGGATTCGGAGTATTCGGCATTTTTCAGAGAATTGCCGGATTCGGAGCTGCCTGCATTTTCCGGAGCATTGCCGGTTTCAGAATTGCTGATATTTTCCGGAGTGTTGGCGGTATCCCTGTTTGTCGGAGCTTCACCGGACTCGTTTGGGTCCGTGTCTTTCTGTGCAGCAGCGGATCCAACCGTATCTCTGTTCTTTTCTTCTGTCTTAATTTCCCAGTGAATCAGAAATGTCAGAACCGCGCGCAGAACAATGATTCCGCCGACAATATAGATCTCGTTGAGATTGCGGACGATGACAGTACGCAGGATCTCGCTTCCCAGTTTGAATTCGAGGCCAAGAGCCAGACCTTTTGCGAGTATCAGACGCGTCTCAGGCTTTCTTCGCAGGCAGTTCACGAACCCCTGAATGCCGGAAAACGTAATGACAGCGACACCGATATATTCAAATAAAAGTATTGCCAGATTTGCAAATGAGTGCAGAATGGTTTCTAAAAGTTCCATGGGGTGCCTCCCTTCGTATTACGAGAATTTATTTATCCCAGTATACCGTTAAACAACGGGAAACGCAAGTAAATTCACCGTCAGACGGATTCCGCAGAGGACAGAACAGAATCGGGACAGGCTGTTTTCTCAGGGGTTGTTCCGGACTGTTTCCTGTGAGGATCTCCCGGACGTGACTGTTCCGGAGGGGGAAAATAAATTGATACTTCTCTCTGATTGTATTATATTACATATAACTCTGGCAGGACAGCAGAGACATGCAAATCAGCCAATCCGTGATCTGCATGATGCGTGCCCTGCTGCAGGAATACTGAGAGTATTCTTAAGAGAATTTTGTGATAATTCAGATATAATTATTCAGAAAATGGAGGAAGCAATGGGGAAAACAGCAATAGTAACGGACAGCAACAGTGGAATCACACGTGCGCTTGGTGAACAGCTTGGTATCTGCGTGGTTCCGATGCCATTTTACATTAATGAGGCACTTTATTTTGAAGAACTGACACTGTCTCAGGAGGAGTTTTATCATCAGCTGAGTGAGAAGGCGGAGATTTCGACTTCGATGCCGGCAATAACCGATGTAACGGAACTCTGGGATAAGCTTCTGGAGACACACGATGAAGTCGTATATTTCCCGATGTCCAGCGGATTGAGCAGCTCCTGCAGTGCGGCTGTCATGATGGCGCAGGAATATGGTGGAAAAGTGCAGGTTGTGGACAACAAGCGTATTTCCGTTACGCAGAAACAGGCCGTAATTGATGCAAAGGCTTTGGCGGATGCGGGATGGAATGCGGCTGATATCAAAGCGTATATGGAAAAGACAACGTATGATTCCAGCATCTATATTACATTGGACACGCTGTATTATCTGAAGAAGGGCGGACGGATCACTCCGGCTGCGGCTGCGCTGGGTACGCTGCTGCGTCTGAAACCGGTTCTGCAGATTCAGGGAGAAAAGCTGGATGCGTATGCAAAGTGCAGGACACAGAAGGCGGCGAAGACGACGATGCTGGACGCGATTCACCGGGATATCGAGGAGCGCTTTGGCGGAGATGTGGATAATATGAACATTCATGTTGCGTACACAGGTACAGATCTGACGGAGGCAAAGGCATGGGAGCAGGAGGTGCGCGAGGAATTTCCGAATCTTACTGCCGTGTTTAACGATCCTCTTTCACTGAGCGTTTCCTGTCATATCGGTCCGGGAGCGCTCGGAATCGCATGCATGAAAAAGCTTCCGGCGGAATTGCTGAAGCAGTAATCAGGCGGACGGTGTCCTGCAGAAGAATCTGCCGGATGCCGTCCGTTTTTGCGGCCTTTTACCGGGTGTCCGGGTAGAAGCGCCGCGGCAATATCAGGAAAAATAAATGTTTATCTGCTGCTGCAGGATTGAGAACGGAGCCGGACCGGTTTCCAGAATGAACTGATGGAAATCCTTCAGGGAAAAGCGATCCTGCAGCTGTTCTTTTGCCGTATCACGCAGACTGCTGAAATTCAGATAACCTACATAATACTGCAGATAATTCGCCGGAGCCTGCAGAATACTCTGGTACAGAGATTCGGCGGTGCTGCTCTCGAATCCGAGCTGTTCCAGAAAAGAGGTCACTTCAGCAAGGGAATAGCCGCGATAATGAATTCCGATGTCAAGCAGCGAGGCGAGCCCCAGTGTAAAGGAACGATTGCGCTGGCCAAGGGATGCCAGAGCTGTATCTTCCTCCCAGAGCGAATAAGAATACATTTCAACATAGGTGGCCCAGCCCTCTGTGTAGCCGCCTACATCGAGCAGGCAGCGCAGCAGGTCCGGATCCTGCGTATTAAAATAGACGGACTGATAAAGGTGTCCGGGATAGCCCTCATGTGCAAGGGTCGTATACAGCTCCAGATCATTATAATTACTTGCCGGATTGATATAGATCACGTTGCTTTTATAGTCATCAATGGCAGGAGTCAGGTAAAAGGCGGGACTCAGGTATTCCTGAAGCGATGAATGTACATATTTTACCTGATAAGAGACTTCCGGCAGAAGCGGAAAATCCGTGGTAATCTTCCGGCGCAGATCCTCCAGCATCACGACCGGTTTGCGGGCAGAGGATTCACTGTCTGTCGTCGTGTTTCCGGAGTCAGAAGACACAGCGGAAGAAATGACCGCCATGTCTGCTGCATCTGAATATTCGGAAGAAAGAGCATCATCCGACTGACCGGCATCATCACTCTGGCTGCCCAGATACTGCCGTGCCAGTTCCTGGATCGCTGTATAATCCGCTACCATCTGTGCCTTGATATCCTCCTCAATCTCTTCGATACTCCGGTCATCTCCGACTTTACTTTTAACAAGGTACTGATAGTAGGATTTTCCTTCCGGCAGCCAGTACAGTCCCTTATTGTTAACCCCGCTGCCCTCGAGCGCACCGATTCCGGAAATCAGTGTTTCATATGCAGGAATTACATATCCCTCCAGAATGGATCGGTTGCGGGTCTTATAGGCTGTTTTTTCATCCGTGCTCAGATTCTGGATCGCATCGATCTTTTCATTAAAAATTTCAATCAGATAATTGTTTTCCGGATCGTTTATGAATTCACGGCACTGCCGGATAACTTCTACAGCGCAGTCGCTGCTCATGAAAAGTCCGGCTTCGGATTTGTCACGCTCAAATGCAAGGACCGAGGAAAAATAGTCCGGAATCCGGGTCAGCAGACAAAGATAATCTTCAATATCACCTTTTGTGCGGAAGGTATATTCGGCCAGCAGGATCGGCAGCTGTGCCTGTACACCGAGCGTCGGACTGAGCGGTTCGTCATACAGCAGCAGCGTGGCGGCAGACAGCTCGGTTTCCAGATAGTGGGAAAATACATCGTATGTGAGCTGACGTTTCGGGGAAAGCTCTTCGTAATTGAAGGTATTCAGGGTATCCAGATAATTTTCCAGAACTGCACAGGACTGCTGGCGGGCTTTCAGGCTGGCATCTCCGAGTGTCACGTCACTGCTGTTTACCTGGTATGTATCCGGATCTGCAATGGTATAATGCAGATTCAGTGTGCTGCCGCGCATTTCACTGCGGAAGACTTCTTCTGTGAACTGAACAAATCTTTCTTCTTCGCTTTGAAAAAAGTTCCGCAGCGGCAGAAAACGCAGTGCCAGAAGAACGGCAAATATAATGCTGAGCGCGATAAGTGACGGGCGGAAAAATGTTTTTTTTGAGAGAGTTTTCGGGGCGGTACAGTTGTCGGCCCCGGCATGTGGCGATTGGCTGGGCATAGAAAACTCCGGGAAATGGTTTTAAGACAGTTTATGCGACGTATCAGAGGAATACAACGAAAAGGTTTTGCCTTGACAGAAAAACGTGAATATGTTACTTTAAAAATCAGAATTGTATTCGGCAGACGGACAGAAAAGTCAGTATGCCGGCAGCAAACTCAGTGATGAAAAGAGTACGCATACAGGAATGCTACAGAGAATTTCCGAAAGGTGAGAGGGAATACAGGAAGGTGTGCGGAAGATGGCTTCTGAGAGGTGTGGTCGAGCGGAGCATTCCGTAAGGCTGCGACAGGTCCGCCTGTTACAGCGGAGGGGTAAAAGAGGAGATTCCGGTCAGACCGGATGTCATATCATTGACCCGATGAGGTCTGTGTCGGGAGGCACAGATGAAGAGAAGTGGTAACGCGGATAAGTCCGCCTTCTTATTTTTGAATAAGAAGGCGGTTTTTTTACCGCAAAAATCAAGGCTGCGAATAAAAGATCGACAGGAGGAGAGAAAGATGAGCAAACCAAAGTATTATATGACGACAGCGATTGCCTATACATCCGGCAAGCCGCATATCGGCAACACGTACGAGATCATTCTGGCAGACAGCATTGCCAGATTCAAAAGAATGCAGGGATATGACGTATTCTTCCAGACAGGTACGGATGAGCATGGTCAGAAGATCGAGCTGAAGTCTGCAGAGGCAGGTGTGACACCGAAGGAATATGTGGATGGTGTAGCCGGCGAGATCAGGCGAATCTGGGATCTGATGAACACATCCTATGACAAATTTATCCGGACAACGGATGAGGATCATGAGAAGCAGGTGCAGAAGATATTCAAGAAACTGTACGATCAGGGAGATATTTACAAGAGTTCCTATGAGGGTCTGTACTGTACACCGTGTGAGTCCTTCTGGACCGAGTCACAGCTCGTAGACGGCAAATGTCCGGACTGCGGCCGTGAAGTAAAACCGGCGAAGGAGGAGGCGTATTTCTTCAGAATGAGCAAGTATGCGGACAGACTGATCGAGCACATCAATACGCATCCGGAGTTCATTCAGCCGGTATCCAGAAAGAATGAGATGATGAACAATTTCCTGCTTCCGGGACTGCAGGATCTGTGCGTTTCCAGAACATCTTTCAAGTGGGGTATTCCGGTAACATTTGACGAGAAGCACGTGATCTATGTATGGCTGGATGCACTGACCAACTATATCACAGGTATCGGTTATGACTGTGATGGTGAGAATGCAGAACAGTTTAAGAAGGACTGGCCGGCCGACCTGCATCTGATCGGTAAGGATATCATCCGTTTCCATACAATCTACTGGCCGATCTTCCTGATGGCACTGGATCTTCCGCTTCCGAAGCAGGTATTCGGACATCCGTGGCTGCTGCAGGGCGATGGCAAGATGAGCAAGTCCAAGGGAAATGTTCTGTACGCGGATGATCTTGCAGGCGTATTTGGCGTGGATGCAGTGCGTTATTTTGTACTTCATGAGATGCCGTTTGACAATGATGGTGTCATCACATGGGAGCTGATGGTGGAGCGTCTGAACTCTGATCTTGCGAACACACTCGGAAACCTGGTTAACCGTACGATTTCCATGACAAACAAATATTTTGGCGGTGTTGTGGAGAACAGAGGTGCTGCCGAACCGGTCGACGAGGAACTCAGAGCAGTGGCACTGGCTGCTCCGGAGCGCGTATCTAAAAAGATGGATGATCTGCGTGTTGCCGATGCGATCACAGAAATCTTCACACTGTTCAAGCGCTGCAACAAATATATTGATGAGACAATGCCGTGGGCACTGGCAAAGGACGAGAGCAAGTCAGACCGTCTTGCAACGGTACTTTACAACCTGACCGAGAGCATTTCCATCGGTGCTGCACTGCTCGAGCCGTTCATGCCGGAGACAGCAGAGAAGATTCTGGCTCAGCTGAATGCAAAGAAACGTACACTGGAGGAGATGACTCAGTACGGTCTGTATGAGTCAGGCACAAAGGTAACGGACAAACCGGAAATCCTGTTTGCACGTCTCGATGTGAAAGAGGTTCTTGCAAAAGCAGAGGAGATCAAAGCAGCTCAGGCGGCAGCAAATGCAGCAGAGGGTACAACGGCTGAGGCAGCTGCAGAGGAAACACCGGCAGCAGAGGCCGAGACTGTGATCGATATTGAACCGAAGGCCGAGATCACATTCGATGAGTTCGAGAAAATGCAGTTCCAGGTGGGCGAGATCATTGCATGTGAAGCCGTGAAGAAATCCAAAAAACTGCTCTGCTCCCAGGTAAAGATCGGAAGTCAGGTAAAACAGATCGTGTCCGGTATCAAAGCACACTACTCACCGGAAGAAATGGTGGGCAAGAAGGTGATGGTGCTTGTGAATCTGAAGCCGGCGAAGCTGGCAGGAATCATGTCAGAGGGTATGATCCTGTGTGCCGAGGATGAGAACGGGGAGCTTGCACTGATGGTGCCGGAGAAGAAAATGCCGGCAGGTGCCGAAATCTGCTAGTGGGAAACCCGCGCAGGGAGTTCATATAAATAGTTATATAATATAAAGTATAGAAAAAAGCATCGATAGAAGTATTGATAAAAGTATCAATAAAAAAGTATCAATAAAAATGCATCAATAAAGGTATCAATAAAGGTATCAATAAAAGCATCAATAAAGGTATCAATAAAAGCATCAATAAAAGCATCAATCAAAGCATCAATCAAAGCATCAATAAGAAGTAAGGGTAAGGATGTCATCGGCTTCCGGGATATGCTGTCATCTGGCAGATGTCCGGAGACCGGTGGCATTTTTATATCACAGGGAACCTTGCCTCTGGTGAAAAACACTCTGCAGGGATCGTACTGCGATGAGGGATTGTTCTATATAATATCATAAAACTAAAAATATTGCAACATAATATATTAGTAAAAATAAAAACGGTTCTGTATTTACACTTCCGGATATTTCCATTATAATTATGTACAGAGTGAAACAGGTTATCATTGAATAAAACCAAATGGTTCAGGGTGCTGCATCTTTCGGGTCTGCCGGTGCTGAACGATTGTCCTGCTCATATTCAGACAGGTGAAGTCAGATCCCGGCGGGAGAAGCGGCAGCAAAACAGGAGGGATTCTCGTGGATGTAAATGAAGTACAGTACAAAAAAATGACGGAGCAGCCAGTTTCAGGGCTGATCCTGTCGCTGGCTGTTCCGACGATTGTCAGCATGATGGTGACGGCCATTTATAATACGGCGGATACGTATTTTGTGTCACAGCTGGGAACGAGTGCATCGGGGGCAGTCGGCATTGTAATGTCACTGATGGGACTGATTCAGTCCTCCGGTTTTCTGATCGGAATGGGCTCCGGCAGCTGGATGTCACGCCTGCTCGGCCAGAAAAAGGATCGGGAAGCATCTGAGGTTGCAGCAAGCGGATTTTACTTCTCACTTGTGCTGGGTCTGGTGATTGCGGTTTTCGGAAGTATTTTTCTGGATCCGCTCGTACGTCTGTTGGGAGCAACGGAAACAATCCGGCCTTATGCAATAGAGTATACACGGTATATTCTGTATGCAGCGCCGTTTCTCATCAGTTCTCTGACACTGAATAAGATGCTGTGTGCAGAGGGCAAGGCACGGTTTGCCATGATCGGCATCGCGGCCGGCGGTGTGCTGAATATTTTTCTTGATCCGGTGTTTATTTTTATATTCGATCTGGGAATTGCGGGAGCGGCGATCGCTACGGCACTCAGTCAGGTCTTCAGCTTCGGCATCCTTCTGTATATGTTCGTGAGCGGCAGGACAATCGCAAAACTGAATCCGGGCAATGCGGCAAAGAACGCAAAGCTTTATCTGCAGATTTCGAAGAACGGACTGCCGTCCTTTTTCCGCCAGGGTCTTGCCAGTGTGGCAACGATTGCGCTGAACACCAGCGCAGCGGCATATGGTGATCCGGCCGTTTCGGCTATGGCTATTGTATCGAAGGTGTTTATGCTCGTGTTCTCCGTCGTGATCGGATTCGGTCAGGGTTATCAGCCGGTTGCAGGATACAATTACGGAGCCAGAAAATACGGACGAGTTAAGCAGTCCTTTCTGTTCATGAGCTGTACTGCATCCGCATTTCTTGCAGTTTTTGCAATGATCGGATGGATAGCCGCTCCGGGTCTCATCAGACTGTTCATTGACAGCGATCAGGAAGTTATCCGTATCGGTACGGAGACTCTGCGTATGCAGTGTCTGTCCATGCCGTTCCTGCCGCTGGCAGTCTGCTGCAACATGACATTTCAGACGATCGGTCAGGCCGGTGTGGCAACATTTCTCGCATCGGCGCGTCAGGGTTACGTATTCCTGCCGCTGATCCTGATTCTGCCGCACTTTATGGGGCTTCGCGGTGTGGAGACAGCGCAGCCGGCAGCGGATGTCATTTCATTTTTTATCTGCATCCCGTTTGTGATCCGGTATTTTCGTGACCTTGCAAAACGGGAAGCAAACCTGGGCAATTTGCAGTAACCCTATTTCTTATTCACTCAAAATGAGGTATACTGTCCAGGATGGCAATGAGCTGTGCAAAATATAAAACTCATCAGGAGGATTTACATTATGAAACAGGATAATGTCTGGAAAACCTATACAGCAGACCAGCTGGAAGAACTGGAGACACTTTCAAAACGATACAAAGCATTCCTTGATGCCGGCAAGACCGAGCGCGAATGTGTGACCGAGTCGGTGAAGCTCGCAAAAGCAGCGGGATACCGCAGCCTTGAGGAAGTACGTGAATCCGGCGAGACACTGAAGGCGGGTGACAAGGTGTACGCAGTCGGCATGCAGAAAATGCTGGCACTGTTTCAGATCGGTACGGAACCGATGGAGAAGGGCATGCGTATTCTCGGTGCACATATTGACTCACCGAGACTGGACCTGAAGCAGAATCCGCTGTATGAGGATACGGAGATGGTATATCTCGACACTCATTATTACGGTGGCGTGAAGAAGTATCAGTGGGTGACTATTCCGCTTTCTATTCATGGTGTGGTGGCAAAGAAGGATGGAACTGTAGTAAATATCTGCATCGGTGAGAAGGAAGACGATCCGGTCGTATTTGTATCAGATCTGCTGATCCATCTGGCAGGTGAGCAGATGGAGAAGAAGGCCCGTGTCGTGATTGAGGGCGAGAATCTGGATATTCTGATCGGCAGCCGTCCGCTTGTGCAGGATGGAGATGAGAAGGAAAAAGAAAAAGATGCGGTAAAGGCAAATATCCTTGCTGTTCTTAAGGAGCAGTACGATATCGAGGAGGAGGATTTCCTCTCTGCAGAGCTGGAAATTGTGCCGGCAGGCAAGGCACGTGACTGTGGTCTGGACCGCAGTATGATCATGGCATACGGACAGGATGATCGCGTATGTGCGTACACTTCTTTGGAAGCGATGCTTGCGATACCGGTACAGCCGTATACATGCTGCTGTCTTCTGGTAGATAAAGAGGAAATCGGAAGCGTCGGTGCGACAGGAATGCAGTCCAGATTTTTTGAGAATACCGTTGCAGAACTGATGGACTGCATGGGTGTATACAGTGAGCTGAAACTTCGCAGATGTCTGAGCAGCTGCCGCATGCTTTCCTCCGATGTCAGTGCGGCATTTGATCCGCTGTTTGCTTCCTGTTTTGAGAAGAAGAACAGTGCATACTTTGGAAAAGGTCTCGTGTTCAACAAATATACAGGTTCCGGCGGAAAGAGCAGAAGCAACGATGCGAACGCAGAGTATATGGCATCCATTCGTGCCATGCTGGAGAAGCATAATGTTGCATTCCAGACAGCAGAGCTCGGAAGAGTTGATCTGGGAGGCGGTGGAACAATCGCCTATATCTCTGCACTGTACGGCATGGAGGTTATCGACAGCGGTGTTGCGGTACTGAATATGCATGCGCCGATGGAAGTGACCAGCAAGGCGGACATATATGAAGCGATGAAGGGATACAAGGCATTCCTGATGGAGGCATAGGATGAAAGCAAGGCATTTCCGATGAAGCCAGGGAATGAAAGCAAGGCATTTCCGATGGAGGCATGGGATGAAAGCAAGGCATTTCCGATGAAGCCATGGGATGAAAGCAAGGCATTTCCGATGGGGCCATGGGATGAAAACAAGGCATTTCCGATGGAGGCATAGGATGAAAGCAAGGCATTTCCGATGGAGCCATGGGATGAAAACAAGGTATTCCTGACTAAGGCATAGGGGGAAGGCAGGAGATTTCTGGCCGGTGAACAGGAATTCTGCATATGGATGCAGATAAGGCATATGTGCAATAACGGAATCCGGACGAAGGGCCGGATGTCCTGAAATAAAAGGTGTAAAAACGGGAGGGTATTATGGCAAAATCAAAAGTATACTTTACAGACCTGCGTGCAAAGAACGGAGACAATCTTCTGGACAAACTGAAACGTCTGATCCGGACAGCAGGTATCGGTGACATTGATTTTACGAATCAGTATGTAGCGATCAAGATGCATTTCGGAGAGCCGGGTAATCTGGCATTTCTGCGCCCGAATTATGCAAAGGCAGTAGCGGATGTGGTAAAGGAGCTGGGAGGCAGACCGTTCCTCACAGACTGTAATACACTGTATGTCGGCGGAAGAAAAAATGCGCTCGATCATATTGATTCTGCGTACGGAAACGGATTTGTACCGTATGCGACCGGATGTCATGTTCTGATCGCAGACGGACTGAAGGGTTCTGATGAGGTGTACGTTCCTGTAGAGGGCGGCGAGTATGTAAAAGAAGCTAAGATCGGACGCGCTGTAATGGATGCAGATATCTTTATTTCCCTGAATCATTTCAAGGGACATGAGGCTGCCGGATTCGGCGGTGCGCTGAAGAATATCGGTATGGGCTGCGGTTCCAGAGCCGGAAAAATGGAGATGCACAGTGCAGGCAAGCCGCATGTGGAAGAGGCAAAATGTGTGGGCTGCGGACGCTGTATCAAGATCTGCGCGCACGATGCGCCGGCTGTTGCAGACGGAAAGGCAGCTATTGACCATAACAAGTGCGTAGGCTGCGGACGCTGTATTGCAATCTGTCCGAAAGATGCGATCCGTCCTGCCAGTGATGAATCCAACGATATCCTGAACTGCAAGATCGCAGAGTATGCGAAAGCAGTCTGTGAGGGACGCCCGCACTTCCACATCAGTCTCGTTATTGATGTATCACCGAACTGTGACTGTCATTCTGAGAATGATGTTGCGATCGTGCCGGATGTGGGAATGTTCGCATCCTTCGATCCGGTAGCGCTGGATATGGCATGTGCGGATGCTGTAAACGCTCAGCCGCCGATCAGCGGCAGTGTACTCAGCGAGGCGATTGAGCATCATCATGAGCATGAGCACCGTGATCATTTTGGCAAAGTGGCACCGGATACGAACTGGAAGTCCGCTGTTGAACACGCAGTGAAAATCGGACTGGGCAGTGATGAGTACGAACTGATCACTGTGAAGTAGAGGGCGAACAGTGACTGGTATGAGCTGCTCACAGAGGAGATGAGCAGCGACCGGTATGAACTGCTCACAGAGGAGAGGAACAGTGACCGGTATGAACTGCTCACAGTGAAGCAAAGGATGAGCAGCGACCGGTATGAACTGCCCACAGTGAACAGAGGATGAACAGTGACCGATATGAACTGCTCACAATAAAGCAGAGGGCAAGCAGTGACCGGTATGAACCGCTCACAGAGAAGCAAAGGATGAACAGTGACCGGCACGGACTGGCTCCGGTGCAGCGGAAAACGGCAGCTGGCGTGATAGGATAATCAGACATCCACGGAACAGAAAACGTTCTGTGGATGTCTTGCACTGAGGGATTTCCGGCCGGAATGCCGGATGCAGTCAGATGTTTTGCCGGATGTGGAACAAAAAAGAATGGGGAGAACGTAAAATATGAAACGACAGGTGAGTCTGGAAGAAATATCGGATGGACGGCTGTACAGCAGAACCGACATGGTGCGCGCAGGATGTCAGGACTGCAGAGGGTGTTCTGACTGCTGCAGCGGGATGGGAAATTCGGTCATTCTTGATCCGATGGATATCTATCGTCTGACGACCGGTCTGGGACTGACTTTTGAGATGTTGATGACGGATAAGATTGAACTGAATGTGGTGGATGGAATTATCCTGCCGAATCTGAAGATGAGTTCCGGGACTGAGACATGTGCATTCCTGAATGCGCAGGGCCGCTGCAGTATTCATCCGCAGAGACCCGGTATCTGCAGACTGTTTCCCCTGGGACGGTATTATGATCCGGATAAGGACAAACGTGATTTCAGGTATTTTCTTCAGGTACATGAATGTCCTGTGCCCAATAAGACCAAGGTGAAGGTCGAAAAATGGGTAGATACACCGGATATCCGCAGATACGAAAAGTTTATCTGTGACTGGCACTATTTTCTGGAGGATGTGGAGCAGAGAATCAGGCAGGAGCAGGATGAAGCGGCAGTGAAAAACATTGATCTTTTTATTCTGAAGCTGTTCTATATCAGACCTTATGACGGAAACCGTGACTTTTATACCCAGTTCGCTGAACGTCTGGTACAGGCGGTCGAAGTTCTGGATATCAGATAAAACACTTGCCGTTTCTGGGGAATAAGCGAAATTTAAAATCTCTTTTTCAAAATCTGCACCCATGGAAAAAGCACTTGCATTTCAGTATGGATACCGGTAAAATGGAACGAAACAGAGACGGGATATCCGGGGGTATTTCTGAATGCATGCCGGCTCGAATGAACAGCTGGATTTTTGAGAAAAGAGCAGCAGCTTTAACAGAACAGTTGAGGGAGGAAGCAGCGATGCAGTTGTTAAAGGACAGAATTCGCAAAGATGGAAAAATCAAAGAAGGAAATGTACTGAAAGTAGACAGTTTTCTGAATCATCAGATGGATACGGCACTGTTCCGCGAGATGGGTAAAGAATTCAGGAAACGCTTTGAAGGGGAAGAGATCAACAAGATTCTGACGATCGAGGCATCCGGTATCGGAATTGCCTGCGTTGTGGCAGAAGCTTTTGATGTACCTGTTGTATTTGCAAAGAAGACACAGACGAAAAATATTGCGGGTGATGTATACAAGTCAAAGGTAGAGTCCTATACGCATGGGCGTGTATATGATATTATTGTATCCAAGGAATTCCTCGGCAAGGATGATAAGGTTCTTCTGATCGATGATTTTCTTGCGAACGGCAAGGCACTGGAAGGGCTGGCAGAGCTTGTCGAGATGGCAGGTGCCAAACTGGTTGGAGCAGGAATTGCGATCGAGAAGGGTTTCCAGGTAGGCGGAGATATTATCCGTTCCAAAGGAATTCATCTGGAATCACTGGCAATCGTAGAGAGTATGGACGAGAAGACAGGAATGATCACATTCCGCGAGTAAATGGGAAGAAAAAGAAAAGGTCTGACAGGACGTATCCCGTACAGGGACAGGTGCTGTCAGACCTTTTTTATTTTCAAAATACTCCCATTTAGTTAATCTGCAGTTTCGAAGAGGGTCAGATATTTCCAATGAGGACGATCATACAATCCGTTTCACAGACGCTGAGGTCAGAATACCAGAATGCTGACTGCCTCATAGGAGTCCGGTGCGTACATCAGGCTTACAGTAGCACCGGATGACAGATCAGCTTCGGAAATTCCCATGTCTGCAAGCTTTGTTGCATCATACCAGAACTGGATAATGGAGCCGTCCTCCTGACGTACGCGGATATATCCGTTTCCGGCTTCGATGATCATGCCATAGCAGTCTCTGGTGTCGCTGACTGTTACCACAATATCATCGGAGGAGGCTGGAGCAGTCTTCATGTAGCTGACCATCAGATTGATGTTGGAACCTTCATATTCGTTCATAACACTTACATCGAAATCAGCCGCCTCAACTGTACCGGTATACCAGGACTTTGCGTTGAAATATTCCTGTACATCGGAGAGAACGAATTTGCGGTGATGCCGTGCATAGATTTCATTAATGGCCATCTGTACCTCGTCTGCTGTCATGCCGTACAGATCTTCTTCTGTCAGATAGCAGCTGGAGCTTTCCGGGAAAATGTATTCGCCGCTCGCACTGTCGATCATAACTGCATCTGCCCGGGTCACAACAACGTTGTCAATGACCCATTCCATTTCTGACCACATGGCACTGTATTCATCCATCGCTTCCTGACTGTCCACATATGCCTGAACATCTGTCGGGAATATCATGTAATAGTAGCCGTCGCTGACCTCTGCGAGCGGTTCATAGGAGGGATAATCAACAAAGCTCATATCTTCGCTGAAACAGATGCTGAATATCCAGCCGCCGCTTGCGCAGCCCAGCTCTTCAGTGTAGAGCTGACGGGATTTGGTCTGATAAAAGGAAACTTCATCTTCGGAAGTGCCCATCTGACACTTTCCGGACCAGTCGGACGGGAGTGTTACCTGTACATCGGTAAATTCAATCCGGATATTGCCGTTCTCATCCCTGGCAGTGGTGCTGCTCCAGCGATCATTCTCCGCAGATGCAGTCATTGTGAATCCAGTCAACAGGCAAACAGCTGTGGCGGTCAGAAAGCCGCGCGTAATTTTTTTTCTCTTCATAACTCTCAATCCTTTCTTCATTCAGAACTCTTTCGGAAGAATACTCCGCAGGATATCTGTGGGTGTTAAAAGCGTGTTTTTGTACGATCATGAAACACAAGAATTTTGACCCTGATATCAAATATCTCAATTCGTTTCGGATAGTCATATTTTAGCATACGTTTTTTCTGAAAAAATGAAGCAATTCTTAAGAGGCGGAGAAAGAAAATGTAAAAAACAGGTAGAAAAAATAAAAGAGATAACTGTTTACCATATGATCCGTTTCAATGTCTCCTTTACCAGCCAGCCAATGATGCAGCCTGTCAGGACACCGGCGACCAGAAGTGCCGGCGCGTAATAGATCAGACTTGTATTTTCAACTACCAGCATAGCAGCAATGAGCTGCCCGATGTTGTGTGAGACACCGCCGGCCACACTGATGCCGGTCAAACTGAACTGAGTATGCTTTTTCAGCAGCGACATTACGATAAGGCTCAATGCCGCGCCGGCTATGCTGTAAAGAATACTGAACATATTTCCGAACAGGAAACCAAGTACCAGAATGCGGATCAGTGAGACGAGCGCAGCATCCCGAAGAGAATAGCGCTCCAGGATAAAGAGGACTGCCAGATTGGCCAGTCCGAGTTTGATACCGGGGATCCCGGCAAAAAAGGGAATCAGTGATTCCACGTAGCCGAAAATAATTGCAAGGGTTGAAAAAATGCCGAGATAGGCTGTCTTTTTGCTCATGATGGTTACTCTTTTCTGAGGATTTTGTTCGTTGACTCCGGAGCGCTGTTTCCTGTTCTGCTGCAGGATCCGGACGTGGAAAGTGCGGACACGTGTATCCGGCACTTCTGCATTTTAATTTAGGAGACAGCATCGATAACGGGTTCATCCACGCTGCTGCTGTCAGGTCTTACACCTTCGATCACGACTTTGTTCGGAAGGCAGACAATCATCCCGCCTTTGCTGTCGATGGATCCCTGTTTTATGCAGAGATGATCCGGACAGGAGGCATCTGTCATACTGATTTTTCCGTCTTTTATTTCACATATGTTTGTATCATTGATCCGGATGATCTGATCCTCCGCCAGAGAATACGTGCCGAATTCTTCACCGTTTACTTCTATCTTTACTGCGCCATAGCCGCGATCGCCGAATAATTCCAGAATGATCCGGAGCAGGGCGGCGGCCAGCAGGATGGCGAGGATGAAACGTTTTTCATTTTTTTTCATATGCAGGGATGCTCCTCCTGACAGGAAAACCGGAATATTGCAATATCAAAATGATAAAGTATCGAAATATTGATCAGTGCGTTTTCGGATCAGGAAAACGCGGGAATCCTGTCGATGATATGTGTCATCGTAGCACAGAACAGAGGAAAAAGCAATCAGACGGAGTGCACGGAATATGTGGAAGAAAACAGAAAGCAGGACAGTGAAGGAAAAAGAAGGGAAAACAGAAAGCAGGACAGTGAAGGAAAAAGAAGGGAAAACAGAGAGCAGGACAGTGAAAGGAAAAAAAGCGGAAACAGAGAGCAGGACAGGAGAAGAAAAGGCAGAGAAAACGCAACAGCACAAGAAAAGGGGAGAAAAACAGAGAACAGGGCACCGACAGAATAGTTGTTTCGGAAAATTCATATATTGGTGATAAGGAAATACGGGGCGGATTGAACATGAAGAATAAAGAGATGCATATTCTGTGGTATCGTCTGCGGGGACTCGGGCTGGTGTGTCTGAGTTTGCTCCTGTTCTGCTGCGGAGCGTTTGTAGCAGAGCAGAAGAGTGTAACGGTGAGCAGTACAGTGAATGGTCGTGAACTGCCGGTATACTGTGTGCAGACGGATAAAAAACAGGTGGCGCTGACCTTTGACGCGGCATGGGGGAATGAGCAGACGGATACGATTCTGAAGATTCTGGATGCCTATGATGTGAAAGCTACCTTTTTTCTGACCGGAGGCTGGGTCGATGCATATCCGGAGGATGTCAGAAAGCTGGCGGAGAACGGGCATGAACTGGGCAATCACAGTCAGAATCACAAAAACATGAGCGAACTGACAAAGAAGGAAATACAGATGGAGATACAGCAGGTGCATGAAACAGTGAAGAGTCTGACAGGTATTGATATGAAGGTGTTTCGGCCGCCGTACGGAGATTATGACAACGAGCTGATCGAGACAGCAGAGCAGTGCGGGTATCTGCCGATTCAATGGGACGTGGATTCGGAAGACTGGAAGAACTATGGCGTGGACTCGATTATTCAGAAGGTGACACAGCATCAGCATCTGGGAAACGGCTCGATCATTCTCATGCACAATGGTGCGGACTATACTCCGCAGGCACTGGAGGCAGTGATCGCGAAGCTGCAGGAGCAGGGATATGAGCTGGTGAAGGTGTCGGACCTGGTATACTGGGAAGATTATCATATGGATGCAGAGGGACGGCAGATACCGGGTGTATGAGAACAACAGATGCCGGGTGTATGGAACAGCAGATGCCGGATGTAAGAAAACAACAGATACCGGATGTATGAGAACAACAGATACCGGGTGTACGAGAACAACAGATGCCAGGTGTATGAGAATAACAGATACCTCATGTATAGGGACAGCGGATACCGGACGCATAAGGATGAAAATCGGATGAGAGTGCAGTGCTGTCGCTGAAATGTGCGTAAAATCCGCCCTGCAACCTGCAGTTTACATATGGAAAACGCAAATTGATTGTCATTTGCACAGGGAAGAGGTATCATTGATCTGAACAGTTGGTTCGGAATGGAGGATGTGCTATGACACTTGGCAATAAATTGTCGAAATTGCGGAAAATGAACAATTATACACAGGAACAGCTTGCGGAGGTTCTCGGAATCTCCAGACAGGCGATCAGCAAGTGGGAGAGTGATATTACGTATCCGGAAACTGATAAGCTGATACGATTGAGTGAGCTTTTTAACTGTTCCCTGGATTATCTGCTCAAAGATGAAGCAGAAACTGATCCTGAAATGCAGAAGTCGTCCGCAGATGATGTGGTTTTCAGCTGGCGGAGAAAAATTCATGAGAGAAAAAGTGAAAAAATATTGTGGGGGATGCCTTTGTGGCACATCGGAAAAAATGCTACAGGTGTTGTGGCTGTCGGTATGAATGCCCGCGGCATTATTGCAGTAGGAATGAAGGCAAAGGGAATTGTATCGTTCGGTCTGCTTTCCATGGGATTTCTGTCATTTGGAATGCTGTCACTGGGACTGATCGCGATCGGAGTAATTTCAATCGGTATTTTATCGGCGGGCTGCTTTGCTGCCGGTCTGCTGGCCGCAGGGGCGATCAGTCTGGGGATCGTATCCATGGGTGCGATTGCAGTCGGGGACTTTTCTGTTGGCGCATTGGCAATCGGAAAGTATGCTGCAATGGGTGATAATGCGAGGGCTGCAATTGCCCTGGGGGACACACGGGCAGTCGGCAGTATTTATCAGAACACAGGAGAACTTACCGTGCAGGAGATTTCGATGATAAAGGAACTGCTGGACAGTAATGTGCCGTCATATCTTGCGTGGGCAAAGGAATTGATGAAACTGTTTTTGTAAATTTTATAAATTATAAAATAGAGATCAAAAGAATCGGCACGATTACAAAGAGGGTCAATGGCATATCCGGCTGTTGGCCCTTGCGTGTTTTATAGGGCATAAAATGCGTCACATTTGTGAAAACAGATCGCGTTGACAATGTGACAGGGGAGGGATATACTGAATCCGGCACTGTGGACGAGAAAACAGGGGAAAACTTATGCCAATTCAGGAAAGAAACGATATGCTGTCAAATGCCGGAAATAATTTCAGAAAACGGAGAGATTCGAATGGATTTACGCAGGAACAGATGGAAAAATTTTTATCGGGGGACAGCAGAAGAAGAGATCTATAGAGGAAAAATGTGATTTCAGATACGGATTCTCTGTCTGTTTTTTGTGGAGAGGTCAATTTGGAATTTGGACAAAACTGTTTGCTGAGCAGGAAAGCAGGCTGACAGAAAAGTAGCGGAGGAAGAAAATGTTAGGAACAATTGTAAACACAGGAACCATCCTTGCGGGAAGTATGCTGGGAAGTGTTCTGCGAAAAGGAATCAGGGAGAAATATCAGGACGCGCTCTATACAGCAATGGGCCTTGCTGCAGTCGGGCTTGGTATGAACGCAGTAGTAACAAACATGGGAAAGAGCAATTATCCGGTCCTGTTCATTGTCAGTCTGGCGCTGGGCAGTCTGATCGGCACTGTTCTGGATATTGATGCACGTTTTCAGGGACTTGTGGGCAGATATCCGAAATCAAAACTTGGTCAGGGGTTGTCTACCGGAATTCTGCTGTACTGCATCGGTACACTGTCGATCATGGGACCGGTCATGAGTGCGCTGCATGGAGATAATACATATCTGTTCACCAATGCCACTCTTGATCTGGTGACTTCTACGGTGCTGGCATCCACCTATGGTATCGGAATGGCACTGGCCGCACCGGTGCTGTTCTGCTGGCAGGGCTCCATTTATCTGATCGCGCGAAATCTCTCCGGTTCCTTTTTTTCGGAGGAAATGATCGCCGAGCTGTGTCTGGTCGGAGGGTTTCTGATTGCGGCATCAGGACTTGGTATTCTGAAGATCAGGGACTGCAAAGCGCTGAATATGCTTCCGGCACTTGCAGTACCGGTAATATTTTTTGTGGCAAAAGGGCTGTTTGGAATATAAGAAATTCCGGGAGCGTTCCTGATGAGGGAGTTGGGCGGTGATGGACATGAATTACAGAGAATATATTGCAGCGCACGAAACAGAATTATACGGGCTTGTGCTTCGTCTGGCCCGGATTCCGGCGCCGACCGGGAAAGAGGAGCGCAGAGCGCAGTTCTGTCGTGAGTGGCTGGAGGAGCACGGGGCAGAAGGGGTGTATACGGATCGTGCCGGAAATGTGATCTATCCGTATCGTGCCGGAGAAGACTGTGTACAGCATCCCCTTGCTGTCTTTGACGCACATATGGATGTGGTCTTTCCAGATGAAACGGAACTCCCTCTGACGGAGCATGACGGCAGGATCTGCTGTCCGGGTGTGGGGGATGACACGGCGAATCTTGCGGTGCTTCTGATGACAGCCGCCTATGCTGCACAGTATCAGCCGGACACCGGAGAATACGGTGTTCTGTTCGTGTGTGGGACAGGTGAGGAGGGACTCGGAAATCTGAAGGGGGTACGGGAGATCTGCGCTGTATATGGAGAACGGATTAAGGCCTTTTATGCACTGGATCTGACTATGGAGACGTATACGTGCCGGGCGGTCGGTTCGCTGCGTTACCGTATTCAGGTGACAGCGCCGGGCGGGCATTCCTATCTCTGCTTTGGAAGCACGAATGCCAATACTGTTCTGGCGGAGATCATCCATGCACTGTATGCGATAAAGGTCCCGCAGCGCGGCAGAACCACATACAATGTGGGAATGGTATCAGGCGGTACTTCCGTAAATACCATTGCCCAACAGGCGGAGCTGCTGTATGAGATCCGCTCGGATGAGGAGCAGGATCTGAAGGAGATGGAACAGCTGTTTGAACAGACTATGGAGTGCTGCAGGCAGGCATGCCCGACGGACAGCCGGATCGCAGTACAGATGATCGGAGAGCGGCCCTGCGAGCACGGAGTGGATCAGAAAAAGCGGGAGCGGATGTTCCGGCAGGTGGAACACGCGGTGGAAGAGGCAGCCGGGATCTGTCCTGTGCCGGTACCGTGTTCAACCGACTGCAATATTCCTCTCTCCGAGGGGATCCCGTCAGTCTGCATCGGCACATGCCGCGGAGCAGGTGCTCATACGAGGGAAGAATATATTGAGAAGGATTCACTGTGTCAGGGACTGCAGATTGCGCTGAATCTGTTGGAGGACGTAAAGCGGCTGTCATAAAAAACGGATGAGATTATTCATCCCACCCGTCCATTAATCGAAGTGTAACTGCAATATTGCGAACAATGTCGCCTTCCTGAAGCTCCATATCTTCCTCATCGGAAATGTACGGAAGTATGCCGCCTTCCTCGATCTCCAGGGAAATCCATGTGGCAGCAGCCTCATTTGCGTTGTCAATTGCCTCATCCAGTGTCTCACCTTCAGCACCGCAGCCGTCCAGATCCGGGAAATAACCCTGATATTTACCGGAGTCTGTTTTGCGGAAAATTGCGGGGTATACAAATCTCATAGTAGTCTCCTTTATAAAAATGAAATAATGTTGTATATGAATGCGGATGCGCCGGAGAAAATGCAGCGCAGCTGTTATTCATTATAGCAGTTTTGGCAGAATTGGCAAGGTGCAAAAGGGGCGAAGAAAGGTATTGACAAATTCTTTCGCAGTGGTACAATTCTGTTAAACCTACTGAAATACTAGGAAAAGGAGAAAAATACATGAGAATTTCCACAAAAGGACGATACGCACTGCGGTTGATGCTGGATCTTGCAATGAATCATTCAGGAGCGCCGATTCGCCTGAAGGATGCGGCCAGGAGGCAGGAAATTTCGGAGAAATATCTGGAGCAGATCATTTCTGTCCTGAATAAGGCGGGATATGTGCGCAGTATCCGCGGGCCGCAGGGCGGTTATGTACTGCAGCGGCAGCCGAAAGACTATACGGTCGGTATGATCCTGCGGCTGACGGAGGGCAGTCTTGCTCCGGTGGAATGCGTGGAGCTGGAGAGCGGAAGCTGTGATCGGGAGAGCGGCTGTGCAACGCAGATCCTTTGGAAGAAACTGAACGATGCGATCAACGGTGTGGTCGATCACGTGACGCTGGAGGATCTGATGGAGTGGCAGGCTGCGAAGGCGGATGAGTATGTGATATAGCCGTGTGCTTTCCTGAACATTCCCGGACAATTAACCCTGCACAGCCGTTTACTTTGGCGGGAAATTATGGTAATGTGTTACGGAAATTTGAAATTCAGATGTTAGATTTCCGATTTCAGATCCCCGATTTATTGGGACTATGGCATTCTGAGACTATGGCATTCCGACGGTTCGGGTGAATGATCTGAGTAACTGCAAAGACATTTTCACGTGCGGTGCTGCAGAATATCTGTTTCAAAAACAAGTGGTTTTCGGATCTGCGGAAGTATGGAGGTATATGTGAGAAAGATTTTGATGATCAGTACCGGCGGTACGCTGGCATCGTCGCACAGTGATAACGGACTGTCGCCGGGACTGCACGGGAATGATATTTTGGATAAGATTTCAGGATTGACCGATGGATTTAAGGTGGATGAGGAAGAACTGTTCCTGCTGGACAGTTCCAATATGCAGCCGGAGGAATGGGCAAAGATTGCACAGTGTGTATATGAGCGGCGTATGAATTACGATGGTATCGTGATCATCCACGGGACGGATACTCTGGCATATACGGCCAGTGCGCTGTCGTTTGCGCTGCAGCAGATAGAGATTCCGGTGGTGCTGACAGGCAGTCAGGTATCCATTGAGAATCCGATTGCCGATGCGACAGAGAACTGCCGGGCGGCGCTTCATATGGCGGCCAGCGGATATCCGGGAGTTTATGTGGCATTTAACCGGAAAATTATCATGGGTACGCGTGCGAGCAAGGTACGGACGAGAAGCTTTGATGCATTCGAGAGCATTGATTATCCGTATGCGGCACGGATCAACAGCAGCGGACTTGTTATGAATCCGTCGATTCCGGTAAAACGCGGTGGCTGTATTCTGCAGAACCGGTTCTGTACGGATGTATTTCTGCTGAAGATCTTTCCGGGAATTTCTCCTGACATTTTCCGCCAGCTCAGGGCAATGGGAATCCGAGGCGTCTATATCGAGGCATTCGGTATCGGCGGTCTGCCCTTCTGGAAGCGGAATCTGACGGAGGCTATCGGACAGGCCGTAAAGGCCGGAATGGTCGTGGCGGTCGGCAGTCAGTGCCTGTATGAGGGCAGCGATTTTACCGTATACGAGGTCGGCAGACAGGTGCTTGACTGCGGTGTGATCGAGACGGGAAATATGACATCCGAGGCAGCAGTGACGAAGCTTATGTGGGCGCTTGGTCAGTATGAAGATCCGGAAAAGGTACGTGAGATCATGAATACGAATCTGCTCGGGGAAATCGGAAATACCATAGACTGGCATGCAGGATGAGAGGAGAAAATAATATGGAAATTTATCATGAAAGGCCGCAGAGCAGTGAGGGAAGGCTGGACAAGGAGATGGCAGTCTATGACCTGCTGGATGAACTCGGTATCCAGTATGACCGCGTGGATCACGAGGTGATGATGACGATAGCAGACTGTGAGGAAGTGGATCACACACTGGATATCCGGATCTGCAAGAATCTGTTTCTCTGCAACAGCAGAAAGACCGACTTTTATCTTCTGATGATGCCGGGAACGAAAAAATTTGTGACGAAGGAAGTTTCGAAACAGATCGAATCTCCGCGTCTCTCTTTTGCAAATGAGACTTATATGGAAGAGTATCTGAACATCACACCGGGGTCTGTCAGCATTATGGGACTGATGAACGATACAGAGAATCATGTGAAGCTGCTGATTGACCGGGATGTGCTGGAGGAGGAGTATCTGGGCTGTCATCCGTGTATCAACACATCGAGCCTGAAACTGCGCACGCAGGATGTGATTGAGAAATTCCTTCCGTATGTGCATCATGATTATCGGGTGGTCGACCTGTAGAGAAACGATATGGGGGATATGAGTTATGACGAAGGATATGACAGAAGGCAGGCCGCTGCGGCTGATCATCAGCTTTGCAGTGCCGATGTTTTTCGGACTGCTGTTTCAGCAGTTTTACAGCCTGGTGGATACTGTTATAGTAGGAAAATTTCTCGGTGTGGAACCGCTGGCAGGTGTGGGTTCCACCGGATCGCTGAATTTTATGGTCATCGGGTTCTGTACCGGTCTGTGCAATGGTTTTGCGATACCGGTCGCGCAGCAGTTCGGAGCCAGAAAAGAATCTGAGCTGCGCAGATATGTGGCGAACTGCCTGTGGCTGTGCATCCTGTTCTCCGTGGTGCTGTCTGTGACCGTGGTGCTGCTGTGCCGGTCCATACTGACTCTTCTGAATACACCTGAGAATATTTTTGCGTATGCATATACATATATTACGATCATTTTCTGTGGAATTCCATGTACCATCCTGTACAACGGAACGGCAGCCATTATCCGGGCTCTTGGCGACAGCAGGACACCGGTGCTCTTTCTGGCACTCTCCTCTGTTATAAATATTGTTCTGGATATTGCGTTTATTGTTCTCTTCGGTATGGGGATCGAAGGACCGGCACTGGCCACTGTGATCTCACAGGGGCTTTCCGGTGCGATCTGTTTCTGGTATATGAAACGGAAATTTGAGATCCTGAAGACATCAGGAGAAGAATGGAAACCGCGTCTCGGGTACATGCTCAGACTTTGCTATATGGGAATCCCCATGGGACTTCAGTATTCAGTGACAGCGATCGGTTCTCTTGTGATCCAGTCGGCGATCAACGGGTTTGGTTCTGTCGCAGTGGCTGGTGTGACTGCAGCGCAGAAGATCAGTCTGTTTATCTGCTGCCCGCTCGATGCGCTGGGATCGACGATGGCTCCGTACTGCGGCCAGAATGTGGGCGCGGGCAGAATCGACCGGATCGGAAAAGGTGTAAGGGCAGCTTCACTGTGCGGATTTGCTGTATCCGGTGCACTGTTCGTATTTGTCCTGTTCGCAGGGAAAAAGCTTCCGCTTCTGTTTCTGGATGCAGCCAATGAGGAATCCATCGCGTATGCATATCAGTTCCTGCTGACATCCGTGTCTGCATATTGTTTGCTGACGCTGGTGAATGTGGTGCGATTCTCCATCCAGGGTATGGGATTTTCCGTGTTTGCCATTACATCAGGTGTTCTGGAGATGCTCGCCAGATCACTGGCGGGACTTGTGCTTGTGCCGTTATTCGGATTTACCGGCATCTGCTTCGGAAATGTTCTGGCATGGATCTTTGCAGACAGCTTTCTGATACCGGCATTCTTCTACTGCAGAAATAAGATAAAACAGCAGGCAGAAGCGCAGCATGTATAAATAATTTTATTTATTTTTGTCCCGGAATGCTGCGCGTGCCTTTTCAAGGCCCGGTCCGAGTTCCGCCATGGTTCGGTCATAGGATGCCTGCGCTTCCGCCTGAATGCCGGCTATACCGGTCAGTTCCTCAATCCCTTCGACGTTATCAAGAGGAAGAATATAATATTTGGAACCGTTGTCACTGAAACGGTAGACCCAGGTCGGAAGCAGGTCGACATCACTGATCGCAACAGTTCCGTCCGTGGACTGATGGAGAGACAGGGTCAGCAGGACACCGTCCTCGGTATGTCCGGTGGGCATTTCCGTCATCAGGTAGGTACGCTGGTTGCTGAGCGCATTTCCGACGGAGAAGATGCAGAACATGGTGTGGTCACCATTCTGGTTTTCGAAGACATCAATGGGCTGCTCGCAGTGAGTGTGTCCGCCGATCAGAGCATCTACACCCAGGTCGCACAGACGCTGTGCCATCTGCCGCTGTGTTTCGGATTCTGTGAGCTGATATTCAATGCCCCAGTGGAGATTCAGGACGATGAAACGCGCTCCGTCCTGCCGCATGTTCCTGATGTAGGTGGATACCTCCTGATAGAAGGCTTCCAGATTGTCATATTCGAAGGAATTGACAAGTTCGCCGTCCTCCTGCGTGAGCGGAAGTCCGTTCAGATAAACGCCGGGACCTTCGGTCTCGTATACGTAATCCAGAAAGCCGACACATACCCCGTCGATATCCGCTATATAATAGGGTTTCTGTGAAGTGTTTTCACGAATGCCCGTGCAGGCGATGCCTTTTTCCTCATATACGCTCATGGTGCGGTGAAAACCGTCAGTACCTGCATCGTATATATGATTTGTGGCCAGCATCTGCAGGTCCACACCGCTGTCGCGGATATTTTCGATAATGATATCCGGAGACCGGAAAAGCGGATGGCCATGGTAGCCGTGCTCCGGTCCTCCCAGCGCGCCTTCAAATTCGCATGTCATGAAATCCGGTTCACTGTAATACGGTGTGATAAATCTGTAAATAGAAGAAAAATCATAATTGCCCTCCGCATCCGGATAGGAGCTGATGAACGGAGAGTGCAGCAGCATGCAGCCCGTAGCGCCGAGAGTAATGTCTTTTTCCTGATATATTTTGCCGGAATCAGCTGCAGGTTCAATATCAGACTCTGATTCTCTGACGGATTCCTGTTGTGAGGTGGAAGCAGCCGGACCGGAACTCTGGATGATTCTGCCGCCAAACGAGATCAGTTTTGAAAGTCCCAGAAGAAGCACGATCAGCAGTATCACGGAAATTATTACAGTAAAAGTCACCGGGAGAACGGCGCGGATACGGTCACCGGCAGTCTTTGATTTCCTCAGTCGGAAACGCATTTCATCATACATATCTTCAAGAAAAATAAACAGATTCCAGTTGCTTTTCATAATAGATCCCATCCTGTTTTGCAATTTCATTTGCAGGCATCAGACGCAGGGACTCTGTCCGCTGACACCATTCGACTGAATTCTACTCCCACCGGAAAATGATGTCAATGAGGAATTGGGAAGGCCTGAAATTTCCAGCGCAAAAAAGTGCTGTAGAAAAGTAAAAAAATGGGAATCATTTCGCAATAATTGACTTGTGATTCGTGTATGTATGTAGTAAAATATACAACAGGACTATGTAGTCCGACCTTAAAATTAGTGAAAATTGTCAAAAGAATAAGCGTCTGTGACTGGATAGGAGATGACGGAATATGAAGAGAATGCTGTTTGTTTATAATCCGAAATCAGGAAAGGGCCTGATCCGGACTCAGCTTTCCAACATTATAGAGACGTTTTCGGCAGCGGATTACGATGTGACGGTCTATCCGACTAAAATGGCGATGGACGGATGCTCGATCGTGCAGAAGCGGGCCGCTGATTTTGATTTGATCGTGTGCAGCGGCGGTGACGGAACACTGGATGAGGTGGTCACCGGTCTGATGAACGGCCGGATTCGCCGCACAGTCGGTTATATACCGGCAGGAAGTACAAATGATTTTGCCAACAGTGTCGGTATCCCGAAGCAGATGGAACAGGCTGCCAGAGTGATCGTGGAAGGTGAACCGTTTGCCTGTGATATCGGTAAATTCAATGAAGATTATTTTGTCTATGTGGCTGCATTCGGAGTATTTACGGATGTATCCTATCAGACAAGTCAGGATCTGAAGAACGCACTCGGACATGCGGCATATCTGATCGAAGGTATGAAGCGTATGGGAACCTGGAAGAGTACATTCCTGCGCTATGAGAGCGAGGAGTGCAGCGGAGAGGGCGACTATGTATACGGTATGATCACAAATTCCAACTCCGTAGGCGGCTTCAAGGGACTTCCTGGCAAGAATATTGAACTGAATGACGGGCTGTTTGAGGTTATGCTGGTGAAATCTCCGCAGAACCTCACTGACTGGCAGGAGATCATTACAGCGGTACTGACCAGAGAGGAGAGCCCGAGCGTAGTGCGGTTCAAGACAGCAAAACTGGAGATCTTCTCGGATGAGCCTCTGGCATGGACACGGGACGGAGAGAATGGCGGCGAACATACTCATGTGGTTCTGGAGAATCTGAAGGAGGCACTTGAGATCATGACGGAAGCGTCCCGGGAGCCGGTTCCGCACGGGGCACCGAGTTAAGAAAAAGAGCGGACAAGAAAGGAGATTCCACAGATGTTATATGCAGGAATTGACCTTGGTACATCAGCAGTAAAGCTGCTTCTGATGGACGGGGCAGGAAAGATTGAAAAAATTGTCTCAAAAGAGTATCCGATCTATTTCCCGAATCCGGGCTGGTCGGAGCAGAAGCCGGAGGACTGGTATGAGCAGACCATGATCGGACTGAAAGAGCTGCTCGCAGACTGCGACAGGAGTCAGTTGGCGGGTATCAGCTTCGGCGGACAGATGCACGGTCTCGTTATACTGGATGAGCAGGATCAGGTGATCCGGCCGGCACTTCTGTGGAATGACGGAAGGACCTGCGAGGAATGTGATTATCTGAACAACGTGATCGGAAAGGAAAAGCTTTCCGAGTACACGGCAAACATTTCCTTTACAGGATTTACGGCACCGAAGATCCTGTGGGTGAAGAATAAGGAGCCGGAGAACTTTGCACGGATCGCGAAGATCATGCTTCCGAAGGATTATATCGCATACAGACTTTCCGGTGTGCACTGTACGGATGTTTCCGATGCATCCGGTATGCTGCTGTTTGATGTCAGGAACCGCTGCTGGTCCAAAGAGATGCTGGATATCTGCGGTGTGCGCGAAGAACAGATGGCGAATATCTATGAGAGCTACGAGGCAGTCGGCAATATTCTTCCGGAGATCGCGGCCGAACTTGGTGTTCCGGAAACAGTGAAGATCGTGGCAGGTGCCGGGGACAATGCGGCAGCAGCAGTAGGTACCGGTACGGTCGGCGACGGTATGTGTAATATTTCTCTCGGAACGAGCGGAACGATCTTTATTTCCTCCAAGAAATTCGGTGTGGACAGGTTCAATGCCCTTCATGCATTTGCACATGCGGACGGACACTATCATCTGATGGGCTGTATGCTCAGTGCGGCATCCTGCAACAAATGGTGGATGGATGAGATTATCGGCACGAGAGATTACGCGGCAGAGCAGAAAGCGATTGAGAAACTCGGTGAGAATCACGTATACTTCCTGCCATATCTGATGGGCGAGCGTTCCCCGCACAACAATCCGAATGCGCGTGCAACGTTCATCGGTATGACTATGGATACCACGAGAGCCGATATGACTCAGGCGGTACTGGAAGGTGTTGCATTTGCCCTGAGAGATTCTCTTGAGGTGGCCAGAGCGCTCGGCATTAAGATCGAGCGAACCAAGATCTGCGGCGGCGGAGCGAAGAGTCCGTTGTGGAAGAAGATCATTGCAAATGTGCTGAATCTGAAGGTGGATGTCATTGAGATCGAGGAAGGTCCGGCACTGGGCGGCGCAATGCTGGCAGCAGTGGCATGCGGCGAATATGCTTCCGTGGAGGAAGCGGCAGCGAAGCTCGTAAAGATCGTGGATACGGTGGAACCGGATGCAGAGCTGGTTGCGAAGTATGAGGAACGCTATGCACGGTTCAGACAGATCTATCCGGCATGTAAACCGCTGTTTGATGTGATCGCGTGATTTATTATCCAGTAAAAGAAATATAAGAAATACAGGGGGATTTTACTATGGAAATCAGGAAAGTGACAGATGCGGCATTCAGAAAGTATGGCCGCGTTGTAGACGAGATCGACTTTTCAGAACTGGTGGCAGAGCTTGCGAAGACTCCGCTTACGGCAGAGGTAGTGTATGAACCGTCCGTGGCACAGCTTGAGGCACTTCCGGTATTCGGTGAACTGCAGACAAAGTCCTACGGAGAGCTTCCGATCCAGATCGGATACTGTAACGGCAGCAATTATTATCTGAACGCACTGGAGTATCATCGTTCCTCTGAAATCAATGTGGCGGCAACAGATGCAGTGCTTCTGGTAGGCTGGCAGCAGGATATCGAAGAGGATGGTACATATGATACAGCAAAGGTGGAGGCATTCTTCCTTCCGAAGGGAACAGCTGTGGAGCTGTATGCGACCACACTTCACTATGCTCCGTGCAACGGCACAGAGGGCGGCTTCCAGGTGGCGATCGTACTTCCGAAGGATACGAACCTTCCGCTGGATGCGGCGCATGCAGGCGGCGAGGATGCGAGACTGACTGCGAAGAACAAGTGGCTGATCGGTCATCCGGAAGGCGGACTGCCGGAGGGTTCACCGATGGGACTGAAGGGAGCAAATATCTGTATTAAATAAACAGGAATTATCCCTGCGTCTGGCAGTACGCGGGTATGATCACCGTCTCAGGACGGTCAATAAATTAAAATCAAGAACCAGGAGGAAAAGAACAATGAACAACATTCCGAAAGTAAAAGTTGGTATTGTGGCAGTGAGCCGTGACTGTTTCCCGGAGTCACTGTCTGTAAACAGAAGAAAAGCACTTGTAGAAGCTTACAAGGCAAAATACGATGAGGCAGATATTTATGAGTGCCCGATCTGTATCGTAGAGAGCGAGATCCATATGACACAGGCTCTGGAAGATATCAAGGCGGCAGGATGTAATGCACTCGTTGTATACCTTGGCAATTTCGGACCGGAAATTGCCGAGACAATGCTGGCTAAATATTTTGACGGCCCGGCAATGTTCATCGCAGCAGCAGAGGAGAGCCAGAACGACCTTTCAGACGGCCGCGGCGATGCTTACTGCGGTATGCTGAACGCAAGCTATAACCTGAAGCTGCGCAATGTTCGCGCATATATTCCGGAATATCCGGTAGGCACAGCAGCTGAGTGTGCAGACATGGTCAATGAATTCCTTCCGATCGCACGTGCAGTGATCGGTCTGAAAGACCTGAAGATCATCTCTTTCGGTCCGCGTCCGCTGAACTTCCTCGCATGCAACGCTCCGATCAAGCAGCTGTACAACATCGGTGTTGAGATCGAGGAAAACTCCGAGCTGGACCTGTTCGAAGCATTCAACAAACATGCAGATGATCCGCGTATCCCGGAAGTTGTTGCAGATATGGAAGCTGATCTGGGCGCAGGCAACAAGAAGCCGGAAGTACTGGCCAAGCTTGCTCAGTATGAACTGACTCTGCTTGACTGGATCGAGGCTCACAAGGGCTGCAAGAAATATGTTGCACTGGCCGGAAAATGCTGGCCGGCTTTCCAGACACAGTTCGGTTTCGTACCGTGCTATGTAAACGGACGTCTGACTGCAAAGGGTATTCCGGTATCCTGCGAGGTTGATATTTACGGCACTCTGTCCGAATTCATCGGAACATGCGTAAGCAATGATGCTGTTACACTCCTCGACATCAACAACTCCGTACCGGCAGATATGTACAAAGAGTCCATCGAGGGCAAGTTCAACTATACGCACAAGGATACCTTCATGGGATTCCACTGCGGAAATACATGTTCCTCCAAGCTTACGAACGCTACCATGAAGTATCAGAAGATCATGGCAAGAAGCCTTCCGGTAGAGGTTACGAACGGAACACTTGAAGGAGATATTATTCCGGGCGATATCACATTCTTCCGTCTGCAGAGTACAGCAGATAATGTTCTGCGTGCATACGTTGCAGAGGGTGAGGTTCTTCCGGTAGCTACCAGATCCTTCGGAGGCATCGGCGTATTCGCAATTCCGGAGATGGGACGTTTCTACCGTCATGTACTGATTGAGGGCGGCTATCCGCATCACGGTGCAGTTGCATTCGGTCACTTCGGCAAGGCTCTGTACGAAGTATTCAAACTGATCGGTGTATGCCCGTGCGAGATCGGCTACAACCAGCCGGCAGGCGTACCGTACAGGACAGAGAATCCGTTCGCATAATCGTGAGTCAGAAGTGTCAGGCCCGTTTTGCGGATCTGCAGAGTCTGCCTGCGGCAGATGAAATAAGGATAAAAATAAAGAGGGCATTTTCGGATGCCCTCTTTTCTAAGAAGTAGGTGCAGCGTCAGCGGCGGCCGGATTGCTTTTGACCCGAAGATGCTGCGGGGTGGCAATAAATATATTGCCAGCTGCTTCCATTTCAAGTAAACTGGAAGTATATTTATTGTCATTACAGAAAAGGAACGAATTCAGGAAAGACTGAAAGAAAGGGAGACAGAGATGGAGAAGAGATCATTTGGAAGACTTGCAGATGGTGCGGAGGTATCCGTATATTCTTTTACGAACAAAAATAATGTGACGATGGAAGTAAGTGATTTTGGTGCAACGTGGCTGGCTATGCTTGTACCGGATAAGGACGGCGTAAAGCGTGATGTGGTACTCGGCTACGACACACCGCAGGGTTATATTGACAACAGCTGTTATTTCGGTGCCGTGATCGGAAGAAGCGGCAACCGTATCGGCGGTGCATCTTTTACGATCAGCGGAAAAACCTATCAGCTGGCAGTTAACGACAACAAAAACAATCTTCACAGCGGTCCGGACGGATATCAGGTCCGCAAATGGGATGTGAAGGCTGTAGATGAGGAGAAGAACAGCATTACGTTTGCATTGTACAGTCCGGACGGCGATCAGGGATTCCCGGGAAATTTCCGGATTGCAGTGACTTACACACTGACTGAGGAGAACGAAGTGGTCCTTCACTACGAGGGAACATCGGATGCGGATACGGTTGCAAATATGACCCATCACGCATACTTCAATCTGGGTGGTCACGACAGCGGTGTTATGCTGGATCAGCAGCTGATGATCAATGCCGCAAGCTTTACTCCGGTACACGATCATGAGGCAATCCCGACCGGTGAGATCACTCCGGTGGCAGGTACTCCGATGGACTTTACGACAGCGAAAGCGATCGGCCGTGATATCGAGGCTGATTTTGAGCAGATGAAGTTCGTGGGCGGATACGACCATAATTACGTACTGTCCAGGGAGACGGGCACGCAGAAGAAAATGGCAGAGGCATACTGTGAAAAAACAGGTATTGCAATGGAAGCATATACAGACTGCTGTGGTATGCAGTTCTATGCAGGCAACTTTATTACGGAGCATAAGGGAAAGGGCGGTGTGACATACGGTGTACGCCACGGCTTCTGCCTGGAGTCTCAGTATTATCCGAATGCGATCAATCAGGAAGGTTTCGCTTCGCCGCTGCTGCGTGCAGGGGAGAAGTATGATACGACGACCTCCTATAAGTTCTATGTAAAATAAAAATCAGCCTGTACAGCATCCGGTCAGGGTGCGCCGGGCACATACATACTGACATACTGCACCGCCGGAATTTCCTGATTTGCAGGATGACCGGCGGTGTCTTGCATCGTGTAGAACAGCGGGATACCCGTTTCGCACGCATGAGGCGGAAGAGAGAGGAAGTTTTGAAAAGACATACCGTATATTATGCCCTGACCGGGCTGATAGCAGTAATTATCCTGACTATCGCAGGCTGGAGGTACTACGTTAAGACAATTGAAGAAAATGAATGGGGCGAGATGGGGGCCAAACAGCAATATGAGCGTCATTACGTCCTGATCCCGGACGACGGAGACTCGGCGCTGTGGCAGGATATTTACAGCAGTGCGCAGTCGGAGGCCTCCGAGCAGAATGCGTATGTGGAGCTGCTGGACGGATGGGCGGCCGGAGACTATTCTCAGAAGGAATATCTTGATATTGCGGTGGCGGCAAAGGTTGACGGAATCATTATCAAGCCGGATGGAACGGCAAAAATGAGGGAATCCATCAATGCAGCCAATGCAGCGGGGATTCCGGTGGTGACGATTCTGGATGATGATACGGCCAGCGACCGCAAGAGCTTTGTCGGAATCAACAGTTACCAGATGGGTACGATATACGGGCATCAGGTGCTGGAATGCGTGGATGACTCCACACAGAAGATCACAGTCCTTCTGAACTACGGCGACAGCGGCAAGGATCTGATCTACAAAGAACTGAAATCCACTGTGATGACGGGACTCACAGTGCAGCAGAGGGAAAGAATTGAAATTGAGCCGCTGACAGTCACTTCTGTCAGCACGTTTGATGCGGAGGAGATTATCCGTGATCTGATCCACAATGAGATGACACGGCCGGATATCCTGGTGTGCATGAATGAAACGGACAGTGTATGTGCCTATCATGCAATGGTCGATTATAACCTCGTGGGAAGCATTGATATTATCGGGTATTATCAGTCGGATACGATTCTGGATGCGATTGAAAAAGGGACAGTTCCCATGGCAGTCACTCTGAATGCACAGCAGATCGGACAGCGCGGAATTGAAGCACTGGAAGAATACTACAGCATGGGCTATGTGAGCAGTTACTTCAGTGTGGATCTGAGTATCATTACGAGGCAGAATGTTTCCAACTTCAGAAGAGAAGAGACAGATTAGGAGGCTTTTGACGGATGAAAAAAAGAGAACAGAAAAAGCCGGAGACCGGAAAAACGGAACTGCTGGGACATCTGTCTATCCGGAGCAAGCTGCTGATGACATTCGCGCTGACCGCGACCCTGATGTTTGTCATCAATATAGTGCTGTATAATGAGATCAATCATACCATGCGCAAGCTGGATGAAGTCTATGCCACAAATGTCAGTCTGAATGAACTGACGGAATGTCTGGAAAAGACGCAGGAGGAAGTAGTGGAGTATCTGAATACGAAGAGCTCCGATTCTCTTGAAAATTATTACCGCTATGTGCAGCAGTACCGGGAGCTGTTGGAGCAGCTCAATGATGAGATTGTGGATAATGACATGAAGATTCTGGAGAAAAATATCAAGAACATGTCAGAGACTTACCTGGTGCTTGCGGAAGATGCCATTCAGGCGAAGCGCGGACGCAACGTAGAACGGTATAAGTCCGCATTCGATGAGGAATTTCAGAACTATCAGTATATCCGTGCCGCGATTGACCGTCTGAACAATCTGCAGTTTCAGAACAATTCGGACAATTACAAGATCATGATGAATTCCCTGAGTTATATGGAAATCATCAGTTCGGTGATCGTTGTGGTTGCGGCAGTCATTAATCTGCTTATCCTGATGCTGCTGATCCGGACGATCACGGAGCCGCTGCGTATGCTGGCGAAATCAGCGAATGAGGTGGCGGAAGGTAATTTTGACATTCAGCTGCCGCAGCCCGGCAACCGCGACGAAGTCGGTGTAGTGACGCAGGCATTTGTGAAAATGGTGCACAGCATCCGCGCATATATTGAGCAGACGAAAGAAAGCATGGAAAAAGAACAGAAGATGAAGGAAAGGGAACTGTTGATGGAGACGCACCTGAAAGATGCGCAGCTGAAATATCTTCAGGCGCAGATCAACCCTCATTTTCTGTTCAATTCGCTGAATGCAGGTGCGCAGCTGGCGATGATGGAGGATGCGGAAAAGACCTGTATCTTTGTGGAAAAGATGGCAGATTTCTTCCGCTACAATGTGCATAAGATCGAAGAAACGACAACACTCGCAGAGGAGATTGAGGCGGTGGACAACTACGTGTACATCCTGAATGTCCGGTTTGCGGGAGAGATTCATTTTATAAAGGATATTGAACCGGGTATGGAGAATGCGGAGATGCCGAGTATGATCCTGCAGCCTCTTGTGGAGAATGCGGTCAACCACGGAATCCGCGATGTGGAATGGGAAGGCTGTATCTGGCTGAATGTCAGACGGGAGAAAGATGCACTGATGATCTCCGTGCGCGATAATGGTCAGGGTATGACCCGTGAGCGTATCCGCGAGGTGTTGGAAGGAAATATCCGCGAAAATGACGGAGACAGAGAGGTCAGCGGAATCGGTATGGACAATGTGATCAGCAGACTGGAGCTGTTCTTCGGAAAGAAGGATCTGCTGCGGATTTACAGTGAAGGGGAAGGAAAGGGCACGGAAGTCCGGCTGATACTGCCGTGTGAGTGAAAGAACGAGGTTTGAGTATGTACAGAGTATTAATTGCAGATGATGAAGGTATCATGCGTGAAGCGCTGAAAAATATTATTACAAGTAATTTCGGAAATGAATGTGAGATGGAGTTTGCCAAGACGGGACGTGCCGTGGTAGAGCTGGCTGAGAGCTTCCGTCCGGATATCGCGTTCATGGATATCCAGATGCCGGGCATCAATGGTATTCAGGCGATCAAGGAAATACAGAAATTCAGCAGTACCACGCGGTTCATCATTATCACTGCATATGACAAGTTTGATTACGCGAAGGAAGCGATCAACCTCGGTGTAATGGATTACCTGACAAAGCCGGTCAAACGTACGGTGGTGATCGATGTACTGGAACGTGCCATGCGCGAAATTGACGCAGAGCGGAAAAAGCGCAGCGACAGTCTGAAGATCCAGGAGAAGCTGGAGACGGTCATTCCAATCGTGGAGAATGGATTTGTCAACAGCATGATCCTGCAGGAAGGCGGTGCCAGTGACTATTCGTATTACAAAATGCTGCTTGATATCCAGCAGGAATATGCGTATGTGGCAGTGATCCAGTTCGGTCTGGTGAATGAGGATGGAATCCTGACGACACCGGTCGGTATGAGTGTGAAGGCGCAGGCCTTTTACCCGGAATGCTGCAGCATCTGCAAGGAATTCCTGCCGTGTATCATCGGGCCGATCATGACGAACCGCATTATTCTGGCTGTTCCCTGTGAAAAAGGTACGCAGGAATACAGTGAGCGTATCCGTATCATCGAACAGGCACGGCATCTGACACGGAAGCTTGGAAGCCGCTTCGATGCGAAATTCCGTGCGGGAATCGGAAAGGTCTATCGGATCGAGAATCTGAAAATGTCATATCAGGAAGCCTATCGGGCCCTGAGCCAGAGTACCAGCAGCGTGGCACATGTGGATGATCTGACGCTGACCGGCGTGTATGTGGGAGATTATCCGGTAGACACAGAGCGCAGACTGTTTGCACAGCTGGCAAAGGGAGACTGGCCTTCAGCGAAGCAGACAGCAAATGAATTTTTTGACTGGATGATCTGCAATTATTACGATGACAAACCGGATATCCAGCTGAAGACACTGGAGTTTGTAATCTGGGCGGAGCGCGAGGCATTCTTCAATGGCGGAATCGGGGAATACGGTCTGCATTCCAGAAGAGATTATCTGACTGCGGTACTGGAGTGTCCTGATTATATGTCGCTGCGGGAGTGGTTTCTGCAGAAACTGGAGGAGGTATGCAGAAAGGTTGCGACCAAAAAAGAGGAGCAGTCGGAGAGCGTTATTTCAAAAGCAAAGACGTATATTGATCAGAATTTTTCAAAGGAGCTGTCGCTGGACGATGTGTCGAGGAGCGTGAATATCAGTCCCTACTATTTCAGCAAGCTGTTCAAGGAAGAGGCGGGAGAGAACTTCATTGAGTATCTGACCCGAGTAAGGATTGCACATGCGAAGGAACTTCTGAAGAATCCGTCACTCAGTATCAAGGAGATCTGTGTGATGTCAGGGTACAGTGATCCGAACTATTTCAGCAGGATATTCAAGAAATGGGAGGATGTGACACCGAGCGAATACAGGGAGAAGATGCAGGGATGAGAAAAAGAAAGAAAACAGTCCGTATATTTATGTTTATTGCATGGCTGGCCGGCATTTTATTGCTCACAGGCTGCTCGGGAAGGGTGACAGGCGAGAAAGAATCTGAGAAGGCCGAGGAGACCAACCTTCAGATCGGAATGAGCTTTGACTCATTTGTAATTGAGCGATGGCTGCGCGACAGGGATCAGTTTGAACTGACTGCAAAAAACCTGGGTGCAGAAGTGAATGTGCAGGTGGCGAACGGAGATGTTCAGGAGCAGGCTTCGCAGATCCGGTATTTTATTAAGAAGAAAGTGGACGTGATCGTGATAATTGCGGTAGACGGAGAAGCACTGGATGATGTGATCAGAGAGGCGAAGGAAGCCGGAATCCGCATTATTTCCTATGACAGGCTTGTGATGGATGCGGATACGGATCTTTATATCTCATTTGACAATGAAATGGTCGGCACTCTGATGGCAGAGGCAATGGTGGAGGCACTGCCGGATGGCGGAAACATTTTTGCAATCTACGGATCACCGACTGATCACAATGTATCTCAGGTTGAGAAGGGATTCCGGGAGGTCATTGATGACAGCAACCTGAACATTGTGTACTCAAAATACTGTGACAACTGGCTGGCCGAGCTGGCATTTGATGCGGTGGAGGAGGGACTTTCCACCACGCCGCGCAACCTGGTAGGGGTTATGTGCGGAAACGATGATCTGGCCGGTCAGGCATTTCGCGCGCTGGCAGAAAACCGTCTGGCAGGCAAGGTAGTGCTGGTGGGACATGATGCCGATCTGTCTGCGTGCCAGAGGATCGTAGAAGGCACACAGACGATGACGGTGTACAAGCCGGTCGAGGTGCTGGCAAAGAAGGCTGCTGAGTTTGCGTGTGCCCTCGGTTATGAGAAAATGCTGGAAGAAGGCAGGATCGCAGAAAGAGATCTGCCGGAGGAACTGGATCAGATCGAGTCGGAGCTGCAGGAACTGGATACGATATATGACGGTACCTATGATATACCGTACTGCAGTCTGAATCCGATTGCAGTGACCAGGGACAATATTGACGAGACCGTCATTGCTGATGACTTCCATACGGCGGAAGACGTGTATTTAAATGTGAAGTAGCACAAAAAAGCACCAAAAATCTCCTGTTGACAGCGGGAGATTTTTTTTTGTGGTTAAAAATTTGCAGTTAATCGCAAACATGTCCAGAAAAGTTTGTGATAAGCTTTAACCATCTTAAAAAGCACGAATAACTTTTAAAGGAGGAACACATTATGAACAAGAAAATGGTTGTTATGGCAACAGTTGCAGCTATGTCAGTTGCAGCACTCGGAACAGTAGCAAGCGCAGAGGAATCCAAGGGTCTCATCGGTGTGGCAATGCCGACACAGGATCTTCAGAGATGGAATCAGGACGGCGAGAACATGAAGGCTGAGCTGGAAGAGAAAGGCTATACAGTAGATCTTCAGTTCGCAGGCAACGATGTAGCTACACAGGTTTCTCAGATTGAGAACATGATCGCTAACGGCGATGAGCTGCTGGTTATCGCTTCTATCGAAGGAGATTCCCTCGGAACAGTTCTTGCACAGGCAAAAGAAGCCGGCATCCCGGTTATCTCCTATGACCGTCTGATCATGAACACAGATGCAGTTTCCTACTACGCAACATTTGACAACTATCTTGTTGGTGTAACACAGGGACAGTACATCGTAGATGCTCTGGATCTGGACAATGCAGAAGGCCCGTTCAACATTGAGTTCGTAACAGGTGACCCGGGTGACAACAACGTTAACTTCTTCTTCGGCGGCGCTATGGACGTTCTTCAGCCGTACATCGACGAGGGCAAACTGGTTGTTCCGTCAGGACAGATGACAAAAGACGAAGTAGCTACAGCTAACTGGGCAACAGACGCTGCACAGGCAAGATTCGAGAACATCCTTTCTTCCAACTATGCAGACGGCACACCGCTTCATGCAGTACTTGCTTCCAACGACTCTACAGCACTCGGTGTTGTAAACGCTCTGGCAGCTAACTATGTAAACGATGTATATCCGATCATCACAGGTCAGGACTGCGATATCGCTAACGTACCGCACGTTGTAGACGGAACACAGGCTATGTCTGTATTCAAGGATACACGTACTCTGGCAACAAAGGTTGTTGAGATGGTTGACGCTATCATGACAGGTACAGAGGCTCCGGTTAACGATACAGAGACATACGACAACGGAACAGGCATTATCCCGTCATTCCTTTGCGAGCCGGTTGCAGTTACAGCTGACAACTACGAAGAAATCCTCATTGAGTCCGGATACTATACAGAAGATCAGATTCAGTAAGATCTAATCATTACAGAAACCGACAGGCGGGCAGCTTCGCCCGCCTGTTGTTTCAGTTTGCTATTATTCTAAAAGTTTGGAGGGAGCAATTTTGGCAAAGATACTGTTGGAAATGAAAAATATCACCAAAACATTCCCTGGTGTCAAAGCACTTGACAATGTAAACCTTCAGGTAGCAGAAGGTGAAATCCATGCGCTTGTCGGAGAGAACGGAGCAGGAAAATCCACTCTGATGAACGTACTTTCCGGTGTCTATCCGTTCGGTACTTATGAGGGTGACATCGTTTACAACGGCGAAGTTTGTAAATTCCATCGTATTAAAGACAGTGAAGAAAAAGGGATTGTTATTATCCATCAGGAACTTGCGCTGATTCCATATATGTCGATCGGCGAGAACATGTTCCTGGGAAATGAAAGAGGAAAGAAAGCTGCCATCAACTGGGACGATACATACGGTGAGGCAGAAAAATATATGCAGCAGGTAGGCCTGAAAGAATCATCCAGAACGCTGGTCAAGGATATCGGTACCGGTAAACAGCAGCTGGTAGAGATTGCAAAGGCACTTGCAAAGAATGCAAAGCTTCTGATCCTGGATGAGCCGACTTCATCTCTGAATGAGTCTGATTCCAAGGCACTTCTGGATCTTCTTCTGAAATTCAAGAGCGAGGGAATGACCTGCATTATCATTTCCCACAAGCTGAATGAGGTATCTTATGTAGCGGACAAGATTACGGTTATCCGTGACGGTTCCACGATCGAGACTCTGACGAAGGGTGTGGATGAATTCACAGAGGACCGCATTATCAAGGGAATGGTAGGACGTGAGATTGCAGACCGATTCCCGAAACGACCGGGTGTAAAGATCGGTGGTGTAAATATGGAAGTGAAGAACTGGACGGTTCATCATCCGATTTACTCCGACCGCAAAGTAGTAGACAACGTGTCGATCAAAGTACATAAAGGTGAGGTGGTCGGCATCTCCGGACTGATGGGTGCAGGACGTACCGAGCTGGCAAAGAGTATTTTCGGACGCAGCTACGGAAGCAATATTACGGGAACTCTCCTGCTGGATGGTAAGGAAGCAAAGCTCAAGAATGAGAAGGATGCAATCCGTCACAAGATCGCATATGTAACGGAAGACCGGAAAGGTGATGGCCTGCTTCTCGGCAATCCGATCAAGATCAATACAACGCTTGCCAATCTGGAGGCTGTCAGTGAACGGACCGTCATCGACACCGATAAAGAGTATGCAGTAGCTGTTGAATATAAGGACAAGCTGAAAACGAAATGTCCGACTGTTGAACAGAATGTGGGCAACCTGAGCGGCGGCAATCAGCAGAAGGTGCTTCTGGCCAAGTGGATGTTTGCGGATCCGGATATCCTGATTCTGGATGAGCCGACGAGAGGTATCGATGTTGGTGCCAAGTATGAGATCTACTGTATCATCAATGACCTCGTTGCCGCAGGCAAATCCGTTATCATGATCTCATCGGAGCTTCCGGAGGTTCTGGGTATGTCTGACCGTATTTATGTCATGAACGAAGGCAAGATTGCCGGTGAGCTGACGCAGGCAGAGGCTTCCCAGGAGAAGATTATGGCATGCATCTTGAAATCAAGTGCCAAGTAAAGGAGAGTAAGCTATGGATAAGGCGAAAATAAAAGTTGGAATTCAAAAGTATACAATGGTAATTGTACTGGTGCTTGTCACCCTGTTCTTTGTCTGGGGAACACAGGGCAAGATCCTGTTTCCGCAGAACATCAACAACCTGATTTCACAGAACGCATACGTATTTATTCTTGCGACAGGTATGCTGCTGTGTATCCTGACCGGTGGTAACATCGATCTTTCCGTTGGATCTGTAGTATGTTTCACCGGAGCGATCGGCGGTATCATGATGGAGAACATGGGACTTCCGGTTTCTGTCAGCATTATTGCAGCTCTGGTTCTCGGTGCTCTGATCGGTGTATGGCAGGCATTCTGGATCGCGTACGTACGTATCCCTCCGTTCATCACAACACTGGCAGGCCAGCTCATATTCCGTGGTCTTTCCAATATCGTTCTCGGCGGAAAGACACTCCCGATCAAGTCTGAAGGTTTTGTCAAGCTGTTCGGCGGCGGTGCAAACTGCTACGTTCCGGATTTCCTTGGCGGCGGAGACGGTCTGAACCGTGTGGCTCTGGCTGTCGGTATCATCGCATGTGTAGTCTATGTTCTGGTAACAATTCGCGGACATATGAATCGTGTAAAGAAGGGTTACGAGACAGGAAATGTGGCCGCAATGTATGCAAAGGTTGCTATCCTCTGTGTGGTTATCATGTTCGTTTGCTACAAGCTGGCTCAGCACAAAGGTATCCCGACTTCCCTCGTATGGGTACTTATCGTAGTCCTGATCTACGGTTATCTCACAAGCAAGACAACGATCGGACGTTACTTCTATGCAGTAGGCGGTAACGAGAAAGCGACAAAGCTGTCCGGTATCAATACCAACCTGGTTTACTTTATTGCCTATACCAACATGGGATTCCTGTCTGCTCTGGCAGGTCTGCTGACAATCGCACGTATGACATCCGCTCAGCCGACATACGGTCAGAACTACGAGATGGATGCGATCAGCTCCTGTTTCATCGGCGGTGCATCTGCATACGGCGGTGTCGGAACAGTTCCGGGCGTTATCATCGGTGCCGTACTGATGGGTATCATCAACCAGGGTATGTCTATCATGGGTACAGACCAGAACATGCAGAAGGTAGTTAAAGGTCTTGTACTTCTGGCAGCTGTTATCTTTGATGTTGTAAGTAAGAAAAAATCCAACTAAATTTTGAGATAAGAAAAATCTGACTGGATTTAAAAAGTAAGAAAAATGTACGGAGGAGCACTGCGAAAGCGGTGCTCCTTTTAGCTCGCAGTAATTCAGGCAATATTTCTTTCTGAAATATTTTCCGCAATACTTGCTGAAATCATTTCTGGAACAGCGGCGAGTGTACTGCGTATGAAATTTTATCGGGATTTGTTTTTATGTATGTGTGGAGTATATACAGTGAAAATAATAGAATTTGTGTATGCATAGCGAAAGCGGAAATGACACAATTCGTGTCAAATCAAAAAAACAGTTGAAAAACGCCCGACATGAATGTATCATAAGATATATAGAGGAATCTGAACAGATGCGGTTTACGGGGAGATATTATTAATAAGGAGGAAGTGCTATGTCTAAGAACGGACATGCCCGGAATAATATCTCAAAAAAATATCTGTCAGATCCGCAGCGTTTTGCAGAAGTCTGCAACAATACACTGTTTGACAGCCATCCGGTAATTGAACCGTCAGGACTACAGGAGCTGGATACCGGTGAGCTGAAAATAGTGGGAATTGGCATGAAAGAACTGCAGTCGGTTCAGAAGGAACGGGATATCTTGAAACTTTACAGAAATCAGTTTGTTTGCGCACTGTTCGGAATTGAGAATCAGAGTAATCACTACTGTATGCCTCTGCGGTGCATGGTATATGATGCACTGAATTATGAAGAACAGCGCAGGCAGATTAAAAAATATCATGACAGGCAGAAGGATCTGAGAGAGGATGAATTTATCAGCGGTTTTGCAAAGACGGATCGTCTGATTCCGGTGTTCACGATTGTTGTATATTATGGCAGTGAGCCGTGGGATGGTCCGTGTACTCTGCATGAGATGTTAGATCTGCCAAAGCAGCTCAGCTGCTATAAGGAGAAACTGGCAGATTATCAGATGAATCTTCTCGATATCAACCACATGGAGAATCTGGAGCAGTATACCGGCGAACTGAAGGCATTCTTTGGTTTTCTGAAATATCGGGCTGACAGAGCCGGACTTGATGCATTTGTGCAGGAAAATCGGGATATTTTCAATGAATTGTCCTATGAATCGCTGCAGGCAATTTCGATTATGGGTGAGGTCGAAGACCTGCAGGAATATTTTGGTACTATGGAAGCAGATACAACAGACGGAAAGGAGACGGTCGATATGTGCAAAGGGTGGGAGGACATCAAGGAATTCTGCAGGCAGGAAGGAATGCAGAAAGGAATTCAACAGGGAATCAGCACCCTCATCAGGGATAATCTCGATGAAGGAGTTACTGCAGAACGTATTATATTCAAGCTGCAGAAATATTTCTCGCTGACAGAAGAGGAGTCGCTGGAGTATATCAGGCAGTATGAGCAGTGAGCAGAAGCAAAAAACCGGCAAAATCTGTTCCTATATTTCCGGTACATGGAAATTGTTCCTTGAATTATTATGCACGATGGTATATAATTACCAGCGGTACGAAATGATTTGGGCATAGCCCGTAAAAACAGAATATCAGGAGGAATACATCATGTTAGTATCAGCAAAAGAGATGCTGCAGAAGGCCGTAGCTGGTCACTACGCAGTAGGACAGTTCAACATCAACAACCTTGAGTGGACAAAGGCAATTCTGCTTACAGCTCAGGAGTGCAACTCTCCGGTTATCCTCGGTGTATCTGAGGGTGCTGGAAAATATATGACAGGCTACAAGACCGTTGTAGGTATGGTTAACGGTATGCTTGAAGAGCTGAACATCACTGTTCCGGTTGCTCTGCATCTGGATCACGGCAGCTACGACGCTTGCTACAAGTGCATCGAGGCTGGTTTCTCATCCATTATGTTCGACGGTTCTCACTACGCAATCGAGGAGAACGTTGCAAAGACTCAGGAGCTGGTTAAGGTTTGTGCAGAGAAGGGTATCTCTCTCGAGGCTGAAGTTGGTTCCATCGGTGGAGAAGAAGACGGTGTTGTAGGTATGGGCGAGTGCGCAGACCCGAACGAGTGCAAGATGATCGCAGATCTTGGTATCGACTTCCTGGCAGCAGGTATCGGTAACATTCACGGAAAATACCCGGCAAACTGGGCAGGACTTTCCTTCGAGACACTGGCAGCTATCCAGGAGAAGACAGGAGATATGCCGCTCGTTCTTCACGGTGGTACAGGTATCCCGGATGACATGATCAAGAAGGCAATCGACCTTGGTGTAGCTAAGATCAACGTAAACACAGAGTGCCAGCTCGTATTTGCTGAGGCTACACGTCAGTACATTGAGGCAGGTAAGGATCAGCAGGGCAAGGGATTTGACCCGCGTAAGCTTCTTGCACCGGGTACAGAGGCTATCAAGGCTAAAGTAAAAGAGAAAATGGAGATCTTCGGTTCTATCAACAAGGCTTGATTGTCAGTTTGATACGAATCAGAACAGAGATAAATTTTCAGATGACAGGGGCTTTCGCAGTATGCGGAGGCCCTTTGTTTGAGTGGTCTTTTGTCTGTTCCGTCGATTTGAATAAGCAATGTACTATTTGATTTTAAATTTTGTAAAAAATATGGAAATGTATCTGAACCATTAAATTTTCACTTGATTTTTAGAGTGAATTGGAGTATTTTAGGTGCAGGTGACAAGGGCGTTCCACATAATCGATTGTTGGAATGCCCTTTTTGATATATTAAGTAAATGTGTCAAAACAGGAAAATAGTTAGCATTTTCCTGAGTCAATGTGATATACTTGGACTGCATGACAGCAGAAGAGCGGACGGAAGAAGCACAGTTCAGGTATAAATAATAACAGGAAAAGAGGAGTAGAATATGGGCGAGTATTTTAATGTAGCACACATCTTCGGTGAAGATGTATTCAGCGACAGAGTAATGCAGGAACGTCTTCCGAAGAAAGCATACAAGGCTTTGAAGAAGACAATTGAAGAAGGCACAGAACTGGATCTCGCAACAGCAGATGTCATTGCGTCAGCGATGAAGGACTGGGCGATTGAGAAGGGTGCAACACACTATACACACTGGTTCCAGCCGCTGACAGGCGTGACGGCTGAGAAGCATGACTCGTTTATTACAGCACCGAATCCGGATGGAAGCATCCTGATGGAGTTCTCAGGTAAAGAGCTGATCAAAGGTGAGCCGGATGCATCCTCTTTCCCGTCAGGCGGATTGAGAGCAACATTCGAGGCCAGAGGATATACAGCATGGGATTGTACCTCACCGGCATTTGTTCGTCACGACGCAGCAGGAGCTATCCTCTGTATTCCGACTGCATTCTGTTCTTATACAGGAGAAGCGCTTGACCAGAAGACACCGCTTCTTCGTTCCATGGAGGCAATTAATACACAGGCACTCAGACTTCTGAGACTGTTTGGAAATACAACATCCAAGAAGGTCACACCGTCTGTAGGACCGGAGCAGGAGTACTTCCTTGTAGATGAGAAGAAGTTCCTGCAGAGAAAGGACCTTATCTTCACAGGCCGTACACTGTTCGGTGCAATGCCGCCGAAGGGCCAGGAGCTGGATGATCATTACTTTGGTACGATCCGTCAGAGAATCGCTTCCTTTATGAAGGATGTGAATGAGCAGCTGTGGAAACTCGGTGTTACAGCCAAGACACAGCACAATGAGGTTGCACCGGCACAGCATGAGCTGGCTCCGATCTATGCAGAGTGTAACGTGGCAGTAGATCACAACCAGATTGTAATGCAGACTCTGAAGAGAGTTGCATGCCAGCACGGCATGAAGTGTCTGCTTCATGAGAAACCGTTTGCAGGTGTAAATGGTTCCGGTAAGCACAACAACTGGTCCATCACAACAGATGACGGAATCAATCTGCTGGATCCGGGCAAGACACCGCACGAGAATGTACAGTTCCTGCTGGTACTGACCTGTATCCTGAAGGCAGTTGACAGACACGCTGATCTGCTTCGTGAATCTGCAGCAGATCCGGGTAACGACCACAGACTCGGAGCAAACGAGGCACCGCCTGCAATTATCTCCATATACCTCGGCGAGCAGCTGCAGGATGTACTGACACAGCTGATCAGCACAGGAGAGGCTACACATTCTCTGAAGGGCGGTACACTGGAGACAGGTGTTAAGACGCTTCCGAACCTTGCAAAGGATGCAACAGACCGTAACAGAACTTCACCGTTCGCGTTTACAGGTAATAAATTTGAGTTCCGTATGGTTGGTTCCCGCGATTCCATCGCTTCACCGAATATCGTACTGAATACAATTGTTGCAGAGGCATTCGCAGAGGCATGTGATGTTCTTGAGAAGGCAGATGACTTTGACGAGACAGTACATAACCTGATCAAGCAGTATGCAACCGAGCATCAGAGAATCGTCTTCAACGGTAATGGATACTCTGACGAGTGGGTAGCAGAGGCTGAGAGAAGAGGACTCCCGAATATCAAGTCCATGGTAGATGCAATTCCGGCACTTACGACTGACAAGGCAATCGAGCTGTTCGGTAAGTTCCATGTATTTACAAAGGCAGAGCTGGAGTCACGTGTTGAGATCAAGTACGAGGCATATGCAAAGGCAATCAATATCGAAGCACGTGCGATGATCGATATCGCAAGCAAGCAGATCATTCCGGCTGTTATCAAATACACCAAGAGCCTTGCTGATACAGTAAATGCTGTGACAGCAGCAGGAGCAGAGGCATCTGTTCAGGTAGAGCTGCTGAACGAGACAAGTGCACTTCTTTCCGATACAAAGGTTGCTCTGGCCAAGCTGATTGATGTGACAGCAGAGGCAGCAGAAAAGGCAGAGGGAGAAGAGCAGGCTAGATTCTTCCACGATGTTGTTATGGTGGCTATGTCCGACCTGAGAACACCGGTTGATGAACTGGAGATGATCGTGGATAAGGAAATGTGGCCGATGCCGTCCTATGGCGATCTGATCTTTGAAGTATAATAATGAAATAAACTTTTGATGAATGGAGCTGATGCTCCGGTTGCTGTAAAGTGACCGGGCATCAGCTTTTTTTTGTGAAACAGGATATTCTGTTCTAAAATTCAATAAAATAAAAATAGTAATAATTATTAATATTGACAAATGGTAAATCCTGTGTTATGATGCAATCAGAAAAGCAAAACAGCTTTCAGAAAACAAAACTTGAACAGAAAAGGATAAAAGGAGGATTTGTTTATGTCAATGATTAATAAAGAAGTGAATGATTTTACGGTACAGGCTTACGTGGATAATGGTTTCAGGACTGTGACAAAGGCAGACATTCTCGGCAAGTGGAGCGTATTCTTCTTCTACCCGGCAGATTTTACATTCGTGTGCCCGACAGAGCTGGAGGATCTGGCGAATAAATATGAGGAGTTCCGTGCAGCGGGCTGCGAGATTTATTCGGTATCCTGCGACACACATTTTGTACATAAAGCATGGCATGATGCATCCGATCGCATCAAGAAAATCCAGTATCCGATGCTGGCGGATCCGACACATGCCCTTGCAAAGGACTTTGAGGTTCTCATTGAATCAGACGGCCTGGCGGAGCGCGGCAGTTTTATCGTGAATCCGGAAGGCAAGATTGTATCCTACGAGGTGAGTGCAGGAAATGTGGGACGTAACGCAGACGAACTGTTCCGTAAACTGCAGGCATGCCAGTTCGTTCATGAACACGGAGATGAGGTTTGCCCGGCAAAATGGCAGCCGGGGGCTGAGACACTCAGACCGAGTCTGGATCTGGTCGGACAGCTTTGATCTTCAGTGAAGTTTTTGATCTTTCGCAATGAGGAGGTGCCTATGAAGAATTTATACGATGTTGTGATAATCGGCGGCGGGCCGGCAGGTCTTACGGCTGCACTGTATCTGGCCAGAGCGAGATATCGGGTGGTCGTAGTGGAAAAGGAGCGTTTCGGCGGTCAGATCACCATCACTCATGAGGTAGTCAATTATCCGGGTGTGGAGAAGACCAGCGGTGCGGCACTTACTGAGACCATGCGCAGACAGGCACAGAGCTTTGGAGCTGAATTTCTGATGGCAGATGTGGAACACCTCTCTATGGAAGGCGATGTGAAGGCCGTGCATACGAACAGAGGTGAACTGAAATGTTTCGGTGTGCTGCTGGCTACGGGAGCACATCCGAGAATGGTAGGCTTCCGGGGAGAGGCCGAGTTCCGGGGGCGCGGAGTGGCATACTGTGCTACGTGTGACGGTGAATTTTTCACAGGCAGGGATGTGTTTGTGGCAGGCGGAGGATTTGCAGCTGCGGAGGAAAGTGTTTTTCTGACAAAATATGCGAAACATGTGACGATTCTTATCCGTGGAAATGATTTCTCCTGTGCGAAAGCAACGGCAGAGGCAGCCCGCAGTCATGAGAAGATAACGGTTCTGACAAATACGGAGATCGAGGAAGTATCCGGCGATTCCGTACTCCGGACCGTGCGTTACCGCAACAACCTTACGGGAGAAGTGACGACCTATGAGGCTGCGGAAGGGGATAATCCCGGTGTATTCGTTTTTGCAGGTTATGCACCGGCTACAGGACTGGTAAAGGGAATTGCAGAACTGGATGAGAAAGGCTACGTACTGACAGACCGCTCCATGAAGACATCTGTGGATGGACTGTATGCTGCCGGGGATGTGTGCGTAAAGCCGCTCCGGCAGGTGGTGACGGCAGTCGGGGACGGAGCACTCGCCGCTACAGAGTTGGAAAAATACGTATCCCGGATGCAGCAGAAGACCGGGCTGCATCCGGAACAGTCGAAAGTGGTACAGTCATCTGCGGAAAAAGAGCGCACAGTAGATGAGGAAGGCCGGAAGAAGGAGAATGCTCCGTCCGGCGGAAGCGGACTCTTTGATGAAGTGATGCTGGCCCAGCTGAATACTGTATTTTCCAGAATGGAGTCAAAACTGATCCTGAAGCTGAGTCTCGACGAACGACCGGTTTCCGCTGAGCTTCGCGGATATATGGAGGAGCTTGCGGGATTGACGGACAAACTCAGCGTGGAACTGGATCCGGAAAATACAGATGAGGCACCGTGTGTCAGGATCTTCCGGCCGGACGGAAGCTTCAGCGGGCTGGCTTTCCACGGAGTACCGGGAGGCCATGAGTTTACTTCTTTTGTACTGGGGCTGTACAATGCAGCGGGACCGGGACAGAGTCTCGACCCTGATGTGAAGGAGGAGATCGGACACATTACCGGGCGGACTGATATGAAAGTGCTGGTTTCTCTTTCCTGCACCATGTGCCCGGAACTGGTGACGGCAGCACAGAAGCTGGCAGCTGAGAATCCGAATGTTACGGCTCAGGTATACGATCTGAATCATTTTCCGCAGATTCGTGAGAAATATCAGGTCATGAGTGTACCGTGTCTGGTTGTAAATGAGGGCGAGAAGATCAGTTTTGGAAAGAAGAACATCAGGCAGCTGCTTACATTTTTAGCTTCCTGATTCAAAAAAGATACGGATTTATCCGGATGAAAGGAGGACAATATGGAACAGGCGATTGTTTTTGGCGGAACCGTTTTATTCTGTGGACTGGTGATACAGGTCAAAAAAATATGCAGGCAGATGGCCGGAGGCAGCCGGGTTTCTGTTGCCCGGCGCGGATAAAAGCTATTTACATACATACTTCCTAAGATATCATGGGTGAACGCTTCATACGGGGCGGGAGCCCATGATATTTTTGTGCTGCAGGAAACCGTGTTGGGATAAAGCGAAAAAGCTTTCCTCTTTAATGGAAATACGGACTATTTTCGCATGTTCTTTTATGTTATACTCGGACTGAGACAGTGGGCAATCTGCAGGGAATACTGCAGAAGGTATTGCGTATGCCCACTCAGGAAAGGAAATACAATGAACACAAATCGAATTACAGTCGGTATTCTGGCACATGTGGACGCGGGGAAGACAACACTGGCAGAGGGGATTCTCTATCGGACCGGCAGTATCCGCAGGCTGGGCCGTGTAGATCACCAGGATGCTTTCCTTGATAATAATGCATTGGAGCGATCCAGAGGCATCACGATTTTCTCCAAACAGGCGGAGCTGATGCTGCAGGATACTCCGGTGACACTGCTCGATACACCGGGGCATGTGGATTTTTCTGCGGAGATGGAGAGGACGCTGCAGGTGCTGGATTACGCAGTGCTGGTGATAAGCGGGGCTGACGGAGTGCAGGGGCATGTGGAGACACTGTGGAGGCTGCTGAACCGGTATGAGATACCGGTCTTTCTGTTTATTAACAAAATGGATCAGCAGGGGACGGATCGGGATGCGCTGATGGAAGAGCTGACAAAGCGTCTGGACAGCCGCTGCATTGATTTCACTGGTGCCGCGAAAACGCTCAGTGAAGGAACGGATCTGGATGGTTCCGGAAGAGGAATGCAGAAGGATGATTTCTGGATGGACACGGAAGCGCATGATTCCGGTCGACAGATACAGGAGGCGGGTGACAGCTCTGACGGGAAGCAAAATGTGCCGGAGGCAGATCTGGAAGCGTTTATGGAAAATCTCGCCATGTGCGATGAGGGACTGCTGGAACGCTATCTGGAGACCGGAGTAATAGAGAAAGAGGATATTCGTGAGCTGGTGGCACAGCGGAAGGTCTTCCCGTGCTATTTCGGTTCTGCGCTGAAAATGAAAGGGGTCGGTGCGCTGCTGGAGGGAATCCGGACCTACAGCTGCAGCGTGGAATATCCTGATGAATTCGGGGCGCGTGTTTATAAGATCACGCGTGACCTGCAGGGCAATCGCCTGACGCATATGAAGATTACGGGGGGAAGTCTTAAAGTAAAAGACGTGCTGTCTGATCGCAGCGACAATGAGGCAGAGGCCTGGGAGGAGAAGGTCGATCAGATCCGTATTTACTCGGGCAGTGGTTTTCAGGCAGCCGGTGAAGCGGAGTCCGGTATGATCTGTGCGGTGACCGGACTTGAGAAGACATATGCAGGGGAGGGACTCGGTGCGGAGCAGTCCGCGGAGCTGCCGGTGCTGGAGCCGGTACTGTCTTACCGGATTCTGATTCCGGAGGAATGCGATGTCCATCAGGCGTATTTGAAACTGCGGCAGCTGGAGGAGGAAGAACCGCAGCTGCATGTCGTGTGGGATGAGCAGCTCGGCGAGATTCATGCACAGCTCATGGGAGAGGTACAGATCGAGGTACTGAAAAATATTGTGAAAGAGCGGTTCGGAATAGCGGTGGAATTCGGTTCCGGAAACATTGTATATAAAGAAACGATTCGCAATACGGTGGAAGGAATGGGACATTTTGAACCGCTGCGTCATTATGCGGAGGCACATCTTCTGCTGGAACCGGGTGAGCGCGGCAGCGGACTGCAGTTCTTCACAGTGTGCAGCGAGGATGTTCTGGACCGGAACTGGCAGAGGCTGATCCTGACGCATCTGGAGGAGAAGAAGCATCGGGGAGTGCTGACCGGGGCAGAGATCACGGATATGAGAATCACGCTGCTGACCGGGCGGGCACACCAGAAGCATACGGAGGGCGGAGACTTCCGTCAGGCTACATATCGTGCGGTGCGCCACGGACTGCGCTGTGCGGACAGTGTGCTTCTGGAGCCGGTCTATGAGTTCCGGCTGGAGGTTCCCGCCGAGAACGTGGGTCGGGCGATGGCGGATATCCAGAAGATGTCCGGCAGTTTCGATTCGCCGGTGATCGAGGGAGAAACGGCGGTGATATCAGGTAAGGCACCGGTCGTTACCATGCGGGGATACCAGACAGAGCTGCTGGCCTACACAAAGGGGCGGGGCAGAATGTTCTGTACACTGAAAGGATATGAGGAATGTCACAATGCACAGGAAGTGATCGAGGCGGCCGGCTATGATCCGGAGGCGGATCTGGATAATCCGACCGGTTCTGTATTCTGTGCGCATGGTGCAGGGTTTGTTGTGAACTGGGATCAGGTACAGGATTATATGCATGTGGAGAGCGGCCGGACCCGGGAAGGGGAGAGCACCGGGAAGGATACTGCCGCCGGAATCTCATACGGAGTGCCTTCTTCCGGCAGAGGAAAAATTTCTTCCGGCAGCAGTCCTTATGCTGATGAAAAAGAACTGGAGGAAATCTTTGCACGTACATATGGATCCGGCAGTCAGGAACGAAAACGGTTCATGCGCAGTCACCGGGTCGAATCGGGAGGCGGTTTCCGACCGAAAAAGCAGGAGATAATGGATGAGGTGCTGCTTGTCGACGGATATAATATTATCTTTGCATGGGAGGAACTGAAGGAGCTGGCGAAGGTCAATATTGAAGGTGCACGCGGCAGGCTGATGGACATTCTCAGTAATTATCAGGGCTATAAAAGGAATCATCTGATTCTCGTTTTTGATGCGTATAAGGTTGAGGGCGGTGTCGGCGCAGTTCAGAAATATCACAATATTTATGTTGTCTACACAAAAGAGGCCGAGACTGCGGACCAGTATATTGAGAAGACCGTGCGGGAAATTGATAAGAAATATCATGTGACTGTAGCAACCTCTGATGCGCTGGAACAGATGATCATTCTGGGTGCCGGTGCTTCAAGGATGTCTGCAGCAGGATTGCTGGAGGAAATTCAGCTGATGACAAAGGATATCCGGGAAAATTATGTCGGTCGGGCAAAGGGCGGAAAGAATTATCTGTTCGATCATCTGCCGGAAGAACTGGCTGGTCTGATGGAGGATGTGCGGCTGGGAAAACGAAGCCTTGAAGGGGATGCACAATCCTAGAATGCACCCTGTTTTCGCTGCTCTGCACAGAAAAAGAAGTGGCAGGCAGGTATATTTAATGTTATAATATTTTGGAAAACTTTAACATGTTTTCCGGAGAATAATACGTTCCGGAAAAATGCGGTTTTCATTTATAATGCAGAGGGTTTTATTAACAGGAGGAAAAGGTAATGAGCGTGGATGTAAGCAAGATTAAGGGTGTAATTGAGAGCGGAAGAGCCGTTCTCGGTATTGAATTCGGTTCCACGAGAATCAAGGCGGTGCTGATCGACGAAGAGAATAATCCGATCGCATCAGGCAGCCATGAGTGGGAAAATCAGCTGGTAGACGGGATCTGGACCTACAGTCTGGATGCCATCTGGACAGGTCTTCAGGACTGCTACAGTGATATGCTGGCCGATGTGAAGGCAAAATATGATGCAGAAGTAACGATACTGGCAGCTATCGGTTTCAGTGCAATGATGCATGGATATATGCCGTTCAACGAGGCGGGAGAGCTGATGGTTCCGTTCCGTACATGGAGAAATACCATCACAGAGAAGGCCTCCGCAGAGCTGACAGAGCTGTTCAATTATCATATTCCGCAGCGCTGGAGTATTGCTCATCTGTATCAGGCAATTCTGAACGGTGAGGAGCATGTGAAGGATATCGCATTTTTCACGACTCTGGAGGGATACATTCACTGGATGCTGACCGGCCGGAAAGTAATCGGTGTGGGCGAAGCCTCCGGCATGTTCCCGGTTGATATGGAAACAAAGGATTACAATGCGGAAATGATCGGAAAATTCAACAGACTCGTAGCTCCGTACGGATTTTCATGGAAGCTGGAGGACATTCTTCCGAAATCTCTCGTAGCAGGTGAGGATGCAGGTGTTCTTACCGCAGAAGGTGCGAAGCTGCTGGATGTATCCGGCAGACTGCAGGCAGGTATTCCGCTGTGTCCGCCGGAAGGTGATGCAGGCACAGGCATGGTTGCGACCAACAGCGTGGCAAAGCGTACCGGAAATGTATCCGCAGGCACTTCCGTGTTTGCAATGCTTGTCCTTGAGAAAGATCTGAAGAAACCGTATGAGGAGATCGATCTTGTTACCACACCGACCGGAAATCTGGTGGCGATGGTTCACTGCAATAACTGTACCTCCGACCTGAATGCGTGGGTGAACATTTTCAAAGAGTTCTCAGAGGCATTCGGTGTGGAAGTGGATATGAACAGACTTTTCGGAACTCTGTACAACAAGGCACTGGAGGGGGACAAAGACTGCGGAGGTCTGATGGCATACAATTATTTCTCAGGTGAGCACATCACAGGCTTCGAAGAAGGACGTCCGCTGTTCGTGCGTACTCCGAACAGCAAATTTAATCTTGCAAACTTTATGCGCACGCATCTTTATACATCGCTGGGTGTACTGAAGGTCGGTCTTGATATCCTGATGAAGGAAGAGAATGTGCAGGTGGACAGAATTACAGGCCATGGCGGACTGTTCAAGACAAAGGGTGTTGGTCAGAGCTTCCTTGCGGCAGCTATGAATTCTCCCGTATCCGTAATGGAGACGGCAGGCGAGGGCGGTGCATGGGGTATTGCTCTTCTGGCCTCCTATATGGTAAACAAAAAAGACGGCGAATCCCTGGATGACTTCCTGAATGATCGTGTATTCGGCGATGCAAAAGGAATCGAAATGGCTCCGGATGCAGCTGATGTGGCCGGATTCGATGCGTTTATGGAGACATACAAGGCTGGCCTGGCAATCGAGAGAGCGGCTGTGGATTCGATGAGATAAAGTCTGAGAGAAAGACAGAGATTGGGATCAGGACAAAGACAGAAATAAAGATAAAAATAAAGACAAGCAGGCGATCAAAGAGGCTGTTGCAGAGACAACAGCCTCTTTGATCGTATGGAAATATCCGTTTCGGCAGGTCCGCAATATGAAAAAACATGTTGTCTTTCGCGCGGTGATTCGGTATAATAATCCAGTTAGATTTTAACTTAAAGGAGATACAAATGAGTACAAATAAGACAGCAACGGAGACAGCAATTGAGACAGTAACGGAGACAGCAACTGAGACAGTAACAGAGACAGCAGCGGAAACAGAAGCTCCCGTTAAAAAAGAGCTCAAGCGGGTATCCGGAATTCTGGTACATCCTACCTCATTCCCATCCCCGTACGGCATTGGTGACATGGGTCCCGGTGCATATGACTTTATTGACTTTCTGGAGGAATCAGGTCAGCATCTGTGGCAGGTGCTCCCGCTGGGACCGACAGGATTCGGAGATTCCCCGTATCAGGGATTTTCCGCATTTGCCGGACAGCCGCTGATCATCAGCCCGGACAAGCTGATGGAGCAGAAGCTGCTGACAGAGGACGATATTGCGGATATGCCGAAATGGGATCCGGAGAAGGTAGATTACGGCCCGGCAATTGAGTTCAAGACTGGACTGCTGAAGAAGGCATGGGCGGCATTCTCTCACACACCGGACAAGACTCTCCTGGAGGAATTCGAGGCATTTTGTAAGGAGGAGAGCGACTGGCTCGATGACTATGCTCTGTTCATGGCATGCAAGGATTATCACGAAGGCCGTTGTTGGCTGGAGTGGGAGAAGGATATCCGTATGCCGAGCGAAAAGACGAAGAAGGCATGGCGCGAGAAGCTTGCAGAGGGTATCAATTACTACAGTTTTGTACAGTTTATTTTCCAGAAGCAGTGGACTGAGCTGAGGGATTATGCTCATGAAAAAGAGATTAAGATCATCGGCGACATCCCGATCTTTGTGGCACTTGACAGTGCTGATGTCTGGGGAAATAAAAAGCTGTTCCAGCTGGATACGAAGGGATATCCGACTAATGTTGCCGGAGTTCCGCCAGATTATTTCAGCGAGACAGGACAGCTCTGGGGCAATCCGCTGTATGCGTGGGACTATCATGCACAGACAGGCTATAAGTGGTGGATCGCACGCGTGAAACGTCAGCTGACACTGACCGATTACCTGAGAATCGACCATTTCCGTGGTTTTGAGGCATACTGGTCTGTACCGGCAGACGAAGAGACTGCGATCAACGGAAAGTGGGTCAAGGGACCGTGTGAGGATCTGTTCAAGGCAATCGAGAAGGAACTGGGAGAGAACCTTCCAATCTGGGCGGAAGATCTGGGCATCATCACTCCGGAGGTGGAGAAACTGAGAGACAGCCTCGGTTTTCCTGGTATGAAGGTACTGCAGTTCGGATTCGGCGATATGAATGACGAGAACTACGTTCCGTTCTACTACACAACGACCAACTGCATCTGTTATACAGGAACACATGATAATGATACGACAATGGGCTGGTATGCGGAGCAGCCGGAGATCATCCGTGACCGTGTCCGCAGATTCGGCAATACGGATGGAAATATGGTGAGCTGTGATTTCATCCGTTTCTGCATGGGAAGTATTGCAAAATATGCGATCTTCCCGATCCAGGATCTGTTTGTGATGGGAAGCGATGCCAGAATGAACACACCGGGTGTGGCTACTGCGAACTGGGCATTCCGTTACAGAGCAGAAGAACTGACAGAAGGACGCAAGGAATGGCTGAAGAAGACAACGGAGCTGTTCGGACGCTGCTAGTATATGGCAGATTCGGACCGGCTGGTCTCTGAACCGGCAGCAGGTCCTTTTGGCAGAAAGGAAGAAATTTATGATTCGTTTTATACTGATTGTGATTTTTGTGGTCTGCTTTCTGATTCTCTCCATTCCGGTGTTTGGGGTGGAATGGCTGATCGGAAAGTGGAATCCGAAACTTCGTGATATCAGTTCGCTGCGTATTGTGCAGGGCGCTTTTAAAATAGTTGCCTGGCTGTCCGGCGTGAAGCTGACCGTCATCGGGGAGGAAAATGTCCCGAGGGACACAGCAGTGCTGTTCATCGGCAACCATCGCAGCTATTTCGACATTGTGCTGACCTATGCAAGATGCAGAGGACTGACGGGGTATATTGCAAAGAAGGAAATGCTGAAGATTCCGCTGCTTTCCACGTGGATGAAGCGGCTGTACTGCCTGTTTCTGGACCGTGAGGATATCCGGGAGGGTATGAAGACGATCCTGACAGCGATCGAGCATGTGAAGAGCGGTGTTTCCATTATGATCTTTCCGGAGGGTACGCGCGGCAAAGGCAGAAACGAACTGGATATGCTGCCGTTCCATGAGGGATCCTTCAAGATTGCCATGAAGACTGGCTGTCCCATCGTTCCGGTGGCGATCACCAATTCCTCCGCGATATTTGAAGATCATATGCCGCGTGTAAAAGCGGTACCTGTGACGATTGAGTATGGCACACCGATTTATCCGAAGGAGCTGCAGCGTGAGGAGCAGAAGCTGATCGGACGAAAGATACAGGGAATGCTCTCAGAGATGCTTGCGGAACAGATGCAGATGAATGAGAAAATTGAAGAGAAGGGCTGATCAGGCCCGAAACATGGAGAAGCAGAGACGCACAGCCTCTGCTTCTTTTGTCTATAGGATGGGAAATTGTTCTGCATTTCTTATGATATAAACATATTTTGCGCAGTCCGCAGTGGTGAAAATGCTGCTTTGCAGCAGAATCTGCTTCGTGCAGATAAATGAGAGACGCGGGGATATGCGAAGTACATTTTTGCCGGGTCTGGCATATTTCCGGCGGCACCACAATAAACATAATATAAAGTGCGTGGCAGGTGTCTGAATGAAGCGATTTGGAATCCTGGCAGTGCTGATTCTGATGATCATATGGGGACTGGCAGGCTGCAGTACGAAAGGCAGGCAGGAGAGTGAACGTCAGGCCATTGACTTCACGGTGGTGGAACAGCGGAAGCTGCCGGAAGAGCTGCTGGAGATTATTGAGGAGAATAAAGCCGGGGAGATACGGATGGCATACGAAGACGGGGAGGATCTGTACCTGATACGCGGGTACGGGGAACAGAAAACAGGCGGGTACAGCATTGCAGTGAAGGAATGCTCGGAGGATGAGGAAACAATACTGCTGGATACACAGCTGATCGGGCCGAAGGATCAGGAAAATCTGTCAAAGGATCCGTCGTATCCGTATCTTGTGGTGAAAATGGAGCTGCGGGACAAAGAGGTTGATATTCAGTAACAGAATACAGAGGAAAACAGAATAGGAATACCGGTACAGAAAAGTGAAAATCCGAAGTCAGATATGTCACAGTGCCGCAGGCACAGAAAGGCGGGAACATATGGAGCTGTTGATGAAAAATATTCACATGTGCCGGCAGGCAAAGCGCGCAGGCACACAGATTACACTGGATGAAGATCTGAATGTACCGGACATCCGTCCGGATGTGGAGATGATCATTCAGAGCAGAGAGCGTGTGACGCTGGAACATACCCGTGCGGAGAGCGGAAAGCTGTTCGTGGACGGATTTATGGAAGTCAGTATTCTGTACATGGATGATACGAAAGAACGGCAGGTCTACCGGCTGGACACGAAGCTCCCGTTCGATGAGACGATCAGCATGGATGGTCTGGAACCGGGAGACAATGTGCGGATACGGTATGAGACAGAGGATCTGAATGTTGCTCTGATCAATTCCAGAAAGCTGGCCATCCGGGGGCTGCTGAGTTTTGAAGCGACGGTAGACGAAATCTATGATCTGTCGGCCGCGGTGGAGACTCAGACTCCCATTACCATGTGCGAACGCCGCAAAGCACTGGAACTGATGCAGCTGGAGGTGCAGAAGAAAGATATTCTGCGGCTCAAAGAGGAGGTATCGATTCCTTCCAACAAGCCGGACATTCATGAGATTCTGTGGGACAATGTACAGCTTCGGAGTTCCCGGGTACAGCTGCGCGACGGAAAACTGGCAGTGCAGGGAAATCTGTTCCTGTTTGTGCTGTATCGGGCCAACGATGAGGTGCAGAGCCGTCAGTGGATGGAGCAGATGATTCCGATCGAAGGGGAAATCGAATGCGGCGGCTGCAGCCCGGAGCTGGTGCCGGATATTGAAGTATCGCTGGCGCAGGCGGAGCTGACGGCAAAGGAAGATACGGATGGAGAGCTGCGGCTGTTCCATCTGGAAGGGATGCTGGAACTGGAGATCCGCCTGTATGGAAATGAAGAGGCAGTCATTCTGGAGGATGTCTATTCGCCGGAGAAGGATCTGGAGCTGGTCACAAGCGATGAGGTCTATGAAAGCCTCGTTATGAAAAACGAATCAAAGTGCAAGGCAGGCGGCAAGATCAGAATCCAGAGCGCAAAACCGCGTATCCTGCAGATCTGTCACAGCAATGGAAGTGTCAAGGTCGATCAGACACAGATAGTGGACAGAGGCATCCGGATCGAAGGAGCGCTGCCGGTTTCCATTCTGTATATTTCCTCGGATGATACGATGCCGTTCGCGGTACTTGAGGGTACGGTCCCGTTTTCCCATTTTGCCGAGGTGCCGGAGATTGACGAGAGCTGCCGGTATACCTTGACGACAAATCTGGATCAACTGTCGGCAACTATGGCGGACAGCGAGGAGATCGAAGTGAAAGCATCCATCGGTCTGAATCTGTTTGTTGTCCGGCCTCAGCATCAGCAATGTATTCATGAGATTCATGAGAAGGATTACGAAATGGCGCGCATTGAGGCAGTACCGGGAATTACCGGGTATATTGTGCAGGACGGTGAGACGCTTTGGGATATTGCGAAGCAGTATTATCTGACACCGAAACAGATTGCGGAGATGAACGGACTGGAATCAGAGCAGGTGAAAAAGGGAGACTGTCTGATCCTTATGAAGAGTATGAATGCGTAGATTCCGGGGGTATGTGCCGGCTGCGGTTCGTCACTTTTCATAAAAATAAAAAACATGTGCGGGCCGCATTGACAGACAAAACCTGTGACGATAAAATAAAAACAGATTGTATACAAAGTGCAAAAAGGGGTATTGAGATGAAGGAACTGAAGCTGAAAGCAATGGCGAAAATCAATCTCGGTCTGGATGTTCTGAGAAAGAGAGAGGACGGGTATCATGATCTGCGCATGATCATGCAGACGATCTATCTGTATGACAGGATTGAACTGAAGGAAACCGAGCAGCCTGGAATCCAGGTCAGTACGAATCTGAATTATCTTCCGGTCAACCAGGATAATCTTGTGTATAAGGCGGCGAAGCTGCTCATGGATGAATTTCAGGTGGAACAGGGTGTGCAGATCCGTCTGCAGAAATACATACCGGTGGCAGCGGGGCTTGCAGGAGGCAGTTCCGATGCTGCGGCGGTCCTGGTGGGACTCAACCGGATATTCGGACTGAATCTGACACAGGATGAGCTGATGAAGCGCGGTGTGAAGATCGGTGCGGATGTTCCTTACTGTATTATGCGCGGTACAGCACTGGCAGAGGGAATCGGAGAGAAGCTGACCCGTCTTCCGAACACACCGGACTGCCACGTACTGATCGCAAAGCCGCCGATTCATGTCTCCACTCAGTTCGTATACGGAAATCTGAAGGCAAATGAGCTTACGTACCATCCGGATATCGATGGTCAGGTGCAGGCAATTCGTGACGGTGACTTTTATGGTATGGTGGAACGGATGGGCAATGTGCTGGAAACCGTTACCATACCGGCTCATCCCGTAATTCAGGAGATCAAGGACACCATGAAGCACTCCGGAGCAGTGGGAGCCATGATGAGCGGCAGCGGTCCGACTGTGTTTGGTCTGTTCGATGACTGTGAGAAGGCACAGGCGGCATATGAGCAGTTGAACCGGGAGGAAACAGCAAAAAATGTATTTTTAACGAGGTTCTTTCACAGCAGAGCGTGAACTGTGAACCGGGCCGGATCCGGTTTGGCAGGAGCAGTGCAGAGACAACCGAACAGATGACATGCAGACATGACAGCTATTGCATAGAGCACAGGGTACAGATTAAGTGCCCGGGGAGGAAAAATGATGGATTCTTTTCAGTTACAGATGAACGAATATCTTCCGCTGAGGGACGTGGTATTTCAGACACTGCGCCAGGCAATCCTGCGCGGGGAGCTCAAGCCGGGCGAGCGTCTGATGGAGATACACCTTGCACAGAAACTGGGGGTCAGCAGAACACCGGTGCGTGAGGCTATCCGGAAACTGGAACTGGAAGGGCTGGTGCTGATGATTCCGAGAAAGGGCGCGGTCGTGGCAGAGATTACGATTACGGATCTGGAGGATGTGCTGGAGGTGCGGATGGCACTGGAGGAGCTGGCCGTGAAATCTGCGTGCCGCCGTGTGACACAGGAGCAGCTCGAGGAGCTGAGACATCTGGCTGAAAATTTCAAAAAGACGCTGAATGGGGATGATATCGGGGCCTGCGCGCTGGCAGATGTGGCATTTCACGACATGATCTATGCAGCCACCGGGAATAATCGTCTGGTGCAGATCCTGAATAATCTGCGGGAGCAGATGTATCGGTACAGAATGGAGTATCTGAAGGACCGTCAGGCACACAGTCTGCTGGTAGAAGAACATGAGGAGATACTGCGGGCGCTGGAGGCCGGAGACGAGGAAGCGGCTCAGGATGTGACCAGCAGACACGTTGAGAGACAAAAGGAGCATATTATCAGGGGACTGAATATGGAGAGATAGGGGATGTTGGGGCGGATGACATTTCTGAATTTCAGGTTCCGCTGTAACGTATAAAAATCTGATATTTACGCATATTAAAGAATACCTTAACGGGTATTCTTTTTTTGTTCTTTTACTATGATCGGGGAGTACAGACATGAAGACAGAAATCTCACGCAACCTGCAGGAAAATCAAAGCCGGCTGGAAGCTCTGTGCCGGAACTGCGATGACATTATTCTGCGTCCGATGAAGCTGGGGAATCCGCCGGCAGACTGTCTGATCGTATACATCGAGACAGCAGTTTCCAATATGATGCTGGAGGATTCGGTGCTGGGCAAGCTGCTGAATCATCTGTGGGAACTGGGGGCTGGAGAAATTGACCGGGTGGTGGAGGAAAACGGGCTAGGCATTTCTGATGTAAAGGAGTTTCGATATCTGGAAGAAGCAATGGATGCCATGCTGGCCGGAAACGCAGTCTTTTTTCTGGACGGATGCGGAACAGCCCTGAAGATCGGCAGCAAAGGATACCCGGGGCTTGGCGTGGCCAAAGCAGAATCGGAGAAAGTGCTTCGCGGCTCCAGAGAGGCATTTTGCGAATCAGAGAAACTGAATACAGCGCTGATACGGAAAAGAGTCCGATCTGTGAATCTGAAAGTAGAAGAGACATTTCTCGGAGTGCGCTCCAATACGGTGACTGCTCTTGTTTATATGGAGGATCTGGTGCGGCCGGAGCTGTTGGAGTCGGTCCGTCGGGAGCTGCATTCCTTTTCAATTGATGCGATCCAGGACAGCGGAGTGATCGAGCAGCTGACGGGGCGTTTCTCCTGGTCACCATTCCCGAAATTTCAGACGACAGAACGCCCGGATCGGGCTGCGGCGGCTGTGCTGGAAGGAAGGATCGTACTGCTGAGTGATAATTCTCCGATGGCTCTGCTTCTGCCGACGACACTGAACAGTCTGATGCAGACCGGAGATGATTATTACGGCAATTTTGAAATAGCTTCCTTCCTGCGGTGCATCCGCTATGGTGCGCTGTTTCTGTCATTTTCGCTGCCGGGACTTTATCTGGCCGTTACAGGATTTCATCCGCAGCTTTTGCCGACGGCTCTGTCCCTGTCACTTGCACAGGCGCGCTCCGGTGTGCCGTTTCCGGGACTGGTGGAGATATTGTTTCTGGAATTGTCTTTCGAGCTGCTGCGGGAAGCGGGTCTGCGAATGCCGGGTCCCATCGGGAATACTATCGGCATTGTGGGCGGTCTGATCATCGGTCAGGCCGCGGTGAGTGCCAATCTCATAAGTCCTGTTGTGGTGGTCGTAACTGCGATGACGGCACTCGGTTCCTTCTCGATTCCCAATGAGGAACTGTCGGAGGCATTCCGGCTCCTGAAATACGGCATGATCCTGCTGTGCGGAGTATTCGGGCTGTATGGGTTTGTGTTTGGCTGGATTTTTGTGATCGCGCATCTGTGCCGGCTCAGAAGCTTTGGAATACCGTATCTGATGCCGTTCGCGGCCGGTTCGGAGGACGGGATCTCTGCAATCCGGGACGGCATCCTGCGCGGACCGATGCAGAAGCTGGTGCAGCGACCGGTGTATACGCGGAGGGGAGCGCGGCGGCGTTACAGAAAGTTTGGGGAAAACAGCACAGCCGGGAAGGAGGATGAACCGCATGTTTTCAGATAACAACCGAATTTCCGTACGTCAGATAAAATATATGCTGCTTCTGGAATGGATCGCGAAGCTGAGCATTCTGCTTCCGGTGTGTCTTGCCGGAAGAACGATAGGCAGTCTCATTTTCTGCGTGATGATCGGTACAGCAGTATGGACGATCGTATCCAATATGATGCTGAGCTGGATGCAGCCGGGGGAGGATTTTGCAGATGCACTGAAGCGTACGGTGGGTGCGGGAGCGACTGTTATTTTCTGCGCTGCCGGTCTGCTGTTCTTTCTGGTACAGGCTGCTGTTTTTCTGAATCTCAGTGCGGAGCTGGCAGCGGTCTATCTGCTGCCCCGGATACCGGTGCCGGTCCTTTGTCTGCTTCCGCTGGCAGCGGCAGTTTATCTGAGCGCCGGCAGTATCGAAGTCAGGGGAAGATTCTGTGAGGTGATCGGCCCGATCGTGGCTGCACTGATCATCCTGCTGATCTTTCTGTCCGCATTCGGGATGGAATCTTATTCCCATGAAGAGACAGCGGTTCGGCTTCAGGACAATCTTCCGGCCGGAGGATTCGAGGTGTTTGCGTGTCTTGGCGGAATGTTCCTGCCTCTGCTGGGTGTACATCTGGCGGAGGAAAAGCAGCAGGAAAGTGAGGAGAGCGAAAAGCAGCAGGAACACCGCACCGGAAACAGCGGCAGCAATCGCGGTATACACAGAAATGAGTATGGGCGTACGGTGAAAAAAGCGGGACTGGCAGCGGCAGCGATCGGCGGGTCACTCTGCGCGGTTACCATCGGTTCCTATGGGAAGAACGGCATGGAGCAGATTGATTTTCCGACCATTCGTGTGATGAGCAATGTCCGGATCCCGGGCGGATTTATGCAGCGCTGGGATATTATTTTTCTTGCACTGATCCTGGTCTGCCTCACAGTGACAGCGGCCGGTTCGCTGTGGTGCGTGAATGAGATTCTGGCAAAACTGTGGAGTTTTGCGGGAGAAATGCGTTCGGATCAAAAGAAGGAGGCAGAGACCGGGGAGAAAGCAGCAAATGCCGGTATGAGTTCGGCGAAAGTCTGGCTTCGGGCAAACAGAATCGCACTGAGCCGAAATATCTGCATCATACTGGTATATTTTCTGTCTGCCGGTTTTCTGTCTGCGTGGACAGCTGTCTGCTATTACCGTGCACTGAATCTGCAGCTGCTCATACCCGGATTGTTTTTCTTCTATATAATAGTAAGCTTTCAGAGAAGGAGAAAGCAGGGGACCGGAACAGACCGTTTGAGAAAGCATTCCTGTGGTCGGAGAAAAACGGTGATGAATCTGTCACGTGGTCTTGCACTTCTCCTTCTGCTTCTGGTCTCGGTGCTGCTGCTCGGGGGATGCACTTCCTATGAACCGGAGGAGCGGCTGTTTCCGATGGCCATGCAGATCGACGTGGAGAATGGCGGACTGGTCATGACGTATGCATGGAATGAAAATGCGGGACCGGGCAGTATTGCAGCGGCTGGCAGCGGAGTCGAGGACAAATCCGGGGACGAAAACAAAGAAGACACGGGGGATGCCGATACAGGCGGACTCACCGTATTCCGTGGGGCATCCCTTGAGGAAATCCGGAAGAAGACCGATAAATTCACCGAGCGCTATATGGATTACAGCCATGTGAAGGCGATCATTATCGATGAGAATCTGAAGTCTGATTCGGAACTGGAGGCAGAGGTCATGGAATGGCTGACCGGAGAGTCGGCATTTGCCTCCGGTCTGATCGTTTATCCAAAAGAGGAAAGCGGACTGACGCTGCAGCTGGTGCAGCAGCGTGCAGGCGGTGAAGTGGGAAGATACCTTGAAAATCTGTATGAAAATAATGAGACATACCGGGAAAAGAGTACAACGCTCGGCAGGATCATTGCGGAATATTATGCATGATCTGCAGAAGATATCCCCGGGGTGAGAATCCGGCATTTGAGTATACGGATGAGCCCGGGCCGGTATTGTGAACTATGCCTGTTTTTTTCACGATTCCGGGATTATGTTTATGACCGTACCTGTAAAAAAGGGGTTGTGAACATGGAATTTTCTGTGCTATACTATTACGACATTTGTTGAAAATATGCCGGAAACGCCGCAGTACGATTCCGGATAGCAGAAAAGATAAGAATAAAAGGTGGAGAACAGGTATGAAAAAGATTCTGGATCTGATCAGTCAGGAAGTCATGAATGCCTTTGAAGCATGCGGATACGATGCAGCATACGGAAGAACGGGCGTTTCCAACCGTCCTGATCTGTGTGAATATCAGTGCAACGGAGCGATGGCAGGAGCAAAAAAGTATAAGAAGGCTCCGATCATGATCGCAAATGAAGTGGTGGAGAAGCTGCAGGGTAATCCGGTATTCGAGCAGGTGGATGCCGTAATGCCGGGTTTTATCAATATGAAGGTTTCAGGTGTTTACCTGGCGCAGTACCTTCTGGAAATGCAGGCAGATGAGAACCTGTCTGTAGAGAAGGCAAAAGAGCCGAAGACGATCATGATCGACTACGGCGGAGCCAATGTTGCGAAGCCGCTGCATGTAGGTCATCTGCGATCTGCGATCATCGGTGAAAGTGTGAAGCGTATCGGTCGTTTTGCAGGACACAGGGTAATCGGCGATGTGCATCTCGGTGACTGGGGACTGCAGATGGGTCTTATTATCACTGAGGTAAAGAAACGTCAGCCGGAGCTGGTCTATTTCGACGACAGCTATGAAGGAGAATATCCGGAGGAAGCTCCGTTTACCATTTCCGAGCTGGAGGAGATCTATCCGACCGCAAGTGCGAAGTCCAAAGAGGACGAGGCATACAAGGCAGAGGCGCTGGAGGCAACTGCCAGGCTGCAGGACGGTGTGCGCGGCTATCGTGCACTGTGGCAGCATATTCTGAATGTTTCCATTAAGGATCTGAAGAAGAATTACGGGAACCTGAACGTGGAGTTCGATCTCTGGAAGAAAGAGTCTGATGCACAGCCGTACATACCGGATATGGCAGAATACATGAGAAAAGAGGGCTATGCATATGAAGATCAGGGCGCTCTGATCGTAGACGTCAAGGAAGAGACAGATACGAAAGAGATTCCTCCGTGTATCATTCTGAAATCTGACGGAGCTGCTCTGTACACGACAACAGACCTGGCCACGATCATTGACCGTATGAAAAATTACAGGCCGGATGAGATCATTTATCTGACAGACAAGCGTCAGGAGATGCATTTCACACAGGTATTCCGCTGTGCGAGAAAGACAAAGCTCGTGGAGGAAAATACGGTGCTGAAGCATATCGGTTTCGGTACGATGAACGGCAAGGACGGCAAGCCGTTCAAGACAAGAAGCGGCGGTGTCATGCGTCTGGAGTGGCTGATCGAGGATATCAATACAGAAATGTATAAGAAGATCACCGAGAATCATGACGTGGATCCGGAGGAAGCGAAAGAGACAGCAAGACTGGTTGGTCTTTCCGCAATCAAATACGGAGACCTCTCCAATCAGGCTACCAAGGATTATATTTTCGATACGGACAAGTTTACTTCCTTCGAAGGAAACACAGGTCCGTACATCCTGTATACGATTGTTCGTATCAAATCCATCCTGAACAAATACCGCACAAACGGCGGTTCTGTGGATAAGGGCAATATCCTCGCACCGGCCAATGCCAGCGAGAAGGGCCTGATGATGGAACTGGTGAAATTCAACAGCGTTATCGAGCAGGCATACGAGGAGTCCGCACCGCATAAGATCTGCTCTTTCATTTACGATCTGTCCAATGCGTTCAACCGCTTCTATCATGAGAATAAGATCCTGTCCCATGAGGATGCCGTACAGCAGAAGAGCTGGATCGAGCTGCTGAACCTGACCCGAGAAGTTCTGGAGACCTGTATTGATCTTCTCGGCTTCTCCGCCCCCGAAAGAATGTAGTGTGAAACAGCGAGGAAGATAGCTGCGCTGCCATGCGAGCATGAGCAGGCGCAGAAATCTGACGAGCGTACAGTATGAATAACGCAGGGCGAAAGCCCGGAGTTATGAATACTGCGGATGCGGGAGCTTCGAAGAAGCGAAGCAGCCGGTTTCACACGGTCGCGCAGAGGGAGGAAGATAGCTGCGCTGCCATGCGAGCATGAGCAGGCGGAGAAACAAATATATAACTTAAATGCCTGCCTCGTGCCACATGCTCCGGAGCGGGCATGAAAATTTTAAGGAAAGGAAGGAACAGCCTTGAAATATATCCGACAATTCGCGGTCATCCTGACCGTTTCTTTTCTGGGAGAGGTTCTGAAGGTATTGATTCCGCTTCCGATTCCGGCCAGTATTTACGGCCTTCTGCTGATGCTTGCGGCACTTTGCCTGCGCATCGTACCGCTTGATGCGGTAAAAGAGACCGGAAAATTTCTGGTGGAGATCATGCCGCTGATGTTTATTCCGGCGGCGGTCGGTCTGACGGAGTCCTGGGACCGCATCAGTCCGATTCTCGTACAGCTGATCGTGGTGGTCGTGGTGTCGACTGTAGCAGTCATGGCCGTATCGGGCCGTGTTACACAGTTTGTGATCCGACGGGACAAACGGGAGAAGAAATAGAAAAAGGGTGAATGCATGAAAGAAATACTTTGTAACTCCGCCTTTTTCGGAGTGATGATCAGTATCCTTGCGTATGAGCTGGGAATACTGTTAAAGAAGAAACTGAAGCTTGCAGTCTGCAATCCGCTGCTGATCTCCATTATTGCGGTGATGGTGGTGCTGGCGGTCTTTCACGTAGACTATGAGAGTTATAAAGAGGGTGCGCAGCTTCTGAGTTACCTGCTCACACCGGCAACGGTCTGCCTGGCGATCCCGCTGTATGAGCAGATTTCTCTGCTGAAAAGCAACGCAAAGGCGATCATCGCGGGAATCATCTCCGGTGTACTGACAAGTCTTGGCTCTATTCTGGCGATGGCTCTGGTGTTCGGATTAAACCATGAAGAGTACGTGACGCTTCTGCCGAAGTCCATTACGACAGCGATCGGCATGGGTGTATCAGAGGAGCTTGGAGGTATTGTGACGATCACGGTTGCAGTTATCATCGTCACAGGTATCCTCGGAAATGTGATCGGCGAATATGTCTGCCGTCTGTTCCGGATCGAAGAACCGGTGGCAAAGGGAATCGCGCTCGGTTCTGCTTCCCATGCGATCGGTACAGCCAGAGCAATGGAGATGGGAGAAATTGAAGGCGCGATGAGCAGTCTTTCCATTGCAGTGGCAGGTCTGCTGACTGTAGTCGGTGCGTCCGTGTTTGCGCAGTTCCTGTAATACTGCGCAAAAGTGGACAGGAATCCTCCGGTTTTTCCTGTCGGGAATGCGGCACTATTCACAAAAATCAAAAAAGAATCAAAAAAGAATATTTTTCTTTTGTATTTTGGCGGATTCTATGCTATATTAGTGTGCAATGAGGAACAAAGGAGCTCCCATCCCAGGGTTCCTTTGTATTTTTTTGTGCGGACAGCGGTCGTGTAGTTGTTTGCAGGCATTCGGTAGCTGCCGCAGGTTATACGCTTTGGGAGAAGGAGAGGAGAATGAACATGAAGAGAACAGGTAAAGTTGCAGCAAGTGTACTGTGTGCAGCAGCTATGGTAATGACTGTAGGCAGCACAGCATTTGCAGAAGAAGGAAGAACACTGAGAGTAGCGATGGAGTGCGGATATGCTCCGTATAACTGGACACAGCCGACTGATGAGAACGGTGCAGTTCCGATCGCTGACAGCTCAGAATATGCATATGGATACGATGTTATGATGGCAAAGCACATCTGTGAGGAGCTTGGCTGGGACCTGGAGATCGTAAAGCTTGACTGGGATTCCCTTGTACCGGCAGTAGTTTCCGGTACAGTTGACTGCGTAATCGCAGGACAGTCCATTACATCCGAACGTCTTGAGGTAGTTGATTTCACAGAGCCGTACTATTATGCGTCCATCATTACTCTGACGAAGTCTGACAGCGAGTATGCAGAGGCTCAGGGTGTTGCTGATCTGGCAGGTGCTACCTGTACATCACAGCTCAATACTATCTGGTATGATGTCTGCCTGCCGCAGATCGAGGATGCAGATATCCTTCCGGCACAGGAGTCCGCACCGGCTATGCTTGTATCCCTGGATGCTGACAAATGTGACATCGTTGTAACAGATATGCCGACCGGTATGGCTGCATTAGTTGCATATCCGGAGTTCACACTGCTTGATTTTTCAGGTTCAGAGGATGACTTTGAAGTATCTGAGGAAGAGATCAACATCGGTATCTCCCTGCAGAAGGGCAACACAGAGCTGCTGGATGCAATCAACGGTGTACTTGCAGAGATGACAGTTGAAGATTATGAGGAAATGATGAACGAAGCAATTTCCGTTCAGCCGCTTTCAGATGCAGAATAAGGATTGACGACAGAGACATGGAAGCTACAGGACGGTTTCCATGTCTTTTTTTGCGAGAGGAGAACTATTATGCCACAGGATTTTTTCGGCAGAATCGTGTATATTCTGCAGAGCCGCGGTCTGTCCTATCTGGACGGCGCGAAAAACACGCTGATCATTGCACTGGTCAGTACACTGATCGGATGTATCATCGGCTTTGCGGTTGGAATCGTTCAGACGATTCCGCTGAGCAAGAAGGATAATATTGTAAAAAAAGTGCTGCTCCGTATTATATGGTTCATTCTGGATGCTTATGTGGAAATATTCCGCGGCACCCCGATGATGGTGCAGGCGATGTTCATTTACTTCGGTTCCTCCGCAGTATTTGACATCAACATGTCCATGTGGTTCGCAGCATTCTTTATCGTATCTATCAATACGGGTGCGTATATGGCAGAGACCGTGCGCGGCGGTATTCTTTCCATTGATCCTGGTCAGACAGAGGGAGCCAAAGCCATCGGTATGACACATGTGCAGACCATGCTTTATGTCATTCTACCGCAGGCACTGCGCAACATCATGCCGCAGATCGGCAACAACCTGATCATTAACATTAAAGATACGTGTGTACTTTCTGTCATCGGTATCGTCGAGCTGTTCTATGCAACGAAGAGTGTGGCCGGTGCATATTATACGTATTTCGAGGCATTTACTGTTGCCATGGTAATGTATTTTATTATGACATTTGCATGTTCCCGACTGCTGCGTGCATGGGAGAAGCGAATGGACGGAAGCGACAGCTTTGATCTGGCGACGACAGATACGCTTGCACATACGAGCGGCATGTACAGCTATCCGGATAAGAGAAAGGAGGAAGAGGACGAATGAGCGGCGAACAGGTAATCAGAATCAATCATCTGAGCAAAACATTCGGCAAGAACGTTGTCCTGCGTGATATTGATTTTTCTGTATCCACAGGCGATGTAACATGTATCATCGGAGCATCCGGTTCCGGTAAATCCACACTGCTGCGCTGTCTGAATCTTCTTGAGACTCCAACGACCGGTGAGATTCTGTATCACGGTACGGATATTGCCGCTGCGCATACAGATGCGGCAGCATATCGCGCAAAGGTGGGAATGGTATTCCAGAATTTCAACCTCTTCAACAATATGACGGTTCTGGAAAACTGTATGATCGGCCAGACAAAGGTGCTGAAAAAGAGTAAGGATGAGGCAAAGAAGAGCGCACTTGAATTTCTGAAAAAGGTAGGCATGGCTCCGTATATCAACGCGAAACCACGTCAGCTCTCCGGCGGACAGAAACAGCGTGTGGCTATCGCACGTGCACTGGCAATGGAACCGGAGCTGCTGCTGTTCGATGAGCCGACTTCTGCCCTTGACCCGCAGATGGTGGGTGAGGTGCTGGATGTTATGAAACAGCTGGCACAGGAAGGACTGACCATGATTATTGTAACGCATGAGATGGCATTCGCACGTGATGTATCGAATCATGTGGTATTTATGGCAGACGGAATCATCGAGGAAGAGGGAGATCCGAAACAGATTTTCAGCAATCCGCAGAATATGAAGACAAAGGAATTCCTGAGCAGATTCATGCGCGGCTGATTTTTTGGAAAATGGACATAAATATACCGGCTATGACAGTCCGGGGGCAGCGATTTTGTACGGAAAGCTGCAGGAAACAGTATTGTTCCTGCAGCTTTTTTGTGCTATGATAAACGGGTTAATCAGGGAAAATGTCTGCCGGGCGGTGAATTGCGGATATTGGGCGGCCCCGGCATGCGCAACCATGGAAGTTACGCAGGAGGAGTATTATGCAGGAAGTTTTGCTGGAAAGTCTGTTGGATTGTCTGAAACAGCTGCCGTTTCTGTTTCTGTCCTACCTTGTGGTGGAGTACGCAGAACACAAAATGAGCAGTCGGACAAAGGATATTATTTACCGCGCCGGGAAGGCAGGACCTCTTCTGGGAGGACTGATCGGAGTGATTCCACAGTGCGGATTTGCAGCTGCTGCGGCAGGATTATTCGCAGGAGGGGTGATCTCGCCGGGAACGCTGATCGCCGTATTTTTATCAACTTCGGATGAAATGCTTCCGATCATGGTATCGGGAGGAATCGCGGCGGGCACAATAGGAAAGATACTTGTCATAAAGGTACTGGTCGCTGCTGTGGCCGGTTTTCTGATTGATTTCGTCTGGCAGCAGATTAACGGGCCGAGAGAGCGGATGCCGGAGCACCCGAAAATGTGCGAACATGAGCACTGTGGATGTTCGGAGCATGGAATCATGCGCTCGGCTGTACATCATACACTGCATATCACGGTATACCTGTTTTTGATCTCTGTGATACTGGGATTCGGCATGGACTGGTTCAGGAGTGCCGGGACGATACAGCAGTTCATAAAAACACCGGGAGTGGAGGAGATCGCTTCGGCGCTGGTCGGCATGATTCCGAACTGCGCTGCATCCGTACTGATCACGCAGCTTTATGTGGAAGGGGTACTGGGAGCAGGCGCGCTGTTTTCCGGACTTCTGTGCGGAGCCGGTACGGGACTTCTGGTTCTGTTTCGCGAGAACCGCAGCATGAAGGTGAATCTGGTGACGGCTGCTGTACTGTATGTCACAGGAGTGCTGGCCGGCGGACTGATCGGACTGCTCGGAATATTGTAATTATGGAAATGAGGATGAAAACTATGGATTATATTGTAAGAGCAACAGCGGCGGATAATCAGATCCGTGCATTCGCTGCTACAACAAAAGAGATGGTGGAGACGGCGCGCAGCTGTCATAATACCAGTCCGGTAGCTACGGCGGCTCTCGGCAGACTGCTGACAGCAGGAGCTATGATGGGTGCGATGATGAAGGGTGAGAAGGATATCCTGACACTTCAGATCAAGGGAAGCGGCCCAATCGGGGGAATTACGGTGACAGCGGATTCTTCTGCGAATGTGAAAGGCTATGTGCAGAATCCGAATGTCATGATCCATGCAAATGACAAGGGAAAGCTGGATGTGAGCGGAGCCATCGGAATCGGTATCCTGAACGTGATCAAGGATCTGGGCATGAAGGAGCCGTACAGCGGACAGTGTGAACTGAAAACAGGAGAGATCGGGGATGACCTGACCTACTATTTTGCGGTTTCCGAGCAGATCCCGTCCTCTGTAGGACTTGGAGTGCTGATGGAGAAGGATAATACTGTGCGTCAGGCAGGAGGATTCATTATTCAGCTGATGCCGTTCACATCAGATGAAGTGATCGACAGACTGGAGAAGAAGCTGGCAGATGTGACATCGGTCACTTCCATGCTGGATGCCGGTATGACACCGGAGCAGATCCTGGAGCAGCTTCTGGGTGAATTCGGACTGGAAATCAATGATACGCTTCCGACGCAGTACCATTGTGACTGCTCCAGAGAGCGGATCGAGAAAGCACTGATCAGTGTCGGCAGAAAGGATCTGCAGGAAATGATCGATGATGGTGAGACAATTGAGGTGAACTGTCATTTCTGTAATAAAAAGTACAGCGTTACCGTGGAGGAACTGAAGGAACTATTAAAGAAGAGTTCCCGATAGGGGCAGCCGATACTGGCCGTGCGCAGCTGACAGACGGTGAAAGTATCCATGCGGTATAGCTGCCAGAAGGCAGACGGTCTCACCGGAGAAATGATAAAGAGACAAAGTGTATAACGTTGCAGAAAGGAAAAGAAGGACATGAGAGACGGTTTCGTTAAGATTGCGGCAGTAACACCGGAGATCCGGGTTGCAGACTGTGGTTTCAATACTGCAAATATCTGCAGAGGACTGAAGGATGCATATGCGGAGAATGCGAAGGTTATCGTGTTCCCGGAGCTGTGTGTGACGGGATATACGTGCGGAGATCTGTTCTGGCAGGATCGGCTGCTGGCGGAGGCGAAGCATGAGCTGTATCACATTATCAGGCAGACAGCAGGGGAGGATGCGCTGGTATTTGTCGGACTTCCATGGGAGAAGGACGGTAAGCTCTACAATGTGGCGGCAGTCATGAGTGACGGACGCCTCCTTGGTCTCGTGCCGAAACGTTATCTTCCGAATTACAATGAGTTCTATGAGGCGCGCCATTTTACACCGGGCAATGAAACTGTGGAGTGGATCAAATTTGAGGGTGCCCCCGTTCCGTTCGGCATGAATCTGCTGTTCTGTGCGGATATGCCGCAGGGCCTGTGTGTGGCCGCAGAGCTGTGTGAGGATCTGTGGGCGGCAAATCCGCCAAGTGTGGCACATGCACTGGCAGGTGCCAATCTGATCGTTAATCTGTCTGCCAGTGATGAGGTGACAGGCAAGCAGCTTTACCGTGAATCACTGATCGCGAATCAGTCTGCAAGACTGCTGTGCGGCTACGTATATGCCAGCGCCGGTGAGGGCGAATCCACACAGGATCTCGTCTTTGGCGGACATAATCTGATCGCAGAGAACGGACATATTCTGAAGGAATCCGGACGGTTTTCCAGCGGAGCGATTTATGCGGAAGTTGATATCAGCCGTCTGCGTGCGGAGCGCCGCAGAATGACAACCTTCGTGCCGCAGGGGGCGGACAGATACGAGAAGATCCGCTTCCATCTGGAGGATGAGGAGACGCAGCTGACCAGAGCATTTGATCCGGCACCGTTTGTTCCGTCCGGTGAAGCGGACCGCGCAAAACGCTGCGAGGAAATCTTTACCATTCAGGCACTTGGACTGAAAAAACGTCTGCAGCATACCGGTTCCGGATCCGCGGTAGTCGGAATTTCCGGAGGATTGGATTCCACACTGGCGCTGCTTGTTATGGCAAAGGCATACGATATGCTGGGTCTTCCGCGCAGCTGTATGACAGCTGTGACCATGCCGGGATTTGGTACAACGGACCGAACCTACAATAATGCGTGTGAGCTGACGCGCCGGCTGGGTGCAGAGCTCCTTGAAGTGAGCATTCGTGATGCCGTGAATCAGCATTTCCGTGATATCGGACACGATCCGTCCGTGCATGATGTGACATATGAGAACTGCCAGGCCAGAGAACGGACACAGATTCTGATGGACATCGCAAATCAGAAGGGCGGTATGGTCATTGGAACCGGCGATATGTCGGAGCTGGCGCTTGGATGGGCAACTTACAACGGGGATCACATGTCGATGTACGGAGTCAACTGTTCTGTGCCGAAGACGCTGGTGCGTCATCTGGTGCGGTATTACGCGGATACATGCGAGGACGAGGCGATCAGTCAGATCCTGTATGATGTTCTGGATACTCCGGTCAGCCCGGAGCTGCTGCCGCCGAAGGACGGACAGATTTCTCAGAAGACAGAGGATCTTGTGGGACCGTACGAACTGCATGATTTCTTCCTGTATTATCTGCTGCGTTTTGGATTTGCTCCCTCCAAGATTTACCGTGTGGCGAAGCTGGCATTTGCCGGAACATACGAGGACGAGACGATCCTGAAGTGGCTGAAGAAATTTTACTGGAGATTTTTCTCCCAGCAGTTCAAACGCTCCTGTGTGCCGGACGGCCCGAAGGTGGGAAGCGTAGCCCTTTCGCCGAGAGGAGATCTGCGTATGCCGAGTGATGCATGTGTGAAGATCTGGATGGATGAACTGGAGAAACTGTAAAACAGGCAGAATTCAGAAAAGGAGAACGATCATGAAAGACAAGATTAAAACATTTTTCGAGAGCAACTGGACACTGAGTGAAAAAATCCTGCTTGTGACAGACGTGCTTCTGCTCGGCGTCGTGATTGGCTGGCTCACCTCACCCCTGAAGAACGGAATCGGTATCTGCAGTAATAATACATGGGATATCTGCAATCACAAACCGTGCGGAGAATGTGAAGAAGAGGAAAAAGAGAATTAAAATTATGGCTGCCGCGCATTCCGGCGGTCGTCATCTTGATGTGGACAGGTCCCCTGACCGGCTCTTTTCGAGCCTGAATCAGGGGACCTGTTTTTATTTCTGAAAAGGTATCCTTCGTGAAGGATACCTTTTGCCTGCTGCTGATTTCTGTACACCATCTGAAATTGTGCAAAATGTCAAAAAATTAACAAATACCAACAAAAAAATGGCAAAGATTTACAAAACATGCTTTTCTTTATACAAATTATATGTTAAATTAATTATATGATACCGGCAGTACAGAGGTATCAAAGGAAAAATACATTTTGAACTTAATATTGTTATATTAATATAGTGTAAAAATAAAGGAGGATGTTTATGGCAAAAAAAGAAGCGACAAAAGTACCGGAAACACTGACCGACATCGAGATGTTGGAACAGAAGATTGCCTCTATGCGGGAAGCACAGAGAATTTTTGCAACTTTTACTCAGGAGCAGGTGGATAAGATATTTTTTGCGGCTGCTATGGCTGCCAACAAACAGCGTATTCCTCTGGCAAAGATGGCCTGTGAAGAGACCGGAATGGGTGTAGTGGAAGATAAGGTTATCAAGAATCATTATGCGGCAGAGTATATGTATAACTCGTACAAAAAAGTAAAGACCTGCGGTGTGATCGAAGAGGATACCTCCTACGGAATCAAGAAAATTGCGGAGCCTGTGGGACTGGTGGGAGCAGTCATTCCGACTACAAATCCCACTTCAACGGCTATTTTCAAATGTCTGATCTGTCTGAAGACCAGAAATGCGATTCTGATCAGTCCTCATCCGCGTGCAAAGAACTGCACCAATGCTGCGGCGAAGATCGTTCTGGATGCAGCAGTGAGGGCGGGAGCTCCGGAAGGCATTATCGGCTGGATCGATGAGCCGACGATCGAGCTGTCCAATCATCTGATGAAATCGGCGGATGTGATTCTGGCTACCGGTGGTCCGGGCATGGTTAAGGCTGCATATTCCTCCGGCAAGCCGGCGATCGGTGTTGGTCCGGGAAATACTCCGGTCATCATGGACAGCAGCTGCGATATTCCGAATGCGGTATATTCCGTGATCCACTCAAAGACCTTTGATAATGGTATGATCTGTGCATCCGAGCAGTCGGTTACTGCTATTGCAGATATTTATGATGCGGTAAGAGCCGAGTTTGTCAAACGCGGATGCCATATTCTGAATGAAGAAGAACTGGATAAGGTTCGTAAGGTGATCCTGACAGAGGCAGGTACCGTAAATCCAAAGATCGTAGGCCAGAAGGCAGCTACGATTGCGCAGCTTGCGGGATTTGAAGTTCCGGAGAAAACAAAGATCCTGATCGGTGAAGTATCTTCTGTGGATGTTTCTGAACCGTTTGCGCATGAGAAGCTTTCTCCGGTACTGGCTCTTTATAAGGCTCCTGATTTTGAAACGGCACTTGATATGGCGGAGAAACTGGTGGCAGATGGCGGATACGGCCATACCTCATCCCTGTATATCCACCCGTCCGAGACCGGGAAGATGGCACAGCATGCGGCGCGTATGAAGACCTGCCGCATTCTGATCAATACACCTTCGTCTCACGGCGGCATCGGAGACCTGTACAATTTCAAGCTGGCTCCGTCTCTTACTCTGGGATGCGGTTCCTACGGCGGCAATTCCGTTTCAGAAAACGTAAATGTAAAGCATCTGATCAACATCAAGACTGTGGCGGAAAGGAGAGAGAATATGCTCTGGTTCAGAACCCCTCCGAAGGTTTATTTCAAGAAGGGCTGTCTGCCGGTAGCTCTTGATGAACTGAAGACTTATTACGGAAAGAAGAAGGCATTTATTGTTACGGACGGATTCCTTTACAGCAACGGATATACGAAGCCGATTACCGATAAGCTGGATGAGATGGGCATTACCCATGCATGTTTCTACGAAGTGGCACCGGATCCGACGCTGCAGATCGCGCGCAAGGGACTGGAGCAGCTCAGAGCTTTCGGACCGGACGTGATTATCGCACTTGGCGGCGGCTCTGCAATGGATGCCGGCAAGATCATGTGGCTGATGTATGAGCATCCGGAGTGTGAGTTCGAGGATCTGGCGATGGATTTTATGGATATCCGCAAACGAGTTTACGTATTCCCGAAGATGGGAGAGAAAGCAATGTTTGTTGCTATTCCGACTTCTTCCGGTACCGGTTCGGAAGTGACACCGTTTGCCATTATCACTGACGCAGAGACCGGAACCAAGTGGCCGATCGCTGATTATGAGCTGCTTCCGAATATGGCGATCATCGATGCTGACTATATGATGAATCAGCCGAAGGGACTTACCAGCGCATCCGGTATTGACGCGCTGACTCATTCACTCGAGGCGTATGCATCAATCATGGCAACAGATTTCACGGATGGTCTTGCGCTGATGGCTACCAAGAATATTTTTGAGTATCTGCCTCGGGCTTACGAGAAAGGAGCTGCAGACCCGGTGGCGCGCGAGAAGATGGCCAATGCCTCCACCATGGCAGGTATGGCATTTGCCAATGCATTCCTTGGTATCTGCCATTCCATGGCGCATAAGCTCGGCGCTTATCATCATCTGCCGCACGGAGTTGCGAATGCGCTTCTGATCGAACTCGTTATGCGCTACAATGCAGATCCGGCTCCGGTAAAGATGGGTACCTTTTCACAGTACCCGTACCCGATCGCAAAGGAACGTTATTGTCAGATGGCCCGGTTTGTCGGCATTACAGGAAAGGATGACGATGAGGTATTCGAGAACTTCATCAGTGCGATTGCCGGACTGAAAGAAAAAGTGGGTATCAAGCGCACGATCAAAGAATACGGAATCAGGGAGGAGGATTTCCTGGCAACACTTGATGAAATGGTGGAGAATGCATTCAACGACCAGTGTACGGGAGCAAATCCGAGATATCCGCTGATGTCTGAGATGAAGGAGATCTACCTGAAAGCATATTATGAGGGATAGAAAATGAAGATGACACCGGCCCCGGGGTAAAGACTCCGGGGCCGATTTCTGTCAGTTTCCCGCGGCATCAATGTTATATGTTAAACATACTTTTTTCACAGCTCCACCATATCTTGAACACATTTTCATCAAAAATTTTACACAAAATACCAATAGTATTTTCTTCAGAAGATGACTGCTGCGGCTCCGGGTGTGAGCAGGAGAATACTCTGCAGCGGCTTCAAAAATAACATTGAACGAAGAAAGGGGCACAAAAAGATGAAGAGTGCAAAAATGTTGAAAAGAAAGGCAAGCGTTGCTTTGGCGGTATGCACGGCAGCTACAATGCTGATGGGAACTGCGCCGGTATCGGCAGCAGAAGCGGAAGGTGTGGATATGAGTACTGCCTATCCGGGAATTCTGGTGAAGGCAGGAGAGACAGTTTCTTTCCCTCTTGATTTCCGGAGTCTGGACGGAGAGGGTTATGATGTTGCTCTTTCAACTGTTGCCATGCCGGAGAACTGGAGCGGCTATTTTAAGAGCAGCAGCAATCAGGTTACAAAAGTGCATGTAAGTGCGGATGCAGAAGCAGGCAGCGATCTCGCAGATTACAGTCTGACTATTCCGGCGGACACAGAGGAAGGTGTATACGATGTAGAGCTGAAGGCAGATGCAGGTGCGGGCAATACTGATACACTGGAGCTGGAGATCACTGTTACGGCAGAGGAGATCGGAGAGAGCAATTTTACCTCTGAGTATCCGGAACAGCAGGGTGCATCCGGTACAGTATTCAGCTTTGATACTACGATCGTAAATAACCGCGGCGAAAATCAGTCCTACAGTCTTTCTGCCGAAGTGCCGGACGGCTGGCAGGTATCTTTTGCCCCATCAGGAGAGTCCACTACAGTTGCCAGCATCGCAGTGGATGCGGAAACCAGTCAGGGCCTGACAGTTACGGTGACACCGCCCGAGAATGTGGAGAAGGGAGACTATACCATTCCATTAACAGCAGTATCTGCGAACGACACTCTGAAAGAGGATCTTATGGTGAGTATCACTGGTACATATGACATCTCAGTGTCCACATCTGACGGACGTCTCAGCTGTGACGCATATGCAGAGAAGGAGACTGCTGTCACCCTCAGCATTACCAACAGCGGAAATGTGGATCTGACCAATGTAAACCTTTCAGCTTCAGCACCGACGGACTGGGAAGTACGTTTCAGTGAATCAACTATCGAAACACTGGAGGCAGGTGCAACAAAAGAAGTAACTGCCTATATTAAACCGTGCGAGAATTCCATTACAGGTGATTATGTGACTTCTGTCACAGTCAGCAGCAGTGAGGCATCCGACAGCGCAGACCTCCGCGTTTCGGTAAAGACATCTACCACATGGGGAATTGCTGCAGTTGGAATCATTATTGTTCTGGTAATCGGACTGGGTGCTGTCTTCAAAAAATACGGAAGACGATAAGAAGAACGATCTGGAGGAAGACTATGGCAGAAAATGTAATTGAGATTTCCCATCTGACGAAACAGTATGGGAGTAAAACAGCAGTCAATGATCTGAATCTGACCATACGCAAGGGAGAGGTGTTCGGTCTGCTCGGCCCGAACGGTGCCGGAAAGACGACAACGATTCTGATGCTGCTTGGACTGACCGAGCCGACACTGGGAACAGCACAGATTCACGGTATGGACTGTACACGTAATCCGCTGGGAGTAAAATCCATTGTGGGATATATGCCGGACAACACAGGATTTTATACCGATATGACAGGCAGACAGAATCTGCGTTTTACCGGTGCACTGAACGGAATGTCCGGGCAGGCACTGGAGAACCGTATTGATGAGCTTCTGGAGCGTGTCGGCATGACGAAGGCGGCGGACCAGAAGACATGTACTTATTCCAAAGGTATGCGTCAGCGCCTTGGAATTGCAGACGTGCTGATCAAGGATCCGGAAATTATCATCATGGATGAGCCGACACTCGGTATTGACCCGGAGGGTATGAGAGAACTTCTGGATCTGATCTCCAGACTGTCTGTTGAGGACGGCAGAACGCTTCTGATCTCGTCTCATCAGCTGCATCAGATCCAGCAGGTCTGTGACCGCGTGGGAATCTTTGTGGAAGGAAAACTGATTGCCTGCGGTACGCTGAATGAACTGGAGGAAGCAATCCGCAAAGAGAGCGGATATCTTCTGGAAGTGGAAGTGCATCCGTGCGATGATCAGCTGCTTGGCATGCTGTATCAGCAGGACGGAGTGCGCAATATTACAAAGGAAGGGGAAAAGTTCATCATTTCCTCTTCAAAAGATATCCGAAGCACTCTGACAAGATTCCTGGGCGAACATAATTATACCGTTTACCATCTGCATCAGCGCGGTGGTGATCTGGATGAAATTTACAGACGATATTTTGAGAAGGCGGGGCAGAATGATGAAAGCAATCAGTTTGAAAAAAAGAGAAAGCGCATCTGGAAGCAAAGAAAAGCAGATGCATGTTAGCGGCATGACCGGTCTGCATGCACTGTTCTGTAAGGAGCTGACGGATCATTTGAAGAGCAGACGTTTTCTGATCCTTCTGTTTCTGATCGGAACCACCAGCTTTGCCAGCCTTTACGGTGCCATTTCCGGGCTGAGTGATGCGATTTCCAGTGACAGCAGCTTCCTGTTTCTGAAGCTGTATACTTCCAGCGGAAGTTCGATTCCGTCCTTCATGTCGTTCATCGCACTGCTTGGACCGATCGTCGGACTGGCGTTGGGCTTTGATGCAGTAAACAGTGAGCGTGCGGCGGGTACGTTGAACCGGCTTGTGGCACAGCCGATTTACCGCGATTCCATTATTATCGGCAAGTTCCTGGCGGGAACAGCCGTTATAGCAACTATTATTTATACCATGGGCATCGGTCTTGGTGCTGTCGGTGTTCTGGCTACAGGTCTGAAGCCGACCGGGGAGGAAGTGGCACGTATTCTGATCTTCCTGACATTTACCGTGATCTATATTGCATTCTGGCTGGCGCTTGCCATCCTGTTCTCTGTGATCTGCCGTCATTCGGCGACATCGGCGCTGGCTTCTATCGCTCTGTGGATTTTCTTTGCAATCTTCATGAGTCTTGTGGCAAGCATTATTGCGAATGCGGTATATCCGGTGAACAATGAGTATTATGCAATGGTGAATTCCGTGGATAACTATACTCTGGATCTGAATCTGAACAGGATCTCTCCTTACTATCTGTACAGTGAGGCAGTTACCACGATCATGAATCCGTCTGTACGTTCTGTGAATGTAGTGACCATGAGTCAGCTGGTGGGGGCGATCAGCGGTTATCTGAGCCTCGGACAGAGTCTGCTGCTGGTATGGCCGCATCTGACCGGACTGGCGGCGCTGATGCTGATCGCATTCGGCGGCTCCTACATCGGATTTATGCGGCAGGAAGTGCGTTCCTAGAAGTGGGTGTGCACAGAAGTGCTTATAAAGAAGTCGTTCCAAAATTGCATTACAGAGAATAGAAATCCGGAAACTGCGGATAATAACCTCTGAAAAGGTATGGTCTGCCTCGGCATCCTGCCGGCGCGGTCCATACCTTTTTCGCTTCATAGGAATCTTCGGCTCCTATGAAAGAGCGCTCCGTGAGGATCACACTGCGGAGCATGATTCCTTTTATATTATTCAGGAGGTGCAATTATGCCGGCTTTAGTATGTTCAGCACAGAACTGTGTGTACAACAACGCAATGTATTGCAGCAAAGGTGATATCAAGGTGGGCGGTGAGGACGCAAAGGTCTGCCAGGAAACACGCTGCGACAGCTTCCAGGAGAGAAGACATGAGAATGCAAAGAGTTCCATGGGCACTCCGTCAACGGAGATTGATATCAAATGTGAGGCAGTAAACTGCAAGTACAATACAGAACGCATCTGCAACGCAAATCATGTGGATATTTCCGGTGCAGCTGCAAGCACAAGTACAGAGACAGAATGCGTGACATTTGATGAAGCGTAGGTTCCGGTAGGCGGAAAAGCAGTAGAGCGGGAATCGGGAAGAAAACAGAAATAACAAACCGGAAAAACCGCAAAAGAATCTCAGCAAAGAACCGCAAAAGAATCTCAGCAAAGAATCACAAAAAAGAATTACAAAAAGACCGGAAAAAACGGCAGATGCCGCAGAATGCAGCACAGAAGACCGAAGCTCTGCAGGAGCCGCAGATATTCTGAAGCATTCTGCGGCATTTGCTGTCCTGCTGCGGTATTTTGACAAAATGTAACGGGAAACAAAAAGTTATAGAAACTATTTGACAACTGTTCTCTGTTGTGTTAGAATCATTTAGGTTGTAATGAACAGGAAAGCAGAGTATCCACTCTCACCCTGGCACACAAGGTGACCAGCGGTTTATATCGGTAGCAATGTTCCTCTTCCATATGGCGGGGAGACGGTGCATGACTGTGATATTTAAGTGGATAACTGTGTTATCCACTTTTCTTTATATCAATGATGGAGGTGTGGTACCATTAGCGAATTAATGATCAACGAACAAATCAGGGACCGTGAAGTCCGCGTAATCGGCGAGAACGGCGAGCAGCTGGGAATTATGTCAGCGAAGGATGCAATGAAGCTTGCAAAGGAAGCAGAGCTTGATCTCGTGAAGATCGCTCCGACGGCGAAGCCACCGGTGTGCAAGATCATCGATTACGGAAAGTATCGTTATGAGCTGGCCAGAAAAGAAAAAGAGGCCAAGAAGAAACAGAAAACGATTGAAATCAAAGAAGTTCGCTTATCGCCGAACATTGATGTAAATGACCTGAATACAAAGGTCAACAATGCCAGAAAGTTCATTTCCAAGGGAAACAAGGTCAAAGTCAGCCTTCGTTTCCGCGGAAGAGAGATGGCGCATATGCAGGCCAGCAAACATATCCTTGAGGATTTTGCGAAAGAGCTTGAAGATGTTGCAGTCATCGACAAACCGGTAAAACAGGAAGGCAGAAGCCTCACTCTGTTTTTATCAGAAAAACGCTAACTGCGGGAATGCCTGACAGTTACGGAGCAGGTCAATTCAGATAGTCTAAATATAAGGAGGAACATCAAGATGCCAAAAATGAAAACAAGCAGAGCAGCTGCAAAACGTTTCAAAAAAACAGGTTCAGGATTATTAAAGAGAAACAAAGCTTATAAGAGCCATATCTTAACCAAGAAGTCTACAAAGAGAAAGAGAAATCTGAGAAAGTCAACTGTTACAGATGTAACAAATGCATCAAACATGAAGAAGATTTTACCGTATTTATAAGACGTGGCGAAGGAGGAAATAAGACATGGCAAGAATTAAAGGCGGCATGAACGCTAAGAAAAAACATAACAGAGTACTGAAACTGGCTAAGGGTTACAGAGGAGCCAGATCCAAACAGTATAGAGTAGCAAAGCAGTCCGTAATGCGTGCGCTGACAAGTGCATACGCAGGAAGAAAGCAGAGAAAGCGCCAGTTCAGACAGCTGTGGATCGCTCGTATCAATGCAGCAGCCCGTATGAATGGTCTTTCCTACAGCAAGTTTATGTACGGTCTGAAGGTAGCTGGTGTTGAGCTGAACAGAAAAGTTCTGGCTGACATGGCAGTAAACGATGCAGCAGGATTTGCAGCTCTTGCAGAGCTGGCTAAATCTAAGCTTGCTTAATCAAAAGAAGATGAGCACTCCGGCTGATGTCGGAGTGTTTTTTTGTGGTTCAGGGGATTCTTTGCTGCCCCTGAAGCTAGTGTAAGAGAATGATCCGGAGCAAAAAGATTTACGGATCCGCACAGAAATGCATGTGGGTAAAAAACTGAGAATACAGAAGAAAAAGAGCCGGCCTGGTACAGGAGTTTTCTGATTCACATGCGGGATTTCACAGAACTCTTGACATGGTTTTTAAAACGATGTAATATGTTTTTGAGAAAGCGGAATGAGGTTCCGATAAAGCATATCAGAAAGAGGACTCTATTTATGAAATCAATTATTCTTGTCGCAGAGACCGGCTCAGACATTACACCGGAGCTGGCAGCACAGTATGGTATTCGTATCGTTCCCATGCATGTTGCATTCGGGGATGAGACACTTGACGACGGCACCTTTCCGGCAGAGCAGATTCGGGATTATTACAAGAATACCGGAAAGCTGCCGAAGACCAGCGGCTGTACACCCGATGATTTTACCCGGATGTTTGATGAGATTCATGAGGAAAATCCGGAGGCGCAGATTCTGTATCTGGCGTATTCAGCGGTTACGACGTGTTCTTATCAGAGCGCGGTGATCGCATCGGAGGGACGGGATTATGTGACTGCAATTGATACAAAGCAGGTGTCGGTCGGACAGGCGGCTGTTGTGATTACGCTGGCTCAGATAATGCAGGCAGAGCCGGAAATGACGCTTGGACAGGCTGCAGAAAAGGCAAAGGATCTGCTTGAACATGCAAAAATGTGTTTTCTGCCGGATAATCTGGAGTTTCTGCGGGCAGGCGGCCGCGTCAGCAATGTGGTCTGCCTCGGCAGCCGTATCCTGAATATCCATCCGTGTATCGAGATTCTGGATGGAAAGCTTGTGGCGACGAAAAAGTACCGTGGCAGGATGGTGCGGATCGCGGGCCAGCTGATCAGGGAGTATGCGGAAACCTATGATCTGAAGAGGGATTGCCTGTGGCTTGTTTATACGGTCGGCCTGCATGATGATGTGCGCCGGAGTGCGGAGCAGGCGGCAAAGGAGTGCGGATTTGCAAAGGTTCAGTGGATTCAGTCGGGCGGGGTCATTACGACACACGGAGGTCCGGCGGCATTCGGTATGGCGGGGATTGCAAAATAATTCAGGATACGGAACATATATATGATGGGATATGAGGACAGCGGAAATGTTTCAGGTGGGAAAGAACATTTTCGCTGTTTTTTAGCAATCCGGAAATATAATCTGAAAACAGGAAAAGCCGGTATTGATGGATTTACAGGACAGCTGTATAATGAAAATACAGTGCGGCTGCTCTGCGGCGGCAGCTGCAGGATCAGGAAAAAGGGCGAGGTGGACAGTGTGAATTGCCGGGTGCGGCAATCTCCGCTTTGACTTTATTCCTGATACTTTATTTTCGATAGGGAGAGAAAAGCATGGAGTATACAGTTCTTGGGAAGACAGGACTGCGCGTTTCGCGAATGGGATTCGGAGGTATTCCTATTCAGAAAGTGGATGCGGCAGTCACCCGCACTCTGATGGAGGAACTTGTCCGTGAGGGTGTGAATTACATTGATACTGCCCGCGGATATACGGTCAGCGAACAGTATCTGGGGGAAGCGCTGGAGGGAATACGTGACAGATTCGTACTCGCAACAAAGTCAATGGCCCGTACCAGGGAGGCCATGAAGAAGGATATTGAGATCAGCCTGACCAATCTGAGAACAGATCATATTGATCTGTATCAGGTACATAATCCATCGCTTGCGGACATAGATAAGGTGGTTGCACCGGGCGGTGCACTGGAGGCACTTTTCGAGGCGAAAGAGGCGGGGAAGATTTGTCATCTGGGCATCACGGTACACAGCACAGAAGCATTCGAACGTGCGTTGGAGATGGACTGGGTGGAGACTATTATGTTCCCGTACAATATTGTTGAAACACAGGGCGAAGAACTCATGCGCCGATGCACGGAGAAGAATATCGGTTTTATCTGTATGAAACCGCTGGCCGGAGGTGCGCTGGAGGATGCGGCACTGGCACTTCGTTTCATCGGCCGCAATCCGGACGTGTCGGTCGTGATCCCGGGTATGTATGATGTGAAGGAAATCGGGCAGAATGTGGCTGCTGTAAGTAATCCTTCGCCGCTTGATGAAGAGGAACTGAAAAAAATCGAGGAAATCCGGAAGACACTGGGCACTCAGTTCTGCCGCCGCTGCAATTACTGTCAGCCGTGTACGGCAGGTATCAACATCAGCGGAGCTTTTCTTTTTGAGGGATATCTGCGCCGCTACGGCCTTGGCGACTGGGCGAGAGAACGTTATAATTCCATGCCGAAAAAGGCGGGCGACTGCATTGGATGCGGAGCCTGCGAGACACGCTGCCCGTACCAGCTGCCGATCCGCAAGATGCTGGAGCGGTGTAAGGAAGCATTTGGAGCGTAAAGAATAAAGAAATGGGAAATGGAAAACGGAAACATCAGGCGGCAGTCTGTATGAGCTGCGGGACAGAACCGGATGAACAGACAGATGGATATAATCTGGCAGGAGGGAGATGTATATGAAAGCGATAGGCCTTGATATCGGAACGACGACTATATGTGGTGTAGTGCTGGACGGGGAGAACGGAGAGGTTCTGTTCAGCCGGACACTGCCGAATAACACGGCAATGCAGGAGGGGGCATCATACGAGAAAAAGCAGGATCCGGAGAAGATCTGGAACAGGATCCGGCAGATCCTGGAGGAGATGGCGCAGCAGCATCCGGACGCGGAAAGCATCGGTCTGACCGGACAGATGCATGGAATCCTGTATGTGAATCAGGACGGTGAAGCGGTGAGTCCGCTGTATACGTGGCAGGACGAGAGCGGTAATCTTGTTCTGCATGAGGAAAACGGTACAGAGGAAGAGCTTCAGGAGAAGGACTGTGGACAGCCGGAGATTACAGGTACGGTCTGCCGCCGGGGAACGGGGAAGACATACGTGGAGGCGCTGGAAGAAGAAACCGGATACTTTGCCGCAACCGGCTTTGGGCTGACTACCTGCTATTATCAGCAGAAGAACGGAAGGATTCCGGAAACGGCGGCACACCTGTGCACGATCGGTGATTATATTGTAATGAAGCTGACCGACAGCAGAGTGCCGGTGATCAGTCCGTCCAATGCGGCAAGCCTTGGTATCTTTGATCTGGAAAAAGGTGAGTTTGATACAGCTGCAGTCAGAAAGATCGGAATAGATCCGGCTCTTCTTCCTGAAGTGGTGCAGGGGGCAGTGAAGGCAGGCTGTGTGACTGAAAAGGCAGCTCCTGTGGTGCAGGGACGGCCTGTGTATGCCGGTATTCCGGTCAGCGTGGCATTGGGAGACAATCAGGCAAGTGTGATCGGAACCGTAAAAGATATTGAAAATACGATACTTGTGAATGTGGGCACAGGCAGTCAGATCTCTGTGGGAACCGGAAAATATGTGCCGGATACTGCAGTAGAACTGCGGCCGCTCACTGATGGAAAGTATATTTTTGTGGGCGCATGTCTCTGCGGCGGCAGAGCTTACGCGGTGCTGGAAAACTTCTTCCGGCAGGTGGCACAGATGGCGGGGGCACCGTGCGGAGAGAAACTGTACGGAAAGATGGCGCAGCTGCTTGCAGAGACCGAGTCTGATGCAGGCAGCCGGGTAAAGGTAAATCCGCAATTCTGCGGAACGCGGATGCAGCCGGAACTTCGGGGATCTGTTACAGAAATCGGACTGGATAACCTGACTCCACAGTCTATGATCCGTGGTTTCCTCTACGGTATAGCAGGAGAACTTCATGATATGTACTGTCAGATCAGGCCACAGCTGGAGTACGCTCCCAAGTATCTGGTAGGTTCGGGAAACGGAATCCGTATGAATCCGGTTCTGCAGAAGATTTTTGAAGAGCTGTTTGGTGCGAAGCTTCAGATACCGGTACATACGGAGGAGGCAGCTTACGGAACGGCATTGTTCTCTCTGGTGGCAGCCGGCTGCTATGAGACGCTGGAGCAGGCACAGAAGGTCATCCGATATCAGTCAGAGTAAAGAGGAACGGGATGAGTCAGAGCGGGCAGAAATGTCCGCTCTGATTACGTCATGGCACCTTCAGCAGAATCTGTTTTGAATGCTGCTGAAGATCCTGCTGCAGAGACTGCAGTTTCGCATTTGTGGATAATAAACTGTCTGTTTGAAATGTTTCGTTTTGCTCTGGACAGTTTTCAGATAACGAATAAAATTAAGTTGACATATACTTAAATAAATGCTAAATTTAACTTAAAATACGTGATTGTTTTTGGCAGTTTTTATGGCGCGCAAAATGCGCGGATGGAGGTAACATGAAAAAGACAACGCTTGGTGATGATGCTGCCATTTATCAGAAACGTGAAGACAAGACGGAAAAACAAAAGTGGAAAGAACTGAATTCCGGGCAGAAGAAGCAGTATTTCATGGATTATTATCTGGAGAAAGTGATCGTGGGCGCTGTGCTGCTGTTTGTTTTTCTTCTTCTGTCCCGACATTTTCTGACCAGGAAGGAAGAGACGGTCCTGTACGTGGCGGTGATTGATGAAACTCTGGATGCAGCGGGGAAAGAACAGCTCCTGGAGCAACTGACGGAGCGGTATGTGACGGACGGCGATTATCAGAAGGTCATAATTGACGATTCCTTTTACACGAATGAAGATGCGCTCACGAAGCTGGAGACGTATCTGTTCAGCCATCAGGTGGATGCGGTCATCGCGGATGAGGAGACATGGCGGGAGTTTGCTGCATACGGCTTTTTCCGGAATCTGGACGAAGTGATGGACGGGGAGTTGGATTTTGACTGTTCGGATGATTACATATATACGGCAGGCTACAGAGAGAGCGACGGAACGGAAGTCAGCTTTGAAGACAATGAAACAGGGCGGGGAGAGGTGCTCCCTTATGGACTGGATATCTCGGAAAGCGCGTGCTTTACAGCCGTGAGCTGCTATCTGGAGGATCCGGTATTTGCGATCGTGGACGGAGCGCCGAATCTGGAAAATGCAGTGGATTTTCTGGAATATCTGTGTAAAGAATAGCGTGAAACAGCGGTCTGTATCACTGTTTACGAACAGGAAGGACAGATTGCGGAACAGGATGGAGGTTGTGTAATGGGAAGCGGAATGTTTCAGCAGGACAATACTTTTAATAATATTATGACGAAGATATTTGATGTGGTTTTGTTGAATGTGCTCTGGCTGATCGGATGTCTTCCGATCATCACCATCGGAGCTTCGACGACGGCGCTGTATTATATGACAATGAAAATGGTGCGGGATGAAGAAGGCGGGATCACCAAAGGGTTCATTCGTTCTTTTAAAGAGAACTTTCGTCAGTCCGTTCCTCTGACCCTGATGTTTCTGGTGTTTGTGGGAGTGCTTGCAGCAGATTTTCACATCCTTGGAAGCTCGGGAGAGAACAGTTCATCCATGATGTATGGAATCTGTATTACGATTCTGATCATCGGAGGAGCAGTTTTCGGTTACGTATTTCCACTGCTGGCAAAGTTTGAAAATACGGTGCGGAATACACTTTCGAATGCGGCCAGGATCGCATTGACGCATCTGTGGCAGACAGCGGTGATCGTGGTTCTGAATCTTCTTCCGGTCATCTGGCTTCTGGTGTCACCGGAAACGTTCGCGAAAGTGTTCTGGATCTGGTTTTTTGCGGGAACAGGAGCATCGGCATATATTAATTCCATGCTTCTGGTAAAAATTTTTGATAAGTTTATTCCGGAAGAACAGGAATTATTTGACAAAACAGAACAAGATTAATAGAATAATAATGTTAAATTGTTTTTTAGCTAAATTAGAAGTGTATGGAAAGACAAAAAGGTGAGATTATGGCAAAGGCAGTCAGATTATCAGATATAGCACAGAGAATCAATGTCAGTACAGTAACGGTATCAAAAGCGCTCTCAGGACAGAAGGGTGTCAGTGATGAGATGAGAGAGCGGATCGTTCGTCTGGCAGACGAGATGGGTTATGTAAAAACAGTTTCCGGAGAGAAATACAGTGACCGGAAGAGCTACACGATCGGTGTAGTGGTAGCTGAACGTTATTTGAAAGAAAATCAGTCCTTTTACTGGACACTTTATCAGGAAATTTCCAGAAGCACAATGTATCGGAACAGCTTTACCATGCTGGAGGTTATCAGCCACGAGGTTGAGATGTCGAGAGAATTCCCGAGGCTGGTCACGGAGAAGAAAATCGATGGTCTGATCATTATGGGACAGTTCAAGCAGGAATATGCAGAGCGTCTGGTGGGGGAGGTTGAGATGCCGCTTCTGAACCTGGATACAACCTGCGGGGGAGAAAAATGCGACTGTGTTGTTTCCAATAATATGATGGGCGGATATCAGATGACCAACTATCTGTTCGAGCTTGGCCATACGAAGATCGGTTTCGTGGGAACGAGACTGGCGACCAGCAGTATTGATGACCGTTATCTCGGTTATCTGAAATCCATGATGGCACATGGCATTGCGTGGAGACAGGACTGGGTGCTGGATGACCGCAGCCGCGAGTCAGGAAAGATCGACAGCGATCTCTTCTTCCGGCTTCCGGATGATATGCCGACAGCCTTTTTCTGCAACTGTGATCTGACAGCCAGCATTCTGATCCAGAAGCTGGAGCGCGCAGGATATTCTGTTCCGGATGATATTTCAGTGGTCGGATTTGATAACTGTGTTACAGATCAGTTTGCGGGAATCGGAATTACGACGTATGAGATCGGTACAAAAGAAATGGCGCGGCGGGCAATTCACATTCTGACCCATAAGCTGGATAATGAGAAGTACTCCGCCGGCATGTTCATGCTTCCTGGAAAATTAATTGAACGGAACAGTGCGAAGCGGATTGCTCCGTTCGTGCCATTCGTCTGAAAGAATTCGGTGTCAGACCGATGTATTTCTTGAAAAGATTAATAAAGTGGTTCACGTTTTCGTAACCGACTCTGCTGCTTATTTCATGGACTGTCCAGTCTGTGTTGAGCAGCAGTTTTTTTGCTTCATTCAGTCTCTTGTTCGTCAGATACTTCTGCGGCGGCATACCGTAAGTGGCAGAGAACTCTCTGCACAGTCGGTAGCGGCTGATGTCGAACTGCTTCTCAAAGGATTCCAGTGAGAATTCATTCATATAATGACGCTCAAAATGATCCCACATTTCAGAAAGATAGCCTGCGGAAGACGGCACGACAGGTGCCGGAGCCTCATCGGCCAGTGCACGGCAGAGTTCGCAGAGAATTTCTGTGAGTGCTCTGTGCATCGTGAGCTGTTCCACACGGTTTGGCTTTGTATTCAGCGCAAGCAGATCGCTGGTGCAGTTGGATACGGTGGAGAACTGTGAAATATTGAAACACGGTTCAGCTGCTCCCTTTAATATAGGAGCAAACAGAGACATATCCGAGCCTGATACAAAGAACAGTTTGAAATGCCATGGAAGCATATAGGAAGACAGCTGGAACGGCTTTGTACAGTCGAAAAAGAGCAGCTGTCCTTCAGTAACGGTGCAAGTCTGGTTGTTGAACGCAATTCTCCCGCCGCCTTTTGTGGTGTACAGCAGGAGATAGCAGTTCAACGAATGAAATGTAAAGGAGAAGGGGAAATCCGCACGAATGTTGCCGCCGGCAAGAATATAAAGTGGCAGTATGGAATTATCCTCAGACAGCGGATCGCTGCCTGAGTATTCGTAAAGGTTCGGAACCAGAAACTCCGGCGTCAACTCCATGTTGATCATTTTGTTGGCTGTTACTGCTTTTTTAAATGATTCGGAAAAATTCATAAGCAAGATTCCCCTTACTATGGCATGTTTAGGCGCTGCTCCGGTTGTTTAACCCCTTTAATTAGGAAGAAACCGGTCACAACAAAGAAATAAAGTTAAAAAACAAGTTAATTAAAAACCTAAAATAATAATATACATAATTACAAAGAAAAAACCATAGGCAAAATAGATAAAAATGATATTCAAAAAATGTATAATATATACGAAAGTGCTTTAAAATGCAAGAAAATGCGATAATACGCAAAAATAATTGATGATTAAAATGCGAGCTTGAGTATAATTAAATTAAAGTTAATTCGTGCTTAATTAACGAAGACGAAAAGGAGGAAAAAAGCATGATGAAAAAAGTAACTGCAACAACATTAGCTACCGTTATGGCAGCAACACTCGCAGCTGGCGGAATGACAATGACCGCTTTCGCAGAGGAAGGTACACTTAGCTACGCAGATATCGTTCTGGGAGAGAGCTACACAGATCTGACAGCAGAGATCAAGGTTCTGACAAACAGAACAGATATGCTGCAGGATGATTATGAGGGAATGACATATGCAGATTATATCGCTGCATTCAACGAGGTATATCCGAACATCACAGTAACTGTTGAGGGTATCACAAACTACTCTGATGATTCTCTTCTTCGTCTGCAGGGCGGCGACTGGGGCGATGTTATGCTCATCCCGGCAGTAGATAAGAAAGATCTTTCTACATACTTCCTGTCCTACGGCGACCTTGACACAATGCAGGGTGAAGTTAAGTGGGCAACAGAGTGGATGTATGACAACCAGTGCTACGGTGTAGCAACACTTGGTAATGCAAACGGTATCGTTTACAACAAGAAGGTATTCGAGGCAGCTGGTGTTACAGAGATCCCGAAGACTCCGGACGAGTTCATCGCAGCTCTTCAGGCAATCAAGGATAACACAGATGCTATTCCGCTTTACACAAACTATGCAGCAGGCTGGACAATGGATGGACAGTGGACACAGCACATTGCTGGTACAGCAACAGGCGACTCCACATACATGAACCAGAAGCTTCTTCACACAGCTAATCCGTTCTCCGATCCGGGCGACGGAACAGGCGCTTACAACGTATACAAAGTTCTTTACGATGCAGTAGCAAACGGTCTGACAGAGGAAGACTACACAACAACTGACTGGGAAGGCTCCAAGGGTATGCTGAACAACGGTGAAATCGGATGTATGGTACTTGGTTCCTGGGCATATCCGCAGATGCAGGCAGGCGGAGAGCATCCGGAAGACGTTGGATACATGCCGTTCCCGATCACAGTTGACGGACAGCAGTACGCATCTTCAGGCCCGGACTATGGTTATGGTATCAACGTAGCATCCAGCGAAGAGAATCAGGCAGCAGCTATGGTTTACGTAAAATGGATGACAGAGGAATCCGGATTCGCATTCAACGAGAGCGGTATTCCGATCGCAGCAGACGACACAAACTATCCGGAACTGTATCAGGCATTTGCTGACGTTACAATGATCAGCAACGACCCGTCTCTGGATGGCGAAGCAGACCTTCTGAACCTCCTGAACGCAGATTCAGAGCTGGCTCTGAACGCAGGCGGAGATGCTAAGCTGCAGGAGCTCATCGAGCATGCATTTGCTGGCGACAAGACATTTGACGAGATCATGGACGAGTGGAATGCACAGTGGTCACTGGCTCAGGAAATGAACGGCGTAGAAATCTGGTAATTCAGCTTTCACAGAAAACAGGTTCAGCGGCGTGGGATAAATCCCCGCGCTGCTGATTTTAACCTCAAAACCGGTAGACGGACTGCAGACGAGGCGAGCGGCTGAGGTCGTCCATCGGGAAATAATAAGGAGGGTTAAGATGGAAAGTACAGCTGCAACTAAAAAGAAAAGAAAGCCGTTTTCGCAGTGGATCAAGGGAAAGCAGGGACAGCAGGCAATCGTAATTCTTACTTTTTCGATTATCCCGCTGCTGCTGCTTTTTGTATTTACATATCTGCCGTTTGGAGAAATGATCTCTTTCAGTTTCTATAACATGAAATATACCGGCGACAGAAAATTTGTGGGACTGACGAACTACAAGGCAATCTTTATGAGAAATGATATTCTGAGTTCTCTGAAGCTCAGCCTCTATTATATGGTGGGTTCTGTCCTTCAGATCATGCTGGCACTGTATCTGGCTACCATACTCAGCACAAAGGTAAGAGGCGGCAACCTGTTCAAGGGTCTGATCTTCTTCCCGTACCTGATCAACGGTATTGCAATCGGATTTATTTTCAAATTCTTCTTCACCAGAGGATTCGTATTCGATACAGTTCTCCAGTGGTGCGGATTTGAACTGGATAATCTTCCCTGGTGGCTGCGTGATCAGTCCATCAATAACTGGTCTCTGGTGGGAACTTCTATCTGGCGCTATGTGGGTCAGAACATGGTTCTGTTTATCGGTGCGATCATGTCAGTAGACAGTACGCTGTATGAGGCAGCAGATCTGGATGGCGCAAATCAGTTCCAGAGATTCCGTTACATCATTCTGCCGAGTATCAAGACGATCGTTACACTGAACGTTATTCTGTCTATCACGGGTGCGCTGAGTGCATTCGAAGCTCCGTATGTAATTACAGACGGTGCAAACGGTACCGGCACATTCTTTATCGTTATGAATGAACTGGCACATGTCAACCAGAAGGTAGGTCTGGCATCAGCGATGGCTGTATTCCTGCTGTGTATTATTTTCATCTGTACAATTGCGCAGAAGCTGTTCTTCAAATTCATGTTCCGGAATGCCGACGTAGAGGATGAAATCATGTCAGGAAAGAAAACACGCAGGAAATCTGCAAAGCTGGCAAAAGGAGGAAGATAAGTATGAAGGCTCAGGAAAAAAGAAGAAAACAGTACAGTCTGGGTTTCATCATCTGGACCATTGTCAAATACGCTTCCCTGCTGTTCTTTGGCTTTGTTGCAGTGATTCCGATCGTTTCCTGTGTGATTACGGCATTGAAGACAGAAGCAGAATATAAAGCCACCAATGTTATGACATTGCCGGAGAACTTCCTGAATTTCCAGAACTTTGTCGATGCATTTCAGAAGGCAAATATGCTTACGGCATTCAAGAACTCCGGAATCGTTCTGGTCTGCGTTCTGATCGGTTCCATTATCATCGGAACACAGCTGGCATATGTGCTGAACCGGTTTAAGTTCCCTGGCAACGGTCTGATCCGCAACCTCTTTACATTTGCGGCTCTGCTTCCGGGTATTGCCATGCAGGTAGCGGTGTACCAGATCATGGGAAGCCTTGGCTTTATCAACAAACTGTACGGCTACATCATCATGATGATGGGTACCGACGTTATTTCCATTTACATATTTATTCAGTTTTTTGAGAACCTTCCGGTGTCTCTGGACGAATCGGCATACATTGAGGGTGCTTCCTATTTTACGATCTACCGTAAGATTCTGCTTCCTCTGCTGAAGCCGGCCATCGTTACCAGTATGATCCTGAAGGGAGCAAATACGTACAATGAGTACTACTGTGCATCCCTGTATCTGCAGGATAAGCAGAGACTGTGTACAGTGGCAACTTCACTTTATACATTTACAGGACCTATGGGAAGCAAATACAACATGATCTGTGCAGGTGTTATCATTTCACTGCTTCCGGCGCTGCTCTTATTTATTGTGTGCCAGAAACAGATCTACAGCGGTATTGCTGCAGGTGCAGTAAAGGGTTAAGCAATTCATATTATAACGTTATGATGTGATATCGGGACGGCATTCCGATGTCGTCCCGGAATCAGAAAGGGCCTGAACATGAAAAACGAGATTAGACAACATCTGGTGAATGATATTATTCCGTTCTGGAAGGATCTGCGTGACGATGAGTTCGGAGGATTTTACGGATATGTGGGATTCGACCGCAAACTGGATCGCGAGGCGGAAAAAGGATGCATTCTGAACAGCCGTATCACCTGGTTTTTCTCCAATGCCTACATGGTACTCGGGGATAAAAGCCTTCTGGAAACGGCCAGACATGGATTTGAATTTATGAAAAACTGCTGCCTGGACCGGGAAAACGGAGGTATGTTCTGGTCCGTTGACTACACAGGCAAGCCAATGGATGCGACAAAGCATACATACAATCAGGCATTTGCCATTTACGCACTTTCTTCTTATTATGATGCATCCGGAGATGAAGAGAGCATCCGGATGGCAGAAGAACTGTATCGTATTATCGAGAGTAAATGCAGAGACGCGGAAGGATATCTGGAAGCGTTTGATGAGAAGTTCCGTCCGATGGATAATGACAAACTGTCGGAGAATGGTGTCATGGCAGACCGCACGATGAATACGCTGCTTCATGTATTTGAAGCATATACGGAGTTCTATCGTGTAACAGGTAAGCAGGAAGTAAAAGAGCGCCTGAAGTGGATGTTTGATATTATTGCTGAGAAGATCTACAATCCGGATCTTCACAGACAGGAAGTGTTCTTTGATGCACAGTACAGGCCGCTGATCGACCTGCATTCCTACGGACATGATATCGAGGCTGCATGGCTGATGAACCGCGGACTTGCGGTGATCGCAGATGCGGAATATGAAAAGAAGATCCTGCCGATCATTCAGGATCTGACGAGACAGATTTATGAAGTTGCTTTTGACGGACATTACGTGAGCAACGAATGTGAAAACGGTGTTGTAGATACGGACTGCGTCTGGTGGGTACAGGCTGAGGGAATTGTCGGATTCCTGAACGGCTACCAGAGAGACAATACAAAGACAGAGTATCTGCAGGCTGCACAGAGTATCTGGAAATACATCCAGGACTATGTGATTGACCGGAGACAGGGCACAGAGTGGTTCTGGCTTCTTGATAAAAACGGAAAACCATACGAGGATAAACCAATTGTAGATCCCTGGAAATGTCCTTACCACAACGGAAGGATGTGCCTGGAGGTAATAAGGAGGGACATCGATGTTGCATAAGAATTATCAGGTTGAATTAGAAAAACAGGAGAAGATCCTGAACAGAAAAAACAGTAAGACAGATTTCTATAACGGCATTTTTGATCGTTATGAATATCCTGTTCTGACAAGAGAGCATATTCCGCTCACATGGAGATATGATCTGAATCCGGAGACAAACCCGTACTTTATGGAGCGTCTTGGCGTTAATGCTGTTATGAATTCAGGAGCAATTGAGCTGAACGGCAAGTTTTATCTGATCGCACGTATCGAAGGAAATGACAGAAAGTCTTTCTTCGGCGTGGCTGAGAGTGATAATGGTATTGACGGATTCCGCTTCTGGGATTATCCGATCCTTCTGGACGACGTGTGTCCGGAGGAGACAAACGTATATGACATGCGCCTCACAAAACATGAGGACGGATATATTTACGGTGTATTCTGCTCCGAGAGCAAGGATACATCTGTAGCAGATCTGTCAGCAGCGGTAGCTGCAGCCGGAATCGTCCGCACAAAGGATCTGAAGACATGGGAGCGTCTTGACAATCTGAAGACACTGCGTTCCCCGCAGCAGAGAAACGTTGTACTGCATCCGGAATTCATTAACGGCAAGTATGCATTTTATACCAGACCGATGGATGACTTCATCGATACAGGATCAGGCGGCGGAATCGGATTTGGTCTGTGTGATGATATCACACATGCAGTGATCGACGAGGAGATCATCACAAGCAAGAGAAAATATCACACAATTACAGAGGCAAAGAACGGTGCAGGAGCAGTTCCAATCAAGACCGACAGAGGCTGGATCCATATTGCACACGGTGTGCGCAACACAGCAGCAGGTCTTCGCTACGTAATTTATGCATTCGCTACAGATCTTAACGATCCGTCCAAGGTAATTGCAGAACCGTCAGGCATGCTGATCGGACCGAGAGACTGGGAGAGAGTCGGTGATGTTTCAAACGTGGTATTCACAAACGGCGCGATCGCAAGAGACAACGGAGAAGTATACATCTATTATGCAGCAAGTGATACACGTCTGCACGTGGCAACAACTACGATCGACCGTCTGATCGATTACGTATTCAACACACCGGAGGATCCGGGACGTTCTGTAGAGTGCGTGGCACAGAGATGTGAACTGATCCGCAGGAATCTGGAATACATGGAAGCAAATAAATAAGAATCCGACAAATCAGGATTCACAAATAAATCTTGAGAAATGAGGGAAGAACAATGGGTAAGTATACAATGATCAGCCCGGCTGTTCCGAATGTACCGTGGCAGGAACGACCGGAAACTTTAACAGGAGCTCCGATCTGGAGATACACAGAAAATCCGATCATCGGACGTAATCCGGTAGAAGGTGTTGCACGTATTTTCAACAGTGCGGTAATTCCGTATGAAGGAAAATTCATCGGTGTATTCCGCGGCGAGCAGGTAAACGGTATTCCGTATATCTATCTCGGAAGAAGTGAGGATGCGATCCACTGGGATTTCGAGAAAGACAAGATCAATTTCGTGGACGAGAACGGAGAACCGTTCATGCCGGTATACGCGTATGACCCGAGACTGGTAAAGATCGAAGATACATATTATATCATCTGGTGTCAGGATTTTTACGGCGCAGCGATCGGAATGGCAAAGACAACTGATTTCAAGACATTCACAAGAATCGAGAATCCATTCCTTCCGTTCAACAGAAACGCAGTGCTGTTCCCGAGAAAAGTAAACGGCAACTTTATGATGCTTTCCAGACCGTCCGACAGCGGACATACACCGTTCGGCGATATCTTCGTAAGTGAGAGTCCGGATATGGTTTACTGGGGCAAACACCGTCACGTAATGGGCAAGAGCTCAGAGTGGTGGGAGTCACTGAAGATCGGCGGAGGCGCAGCTCCGATCGAGACAAGTGAAGGATGGCTGCTGTTCTATCATGGTGTGACAGGAACCTGTAACGGTTATGTATATTCCATCGGAGGAGCGATCCTGGATATCGAGGAACCGTCCCGCGTAAAATACAGATGCGAGAATTTCCTGCTGACACCGGAAGAGTGGTATGAGGAACGCGGTTTCGTTCCGAACGTATGCTTCCCGTGTGCGACGATCCATGATTCCGAGAGCGGAAAGATTGCTGTTTATTATGGCGCAGCTGACAGTTACGTTGGTCTGGCATTTACAACACTGGATGAGATCATCGACTACATCAAGGATCACAGCGTAGTACGTGAGAGCGACACAGAAGTCGGAAGAAGATAACAGCTGCCTTCGGAACAGGAGAAGCAATACACGACAGTAAAAGAAAACAGGCGCTGAGGCTTTGGCTGCAGCGCCTTTAAAAAATCAGAAGAAATTATTGGGGAAGGAAGGCTGGTGTAAACCATGAGTCTGTTAAAACTGAAACCGACCTGTAAAGACTATCTGTGGGGAGGCAACCGTCTTGCTACGGAATACGGCATCGAATACGATGGGGATATCCTGGCGGAGGCATGGATGCTGTCCTGCCATCCGGACGGACCATCCCGTATTGTGAACGGACCGTACGCGGGGAAAAGTCTTGACGAATATATCAAAGCGGAAGGCAAGGGTGTTCTGGGAAATCACTGCAGACGCTTCCGCGATTTTCCGATCCTGACGAAATTTATCGATGCAAAGCAGAATCTGTCGATTCAGGTGCATCCGGATAACCGTTATGCGCTGCAGAATGAAGGTCAGTACGGAAAGACGGAGATGTGGTACATTATGGATGCAAAAGAAGGGGCATATCTGTACTACGGATTCCAGACAGAGATTACCAAGGAAGAATTTGAGAAGCGTATCCAGGAAGATACACTTCTGGAGGTGCTGAATGCGGTTCCGGTACAGAAGGGTGATGTTCTCTTCATCGAGGCGGGAACGATCCATGCGATAGGTCAGGACATTCTGATTGCAGAGATCCAGCAGAATTCCAACGTAACATACCGCGTGTATGATTACGGCCGTGTGGGCAAGGACGGAAAAAAGAGAGATTTACATATTGAGAAGGCGCTGGCAGTGACGAAGCGTGTTCCGCTCGTCCGCGGAAACGGAAGTTATCCGCACGTGGCAGACTGTGACTATTTCACAGTTGACAAGCTGAATCTGGACGGAAAGATGATGAAGAAAATGGAGGGAACTGTAACACAGGATTCCTTCGTAAGTATTCTGATGCTGGACGGAGAAGGAAAGATCAGCTGTCAGGATGAGACGGTTACGTTTAAAAAGGGTGACAGCATTTTCCTTTCAGCCGGAAGCGGAACGTACCAGATTGAGGGAAGCTGTGATGCGCTGATCACTTCCATTCGTGAAAAAGCGGCGCCGGTACGCATCGGAGTAGATATCGGAGGCAGACAGACCAAGATCGGTCTGGTCGATGCAAATCAGAAGCTGCTGGCTTATCAGGAGATTCCGTTCCATGCGGAATTATCACCGGAGCAGACGATCTGCGAGGTGGGCAGAACGATCCAGAGCATGCTGGATGACATGCAGATCGAACTTGACCAGTGTGTCGGAGCAGGTGTGGGTGTAGCCGGAATTGTGGATACAGAGAGCGGCACACTGCTCTACTCCAACAATATTAAATGGGAAGATGTACCGGTCGCAGAGCTTCTGTCGCGTACTCTTCCGGTGCCGATCCGTGTTTCCAACAATGGAAACTGTGCAGCTCTGGGCGAAGTGGTTGCAGGAGCGGCCAGAGGATATCAGGATGCGGTCATGCTGACGATCGGACGCGGAGTGGGCAGCGGTATTGTTCTGAATGGAAAGATTTTCGAGAGCGGTAAGAATATCAGTGCGGAGCTGGGGCACATGGTGATCGAGGAGAACGGAAGACAGTGCACCTGCGGAAGACAGGGCTGTCTGGAGGCATACGTTTCCGTTACAGCGATCGCAAAGGAGACGGAAGAAAAGCTGGGAAAAGCAATGGAGCTGAAAGAGCTGATCGCGCTGGCGCAGGAAGGAAATGTAGATGCGGCGGTAATTACAGAGTGCTTCATCCGCAGACTTGGAAGTGCAGTGACCAGTATTGTAAATATCTTCCATCCGCAGGCGCTGATCATCGGAGGCAATCTGGCAGAGGCAGGAAAAGACTGGCTGAGACCGCTGCGGGCGATCGTAGAACGCAAGAGCTTCGGCGGTGCATATTCCGAGGTGCCGGAGATCGATGCGGCGAAGCTCGGACGCAGAGCGGGTGTGATCGGAGCGGCAAATCTGCTGTAGGATCTGGTAATGAGAAGGAACGTTCGGAACGTGAAACGGGATATTGTGGCAGCAGTATCCCGTATATGGTAGAATATGGTGGTATAAGGAGGAGATCATCATGAATCAGCCATTTGAGAGACTGTCCGGATGTGAGACGAAGGCCGGACGCTTTACGGTCGTTCAGGATACGGTAAGGGTGAACGGAAATATACAGCCCTACGATTATCTGAAGATCAGAGAAGGTGTATGTGTTCTTGCAATGAAAGACGGAGAGATCATTCTGCAGAAGCAGTATCGATATCCGATCCAGTCATGGCAGTGGGAACTGCCGGGAGGTTTTGTGGATGAAGGCGAAACCCCGGCGCAGGCAGCAGTCCGTGAACTGAAGGAAGAGACCGGATATGAGGCGGAGCAGGTGAAAGAACTCGGTGCATTTTATCCGTCCTTCGGATCGACGAATGAGAAGATATATCTGTTTCAGGTCATCTGCGGTGAATGCGGAACACACAGCCGCGAACCCGGCGAAGTAATTCGGATGACAAGCGTGTCGGAGGAAGAATTCCGGACACTGGTGGCAACAGGTGAGTTTATGCATGGAGCCGGACTGGCCGCATGGGCAAGATATCTGTCAAACGGAAGATGACTCACGTTTTCATGAAGCAGACGGTGAGTAACAGAACAGTATCAGCGGGAGAATGATCTTCCGTGATTTGGTTTACAGGAATTTCCGCTGCTTCTGGCAGGGCGCGGAACTATACAGGAGGAGAGTCATGGGATATAGAGAAGTATATGAGAAGTGGTGCACAGATCCGTATTTTGATGAAGAGACAAAAGCGGAGCTCAGAGCACTGGAAGGAAATGAAACAGAGATCGAGGATCGTTTTTACAGACAGCTTGAATTCGGTACGGGCGGACTGCGCGGTGTGATTGGCGCGGGAACCAACCGGATGAACATCTATACAGTACGCCAGGCCACACAGGGACTGGCAAACTACGTCGTTTCTCAGAACGGACAGAGCAAGGGTGTAGCCATTGCATATGATTCCAGACGTATGTCTCCGGAATTTGCAAAAGAGGCAGCACTTTGCCTGAACGCAAACGGAATCAGAACCTATCTGTTCGAGAGTCTGAGACCGACACCGGAGCTTTCATTTGCTGTACGTCATCTCGGCTGCATGGCAGGTATCGTGATCACAGCCAGCCATAATCCGCGTGAATACAACGGATACAAGGTTTACTGGGAGGATGGTGCTCAGATCACACCGCCGCATGATAAGAACATTCTGGCACAGGTGGCTCTGGTAAAGGAGTTCTCTCAGGTGAAGACAATGGATGAGGCATCTGCGCTGGAGAACGGACTGCTTCAGATGATCGGCAAAGAGATCGACGATCTGTATATGACAGAGCTGAAGAATCAGAGCATTCATCCGGAGATCATCCGTCAGGCGGCAAAGGATATCAGGATTGTTTATACACCGCTGCACGGAACAGGCAACCTTCCGGTCCGCAGAGTTCTGAGTGAGCTGGGATTTGAGAATGTATATATCGTAAAGGAGCAGGAACTCCCGGACGGCAGTTTCCCGACCGTTGCATATCCGAATCCGGAGGATGAGAATGCATGGACACTGGCACTTAAGCTTGCAAAAGAAAAGGATGCCGATATTGTGCTTGCTACAGACCCGGATGCAGACCGTCTCGGTGTATATGCGAAGGATACAAAAACAGGAAATTATGTGAGCTTTACCGGTAATATGTCCGGTATGCTGATTGCAGAGTATATTCTGAGAGAACGTACCAGTACAGGTACTATGCCGGAAAATCCTGCACTGGTGGAGACTATTGTTACGACTGATATGGCGAAAGCAATCGCTGCAGACTACAATGTGGCTCTGATCGAAGTCCTTACAGGTTTCAAGTATATCGGTGAGCAGATCAAACTGTTCGAGCAGTCCGGAAGCAATCATTATGTATTCGGTCTGGAGGAAAGCTACGGATGCCTGGCCGGAACATACGCAAGAGACAAGGATGCCTGTGTGGCAGTCATGATGCTCTGCGAGGTGGCTGCATATTATAAGATGCAGGGAAAGACACTGTGGGATGCCATGGTGGATATGTATGAGAAATATGGCTACTACAAGGAAGGTCTGGCTACCCTGACTCTGAAGGGAATCGACGGAGCAGAACAGATTCAGAATATGATGAACAATCAGAGACAGAATCCGCCGAAGGAACTGGGCGGCTTCAGGGTACTGGCAGTCAGAGACTACAAGGCTGATATCAGAAAAGACATGGTGACGGGCGAGACTGCTTCCACGGGACTGCCGACTTCCAATGTCCTGTATTATGAACTGGAGAACAATGCATGGTGCTGCGTACGTCCTTCCGGAACAGAACCAAAGATTAAATTCTATTTTGGTGTGAAGGGTGATTCTCTGAAGGATGCTGAAGAGAAACTGGAGAAGCTGAAGAAGGATATGACAGAGGTATAGGAGCTGGAGAAGAGATCCAGGTGGGGTGTGAAATAATCTGAATAGAATCAGGATAAGCGGCAGGCAGCCGGATAGAGAATATCCGGCTGCCTGTTGTTTTGTCGAAGGATTTTTCTGTTTACAGCATTCTTTTATATTACAGCATAACAAGCAGAATCACCACAATAAAGACGATACTGCAGAGTATGGAGATGGAATTCAGGGCACTGGACAGTCCCACATCCCCTTCCAGATCTCCGGTAAACGCAGGAGCGGCTGATGCAATCGGACTGAATGCCAGAATCACCAGTGTCTGGCGCATCTCCGACGGAAGCGGAAGAAGGAAGAAGCACCCCAGTGCGATCAGGAGCGCAACACTGTAGCGAACGGCCAGAATCCGTACGATGGAGCCTGCCTGTTTCCGGTTCCCGCCCAGCTTAAAGCCGACGCCGATCATCAGCATAGCTGCAAATGCATTTGCGTTGCCGATGATCTCCGCAAAGGAAATGACCGGAGCCGGCAGTGAAATATCAGCCAGATTCAGAAGTATCATGATAATGTAGCAGTCAAAGGCGACGGATCTTACCAGTGCCTTCAAAATTTTCTTCAGGGAGAAATGTCCGCCGTCCTTTACGATGGAGGCGATGCTGTAGGAACCGCCGAGACAGATAAAGGCATTGCCGATATCGAACAGGCTGGTAGTGATGACTCCTGCAGGTCCCATGAAACTCTGGACAAAAGGCAGAGTAAAATTACCGATGTTGTAACCGCAGCTGTTCAGGATGGTGAATGCCTGCTGTTCCTTTCCGGATCGCCGGTTCATCAGAAATGCCAGTATGATATAGATCAGACCGCCGCCAAGACCGATCAGCGAGACAGTCAGCATGGACGGGTCGATATCCTTTCCGGCAAAGCTCGTGACGATTGCCGCCGGAAGAGTGATCTTGATAACGATTTTTGATAATACTTTAAAATCATCCTCCTGGAAAAGGTTTATCTTCCGAAGTATGTATCCCAGAAGAATGATCGCGATAAAGCACCCTGCACGGGTCAGTATTTCCTGCATAGAAAGCCTCCTTTTTGTTTAAATATTTTATCACAGTGAAGCTTTTTTTGCCATGGAAAGCAGTTGTTGGAGGCGGAACAGATTCGGAAGATGTGTGGTCAGAACAGATATTTACAGGAATCTGCGGGCGAAAAGGCATTTGTCCGTCGGGATGAAAAAAGCTTTTGCCTGATATACCTGCCGAAGGGGAAGGATCAACACCTGTCGGGAGAGGTAGGGCAAAAGCTTTTTTAGGCTATGTAACAGTAATCCGTGCTGCTTATCGGTCGATGGTAGGTACCTGCTCGTCGATCTTTGCATCCAGATTGTGGATGTATTTCTTTGTTTCGCTCACGATGACCGGTGAGAGAAGAAGTACCGCTACCAGGTTCGGGATTGCCATCAGAGCGTTCAGGATATCTGCAATCGTCCATACAAGATCCAGAGAAACGATCGGGGCGATTGCGGCAATAATGATATACAGTATGCGGTAAGGAAGCAGCGCCTTTTTGCCTGCGAAGTATTCGATGCAGCGCTCGCCGTAATAAGCCCAGCCAAGGGCTGTTGAAAAGGCGAACAGGACGATGCCGAGTACCAGAATAACCGGTCCGAGGTACGGAATCTGGTTGAATGCCAGTGTGGTAAGTACACCGCCGTTGTCAACGGTGGAAACATCGATGCCCGGGTTCTTCATGATACTGGATACAAGTACGATACCGGTCATTGCACATACGACAACGGTATCCCAGAATGTACCGGTGGAAGAAACCAGTGCCTGGCGAACCGGATTGCGGGTCTGTGCAGCTGCGGCAGCAATCGGAGCGGAACCCATACCGGACTCGTTGGAAAACAGACCACGGGCAACGCCATAATGAAGGGCGATCATAATACCGCCTCCGACAAGACCGCCGGCTGCAGCTCCCGGAGTAAAGGCCAGCTTGAAAATGGTCTGAAGAGCAGGAACAATGTAGTCATAGTTGATTCCAAGGATAACACAGCATCCCAGTACGTAGAAAATTGCCATAAACGGAACCAGTTTCTCACATACGCTTGCGATGGATTTGATTCCGCCGAAGATAACGAGTGCAGTTGCAGCTGCGACTGCCAGGCCGACAACCCATACCGGAATATGCAGATTTTCCCTGCAGACTGTTGCAATTGCATTGACCTGTGTCGCACATCCGATACCAAAGGATGCAAATGCACCGAAGAATGCGAAGAGAAGCGCGAGCCATTTCAGATTCAGACCGCGTTCCAGCGCGTACATGGCACCTCCCTGCATACGTCCGTCTTTTGTCTTTACGCGGTATTTTACTGCGATCAGTGATTCGGCATATTTCGTTGCAATACCGAAAACACCGGTCAGCCAGCACCAAAGTACAGCGCCCGGACCGCCCAGTGCGATGGCAGTGCCGACACCGATGATATTACCGGTACCGATCGTGGAGGCAAGAGCAGTGGTCAGCGCGCCGAACTGGCTTACTTCACCTTCTGCATCCGTGTCCTTGGCGACGGATAACTTGATGGCAGTACCGATTTTCCTTTGAATGAAGCCTGTGCGGATGGTCATGAAAATGTGTGTGCCGAGCAGCAGAATGATCATCGGCCAGCCCCAGATCGCATTGTCGATCCATTCGATAATGTTTACAATTGTTTCCATAAGAAGTAATTCCTCCCTGCATTATAAATATTTTTATACTTTACCAGATTAAAACGATAAACTCAAGCGGAATTTCAGTATTTTTGGGGTCCTGGCGGAAATTCTACTTCTCTACAGTAATATGAACGGCTGCAACGGAATAAAACCGAAAAAATTAGGTTTTTATTTGTGCGTGTTTTCAGACGGATAAGACAGTGCGTTCTGTATTTTTGCCCGATATTCCGATGGAGTGCAGTGCATGATCCCGTGGAAACGTTTGCTGTAATAGCTGAAACTGTTGAAACCTGTCCGCAGGGCGATCTCACTGACCGGCATGTCGGTCCCTGCCAGAAGTTCGCAGCTTCTTTCTATGCGGTAGTTATTTATATAGGAAAAGGGAGGCTGATTCATCTGCTGGCGAAAGAATCTGGAGCATTCCGGTTCGCTGAGTCCTGTCAGACCGGCCAGATCAGCCAGCGTGATCGGGTGCATGTAGTTCTGTGCAATATAAGTCAGCAGCAGGCGGGTGCGCCGGGCCTTTTCCGTCTCTGCGGCGGTCGGCCTGGATGTACTTGCAGTGTGCTTGATGAGATTGGCAAAAACAGTACACATATGCCCTTTGATGGAGAGGAGGGATGCCGGCGAATGCTGTTCGTGTTCCCGGTAGACTTCTCTCAGCTCGGCAAGTATGTTCTCCATCCACGGTGTGCCCTTGGTCAGTGCCAGACCGTTGACATCGGACTGAATATAATTCTCCACCAGAGACGAGTACCATTTGGATGAAGTATCGCTGCAGAAAAGATCCCCGCCAAAGACGATCGTGCAGGATTCCTGTGTCGGTTCCTGAGCGTATCCGCGGTGCAGTCTGCCTGCATTGATAAAGATGGCATCACCTTCATGCAGTACATATTTTCTGTTTTCGATAAAATAGTGCAGAGTGCCGGAGGCTACATAATTGATCTCAAAATAATCATGCCAGTGCCAGTCCAGATATCCTTTGTCAAATTCAGCTGCACCGCCTATATAGATTTCGAACGGGAAATCGCGGCTGCCCTGTACGGTCATTTCTTTCAGCGTCTGATCCAGAATCAGTGTAAACATTCCAGTCACCTCAAAATAATTATAATAACAAACAAAATATTCGTATTTTTTTCATCTGTTTCGTTTTATACTTGCAATAAAGTTATATCTTATTCCTGAGTATATCATATAAAGTGTACCGGGAGTAGACCTTATATAAAACAGTCCACAGGGAGATAAGATCCGGGGTGCTTCGGGATCATTCCTTATAAAAACGGTCCACAGGGAGATAAGATCCGGGGTGCTCCGGGATCATTCCTTATATATAACAGCCCGGAAAGCAATAAGTATCAGGAACAGTGAAGAAAGGGAAAGCTGAAAATGAAGAAAAATGTATCCGGAACAGGAAGTGTATATAAGGAGGTGCTGCATCTCTCCCTGCCGATCGCTCTGCAGAATATTTTTTCTACGGCGGTGACTTCGGCGGATGTGGTCATGGTCGGATATATCAGTCAGGATGCACTTTCTGCGACTTCACTGGCCGGTCAGATCCAGTTTGTACTGAACCTGATCTTTCTTGGACTCACACTGGGAACCGGACTGATGACAGCGCAGTACTGGGGGAGAAAAGATATCCGGACTATTGAAAATATTCTGGGACTGGCTTTGAAGATCGGTACTGCGATTGCATTTGTGTTCAGTACCGGCGCCTGTTTTTTTGCGCCGCAGCTGATGCGGCTGTTCACGTCGGAGACCGTGCTGATTGAGTATGGAACTGTGTATCTGCGGATCGCAGGCATTTCCTATCTGTTCATGAGTGTTTCTCAGATCTATCAGGCTGTCATCAAGGCGATCGGTCAGGTTCGGAAGAGTACGCTGATCAGTTCCACAGCTCTGGTGCTGAATATTATCTTTAATGCGGTGTTCATCTTCGGATGGTTCGGGCTGCCCGGACTCGGTGTGGCCGGCGCAGCGCTTGGAACGCTGCTTGCCAGAGGGATTGAAATGATGTGGTGTCTGGGAGAATCCTTTTTCGGGAACAGTATAAAGATCCGCCGGTGCGGTATTACAGCGCGAAACAGGATCCTGCTTCGGGATTTCTGGAGCTGTGCGCTCCCAATCACACTGAACGGACTAAGCTGGGGCAGCGCATTTGCTACGTATTCGGTCATTATGGGACATCTGGGGAGTGATGTCGTGGCAGCTAATTCGATTGCGACTGTGGCGAGAAACTTTGCAATGGTGGGGTGCAACGGGCTGGCGAGCGGTGCCGGAATCTACCTTGGAGCGCTGCTTGGCAGAGATGAACTGAAAAAGGCAGAAAAGGATTCTGCGGAAATACTGAAAATGACAGTTGGTCTCGGAATTGCAGGAGGTATTCTGATCATTCTGGCAAGTCCGGTTCTGCTGCGTCTGGTAGAGCTTACAGAAGGGGCCGGAGGGTATCTGCGCACGATGCTGCTGATCAATGCAGCATACGTGGTGACCAAGGCATTGAATGTCATGTTCAATAACGGAATTTTCTGTGCCGGCGGAGACACGCGGTTCGGACTGATCTGCGATACGATTGATATGTGGTGTTTTTCCGTGCCGCTTGGAATCCTGTGTGCCTTCTTATGGAAGCTGCCGCCTATGGCAGTGTATCTGGTCCTGTGTCTGGATGAACTGGCAAAACTGCCCTTTGCATATCATCATTACAGAAATAACAGTTGGGTGAAAAATATTACACGGAAAACGGAGGAAATGAGAGATGACAATGGATGAAAGAATGAAAAAAGGATATCTGTGGACTGACACAGGAGAGTATCTGGAGGAGCAGGCCCGTGCAAAAGATCTCATGTATGAGTTTAACCATACGAGACCGTCGGAGCAGGCGAAGAGGGATGAAATTGTAAAAGAACTGTTTGGCTCTGTGGGCGATCCGGTGTGGATCATGCAGCCGATCACCACTCTGGCAAGAGGAAAGACGGTGCATATCGGGGCCGGAACGTACATTAATTCCGGACTGACCCTGATCGATGACTATGAGATCCATATCGGGGAGGAATGTCTTCTTGCGACCAATGTCACGATCTGTACCACAGGGCATCCGGTGCACCCGGAGCTTCGTCCGAACGGAGAAATGTACAGTTTTCCGGTGAAGATCGGAAACGGTGTATGGATCGGAGCGGGTGCAGTCATTCTGCCGGGAGTCACGATCGGAGATCATGCGGTCATCGGTGCCGGAAGCGTTGTAACGAAGGATATTCCGGCAAATGTGGTAGCTGTTGGAAATCCGTGCAGAGTCATGCGGGAGATTACAGATCGGGATAAAGAATATTATTATCATGATCGGAGAGTGGATATGCAGAAATAAGAGATCCGGTGTAATACCGGAGGTCAGTATCTGAACAGAGCCGGCCTGTCCGATGCGCTCCCTTTGGACAGAGCCGGCTTTGCGCGCATTCCGTAAAAACCTTTATGTTCCGATCTGTCAAAGGTTTTTCCGGACATGAAAAAAGCTCCCGAATCATTTCGAGAGCTTTCAGCTGCGGAAGATGGGACTTGAACCCACACGATCGCATTGATCACAAGATCCTTAGTCTTGCTCGTCTGCCAATTCCGACACTTCCGCGGAACAAAAATGATTCTAGCACAGGAAGTGATATCTGTCAACATAAAAATCAAATTTTTTTAAATTTTTGAATAAAATATTTTTTGAAAAAATTTAAAAAAACCTGTTGACAAATCCAGAATGATAAGGTATTATAACGTCTGTGAGTTGCGAAACTTACTGAGACGCGGAGATGGCGGAATTGGCAGACGCGCAGGCTTCAGGTGCCTGTGGTAGCAATATCGTGAGGGTTCAAGTCCCTTTCTCCGCACTGAGCTTTCCGAGTAAATCTTGGAAAGCTTTTTTCATGTCAGAAACAATTTATCTGGAATCCACCCGGATGTAGTTTTCTGCTGATATACGGACTTGCGATTTTGGAGAAATTTAATTTGACATTTACTGGAAACACAGTGATAATGAAATTCAACAGGTAACACGTAGAGGAATGGTAAGGAACAATTGCAGGAGGTATCCCGAAATGCCAAGAAACAGAGATAACCATTCAGGCCCGTACATGAATGGAAGAAACGGTGCCGGCAGTTCAAATAATGGCCGGAAACCGGGAATGAATCTGAAAAAGATATTTGCCATCAGTTTTTGTATCGTAATAGGCATTGTACTGATCAGCGGAGGTGTGATCTACAAGCTTGGACGCGGATTATACAGTAATCTGAATTACGTTGCGGATGATGAGGTTCAGGTAATGGAGACTCTTCCGGAAGAGTTTGAGGAAGAGACGGTGAGTGCGGAGGAGCGTACCGGCGTGACGGTCACTTCAGAAGAACTCAGCAGTATCCATGATCGTATGAAGAGTCTTATGAACATGGAGACGGTGGAAGATGATGATATCTACAATGTTCTTCTGGTTGGAGTCGACCGCAGAGACAAGACATGGAACGGTAACTCGGATGCCATGATGCTGGTTTCTATTAATAAGGATAAGAATAAGGTATCCATTGTTTCTCTGATGCGTGATACGTACGTGGATATTCCTGGTGTCGGTTACAAGAAGCTGAATGCAGCGTATGCATACGGCGGCGGTCCGCTGCTTTGCGAGACAGTTACTGATACATTCAAGATCAAGGTGGATCGTTATGCGGCAGTAGATTTCTTTGACCTGATCGAGATTGTCGATCTGATTGGGGGTGTATCTCTGGAGATCACAGCAAAAGAGGCTGAGGTTGCGAACGGATATATTCTCGATATGTGCAACCTGATGGGTATCGATGGATCGGAACACCAGATTCCGGCAGAGGGCGGTTTCATCCGCTGCGATGGTGTACAGGCTGTAGCGTTTGCACGCAACCGCTACGTTGGAAACTCTGATTTTGAACGTACAGAGCGTCAGCGTTATGTGATTCAGCAGATCATGGCTGAAGTGGAACAGATGTCCGTTGCGCAGATGACGGAGAAGATGCAGAGTGCACTTCGGTATGTAACGATGAATATTCCGGAGACGGAGATCTGGAGTATGTTGGCAGAGGTGCCGGAGATTCTTGATTATGAGTTCGAGATGAGCCGTGTACCGTATGATAATATGTATACTACCATTTATGTCAATGGGCAGGATATGCTGGTTCCGGATTGGGAGCCGACATTGGAGAAGCTGCAGGAAACGATTTACGGAGAATAGGAATACGGGAAATGAGAAAGGCGCGGATCGGTGAGGTCCGCGCCTTTTTACCTTGCTTTTTAATACGGCTCATTGCTAATGTGAACGAAGAGAAACAGCCGGTAGGGGAGCTACCGGCTGTTTCGAGGGGAGTATAAATAATTAATAAGGGGCTGACAGAAAGTGGATTTATTGCCTTTTATTATGGTTTATTGTGGATAAAAGCAAGTGATTTTGGCAATATACTTTTTATGATGCTTTATGTAAGTTTAATTGGAATGGTGTAAAAATGGTGTACAAAATTGGAGGATGCCGTAGTAAAGCTGTTTCAACTGAAAATCTTTTTTCGGCTGCTTTTTATGCTTAATCTTTGTAGGATGAAAGAAAACCTCATAAAATGCTCAAATGGACGATAAAATGTTGAAGGTAGGAATTATATCGGATGTAGTTATAAAATACCGTGTATGGGCATTTTATGGAGCCACTATTTTGCAGACAAAAAACATTTTTGAGAACATGTGGAAAATAAAATCGCTGTAAGTCCAGAAAGAATCGTAAGTATGGATATTGCAGTGATTTTTGTTTAAAAGCAACACGAATAATTGTCATAAAATGATACCAGACATCAAGCACTGAGAGAGGTATTAATGAAAAAATATGAAGAAAATGGTAGTTCCAAAAGAAGAGGTTGTTTCAAATAATAATTTAGTCTATAATGTAGGAAGAAAAAGAGAGGAGGAACCTGTATTATGAAATATGCATCACCATATACACCGGGAGCAGGAGCTATGCCAAGCTATCTGGCTGGACGGCATGAAATGCTCGAAAATGCTGAGAAAACATTACAAGCATTGGTAAATGGGTATCCTCAGAAATCTGTGGTTTATTATGGGTTACGTGGTGTGGGAAAGACTGTTTTGCTGAATGCGATAGAAGATCAGGCAGAGCAGTTAAATATCCTGTATTCACATATTGAGATAGCAGAGAAGAGAAGCTTTATCATACAGATTACAAATGCGTCCAAGAAAATGATTCACCAGATGAGTGTGGTAGAGGCTGCAAAAGATTTTGGCAGAAAGGCTTTCGGAATTCTTCAGGCATTTCAGGTAACGTACAATCCGGAAGATCAGACCTTCACAGCAGGGGCAGGGGAGCCATCGGCCTATGTGTCAACTGGCGTATTGTCAGATGATTTGACGGAAATGTTTGTGGCAATGGGAAGAACAGCTGTAAAAGCAGGAAAAGCAATATGTTTCTTCATTGATGAAATACAGTATATGAAGACCAATGAAATGGAAGCATTGATTAATGCGCTGCACAGAGTAAATCAGCTTCGCTTGCCGATTATTGTCTATGGCGCAGGACTTCCTAAGATTTTGCGAATTTTGGGCGAAGTGAAGTCTTATTCGGAACGTCTGTTTAAGTATATCTTGGTTTCTAAGCTGTCTGATGAGGAAGCTATTGCTGCCATTGTAAATCCGGCACAGAAGTTGAATGTGATGTACGAGGATGGAGCAGTTAATGAGATAAAGAAATGGACAGAAGGTTATCCATATTTTATTCAGGAATTGTGCGATACAGTATGGGAGTATACGGATAAAGAGATTATTTCTGAGTCAGATGTGGAACGGGTAATCCCGACATTTGAGACAAATCTTGATAAAGGCTTCTTTAAAGTTCGCTTTGATCGATGTACAAAGAAAGAACAGGATTTTCTGTTTGCTATGGTGAAATGCGGAGATCTTCCCTGTACGATTTCAAATGTGGCAAAAATCCTTGGGAAAAAGGGAAATGCGGTATCTCCGACCAGAGCGCAGCTTATTAATAAAGGACTGATCTATTCGACAGGACATGGGGAGATAGATTTTACAGTGCCTCAGTTTGATTTATTTTTGAAACGGATAAATCCACAGTTGAGGATTGAAAAAGAATAAGATGTAGGTTACGTTGGTGAAAAAGTGACTGGTAAAAAAATTGCGAACTGTTATTTCGGTTCGCAATTTTTTTATGGCATAACGAGAGTAACGAAGAGGATATTTTTGTAATATGAAATTTTTTTGTTATTTTTCTGCTGAATTTCAATAAAATGAAAGAAAACCTCGTAAAATGCCCAAATAGACGATAAAGTGTTAAAGATAGGAATTATATCAAACGAATCTGCTTTGTGCTGCGTATGGGCATTTTATGAGGTCAATATTTCGTATTTCGCAGACAAAGGAAAATATTGTTGAGAGTAGTTGGCTGTTATAATATAATAGAATTATCAGGAGATTAGGAGGTTGGTAAAGGGGGAGATTCCATGGCACAACAGCGAGATAAAAAGAAAAGTTACTATTTTGCATGTACATTACTTTTGCTTATCATATCAGTGGTTGCGATTATTAATGGCAAGTTGTATACATACATAAAAATAAATGCGTTAGAAAAGCAGCGCCTTGGTGAAAGAATTGAATGTGCTTTACAGCATGAGGATAATCCGTTGAAAATAGATTTAACTACATTTTTCCATTTATATAATGATTTGCAAAACTTTGAGTATCTGGAAATCTATAATCAACCGTTAGATGTGTTTCAAAATGGAAGAAAGCATTTTGATAGTTATACAAATGAATTGTCAGAAAATCCTGATTGTGTAGACTGTTTGCAGATTAGTAAAAATGTAGTGGAAAAATATAAACTGAAAATTGATATTGGGCGAATGTGGAAAGATACAGAATTTGTTTTGGAAGATCATTGTATTCCGGTAATATTAGGAAACGGGTATTCGGGGATTTATGAAATTGGAGATATGTTAGAAGCAGAATACCTATATGATTCTTATGATTTCTCTGTTATAGGTTTTTTTGAAAAAAACAGTGTGATTTATACTGAAAGATTTGGGTTTATGAATGTGGATCAATCCATAGTAATGCCGAGTTTTAGCGTGCGTGAGGGTACTTTACCTACAGATGGCTTAAAAATTCATTATGCGAATAAAACAAGTGGCATAATAGAGCTGGACAGAGGATCATATATCAAAGATTATCGGGAAATTGAAGATAAGTTAAATTCATCAGGATGCGGAAAATATTCATTGAGTCTGTATCCGTTAAATGCTCATTTTCAAAATCGCTACAGTGTTTCTATTTATGTTGCATTTGCTTTTTTGAGTTTGCTTTGGATAATTTGTAGTATAATAATTTTATATTTGTTTCATAAATTCAGAAGCAAATATTCGTTAGCGGTGAAGAATTATCTTTGGTTATGTTTCATTCCGATATTATTATATTTCCTTGTAGTAAGAGATATGGATAATATTCGACAATATTTATTGAACATAATTTGTATTATTTTGACAGAAGGGATTTTAATAATAGCTCACTTACTGATGGAAGTATTGTTCCAAAAGCTAAGGAAAAGTAAAATAGAATAGGAGACCAATAATTTTGTAAACGCACCATTTGATATTCTGACCTGATCTGATTTGTTATTTTGCGACATGCTCAGAAAAGAGCAGAAAAAATTTCAGCAATGTTCCTGATGGGTATATGGTAAATCATGTATGAAAATCTGAAGCTATCGTATCATCTACAATACAGAAAATCGGCTGTCCGGAGCGTTGCGCTTCCTTGTAAATTGTCTGGATTACACTGCTTTTCAAAGTATCCTGAAGTGCAGACGCATTCCACTTACCGCGATGAATATTCTTGTGCCGGACAGCATGGACACAGAAGCCGGATTACTCAGTGGTTGACATGAACGATCCTCCCATAATTGTAGTGAAATTCTCCAAGTATCGATAGTGCGTCAGAAAACCATCCGCCCTAATATTTGGCGCTTACTATATTTCAGAATTACATAAATAGTTAGGAAGAATTTTATGAGCAATAGGACTTTCTACATGAAGCAAATAAATAAAATGGCACTTCCTTTGATTCTTAGTTCTATTACAAGTGTGTTTATGGGAATCGTTGACCAAGCATTTGTAGGGCATATTTCTGTTTATGCGTATGCAGGAGTGGGATTAATTTGTTCATGTATCAATAGTTTAGTAGGTGTACTGGGTGCTATTTCTGTTGCCTTTAATATACGTGGATCATCTTTAATGGGAAAAAGCGATACAAGCAGCATAAATGAAGAGTATTCTGCAGTTATTATATTATCTGCATTTGTAGGAATCTTGATATGTGTTTTTTTGAATGTATGCTATCAGCCAATATTAAGTATAATATTTGGACTTCAGGGGAAAACGCTTGAAGAGGCTATAAGATATCTTAGAATATTTAGTATAACAATACCACTAAATTTGTTAATTTTTAATTACAATGTTGTATTCAAGATATTCCATAATACAAATAATATTTTTGTCATATCATTACTGGTAAATATTATAAATATTTTGCTGGATTATATACTTATATTTGGTAAACTTGGGGTTCCTGCAATGGGTACAGAGGGAGCTGCATTAGGTACGGTTATCGCATTGTTTTTGAACCTAGTTGTTTACCATTATTTCGCATGCAAATATGTTTGTTTTTCTTTTACTATATCAAATTTTTTCAAAAGGGTTAAGGATATTATTTTGTTTTCGCTTCCAATTCTTGGTCAGGAAACTTTGGAAGACGTTCTTTTTGTTTTTAGCATGAATATGATTATCGCAAGAATGGGGACAATTGAGTTGTCTGCTTATAATTTAATTTTACAAATAATATCTATTATTCAGATGCCAATGTATAGTTACTCATCCGTAGCTATATCTTTTGTGAGTGAGATGTATGAAGAAAATAAATATAAAGAAATAAAGAAAATACGTAAAACCTTTATCTTTGTAATGTGCGCTTGGTTTATTTTGCTATTGGCTGCAATATTGATAAATGCTCGTGAAATAATTGCTTTTATTTCTGATGATGAACAATTAATAAATTTTGTTATGAAATGTCTTCCAGTTGCATTATATATTCAATTTTTTAATTATGGAATTGCTATCGAAAAATCAATTTTGCAATCAATGGGGTATTCAATGTTTATACTTTTGCGTTCCTTTTTTGTAAACATAGTTGTAGTGTTGATTATTATGTTAATAGCATCTGAGCTTACGGATATATTTATAATTCTTGGTATTGGTTATTTTTTTCTATACTTTATTTTACGCTACAAAAGTAGTCAATGTTTGAAATAATCGAAAAACATATGGGATTTCGAGCCGGGAAAATGCTACAGTCTTCTATTGATTACCCAGTTTTAGTTTCACAAAGAAATATGTGAATAAAAAATCCGGATTGATCTAAGGTCAATCCGGATTCAGAGTATAGGGTAGTGTAAAATAGTTTGTGTTTTTGGTAAGAAATGGCTCCTTTTTGGTAAGAATTCAGATATGACAATTCTTATCAAAAAGGAGTATTTTTATGGCAGTTGCAAAGGAACAAATTCGACAGATTATCTCTGAAAACAACATTAGTAGCGTTGCTGATGTATATGCTCTTCTAAAAGACAGTTTCAAAGATATCCTGCAGGAGCTGATGGAAGCCGAATTGGATGCAACCCTCGGTTATGAAAAAAATCATAAGGGAGATCTGCAGACAGACAATAAAAGAAATGGGCATTCCACCAAAAACTTAAAAAGTCAGTATGGTGAATTTCAGATTGATGTACCAAGAGACCGTAACGGTGAGTTTGAACCGAAACTGATCCCGAAATATCAACGGGATATTTCCGGTATTGAAGAAAAAGTAATCTCTTTATATGCCCGTGGTATGAGTACACGTGATATCCATGACCAGCTTCAGGATCTTTATGGAATTGAATTGTCGGCAGAAATGGTCAGCAAAATCACAGATAAGATACTCCCTCAAGTCAAGGAATGGCAGTCCCGTCCTCTGAATCCGGTTTATCCATTTGTTTTTATGGACTGTATCCATTACAAAGTCCGGGAGGATGGTAGAATATTAAGCCGTGCTGCCTATGTTGTTCTTGGGGTTACGGTTGAAGGCTACAAGGATATCCTAAGCATCACAGTAGGCGCCAATGAAACCAGCAAGTTCTGGCTCGGAATGCTCAATGACCTGAAGAACCGTGGAGTAAAAGATGTCCTTTTCTTTTGCGTAGACGGGCTTCCTGGTTTTAAAGAAGCAATTCAGGCAGTCTATCCGCAGGCAGAGATCCAGAGATGTGTCATCCATATGCTGCGTAATTCTTTTAAGTATGTAAACTATAATGATCTGAAAAAATTTTCCTCTGATTTCAAAGCAGTATATAATGCCCCGAATGAAACAGCGGCTTTATCAGAACTGGAGAACATTAAGGAAAAATGGGGAAAGAAATATCCCTATGCCATCAGCAACTGGGAAAATAATTGGGAAGATGTAAGTTCCTTTTTCCAGTTTTCAAATGATATCAGGCGCATTATGTACACGACAAATATCATAGAAGGATTGAACCGGCAATATCGGAAAGTCACGAAAACCAAGAGTGTATTTCCAAGTGATGCAGCACTGGAAAAGATGCTGTACCTTGCCAGTGAAAATGTAGTCAAGAAGTGGACGCAGAGATATCGGAACTGGGACCAAGTGTTGAATCAGCTAATTGTCCTGTATGGAGAACGGCTTACCAATTATCTGTAAGAAAAGAAAAGCAGGAATGGTATTGCTCCAAAGCGAGACTATGAAAAAAAGTCTGTAAATAAGATTCTTCTATGATAATGATGGGCGAAAGGCTTGAAAAATCAGCTTTTCGCCCTTGGTTTATATATAACAGTTGCTAAAAGGCATGTCAAGAGCAGGCGGTTTTTGCCGCCTGTTTTTACAATGGAATATTGTCTATTCTGGAAGCCGTCCTTCGTACATAATACTTAGCTCTCCATAGACCTGTCCCCAGTTCCGGATAGTAGTAGTCCACTTTTTGGTTGCTTCAAAGGTTGCCAGATACAGGGCTTTCATTAGTGCTGTATCACTTGGAAATACACTTCTTTGACGGTTGAGTTTCCGATAAGTGGAATTCAACGATTCAATGGCATTGGTTGTATAAATGACCTTTCTTACGGCCATAGAAAACTTGAAAATCGGAGAAACGGCATCCCAGTTATCTTTCCAGCGTTTCATGGAATTCGGGTATTTTGGAGTCCATTTCTCTGTTACTCTATCAAGGGCGGCCAGGGCTTTTTTCTCATCAGCAGCCTGATATATGGTCTTTAAATCCGCTGCAAAAGCTTTCCTGTCTTTATCTGGGACGTATTTCAAAGTATTTCGAACCATATGGACAATGCAGCGTTGATATTCTGTTTTTGGAAATGCTGCCGCAATTGCTTCTTTTATCCCAGTAAGGCCATCCGCACATAGAATCAGGATATCTTTTACGCCTCGGTTTTTCAGCTCATTTAACACAGACAACCAGTATTTCGAACTCTCATTTTCTCCGATGTTAATGGTCAGTACCTCTTTCTTTCCTTCCGTATTAATGCCAAGAATAACATAAGCTGCAAGCTTACGGATCACGCCATTGTCACGGACAGAATAATGGATCGCATCAATGTACAGGATAGGATATACCTCGTCTAATGGTCGGTTCTGCCAGTCTTCAATCTGTGGCAGGATCTTGTCTGTAACATCAGAAATAAAACCCTCGGATGTCTCAATACCATAGATATCCTCAATCGTCTCAGAAATCTGTCTTGTAGTCATTCCTTTGGCATACATGGAGATGATCTTTTGATCAATATCAGAAATATCTTTCTGGCGCTTTTTTACCACCTGTGGTTCAAAAGTAGATTTTCTGTCCTGAGGAACTTCAATCTCCATCGATCCATAGCTGCTGTTTACACGTTTCCGCTTGTAGCCATTGCGATAATCGTCATTGTCCGAACGCTCCGATTTTTCATAACCAAGATGATCGTCCATTTCGGCCTCCATCATTTCTTTGATGGTTCCGCCTAAAAGATCTTTCAATGCCTCCTGGATATCTTCCGCGGTCTGAATATCGTATTCTTCCAAGAGCTGATGAATGATGTTACGTTTTCCTTCTGTCATTTGTACTCTGTGTACAGGTTTCTTTTGTTTTGCCATAATAAAAGGCCCTCCTATGATTTTATTTTATCATAGAAGAACCTTTTTAAATGCTATTTTACAGAAAAAGTTTCACACACTCTCCAAAGCTACCCATTCCCGCTCTCTTTCTATTCCGTCGGCATTTGTATTATTGCCAGGATTTTCCCAATCTATTCCAGAGGTCGGGTGTGGGCAGAGCCCACAAAAAGGCAATCCGTACAATGTCTTATTTGTCATGCAAAAAAACTAAAAAAGATGTATAAGATTTTTTTACATGGTTATACTGTAAGTAGAAAGACATATTCGACAACAACAGAATTATAAATTCGACAGCAAAATTTTACATATCTATTTCTTATCAGAAAGATTTACTTTCCAAAGACACAAGAATTTTTACAGCCTCGAGTATAGACAAATTTACGTTTTTCAGTTTATCACCTTTGCCATTTCGAAGAACTGGAAATTAACAATTTATTTGAAAGCAAAGACAGCAATTCATCCATTTCGTTACTTGTCAAATCATTTTTATCTACTAAAACAAAGTGATTATCTTTGCTTTTAATGAATATATATTTTCCGCAACTCCCATACTCCTTAAATCCAGTCCAATAATTTAGTCCATTTGCTACTTGAGATTTGACTGTTATTCCTTCATTATCAAATATGTATTCTACTGTTCCCTCTCGAAATTCCACACCTTTTTCTTTCTCTTCTTTTTCTTGTCTTTTTCTTAGTACAAACCGTTGAAAATCCTTTGCCTTAAAAGCAATAAACAACATTATAAAACTACATATCAGTGTAACTATTCCATAACTATATGCACCATTTATGCAGAAATATAAACCATTAGGTATTCCTAAAACAGCCAAAATAGCAGAAATAGGCATTATTACCTTTCTCTTACGAATATTTTTGGGGCTTTCTAAAGCAATTTCAACTAACGCTTTTCTTCCTTCATCAGTTAAATTTGTTTTATATACTATCATAAGAAATACTCCTCTCTCTATTAAATAAACGCGAGCTTCTACATCTCGCCTCTTAAACGCGCTTCTATATCAGATGCCGTATATAAAACATCTGTTACGATTACCCTTGCATCACGAATTGTATAAAACACAGAATAATTGTCCACAAGCATTCTGCGTAACTCCATTATCTTTTCCTGCTCAGAATCCATAATTCTAAATCGTTCTGGAAAAGTATCTAATGTAAGTATTTCATCCGCAATACGATTATATTGTCCCATTGCATTTTCAGGAGCAAGCAAATCTATAGCAATATAATTGTATATATCTTCCATATCCTGCAAAGCTTCTTTTGTAATCTCTACTTTATATTGCTTCATTAATGTCTCTCTCTAAATGCCGCAAATGCACTAGCTGCATCCTCAACATTTCCTTTCTCGATATCTGCATATCCTTTTTCTAACTTTTGATGAATCTGCGTAACAGACATCATATCTGCATTCACCGAATTAGCTGCTTTTGGTAATACGACAGAAAAAGGAATTCCTCCTACTAATGATATTTGCTTTAAATATATATCTATCGCTGTAGCCATAGGTATTCCTAATTGCGAAAGTACATTTTCTGCATTTTCTTTTACCTCCGGATTTACTCTTAAATTTAATGTTGCTGTTTTTCCCATAGAATACACCTCCAATTTTCTTTATTGTAACGCTTTTTGCGTTACAAATCAATCTGTGAAATATATTTTCGAGAAAAGAAAGAACATAATATTTCCATTGCCCAATAAGCATAATTATGCTATAATTATGTCAAAGAAAGGAGCGAAACATTATGCCAATTATTATGCCTATTAAGGATTTACGCAATACAACCGAGATTTCCAATATCGCACACAAGGAACAGGAGCCTATTTTTATTACCAAAAACGGATATAGCGACTTGGTTGTAATGAGTAGTGAATTGTATGATAAATTTGCAAGAATGAACCGCATCGACCAAGCCATATTTGAATCCGAGCAGGAAATTGCCAATGGAGCAGAAGCAGTTGACGCAGAGATAGTTTTTGCAGAATTGGAGAAAAAACATTTTGGATAAATACAAGGTAAAAGTCAACCCTAGAGCAATCCGTGAATTAGACCACATTTACGAATATATCGCAAATGAGAAATTGGCCCCTGAAAATGCCAACGGACAAATTGATCGAATAAAAAAAGCTATTTTAAACCTAGACACGTTTCCACAAGCCCACCAAGAACGAAACGAGGGCAGGTATGCTGGAAAAGGCTACCGACAATTACTAATTGACAACTATATCGTCATTTTCCGCATTGACGAACTGCACAAAACCGTTTATGTGCTAACAATACAATATCAAGGGCGGAATTTATAAGAAAGCACCAAATGACGCTACAAATCATTTGGTGCTTTCTTTAACTCAAAAAATATTTACCATAGTTCTAATGAATCTTCTGCATCAATCCACATCTGCATAGCCCCATCAAGATATAACCTTGTATGCCTTTCTCTATTGCTCTGGTTGCCATTGTTTTTCTAAACTTGTGAGGATGCACTTTCTCTTATACTTAATTTCTTTTCCATTTCTCTAAGCCGCAGTTCTACACCACTCTCTGTCAACCTGTCATTGCTTTGGATATATACGCAGCGACTGCTTTTATGTTGTAAAAATTTCCTATTCTTTGTAGCAACAATTCGCAAAATTCAAAGAGGACTTTGTTTACAGTCTGAATCCGGATTGACCTTAGATCAATCCGGATTTTTTACGTATATAATAGTCAACTGCTTCACGACTGACTTTCCATGAAGCACCGATGCGAAATCCTTTTATGGTACCGTTACGTAATAAGTCATAGGCTTTATTCTTACCGATACCTAGATATTCAGCTAATTCTGGAACGGTCATTATATCTGGATATTCCTGGGGAATGGTTACTGATGATGAATATAATATTGGGTTGTTGAGCATGTTAGATACCTCCTACATTTGTTTATTATTAATATGTTAAATTTTGGATTAAAAAATAGGATTCCATAATGGGAGAAAAGAGATATGAGTTAAAGATAATATTTATTGTCTGGATCTGGTAGAAAATAATTTTTTATAAGCATCGTAACCAAAGAATAATGCAAAAAAATCTATTTGAAGATTTTTTGGTAATAACAATTATATAAAAATGGTTACTATCCAAAAATCTTCAAATGTAAAATGCAAAAAAAATCTACATTTAAATTGAGGTACGGTTTGTACCATTATGCTAGGAGGTTTTATCATGATTCCAGTACATATGGATGACAAAAGTTATAAAAATAAACCAAACGGCAAAGAAATTGCCTATATAAGCAGTAGAATTACAAAAAATATAAAAGAAATGTATTTGAAAGACTTTGCATCCATGGTTGGAGCGCAAGGACATGCTTTTACAAGAGCTATATTTAAAGAAGGATATAAAAATAGAGCTGCCAAAAATTTTATGAGCCAAAGGATGTTGGTATTAGATATAGATGAAGGATTGACATATAAAGGATTTATAGAGCGATGCAATCGATATGGCCTTTATCCCTTTTTGACTTACAAGTCATTAAGTGCTTCAGAGAACAATGAAAAGTATCGCGCATTGTTTTTAAATAATTGCGAAATTACAGATCCCAATATAGCTCTGTTTATGAATCGTATGTTATGTGAAATTTTTCCTGAATCAGATTCAAAGTGTTCAGATTTAGCCAGAATGTTTTTGGGAGGAAAAGAGATCATTGATTATAATGAGAGTAACAGAGTGAATCTCCTCGATTTGGCAAGAGCTTATCAGGTATATAAAAGAGAAGCAGATGAAAAAAATTGTGCACGTAATATACGGCAGTTTGCTAAAAACAATGGTGTTGCATGCGAGAAAGGTATGCTGTGCATATATGACAGAACCAAGACGGATCGGGAGTTACCTGAAAAATACAGCCAATTGGGAGATGCCATAATTGAAACATGTGATAAAGATGATGTTATCAAAGGAGATGGAAAAAAAGACGGTTGCGCTGCTCATGATTATGGGAAAGCGAATCTTCCAATTCTGCAAATAGATAGGAACCAGCTTGAAAAGAGCTGCGCGTTACTAAAAGAATTTAAAAACAAAGATATCGACCACGGCCTGAAATTTCTACTGGCAACGAATTTGGTCTACATAAAAGGCGGAAAAAGCATATTTTTCCATTGCCTGAAAAAAAATGAACAAAAGTGGAGAGTTGATTGGAACTTAATAAAGAATTATCATTATTTCCCACAGCAGTGTGCAAATGCAGGATGTCCTTATGTAGATAAGTGTGGTGCAAAAACGTTATATGGGAAAGTTTCCAAGAAAATTATAAAAATTGGAAGGAACGAAGAATATATTGATTTGGAAACTGCACAGGAAAAACTAAAAGAATATATGCAGGAAGCAATGATGGAAAAGGGGAATGGAATTCACCTTATAAAGGCCCAGACAGCACTGGGAAAGACTGAATTGTATTGCAACCTGGCAGCTCAAAATCCAAACATACCGTTTATGTTTGTCGTTCCGACAATAAAGCTTCAGAATGAAGTTCGTTGTAAGTTGGGAAAAAAGGGGGTTGGAAAAGACTTCATTGTACATAAGCTGGTATGGGATGACAAGGTTATTGAAAGCCTCCGGCAGATCGAGGGAGATTTCTGGTATGACCACGTGAAAAAAGGAATTCTGCCTGTACCGGATGGTTCGGATGTTTCTGACCAGATGATAAGAGAAGTGTTCGGAAAAGCGGAAACCGGGAAAAATATCGTTTTATCTGGTTTTACGGAAAAGCTGCAGCGAAGGGAAGAGCTTACTGCTCTGATCGGAAAAATGGATGTGGAAAAGAAGCAGATTGAGCAGGAACTGAAAAATTTCCTTGGTGATGCAGAGAGGGCAGAAGGGGAAGGGTTCCGGGTATCGTGGACGAACGTGGTCACGAACCGTATGGACAATGAGCGTTTGAAAGCAGAACAACCGGAGCTTTATGCAAAATATCTGAAACCGGTAAACAGCCGCCGTTTGACCATCAAGGCAGCATGAGAAAAGAATATTGTGGGAAAAGACAGGAAGGAATCTTAGGTTGGTGGATAAGACCTTCCTGTCTTTTTCATGAAAAGCAAAAGGAGGAGAAACATATGGATGTGAAAGAGGAACTTGTGAAAAAAGCAGAGAGAGCAAAAGGGGAAACAAAGCTGACGAAATCCATGAGCATTGCAGACTTGATCAAAGCCATGCAGCCAGAGATTAAGAAAGCTTTGCCGGAAGTGATCACTGTGGAGCGTTTTACCAGAATGGCATTGTCCGCGCTGAATACCACACCGAAACTGAACGAATGTACACCTATGAGCTTTCTTTCGGCACTTATGAATGCAGCACAACTGGGATTAGAACCAAACACACCGCTCGGACAGGCTTATCTCATTCCGTACAATAACAAAGGCACGCTGGAATGTCAGTTCCAGATTGGATATAAAGGGCTGATCGATCTGAGTTACCGGAATCCGATGGTCCAGACGATACAGGCACAGGCGGTATATGAAAATGATGTATTTGAGTATGAACTGGGCCTGGATTCCAAACTGATTCATCGTCCGGTACTGAATAATCGCGGGGAAGTCATCCTGTTTTATGGTCTGTTCAAGCTGACAAATGGTGGATATGGGTTTGAGGTGATGAGTAAGGAAAAGATCGATGCTTATGCCAGAGAATACTCGAAAGCTTATGACTCATCTTTTAGTCCGTGGAAGAGCAATTATGTCGGAATGGCTAAAAAGACAGTGATTAAACAGGCATTAAAGTATGCACCAATCAAGGCGGATTTTCAGAGAGCACTGGCAAGTGATGGAACAATAAAGAATGAACTTGCCCCGGATATGACTGAAGTAAAGGCAGATCCGATTTTTGAGGCAGAGGTTTTGGAAGTAGCTTAAGACGGATAATGAAAAATAAAAACGATGCAGAAGAAAGGAAAATGGATATGAGATATGAAGTATTTGTAGAGAAAATGAGTAAGTGGGAAGAGACATGTAAGCGATTATATCCGATCCTGGTTTCTTACGAAGAAAATAAAGAATGGTTGACGGGCGTTGTGCATCAGAAATATTTGGATCTGGCCATCTGTTTTGTGATCCGTGTGCCGGAAGTTCATGGTCATGTAAAAGTGAGAAGTAACTTATTCCTTGTATGGGGGATAACAGAAGAACAGTTGATGGCACAGGCCATGGAGAATCTGAAACAGGATGGATATACGATTTCTTCCATTGTTGATATGCTGGATGAGTTGGGAGAAGATCCATACGAAGAAGAACTGGGAGAAGAAATGAAAGATGAAATGAAAGATGAAATACCGCTGAGAGTCTTGTCAAACGGGGAGTGTTGTTTTGGCGCAGCAGGCATTTTATATACGGACCTGCTTGCAGAATATGCTGCAAAAGTAGAGAAGAACCTCTTTTTGCTGCCCTCCAGTGTGCACGAAATGATGATTTTGCCTGTAGATGATGTTGCGAAGGGAAGAGAATTGAAAGTGATGGTGCAGGAGATTAATCGCGAATCCGTAAGCCCGGAAGAAAGATTGTCCGATCATATCTATTATTTTGACCGTGCAGATGAAACCGTTAGGATCATCGCATAAAATTCATAGGATTGGAGCGAAGACTACTTGAACAGCAGTCTTCGCTCCGAGAGGCAGGTAGTGTATGGAGAAGAGAATATTCGGTTATGCGAGAGTGAGCAGTAAGGAACAGAATCTGGACAGACAGATCATAGCCTTGCAGAAATATGTATCAAAAGAAAATATTCTGGTGGATAAAGCCAGCGGTAAAAACCTTGAAAGGGCATCTTATCAGGCATTGAAAGGAGCATTGGGGCTTCGGAAAGGAGATATTCTATTCATTACGTCATTGGACAGGCTTTCCAGAAATAAAGTCGAAATCAAACAAGAACTGCAATGGTTCAAGGATAATGGAATCTGTCTGAGGATTTTAGATTTGCCTACTTCCCTAATTGAAGTACCAGAAGGGCAGGAATGGATTATTGAAATGATACAGAATATCTTGATTGAAGTGCTAGCCAGTATAGCAGAACAAGAGCGGTTGACAATTCGAAAAAGGCAGCGGGAGGGAATAGAAGCTGCCCGAATGAAAGGAAAACATATGGGCAGACCTTCTGTTAAAGTACCGGATAATTTTGAAATGGTATACCAGCAATGGAATGCAGGGCAGATAACAGCGAAAAGGGCAATGCAGCTTTTGGATTTAAAGAGCAGCACATTTTATAGGCTGGTGCAAAGATATGAGGGCAAAAGTCTCTCAAAAGGTGGAAGAGTTTAGACAGATATTCCATAAGTAGAAAAGCACCTTCTGAGACAGAGATTCCCTGTGAATTGAGACTGAATCAGAAGGTGTACTTTCTGACAGATTCCATGAAATGATAATTATGAAACGAGAATGGCATACGCCAGAGATGAAGGTTACTTCGGTGGATATTTCCGGGATGGGAGATGTAGGATGCAGAGCTGAAAATTCAGCTGGAAAAGTTAGGATATGCTTTTCAGAAAACCTATCAGGCTTCGAATAATATGAAAAAGTCGAAACGTAATATACAAGTTAACGCAACATCGGGGTATAAATATATAGAGGGGCCTACAATCATACTGAAAGGCGATTACTTAAAGAACTTTGGGTTTCCAATTGACACAAAAGTGTTTGCCGAGCTGGCTTAAGGAAAAATTATAATTACAGCAATGAATAAGTAAGATAAAAGCTACTGGCGATTGATCCTATGCTAGTGTATTGTGACAGAGGTAAGAGTGAACGAAAGAGTATTGTATAGATGGAATATGTAAAAATAGACAAAACAAACAAAAAAAGAATATGATATTTGTCAAAATTATGCAATTGTCAGGAAAACGTTTACCTGTATAATGAAACCATAAAGAAAGCGTTTTCCTGGCATACTTTTTTTAATAAGAAAGAGCAGATTATGGTAACAATTAAGTATATTGCACAAATGGCAGGAGTCTCTACAGCGACGGTGTCCAGAGTTTTGAATAAAACGAAATATGTGAATCCGGAAATAGAAAAAAGGGTTATGCAGGTTGTAAAAAAATATCATTATCATCCTAACTATGCAGCAAGAGCCCTTTCTACCAGTCATTCACATACCCTTGGTTTGATTGGATCCGAAAGTATTAATATGTATCAGTCGGTTTTGCTTCCTTACTTCTATCATAATGCATCCATAAGTGGTTACAGTGTGATCAATACACTTTGTAAACAGGATTTTCAAAGCCGCTTGAAAGCTTTTGAAATGCTGCAGGAACGTCATGTGGATGGAATTATGTGTACCTTTGAATTAACTCCAGAAGAAGAGGAAGAGGTTTCATCCAGAATAGAAATCCCTTTTTTTCATGTATATTCTTG
>JBGVDJ010000038.1:0-119850 GCA_045119335.1 Candidatus Choladousia sp. | reverse complement strand
CGATCGCCTTAAAGCCCCGGATGGTTTCCTTCAGCGGCACATACTTTCCCGGAATACCGGTGAAGTTCTCTGCAACAAAGAACGGCTGGGACAGGAACTTCTGAATCTTTCTCGCACGAAATACAATCTTCTTATCCTCCTCTGAGAGTTCCTCCATACCGAGGATTGCAATGATATCCTGCAGCTCTTTATATTTCTGGAGCATCTCCTGTACTCTTCTTGCCGTCTCATAATGCTCTTTTCCTACAATATCCTCCTCCAGAATTCTGGAATTGGATTCCAGCGGATCCACCGCCGGATAGATTCCCTGCTCAACGATCTTTCTTGACAGTACCGTGGTTGCATCCAGATGCGCAAACGTGGTAGCCGGCGCCGGGTCAGTCAGATCATCCGCCGGAACATATACAGCCTGCACCGAAGTGATGGAACCGTTCTTCGTTGAAGCGATTCGCTCCTGCAGTTCTCCCATCTCCGTTGCAAGTGTCGGCTGATAACCCACTGCTGACGGCATCCGGCCAAGCAGTGCTGACACCTCGGAACCTGCCTGAGTAAAACGGAAGATATTGTCGATGAACAGCAGCACATTCTGTTTTTCCTCATCACGGAAGTATTCCGCCATGGTCAGACCTGTCTCTGCCACACGCATACGTGCTCCGGGCGGCTCATTCATCTGCCCGAAGATCAGTGCCGTTTTTTCAAGGACACCGGATTCTTTCATCTCCGTCCATAAATCATTTCCCTCACGGGAACGCTCTCCTACACCGGTAAAAATGGAATATCCGCCATGCTCTGTGGCTATGTTTCGGATCAGCTCCTGAATCAGCACAGTCTTGCCTACACCGGCACCGCCGAACAGACCGATCTTGCCTCCCTTAGCATAGGGGGCGAGGAGATCAATGACCTTGATACCGGTCTCCAGGATTTCCACCACCGGATTCTGCTCATCGAATGCCGGCGGTTCCCGATGGATACTCCAGTGCGGTTCTGATTTTAAATCTGCTTCCCCGTCAAGTGTGTCACCAAACACGTTGAAAAGCCGACCCAGTGTCTTCTTTCCTACCGGGACCTGAATGCTGTCTCCCGTAGCGGTGACTGTCATATCACGGCACAGTCCCTCACTTGCTGTGAGCAGAATACATCTGACCGTATTGTCGCCGATATGCGAGGAAACCTCCATCACGCATCGCTCTCCATGATTATCCGCTTCCAGAGCCTCTCTTATCTGCGGAAGATCGGAACCTGCAAATTCCACATCCACAACAGGGCCCTGTACCTGTACGATTTTTCCCTGTTTCATACTTTCCTCCTGCGCTTTTTCTGCGCCTTGGCTCCTGCGATCACCTCTGTGATCTCCTGGGTGATCGCTCCCTGCCGCACACGATTATATGCAATCCGGAGCTCTTTCAATATCTTCTCTGCATTGTCCGTTGCCGCTTCCATGGCCATCATTCTGGCATTCTGCTCGCTGCAGAAGGATTCCACCAGTGCGCCGTAAATGAATCCCGTTATATAATCCGGCACTACATTGTCCAGAACACTCTCCGCCGACGGTACCATGCGAATATCCTCCGCATAGACATCAGAAAGCATTGACGATGCAAAGACTTCCTTCTTCAGGGGCAGCAGACGCTTCACCCGCGCTTCCACTTTCATGGAATTTACTGCATGTGTATATACCACGTACAGTTCATCCAGTTCCTTCGCCTCATATAGCGAGATCACACAGTCTGCAATATCCCTCGCTCTGGTCAGATTCGGATCCTGCACCGCATAATGAAACTGCATATAAACCGGAATCTTATGCTGTATAAAGTATTCTCTGCCCAGTTCACCGACCACAAATACCAGATTATCCCGTCCTCTTCCGAGACATTCTTCCGTCAGTTTTACTACATTATGGTTATAGGCACCTGCCAGACCTTTATCAGCTGCTATTACAATATAACCCCGCTTCACCGGACGGACTTTCCAGTCCGATTCAGGGACTCCGGAACCGCTTTTCCCTGTTCCCGCGTGATCGAAAGCTTCGGAACCGGTCTTCTTTTTTCCTGCCGGATCCAGAACCCCATCATTCCCTGTGCCATTTCCGGAATCCGCTGCACTTGCGCCTCCTGCTCCGTCCCCGAAATCCGAAACAGTTTCATACCCTGTGCCGCTCTCGAAATACCGATGCTCCATTTCCGGCATATGCCGCACAATACGTGCAATGGTTCCCTGCAGCATCTCGAAATACTGTTCTGTATTCTCCAGATTTCTCCTGGCCTTTTTCACCTTGGCAGAGGATATCATATACATGGCATTCGTAATCTTCATGGTGTCCTGTATACTTCTGATCCGCGTCTGAATTTCTCTCGCAGTTGCCATTAGCTCCACCTACTTCTGAATTTCTCTGCTGCATCCAGAATCTGACTCTGCAGTTCCTCTGACAGATCCTTTGTATTTTCAATTTCCTTTACGATGTCTTTGCATTCCTCTTCAAAATAAGTCAGGATCGCTTTCTGATATTCTTTTACGCGCTTTTTATCCACGAAGGTAAATTCCTTACGGGATGCCAGAAACAGAGTCAGAACCTGTTCATGCAGGCTCATGGGCTGACACAGCGGCTGTTTCAGCAGTTCCATCAGACTGCTTCCATAGGCAAGCTGCGCCTTTGTCGCATCATCCAGATCTGATGCGAACTGTGTGAACACTTCCATTTCCCGATACTGCGCCAGATCGATTCGGATACTTCCGGCTGCCTTCTTCATGGCCTTTGTCTGAGCTGCACCGCCTACTCGTGAGACGGAGAGACCGACATTTACCGCCGGGCGCATACCGGAGAAGAACAGATCACTCTCCAGGAAGATCTGACCATCCGTAATGGAAATCACATTGGTCGGTATATAGGCGGACACATCTCCCGCCTGTGTTTCAATGATCGGAAGTGCTGTGATCGAACCGCCGCCGTTTTCCTCACTCAAACGACTGGAACGCTCCAGCAGTCTGGAATGCAGATAAAAGACATCGCCCGGATATGCCTCACGTCCCGGAGAACGCTCCAGCAGAAGGGACAGTGCACGATACGCTACTGCATGCTTTGACAGATCATCATAAACGATCAGCACGTCTTTTCCCTGATACATAAAATATTCCGCCATGGCAGTACCTGCGTAAGGCGCGATATACTGCAGCGACGCCGGTTCGCTGGCTGTTGCTGAGACAACGACCGTATAATCCATAGCATCCATCTTTTTCAGTGTATTCACCAGTTTGGCAACTGTAGATGCCTTCTGTCCGATCGCTACATAAACACAGATGACATCCTTTCCCTTCTGATTCAGAATGGTGTCGATTGCAATGGATGTCTTTCCGGTCTGTCTGTCACCGATGATCAGCTCACGCTGGCCTCTTCCGATCGGAAACATGGAATCCACTGCCAGGATTCCGGTCTCCAGAGGAACCGTTACCGACTTTCTCGCAACAATACCCGGTGCCTTCTGTTCAATGGGACGGTAATCCGAAGCAGTGATTTCTCCCAGGCCATCGATCGGTGCACCGAGTGCATCAACCACACGTCCGAGAAATTCCTCTCCCACCGGTATACCGGCCCGCTTTCCGGTCCGTACCACACGGGTTCCCTCCTGCAGTTCTCCTTCCCGGCCGAACAGGATACAGCCGATACCGTCTCTGCGGATATCCTGAACCATTCCCTTCATACCCGTGTCAAACAGAAGGATCTCTCCGTATTCTGCATGATCAACACCATCGATTGTGGCGATTCCGTCTCCTACGTAGCTGACAAATCCCACTTCACGCCCCTGGATCTCTGCGTCAAAATTTTCGATCTCCTCTTTCAGAATCGTAATGATCTCCCGGCTGCTGTCACGTTCTCTGCCAGCCGCTTCGATCAGCTTTTGTTCCAGCTGACGCATTTTTTCTTTTGTGCTCCAGTCAAACTCATCCCGTCCTGCCTGCAGCTTGAATCCGCCGCCCAGAGATGAATCCTGTTTCTCTGTGATCCTGACCTTGAGGACATTATACTTTTTCTTCAGGAAATCACAGATTCCTTCCAACTGCTCCGATGTCGGCGGTGTCACATAGGTTAATACCGCATCCAGACAGTCTGCCGCTGCCGGCACGGTCTTTTTCTGCTGCTCCACAATGGATTCCCACAGCTCAACATCCTGATTATCACATAAAAGCTTTAAAATATCCCGGATTTTTTCCGGAAACACCTTTTCGATCACACCGTGCTTTTTTCCAAGCGGAATGCACGGATCCGACAGCATCTCTTTCACCTGAGGAACTGCCGAGAAAATTCCGGAAGTCTGTGTGATCACCTCTTCCGGTATCTGCAGCTCTGTGAGCATGGCCGCATACTTAATTCCTGTCTGATTCACTGTTCTCACCTGCTTTTTTCAGAAATTCCTCATAAATTGCAGAATCGTTTTTCTCATCCGATGTCTGAGACACGATCCTCGATGCCGCTGCCACTGCCAGCTTTGTTATTTCGGATTCCGCTGCTTTGAGCGCCTTTTCCTTTTCATTCAGGCCGGCCTTTCTGGCATCCTCTATCATCCGTTTGGCTTTCTCATCTGCATCTGCCAGGATCTTATCATACTCGGCACCTGCCTGGACCTTTGCTTCTTTCAGGATCCGCGCCTGTTCTTCTCTGGTTCTGGACATGCAGTTTTCATACTGAGCTTTCAGCTGCTCCGCTTCTGCCTGAGAGGCTTTTGCCCCGGCAAACTGGCTGTCGATCAGTTCCTGTCGTTTTGCAATGATATCCAGCACGGGCTTATACAGAAATTTTTTCATCAGTGCAAAAAGAATCAACAGGTTCAATACAGTCAACAGCAGATTCAAAGGACTTATATTCAGCACTTTTCTCTACCTGCCTTTCTGTTATTTCAGCAAAATGATGATCAGAAGTGCAATAACAAAACCATAGATCGCGGTAGCCTCTGCCAGTGCACAGCCCAGCATCAGGACCTTTGTGATCTTTGATTCCGCCTCAGGCTGTCTGGCAATCGCCTCTGATGCCTTGGAAGTGGCGATTCCGATACCAATACCTGCACCTACACCAGTTAAAACTGCAATACCTGCTCCAATCGCTAATAATGTTGACATATTCTTTCCATCCTTTCTGCGCTGTACTCAGCGGCTTATTCTGTTAAATTTCAGATTTTCCTGTTACACGGATTTTCTTCCCTGTCTGTTCGTATCTTCTATTCCACTGCTTCTTTGATAAACAGCGACGTGAGGAAAACAAATACATACGCCTGGATCAGCCCGTCGAAAATATCAAAATACAGGCTGAACGGGATCGGCAGTGCCAGCGGAACGATCTGTTTGATCAGCTCCATAATGACAAATGCACCCAGTACGTTGCCAAAAAGACGCATACACAAAGACAGCGGTCTGATGACGATCTCCAGAATATTGAACGGTGTCATCAGTGCTACCGGTTCTGCGAAGCTTCTGACCCAGCCTTTTACACCTCTTGCATAAATTCCGGCAAATTCAATGAGTACGATGCTCATGACCGCCAGCGCTATGGTCACAGTCAGATCCTTTGTAGGCGGCTTGAATCCGAACAGTCCGATAATATTCGCAACTCCTATGTAGACCAGAACCGTCATCAGATAGGGAACATAGCGCTGTCCGTTTTCTCCGACCATTCCACTGACCATGTTATGTAAGCTGCTGACCGCTGTCTCCAGCAACAGCTGCCCCTTTCCCGGATTCTGCACTTTCAGATTTCTTGTCACCAGAATGGACAGAACTGCAAGCACAGCCATAATAATCCAGGTTACCGCAACAGATTCTCCGATATCGATTCCACCCAGTATCGGAATGGTAAATGCCGTTTCACAGTTCAGCTCTTCCATAAGAGCCGTTGTCAATTTCTCCGTAAAATCACATCCTCTCTTGCTTTTTTTAACCGTTGCAATTATACTTTCGGAAGAACTATTTGTATAATAAATATTTTTTATCCAAAGTATTTATTTCATCTATGTTTTGTGAATTTTATCCAAAACAGGTTGCAAAAAATAAAAATAAATTTCCATATTTTCAAAAAAAGGAGGGAAATTACTCATGTCTGTCAGTTATGACTCTTATAAAATATTTTATTTTGTGGCCCATTATCGGAATATTACCCTGGCCGCCAAGGCCCTGTTCCTGACTCAGCCCACCGTGAGCCACTATATTCTGAATCTGGAAAAGGAACTGAACTGCAGGCTGTTCATCCGCTCAAAAAAAGGTATGCTCCTGTCTCCGGAGGGAGAACTGCTTTTTGAACATATCTCCAAAGCCTATGCCGAAATCTCACAGGGGGAGGAGCAGCTGAAAGAGTATCTGAACATGGGAAAAGGTCTTATCAAGATCGGGGCCTCCGAGACCTCGCTAAGAAAGTTTCTGCTCCCGCTCCTGGGCCGGTTCAAGACAAAATATCCAAACATTCAGCTGCGCATCAGCAATACAACGTGCCATGTCGCTGATGAATCCATCAAAAACGGAACTCTTGACTTTGCAGTCATGACGACCCCGTTTCCGGACAATAGTCTGGTTTTTCGTGAGCTTATGGATTTTTCCATGGTCGGAATTGCAGGCCCCATGTATTCTCATCTGGCGGATCAGCCAATGAACCTTCGTGAGATCGCCCGGTATCCCCTGATCTGTCTGGAACCAGGAACTTCGGGCAGGCAGTATCTGGAGACACTGTTCGCCTCACACGGTGTCCATCTGCAGCCGGATATTGAACTTTCTTCCGCCGATCTGATCCCGCCGATGGCTGAACAGAATCTGGGAATCGGATTTGTACCGCGTCTTTTTGCAGAACCTGCATTAAGAAGTAAAGAAGTTGTAGAATTGAATTTTGAAGAACCGCTGCCGACCCGTTCCATCTGTATTCTCACGGATCCACAGCGGCAGTATTCCCTGGCCTGTCAGAGATTTATAGAGGAGCTGTAGCGGAATCGGCAAATTCTGTATTTTCCTCTGCCGTTACGCACTGAAATCCCTTTTCCAGAATCTTTGCTGTAAAATCATTTGAAAAATGCATACAATAAACATTATGCCGCAACCCCGCGGGAATTACCTTTTCCAGCTCCTCCAGTGGGCAATGTGACAGATGTTCAGAGGGAAATTCCGTCGTATCCTGATAGATCCTGTCAATTTCCCTCCTGGTAAATCGGTTTACGATATCCTGCGGAATCTCATACGAATCTCCGCTGTAGAAAATTTTCTCGTACTCTGTCTCTATTATGTATCCAAAGCAGTTCATATCATCCGCATGTTTTACCGGAACTGCTTCGAAACTTACGCTGCCGACGGTAATCTCCTTAGCCCTGATCTGATTATATGTCTTCGGATCAATTCCCATTAACCGCAGCAAAGACCACAATGCCTTCTCCGGATAAATAACAGACACCTTTTTTCCAAGTACATAATAACAATACGAAATGATCGACGGCAGACTCCCCACATGATCCGCATGCAGGTGGGTAATGATAATGTTGATCCGTTCATATGCCTTTAACAGACCTGTCCCATATATTCTTGAAAACACACTCTCGCCGGCATCCATCAAAAACAGCGTTTCGTTTTTGACAAAATATGCACTTGTGTTTCCCTGCAATGGATTAAAGGCTGAACCACGTCCCAGAAACTTCAAAACTATTCTCACCACTTTCGATTTTTTCGATTGATTAAAAAGTCAGCACAATGATATGTCCAATCGGTCTGAATGATATCAAATCCCTTGTCTGTCAGCCAGCCCCAGCCCTTTTCCGGATCCTCCGTAAGTGAAATATCATCGTTGTGACCGGCAGACAAAGGAACTCTGCTGGAATATACAAGAGAATTCCCCCATAAAATCCTGCCCTTTTTATGCATCGCTTCAATATAGGAATCCTGTGCAACCGGAGAAGATTCACTTCGGAAAACAAGTTCTGCTCCCATATAGTTGATATTCATTCGCTCAATTTTCTCCGAAGCAGTATCCTCCTCCATGAAAATCGGCATATAATCGACGGTCGGCGCAAAATTTTCAACCATTTTCAGGGAACGGTCCGACGGATCGCTCTTTAACAGAACCTGATCTGTCATGTTATGACGTTCTACTGCCTTCATTACATGATCCAGAATAAGAATGCTTCTGTCCAGATTCATAATACATCTGTTCTTTAAATGCTCCAGCACCTCATCAAAAGTATTTACCGGCAGAAAAGTTTCCTTCAGATCAACATTACACAATCTGAGCTTTTTTATCTCTTCTGCAGTATATGTTTCAATATTGATATGACGGTCAAGCTGGCTTGGCTCCATTCCTGTATGGAATACAAAGATTTCTCCGTCTGCACTTCTGCACAGATCCATTTCCAGAATATCTGCACCTTCTTTCAATGCAATATCAAATGCCGCAATTGTGTTCGGCGGAATATTGGCTCCTGAAGTTCCTCTGTGTGCAGCAACCAGGATCCCCTTTTCCTTTCTTAATTCTGCTGTAGATTTCATCATATTTTACTTCCCCTTCTTTTTTTCAAAACTCTTCTGATTGTTCCGATTCCGTCATATCTTCCGAGCCAGAGCGCAATGGTTGAGATAACCATAAGAATGACAGTATAGACAAATGCCATTGCCTGTGCATCTGAAGTGGCTGTTTCATCTGTTGCCAGTTTGATGACAATACCCAGTGGCCGGTACGACGGATGATAGAGAAATACTGACAGATCATACTCGGACAGCAGTCCATTAAAATTCAATACAATGACAGACAGTACGACCGGCATGATAATTGGAAGAATCACTTTTCTCATAGTATAAAACGGCTTTGCTCCCATGACCTGCGCCGCCTCCTCCATATTCCCGTCAAGACCGACAAATGCGGCACGGATCATACGATAAGAGAATGGAATTTTAATAATGATATACGCAATCAGCATGATGACCGGTGTTGCAACCAGAACCCTGTTGGCAAGATTGATGCGCGCTTCATCATATGTCATCATCAGTCCCAATGCGATCATGGTAGACGGCAGCAGCCAGGGAATCAGAATGAACGGTTCGAACAGTTTATCCCATTTTCTCTTTGCTTTTGTAACAATTCTGGCTACTGCAACACAGATCACCGCTACGATCAGCGCTGCCAGCAGAGAGTATCCGATACTCACAAGATACGGTTTATATGCGGTCGAAGAGCGAAACAGCTTCGCATAATTCTCCAGTGTAAAAGAATCCTTCGTAATCTTCCCGGTCTTGATCGTCAGACCATCGGTAAATGAAAATACCAGTACATTGAGGATCGGCAACATGTAGATGACAAACATCACATAGGCGACGATATGTGCAATTACATTAAGAACCGGATTCTCAATCTTCTGTTTTACCATTTTGGCCTTCGTCTTGGAAACAGAAATATAATTTCCCTTTTTCTCTATCTTCTGCATGACCGCCAGCAGGATCGTTGTCGCCGCACCGAGAATAATTGCAAGCAGTGCTGCGATATCCCTGGATCCCGTCATATTCGCAAAAGTCTTGATCATAGGATTGATCGTCTGAAAATCCGGACCTCCGACGATCAGCGGTCCTGACATCGTGCTCAGAGCAGCTATGAACGTCAGAATGGTAATGGCAAAAATGGTAGGCTTCATGGTAGGAAGAACGATCCTGAAAAGAATCCTGCTCTGAGAAGCACCCATATTCTTTGCCGCTTCGATCGTATGGTAATCAAGACTCCTGATCGCATTTGTCAGGAACATCATATGGTTTGATGTACCGGAAAAGGTCATAATGAACAGGACCGCCCAGAATCCCGCGAACCACTTCGGATCCATATCCGGAAAGATACGGGTCATGATCGTGGTGACAATTCCTGTCTCTCCGTATACAAATTTGTATCCGGTCACAAGAACAACACCGCTGTAGATCAGCGTTGTCATAAATCCCATGGACAGGATCTTCGCCCCTTTGATATCAAAGTACTCTGTAAAAAGCACGATCAGAATTCCTGAAATGTTGACCGTGATGATTGATGCAAATGCCAGAATGAAACTGTTCTTCAGACTCTTCATTGCCCTTGCAGATTTCATGATCTTGGTGACAGCTTCCAGTGTAAACTGCCCGTCCTTGAAAAACACTTTACCGAGCAGATTGACATTCGGAAAGACCAGAAAAGAGAAAATAAACCAGATCAGAATCAGTTTCAAAACCAGACCGGGAATGCTGACAGTCCCTTCCCGGAATTTTGTTTTCAGCTTACCCATCTCTTTTCCTCCCTAAAACTGCATGATATCTCCGGGATTGATGTAGATCTCCACTTCATCTCCCTCCCGGTAGAACCTGTATCCGTCATTTTCTCCAGATATTTCACAGTCTCTCCCATGCAGGAAAGTGTATACTTTGTCAAAACTCCGTTAAATTCCAGCTCTTTTACGATTCCTGTAAGTCTTGCATGTCCGGTTTTCGGATCGTTGATGCATCTTTCAATTCTGACAAAGCCCGTTTTTGCAGTGTCAAATGCAGCCCCTGTCTGTTCGTTGACCGACTTCAGCGCTCCGGCACCCAGCCGGTTTATATCTCCAATAAAATCACAGACAAATTCACTCTGAGATGCATTATAGATTTCATGCGGTGTACCAACCTGTGCAACATATCCATTGTTAAACACTGCGATCCGGTCCGATAAGGTAAGGGCTTCCTCCTGATCATGGGTCACGTACAGGGTCGTAATGCCCAGATCCTTCTGAAGACGTTTCAGCTCCATTCTCATATCAATACGCAGTTTGGCATCCAGATTTGACAGAGGCTCGTCAAGGCACAATATCTTCGGCTCCAGCACGATCGCTCTTGCAAGTGCCACTCTCTGCTGCTGACCACCGGACAGTTCCGATACATTCTTCTTCAGCTGTTCATCTGTAATCTTAATTTTTTTCGCAACTTCACGTATTTTTTTATCAACTTCTGTTTTTGACAGCTTCTTCACTTTTAATCCAAAAGCAATATTGTCATATACTGTCATTGTAGGAAACAATGCATAGCTCTGAAATACCATACCGATATTTCTTTTCTCAACCGGCAGATTTGTTACATCCTTTCCGCCTACGATCACCCTTCCTTTTGAAGGTGTAATAAAACCGACCAGTGCCCGCAAAGAGGTGGTCTTTCCACATCCACTGGGACCAAGGAAGGTGAAGAACTCACCTTCCCTGATTTCCAGATTCAGATTCTCAATTGCTACCAAATCACCATATTTAATTTCAACGTTTTCAAACTTTACCATGATTTGCTCCCATCTGAACTGTAACTGCCCACTGATTACTGAACAAACTCAAGTTCTGCTTTTTCTACCCAGGCATCAATATTTTCAGCAATGAATGCCCAGTCAAGTTCCTGCGGAGTAAGAACATCCATCAGCTCTTTCAGTTCATCAGAAACATTTGCAAGAGCCTCTTCCTGACACGGAATTGTTCCAAAGTTATCAGACCACTCCAGCTGGATCTCAGCACTTCCCAGCCAGTTCAGAAATTCCACACAGAGATCATATTTGTCTGTATCCTTTGCAATAGCAAGAGACTCCACTACAAACGGCTCTCCTACTTCCGGAGTCATGATCTGGAAGTCGTAGCCACGTTCCTTTTCCTCTGTAATGACACCGGATGCCCAGTGCTCATCCAGCGGATAGGTTCCGTCGATGACTTCACCGATAGAATCCTCACCTTCTGCGATGTTATGTGCATTCCCGATAAAAGCTGCGGCAACTTCCCATCCCTCTTCTGAGATGCCAAGCTCTCCGTCCGGATCAGCATAGCGGCTGATAATACTTGCGTAGACTGTACGTGCTGTACCGCCGCTCAGCTTATGGAGCTGGTATAATCCTGCATACTCTTCATTCACAAGATCTGTCCAGTCAGACGGCATATTGTCGTACTCAGCATTTCCGATCAGGAGCAGCGGAGTCGTTGTTACCGGATAGAAGTATCCGTCAGCATCTACCAGGCTGGAATCCACTCCGTCTACCCAGTCCGGTTCCCATGTCTGAAGAAGATCATTTGCCTTCAGCTTTTCATACTCAATGTTATTCAGACCAAAAGTCACGTCACAAAGCGGATTGTTCTTCTCAGCGATCATACGCTCCGTTACTTCAGAAGCACCCAGAGATACAACCTCCACAGTAAATCCGGCTTCGGCAGCGCGGTTCACCAGCCATTCGTCACGGCCCTCTGAACCGTTGTTCGTGTAAACGACAATTGTCTCGTCATCTGCCTGTGCAACTACAGCGCTCATGGATAATGCCATAGTTCCCACTAATAATGTAGCAATCAGTTTCTTCATTGTTTTCCTCCTTTGAACGAATTATAACGTTTCAATTTTCTTGCCACATCAACATTATATTCATTGTTTTGAAACGTGTCAATTACTATTTTCGTCATTTTTCCTGTTTTTACAGTTATTTTACAAAGCGTTTTCGTTATATTTTACATGTAGCAATCTTTTTTTAAGAATGTAAATTTCAAGTAAAACAAAAAACAGGCAGATATGACCGGTAACTTCGGTATATCTGCCTTCTTTTTCTTTCTGCAGTCATCACTCACTGCTGTTTTAATTCAGTTCCGTATCGATCAGTTTCTGTGCCCGATCCAGCGCCTCCTCAACGTCAAAAAATCCCATAATCACATTTTTCACTGCCGTTCCGATAATATTCAAAAGCTTTTTCTCATCAAAGGGTTTTCTGTTGAAATCCGGCACCCGTTTTGTTCTGGACACGGCAAAACAGTCCTTGGAAAGCTCAAGCCAGGGAAATGCATTGATAATATCATATTTACTGTACGTCTTCATACACGGTGAAACACTGCCCAGAGCTGCCATGGCTGAAGCAACCGGCTCCTTGGTGATCCATTTGATAAATGCCACTGCATCATCCTTATGCCTGCTGTTTTTTGAAATTCCCAGAGAACCGCCTCCGAAGATCGGATTGCCGCCGGGAACCATATGGAATCCGATATTGCCAACGATTTTAGAATGCGACCCCAGAATTTCCGACGCATAATTGCTGAACGTGATCAGCATTGCGGAGTCTCCGTTGGCAAAATCCTTGGCCGACGAGGTCCACCATCTTGATGTCTTTGCGGCAGAATACTGTTTCGCTGAGATCAGTTCGTATAAAGCAGTTCTTCCTGCTTCATCGTTAATGACGATCCTTCCGCTCTCATCAAACAGATTTTCCCTGTGACTGAACAGGCGGGTCAGAAATTCTGTCGATGCAACACCCGTATTCCCCAGTGTCAGACTCGTGCCGTAACGGACATTCGTCCCGTAACCGTCCCCTTCGGAAAAGAATGCTGCTATCTGATTAAACTCCTCAAATGTTTCAGGAACTCTGAGTTCCCTCTTATATTTCTCATGATACAGACGTCTGATACCGATATTTTCGAACAGATCCTTCCTGTAAAACAAAAGCTGCGCACTGGGAGTGACCGGAAGCGCATACAGCTTTCCCCGCACATAGGAATACTTGTCAATCAGCGACGGAATATATTCTTTAAACACATCCTTTATATTCGGATCCACCTCTTCCAGCGGAATCAGAAGCCGCTGCGCGAACCAGGACAGCCATGTAACATCTATGCGGAACACATCGTACACATCGGAAAACTCAGAATTCACGAACTGATCGTAAATCTCATCATACGAAAAAATTGCAATCTTTATCTCTGTTCCAGTCTCTTCTGTATATAACCGGGCCAGTCCCTGCATAATGCTCGCTTCAGGTCCCCCCAGCGTCAGAACATTCAGACATTTGGCCGGTGTTCGATTCAGCTCCACCCGTTTCCAGTTTCGTTCCCCGTCATTTTCAAATATATGCGTTGCCGGAATAAAATTTTCATTCGGAGTCTCTATAATACGGGCTGCTACTTCCTTTCCAAGAAGGCTGTAATTCAGCTCATACTTCCGATAGTCTCTGTCTGGAAGCGAGACAACCGGAGACAAGGTATAGATATCAATCTGCTCCCCTGCCACGAAGGTATCTCTGATCTGACGTATTTTTTCAGCGAATCCCATCCCCGTTGTCACTATGGCATCAAATTTCTCTCCGGCTGAAAATGTGTTCAGTATTGTATGAGAAATTCGTCTGATATCGGTTGAAATGTGTACCGTCTTACACCGGCTGCCCTCCTCAATCTCCGCCATAAAACCATTCAGAAATTCTGATTCATTTGAAAATCTTGCAGAATCAGTCACCACTGCCACACTGCGGTATTTCTTTTCCATAATGCGGTCAGCCATCTGAATCCCGGCAAGTTCGTAGCGGAAACCGAAATAATCAGCCTCAAATCCCGGATGTCTCTCCACAAAGCAGACTTTCTCCAGTCCGGAATGAAGATACGGATTCTCTTCCTGTTTCAGGCAGGTGATCGTGACCACTCCGGCTGCCATCACAGACTGCGCTCTCTGGATCATTTCCATTTCCACCTGCGGATTATCATTTGAAACAAGCAGTTCTGTCGTATATCCGTTGCGCTCGGCATAATACTTCAGACTGTTGTAAAATTCTCTGTATTGCCTGACCTCGATCGTCGGAAGTATCACACAGATAAGTGTTCCACTGCCTTTTCTCAAAATCTTTGCCCGTTCATTAATTGTATAACCGAGTTTCCGGGCCGCCTCTTCAACGGCACGGATTTTCTCGCTGCTTACATTTCCCTTCCTGTTTAGTACATTCGAAACAGTCCCCTGCGAAACGCCTGCCATTTTTGCGACATCCAGAATAGTGGCCATGCAGGCACCTCCTTTGTTATAATGTTACAAGTGATTTCACTGTTCAATCTTTTATTTCATCTCCAGTTCAGGATCAAACAGCTTCTCCGGATACATCCCGTTATCGATCAGTTCCCGGATCGCCTGCTTCACAGCCGGCACGTCTTCCCTGAATGTCACCCCGAACCAGTGGCCCAATATAATACTCTTCATTTCTTCTCCCTGTACCAGTCTTCGGAAAATTTTCCCGAATATCCTCGCACTCCACTCCTGTTATATGCCTTACTGATCCACACTGTTATTCTGCTTCACCATTTTTGTGAAAGAGTTCTCATCCCAAAACATCACGATACAGCCGAAGTACGTTCCGGTACAGGATTCCTTCTATCTCATCCTCAGTGAGTCCTGCCCGGTGAAATGCCCAGATCAGTTTATCCATATCTGCAGCATCCTCCGGTATACTTCCACCGCCAAATCCGTCAAAATCAGTCCCCAGACCGATACATTCTCTTCCGCCCTTCTGAATCATATGCACCGCATGTGCTGCTGTGAGATCCAGCCATTTCTCCTGCCCCTCAGTCTCTGTCAGAAAGACCGGATAAAAATTCAATCCAGCCACACATCCGCGCTCGCCCATGGCATGCAGCATCTCATCCGTCAGGTTCCGATAATGCCCGCACAGTGCCCGCGCATTGGAATGGCTGGCAACGAACGGACCGGTACACTTCTCATATACATCCCAGAATCCGTCATCAGACAGATGAGAGACATCCGGAATCATCCTGAGATGCTCCATTTCCTCCAGAAAATGAAACCCCTTCTCCTTCAGACCGTATTCTCTTCTGCTGCCGCCCGTGATTCCTGAATTTCCGGCAGCGCTTTCCGGCCATCTCCACGGAGAGGCTATTCCTCCCTCAGCCTGATATGCCGCACTGTATCCCAGCTCATTCTCATAATTCCAGGTCAGTGTCAGCATCCTTGCACCATGGCTGTGAAATTCATGCAGCTTTTCAATCTCGCCTTCACACATGCCGCCTTCTTCCAGTGTCAGCATCGCTGACAGTCGGCCCTCTCTCAGATTCTCCTCAATCTCTCCTGCTGTAGTGACCTGTGAGATCAGATCCCGGTTCTGCTCCATCTCCTGTTCAAAAATATGTACCAGCTCTATTGCGTTTTCGTAACGGCTCTCCCGCTCCTGCTGATCGATATATACAGCAAAATTCTGGAGTCCATATCCGCTTCTCCTAAGCTTCTCCAGATTGATACAGAGCCGGGCACTGTCCCGGAGCACCGTTTCGTTTCCTTTCTCCCGTTCTTCTCTGATCCTGCTGATCGTATCGCAATGCATATCAAAAATCATAGTCTTCTTCCTTCCTGTTGATTCAGCATTTATTATAACCGCTATTTTCACCTCCTGCAACCACAAAACCGCCGCCTGCAGTTCACAGGCGGCGGTCCAGTCTACTTCTCCAACACTTCTCCGGTCGTATCGGCCGCCACTTCTTCTGTCACTTCTGCCGATACCTCATCTGTCGGTTCAGCTGCTTCGTCTGCCGTCTCCGCATCTGACCGCGGTGTGATCACCACATTTTCCCCGGACACTTCTGCTTTTCGCTTCACGATATCCTCAATCTGCGCCCGCTGGGCATCGCTCAGTTCCGCTTCATTCACAACAACATCTGCACATCCGTCCGTGATGCTTACAACACATCCTTCAAATCCTTTTGCCTCCAACAGCAGCTCGGCTGCAGCTTCTTTCTCGGCAATCAGTGCCATGTCTGTCATGGCTGAAATTGCATTCTGTTTCTGATCATCCGTAATATTCGTATTATTGATCACTTCCAGCAGTGTCTCTTTGCTCTTCGCACGCACCTGCTCCCGATTCAGTTTTGCAGCCGCCAGGAGATTATCTCCGACCGTTGTGCTGGCAAGCACTGCCTCTCCGACCGATGCCTCCTGCGCATCGGATGCAGAAGCCTCCTCTGTTCCGTCTCCGTCCAGACTCACGATATCTGAGTATGTATCCGCATATGTACTATCTGTGAAGCTCTCATCTGTAAGAAGCACCGTGCTGTCATCGGAACTCACTGTATCTGCCTCTTCCTCCAGAATTTTACCGGAGTAGTTCAGATACCCTGCAATCGCAATCATGATTGCAAGCGTTGTGATGATGATCTGATTTTTCCTGAAAATCTTTTTCACGTTGTCCTCCTCATTCCATCTTCATTACTTTGATTTTATGCGCTTCTACTCCGAATAATGCCATTACTGCCTCGGTTATCTCTGCTGCAACAGAAGAATTTCCGCCTCCCTGAGCAATCACAAGAACTCCCTCTATTTCCGGTTCCAGTTCTTCTGTCACGTACGGTATCTCATTTCCCTGTGCATCCTTCTCATACACGGTACTTTCGCGGTCAGATATCTGCCCGTTGTTTACTGTGTCACCGTCCTGACTGTTCTCCTCTTTATCCTCCGAATGCTCCAGATCTTTTTCCACCACCTTCTTTCCTTCGGATTTCAGAGTTATCATGACCTCCGTTTTTCCGATTCCCTCCACCTGACTCAGAATCTGCTGAAGCCTGTTCTCCAATATTTCCACCTTGGTCGATTCTGTCGGCTGCTGTACCTCAATGCTGCCGTCTGTGGTACTCTCCTGCACTTTTTTGCCGGTTCCATCCGTCGGGATGGCTATTACGAGCAGCAATACTCCTGCGAGCAGGAGGATCAGAATCTGGTCCTTCTTTTCTGTTTTCAGCTTATCGATCCACTCCCGCACCAAACCCCTCCATTCCTGCATTTTCTTTTTCATCATACATCTGCCGGACATCCCTTACACTGGCCTGATCCTGTATGCGAACTGTTCCGGTTCTTTATTCCTGGGAAACCGTCACCCGGTTCAGTCCGATCAGGTATACTCCAGCAATTTCACTCTTCAATGTCTCAATCCTCCCGCTGTCATAAGTTCCAGGCTCCAGCGTCACAGACACTCCCTTCAGCGTAAATCCATCCTCCGCATCAAAACTCAGTCCGGTACTTTTTACCTGCAGTCCGTAAGCCTCTGCCAGCTCCTCCACCTGCCTGTGAAGTTCCTGCTGATATGCGGTCTTGATCTGATCATTTTTCAGATCCTCCATTCCGCTGACTGCTGTCTCCAGATCATAATACTCCTCCTTGAGAAATTCCAGCCGAAGCAGCCGCTCCAGTTCTCCTTCCCCCGTGAAGATCTCAAGCGCCGGCGCTGCTGCAATCAGGAAAAAAAGCAGCCCTGCATAGAACCGGACATACTTCGTAAATTTACCCTGCGGAATCAGATGAAGCAGGATCGTCAGAATACACAGACTCGCTGTCAGTGTTTTCAGCCACTGTGTCATCCTAGCCCCCCCTTACCGACGCTGTTATCATTGCCAGCGATATCAGAAATACAGCCATACCTGTGCCGAGAACGCGCAGAAGAAGAACTGTTCCATGTGAAATACTTTCAATTCCTTCGATCATGCGCTTCTCACTGATCGGCTGTATCAATGCACACAACAGACGGAACATAAGGATGCAGGCCGCCAGCTTCAGAAGTGGAGTGGCACACATCACAACAAGTGCCAGCATCCCTGCCACACCGACTGCATTCTTGATGACGACAGCCGAACCTGCCACCGTCTCTGCCGCCGAATCTATTACAGAACCGATACCTGGTATTGTCTTTGCCAGTCGGTGCACTGCAGAGCTTTTCAGTGAATCCACTGCAGGCGCAATCAGACACTGTACCGCCTGCAGTCCGAGCACCAGCCCCAGAATCGTCTTTATGACCCAGCTGATCACAGTCTCCACCAACTCAGCAAATCTGGAAAAGTAATCCTCCTTCGCCATCTGATTCAGGATCAGCAAAATAAGATAGAAATTAATGGCCGGCAGTATAATTTTGATTATAAACACCTGTATCAGATTAATCGCCAGCACGGTAATCTCATAAAACCCAACGGCTGATATGCTGCCTGAGCTGAGTACCACTGTCACAAGATACGAGGGCAGCAGGAGTTTCATAAAATCATTCATATTTGTACATGTCTCCAGAACAATTGCATTCATGGAAGAAAACGCACGCACCAGCAGCGTGGAAATGAGCAGATACATCATATAGAAGCTGATGTCTGCGATCTGACTGTTGTCAAACACCTTGATGAAATTTGAAAATATGGCTGATGCAAATACAATGATCAGGATCTGGAGTGCCATCTGTTTCTGCTGCCGCAGTTCCGACAGGAACAGGTCCGAGATCAGTTCCGGAAGATCGGACAGAGCAAACGGAATTTCTCCTTTCAAAAGTCCGGTTATTGTTTTGCGCATAGAAAACTGTTCATTATCTGACAGTTCCCGAAAACCGGCCTCCAATGCATCAAGATCCAGATAATCCCCGATCAGATTCTCCGTTATATCAGATGAACCGTCATCCTTCGCTGCCTTATCGGACACTTCACAGGCGGATCCGTTTGAGCTTTCTTCCGGTACTTCAGCGGATGCTTCGTCCGATCTTCCTTCCGATGCTTCGGCTGTTGCTCCGTTTGATCCTTCTTCCGATGCTTCGGCTGTTGCTCCGTTTGATCTTTCTTTTGATACTTCGGCTGTTGCTCCGTTTGATCTTCCTTCCGATACTTCGGCTGTTGCTCCGTTTGATCTTTCTTTTGATGCTTCGGCTGTTGCTCCGTTTGATCTTTCTTCCGATACTTCGGCTGTTGCTCCGCTTGATCTTCCTTCCGATACTTCGGCTGTTGCTCCGTTTGACCGTTCTTCTGACGTTTCATCAGTCTCTTCTTCTGTCAGCTCGGAAGGATTTTCCTGCAAATCCACCCCATGCCACACACCGGCCTCCGATCCGGTTGCATACACAGCCCGTCCATTTCCCGGATTTACCAGCCACATGAGCAATGCAAGCGCACATACGATTCTCCATTTTTTCATATCTCAGCCCTCTTACAGAAAAGAATAGACCGTCTCCAGAAGTGCCGTAATGATCGGCGAACTGATTGCCAGGATCGATATCTTTCCAAATATCTCGATCTGTCCTGCAATGGCACTGTATCCGGCATCGCGGCAGATACCGGAAGAAAAATCCGCAATATATGTAATTCCGATAATCTTCAGCAAAATCTTGAAGTATTCCTTCTGCACGGAAATATATCCGCTCAGCGTCTGAATCAGTTCAAAAACAAACGAAATCTTCGTCACACTGTAAAAAATAATCAGCAGGCAGGTTGCCAGACTGATTATCTCCGCATACGGTGATTTCATCTGCCGCAGGAACAGTCCCAGTATGACACCGGTCAGTCCCAGGCAGGCAATCTTGATCATATTCATATCAGACCTCACAATGCAAAAAGAGATTTGATGGTCTCAAACAGCTGGCTGATGTAAGGCACGAGCCAGAACAGTACCAGTACCAGTCCTGCCATTCCGGTCAGAAATGCATGCTCCTCTCTGCCGCTCTGCTTCAGAACCTGACTCAGAACAGATACCAGAATTCCGACCGCCGCTATTTTGAATATCAGATTAATACTCATACTCTGTCCTTTCTCCCACATCGTTAATGCTCTTTTGTTCCGTACTCCAAAACACTCACGTCTCTTCAGATCAGAACAATTACAATGAACACTCCGGCCGCCGTACTGAGCTTCCGGTACAGTTTTCCTTTTTCCTGACAGTTCTGCGATTCCTGTCGGCTCATTTCATCAAATCGCTCTGCATACTTTACAAGCATGGTACGCTGCATCACGGTATCCGTCCCACACAATGCCGCTGCTGCCTCGCATACGGTGTCATGCTGATCCTGCTGCAGCAGAGATCCCGGAATTGTCTGCCGCACCGCATCCTCCCAGATATCACGAAACAGCTCTCCCCGCCTCTGTTCTACCTGGTCTGCCGCAGTCAGCAGCAGGTCACGCAGGACTGTCGCGCAGTTTCCGGCTGCCTCCCGCAGCGCTGTCTCTACCGTAGTTCTGTGGTACGTCATTTCCTTTTCCAGGTACAGGAACAGTTCCTGCATTTCTTTTAAAAACATCCAACGCTGCCTAAGCCTTCGTTCCAGTTCCCAGCCGGTCATCCAACCGGCGGCAATGATACAGAAACAGCCTGCCAGTTTAATACCTATCTGCATTTCAAAGCCCCGTTTCTTCTACATACAGCAATTCCCCGTCCGCATCAAACACTTCCGTTCTTCTTCCGGATACATCGGATCTGCTGAGCACAATATACCGTTCGAACAGCATGTTCCGGCTCAATGCATCCAGATGCTTTTTCTGCCTGACATCCTGAATGGAACTCCCATGCACTGTCGCGATCAAACGACATCCGCATCGAAACACATTCTCGACCGCATACCCGTCTTCACTCCCGCCAAGCTCATCTACTGCAATTACCTGTGGGGACATAGATCGCAGCAGCATCATCATACCATCTTCCTTCGGACAGCAATCAAGCACATCAGTCCGCATACCCAGATCATTCTGTGGCACACCGAGCCAACACCCTGCCAGCTCAGACCGTTCATCTACCACACCGACTGTGTGCCCAGTACAGCCGCCGGTGCCATCCGAAACCTGCCGGATGATATCCCTCAGCAGCGTTGTCTTCCCGCATCCGGGAGGTGAAATAATCAGTGTGTGGCAAAGCATTCCGTTCTGAAGCAGATGAGGCATGACGGAGTCTGCACACCCGATGATCTCATGAGACAGACGGATATTCAGAAAGGAAATATGCCGGATACAGGAAATCTGTCTGCCAGCCGTCACGATTCTGCCAGCCAGGCCAATGCGGTGACCGCCCTGTACCGTCAGAAATCCCTGTTTCATCTCTTCGTCAAATGCATACAGAGAATATCCGGATATACTTTCCAATGTCGCATCCAGCTCATGCGCCGTGATCCTGTGTCCCTGATCAAGCTCTTCTGACAGTTCTCCCCGTTCCGTTACTGTATATTCTTCCCCCGCCATGCGAAGAATCAGCGGACGTCCCGTTCTCATCCTGATTTCCTGCAAATGTTCCGATCGGATCTGCGCTTTCTCAAACAGCTGACGGATGGAGGAAGCAAGCATCCGATATATTGATTCAGTTTCCATTCTTTCTTTCATATCTTGTCCGCCTGTCCTTTCTAATTCAATATATGGGACAGACTCGCTAATTATGACTGGAAGTCAGAGCCTTTGACATACGAAATTATTTTCGCCATTATTTCTGTTCTAAATCAGCATCCCTGATTACGCTGTTGCTATATACCGGCAAGATTTACCGGCAAGATTTCATTTCATTAAGAATGTGTATCATCCTTGTGGTATCTATGCAAAAAAAGTTGTTACCTGGACCCGCGTTTTTATGTTTTTCAGTATCTGATATATGATTTTTTCTGTATAGACCTAAAACCTGCTCTTATTCCCGCTTTTATACTGCAAAAAAGTATCCCATAACAAACTTTTTTTGCATAGATACCACCACCTGAATGCTTTAAATGTCATCTTACGCGATTTCTGCGATCTGCTTTAGCAGAAGAGCTTGTGCATAGCGAGCATGAATACTTGCAAAATATATTTTACAGACGCAAAGAGTATATTCTGACAAATACATTTGTAAAACAGAAATTTCCGTAGCTGAAATGCACTTCACACAGATCTGCTTCTTTCGTTCGCCGTCATGAACTAAATTACTCTGCGCATGAAGCAGCATTTTTAATTCTGCGAGCTGCAAATCCGATCAGAATATCTTCACAGTAAACAAATTTTCCTCGTACGAAATAAAAAAACGGCCAAAAGGCCGATTCATTCGAACTGTCTCCCGTGTGCTTTCCACCTGGAGTCGATATAAGTATATGAAATAAGGAAACTTCATCCAAAATCCATATCAATATAAAAAAGATGCTCCACCCGGAATTCACGTCAATATTAAAAAAAGAGGCTTCACCCGAAATGAATCCACATCAATATCAAAAAAAAGTTCCACTCGGAATTCACATCAATATCAAAAAAAGAGGCTCCACCCGAAATTCATATCAGCATTAAAAAAAGAGGCTCCATCTGGAATTCATATCAGCATTAAAAAAGAGACTTCACCCGGAATTCACATCAATATCAAAAAAGATGCTTCACCCGGAATCCACATCAATATCAAAAAAGATGCTTCACCCTAAATTCATATCAGTATTAAAAAAGAAGCTCCACCCTAAATTCATATAATCATACAAAAAAGGAAGCTATCAATCTCTTTTCTATCATTGACAGCTTCCTCTACTCAACTATTTCCAATGGTCTTTTCCTGCCTTTCGTGTTCTTTGAAGGTGTTGCTTTACGTTTTCGGTGGTCCGTACCTCCTTTACTTAAATTTGATTCCGTCTGATCTTTTACCACTAAAGCTTTCTCGTCACTCTAATGATAATTCTTACCTTCTCATTGGAATCTTCTTTTTGTATTTCTTTTTTGTTTCTTCTCCTGTTTGTTTATGTCTGTATTATATATTGTTAGAATCTTTTTGTCAATACTTTATTTTGCATTTTTGTTAGAAATTGTTTTATTTTACTCCATTACTATACTTTTCTGATTATTCAAATAATTGATTCAATTTCAACACTTTTACTGCGTATTTTTAGCAAAACAGGTTGCATTTTCAAATGCATAAGATTATAATATTTTCAACAACTTTACGAAAGCAAGAGGACTACTACTATGAAGAAAAGAGTTGTCGTAGCACTGGGCCACAGAGCGCTCGGTACTACTTTCCCGGAACAGCAGAAGGCTGTAAAATCCTCTGCCAAAATTCTGGCAGATCTGGTTGAGGAAGGCGCACAGCTGATCATCACTCACAGCAATGCACCTCAGGTCGGTATGATCCATACCGCTATGAACGAATTTGCAAAATTCCACGAGACCTATGGAGCTCCGATGTCCGTCTGCTCTGCTATGAGTCAGGGTTACATCGGCTATGACCTCCAAAATGCACTGCGTGCAGAACTGCTGCAGCGCGGCATCTACAAGACTGTTGTCACTGTCCTGACTCAAGTGACAGTAGACCCGTATGACAATTCCTTCTATCATCCAGTCAAGGTCATCGGCCGCTATCTGACGGCTGAAGAAGCCGCTGTCGAAGAGAAAAAAGGCAATTATGTCGTAGAAGAACCCGGAAAAGGCTTCCGCCGTATCGTTGCCTCTCCGAAGCCGCTCGACATTGTTGAAATTGATGCCATTACTGCACTCTCCGATGCCGGTCACATTGTCATTGCCGGAGGCGGAGGCGGTATCCCTGTTCTGAAGCAGGGCAATATGCTCAAGGGAGCCAGTGCCATCATTGAAAAAGATCTTGTGAGCGGACGTCTGGCGGATCTGACTGATGCGGACATGCTGATGATCCTGACCAACGAAGAGCACGTGATCATCAAATACGGTACGGAGAACGAAACTGCTCTGGAGCACATGACTCCCGGCGAAGCGCTCACACATATCGCGAACAAAGAATTCGGCGAAAACAAGATGCAGCCGAAGATCGAGGCTTCCGTACATTTTGTCACACAGAAGGAAGGACGCAGCGCTGTCATCACTTCTATTGACAAGGCAAAGGATGCGTACCTGGGTAAGACCGGTACCGTGATTTCCTGATTCGATTTTCAGCAGTCTGTTGATTCCTGATACCGAAACATGCGAATTTCAATCTGATCAATTGTAATTAATTAATTAATTATATGTAATTATGCAATCCGAAGACTGCCGGATGATACAGACAGAACTGTTGATTATTTCAACATTTCTGATATCTGCATCATCCGGCGGTCTTTTCTTCTGAAAGCATAAAAATAAAATTCTGCGAAAAAAGAAAATAAAAAAGAACACCCGCTTCTGTCACAGCGGATGTTCTGTCTCATTCTATAATCTCAATTATTAATTATTACAGTATCTTACTTTTATAATCTCTTACTTACGATTGCCTGACTCCGACGCTCAATTCAATTTTTCCCTGTGCTTCCGATCCCGCCGCGATCCGGTGCCTCCAGGCGCTCGCATTCATCGAACAGCACCTTCGGCTGATGTTCCATAATACGGAACTGACAGATCCGGTCATTCACATGGATCACTGTATCGCGCAGGGCATATACCGGCATATACCACCAGTCATTCGGACCTGCATACGTCTCATCAACGATTCCCATATGATTTGTCTGGATAATTCCATAATTTTTATATGTGGAACTACGCGGTACGATGTGCGCTTCATATCCTTTTGGAAGCTGCATCGCCACACCAAGATGAATCAGACGGAACTCGCCCTGCTTCAGTGTCACTTCTTCAGCGGCACGCAGATCGATCCAGTCGGATTTGCCGTCGATATACTCCAGTCTTTTGATATCATCATTTAAATATTGAATACGGATTGTTTCCGACATAATATTCTCCATTCCTTTCCCCAAAACAGTTGCTCTGCCATTTGCCTGCATTGCTTATGATCGCCGTCCCGGCTCTCTGATTAAATTCTCCTGCTTTTTCAGATTCTTTCTCTGTCTCAGACTCTGTCATCACTCACAATGAAGAACCAGCTTGCCTCCGGCCAGTGATTCCTGTACGTCAATCACACGCTGATTTGCACTGCCTCTCCAGAACAGCTTCGTATCACGCAGCTGCTTCACATACGGACCATCTACCAGCACATCGAGGTATTTGGCGATCTCACGGCTCTTCACATATTCCCAGAGGTAGCCGGTATACAGCCAGATCGTCTTGCGGGGGAATTTCTCCCGGATCTCTTTCGCCAGTGCCAGTACTTCCGGTTCATTTGCACAGTACAGCGGATCCCCGCCGCTGAATGTGATGCCGGATACATAGGACTTGCCAAGTGCCTCAAACAGCTCCTGCTTCGATTCCTCTGTAAACGGAACTCCTCCGTCCGGATTCCACGTCACCGGGTTCTGGCATTCCTCACAGTGGTGCGCACATCCTGCCACCCAGAGTACAACACGCAACCCGTCACCATTCAGCATGTCATCCTTTGTAATATTATGAAAACGCATATCTGATGCCTCCAATACAATATCCTGTAGCCGCACTCACAACATCTCCCATATCATGTAGCGGCGCGTATCACTAATAGTACCATCTTAATCCAGTACCGTCAAGTAACAGATACAGCAAATTTTATCCAAACTGCAAGTATACAATGTGCACGCAGATGCACACAAATTTTCCTGTTTCTGCTATTGCTGCCGTATATCACTTAATGACATCAGAATCTACCCTTCTGCTATTTAATGAACATCGCATCCCCGAAGGAGAAGAAACGATAACGCTCCTTCACAGCCTCTTCATATGCCCCCATAATTTTTTCTTTTCCTGCCAGTGCCGATACCAGCATCAGCAGTGTGGACTCCGGCAAATGGAAATTTGTAATCAGACAATCCAGTACCCGGAACTGATATCCCGGATAAATGAAGATTTCGGTCCATCCGCTGCACGGCTCCAGTGTTCCATCTGCCTTCGCCGCAGACTCGATCGTTCTGCAGCTGGTCGTACCTACACAGATCACTCGTCCGCCTGCCGCCTTCGTCTCATTGATGGTACGCGCAGCCTCCTCATCCACCATATAGAACTCGGAATGCATATGGTGCTGTGTCACGTCCTCGACCTTCACCGGCCGGAACGTACCGAGTCCCACATGCAGTGTCACCTCTGCAATGCGCACACCTTTCTCTCTCACTTTCTCCAGCAGCTCCGGTGTAAAATGCAGACCGGCCGTCGGTGCCGCCGCCGAACCTTCATGCTTGGCATAGACAGTCTGATAACGGTTTCTGTCCTTCAGTTCATGCGTAATATACGGCGGAAGCGGCATCTGACCGAGCTGATCCAGAATCTCTTCAAATACTCCCTCATAGGAGAACTGAATCAAACGGTTGCCATCTTCCACGATATCGATCACTTCACCCACCAGCAGTCCGTCTCCGAAGCTGATCTTCGTTCCCGGCTTTGCCTTTTTTCCGGGACGGACCAACGTCTCCCAGATATTATTTTCTCTGCGCTTCAGAAGCAGAATCTCGATGGCTGCTCCGGTTCCCTCACGCACACCGTACAGCCGGGCCGGAATGACCTTGGTATTATTCAGAACGAGACAGTCTCCCGGCTGCAGATACTCAAGAATATCATAGAAATGACGGTGCTGTGTTTCACCTGTCTCACGATCCAGCACCAACAGTCTGGATGAGGAACGATCCTCCAGCGGATCCTGTGCGATCAGTTCCTGTGGTAAATCAAAATAAAAATCAGATGTTTTCATAATACAGTCTGTCCAGCTCCTTCACTCTCCATAATCGTTCAGAACATGGTGTCCCATCTTCCGAATTTGTCTGTGTTTTAAAATTATTTATCAGTTCCACAATCGACACCGCGCAGTTCTTCGGCACACCGGCTCCCCAGAAATCTCTGATATCTGCGTTCGTCACATTTGCAAGAAGTGCCCGCGATGCAGCTCCGTGTGTTGATATGAGAATGGATTTTCCGTACCACTCTGTCTTCCTGCTCAGTTCATTCAGGAAATCCCCGGTGCGTGCAATCAGATCCTGAATGCGCTCTCCTCCTTCTACAGGCTCATATCGATCCGGTGCATGAAAAAAACGGTAATATTCCGGACATTCCTCCTCACTGACATCTTTGCGGATATTCTTCCCCTCCATCACACCGAATCCAATCTCCTGAATACGTGCATCGGTCAGAAACGGGATATTTCTTCCGTTCAGAACAATCTTCGCAGTCTCCATTGCCCGCCCCAAAGGACTGGATATTGCCAGATCAAATGGAAGATTCCTCATTCCGTCGGCGGCCTTCGCAGCAAGAGCACGTCCTTTTTCATTCAGTGGAATGTCTGTCTGTCCCTGCAGACGCAGTTCCTTATTCCACGGTGTTTCCCCGTGCCTGATAATATATAACTTCATACTTTCCTCCCGTGCGCGCACGGAAACAATCTGCCGTCATCCAACACTTCTTCCTTAAATACGGCAGTCATCTTCCGTCCGGCATATTTTCCGCGAACGCACCAGTTCCGCCTCCGGCGAACCCGGAGACGGAACTGTATTTATATGGGCAGTCTGCCCTCCATTTTTCATGCTGTCAGGAACGGATCTCGATTCCCATGGATTCCAGTCCATTCCAGATCTTCTTCATTGCTGCAGTAATATCGCTCTCCTCCAGTGTACGGTCCTTCGCACGGAATACGATGGAGTATGCCATGGACTTGAAACCTTCCCTGATCTGAGCACCTTCATAGATATCAAACAGACGGCATCCTTCCAGGATCTTCCCGCCGCGCTGATTGATCATATCCTCAATCTGTCCGGCCAGAATGCTCTTCGGAACCACCATACTGATATCACGTGTCACCGCCGGATACTTTGCAATACCTGTATACTTGCGGTCGAAGGTCGCCAGCTCTGTCACTGCATCCATATCGATAACGGCTACGTATGCTTTCTCGCCGATTCCGTATGTGTCAGCTACAAGCGGATGTACCTCGCCCAGGTAACCCAGCACTTTCTTATTATAAATGATGTCCGCCTGGCGTCCCGGATGCAGATACGGCTTCTTGTCCTCCGGTGAATAGGATTTTCTTCCGGTCAGACCGACCTTCTCAAGGAACTCCTCCACAACACCCTTCATGGTGAAGAAATCACCATCACCGTACATACCGAGTGTGAACAGCATACGCTCCTCCGGAAGCTCTGTCAGCGGCAGCTGCTTCGGAAGATATACATTTGCCAGTTCATACAGACGTACATTCTTGTTTCTGTGATTGTAATTGAATGCAAGGGAAGTCAGCATACCGTTCATAGAAGTAGTTCTCATGATACTGAAATCCTCACCCAGCGGATTGGAAATCTTCACTGCATTGCGAAGCGGTGAATCCTCCGGAAGCAGCAGCTTGTCAAATACCTTCGGGCTCTCGAAGGAATACATCATACCCTGTGAGAATCCGCAGAACTCGGCAATATCCTCTGCCACGGCACGGATACGCATATTGAACGGCATCTTGCCGGCCGTAGCTGCCCCGCTCGGAAGTGTTGTCGGAATATTGTCATATCCGAAGAATCTTGCCACCTCTTCTGCCAGATCGGCTGTACGGAACAGATCGTGACGGAAGGTTGGTGCAATGACTTCATTGCTTTCTTCATCATATTCCAGATCTACCATTTTGAAGTAGGCCAGCATATCCTCCCCGGAAATGTCTGTGCCCAGAAGACTGTTGATGCGCTCCGGCTCAAATTTGATTCTCACCGGCTCTTTCACTTTGCTGTATACATCAACCATACCGCCCACTACTTCACCTGCTCCCAGTTCCTCTACGAGCTGGCAGGCACGGTCGATAGCTGCCTGTGCATTGTTCGGGTCGAGTCCCTTCTCGAACTTGGCAGATGCATCGGTACGAAGACCGATTCTTTTGGAGGAAAGACGGATGTTGGTTCCATCGAAGCATGCAGCCTCGAACAGCATGGTCTTTACCTCATCTGTGATCATGGAGTTCTCACCACCCATGATACCGGCGATACCTACGGACTTCTCACCATCGCAGATCATCAGGACATCTTCATCCATTGTCCGTTCCTGACCATCCAGTGTCACGAATTTCTCATCCTTACCGGCACGACGCACGATGATCTCATGATTGGCCAGCTGATCGTAGTCAAACGCATGCATCGGCTGTCCGAACTCTTCCATTACATAGTTCGTAATATCAACGATGTTATTGATCGGTCGGATACCTGCTGCTGCCAGACGGCGCTGCATCCACTTCGGTGACGGTGCGATTCTGATGTTCTTAACAACTCTTGCACAGTAACGCGGGCAGAGATCCGTATCCTTTACCGTTACCTTCACATAGTCATTTACATCTTCATTGTTTCCGGTCGGTGTCACCACCGGCGGGCAGAACTCTTTGCGGAAGGTAGCTGCCGCCTCACGTGCAATACCGATTACTGAGAAGCAGTCCACACGGTTGGATGTCACTTCGAATTCGAATGTCACATCATTCAGTCCCAATGCTGCAATCGCATCAGAACCTACCTCTGCATCTTCCGGGAAAATATAGATACCGTACTCCGGAGCTTCCGGGTACATCTCTTTTGTAGAACCAAGCTCTTCGATGGAGCACATCATTCCGTTGGACTCAACACCTCTGAGTTTGCCTTTCTTGATCTGGATACCGCCCGGTGTCATTTTTCCGTCATGACCGCCCGCTACACGACCGCCGTCCAGAACTACCGGAATCTTGTCTCCCACTTTCACATTCTGAGCACCTGTAACGATCTGTGTTGTCTGGCCTCCTCCGATGTTCACCTGACAGATGATCAGCTTGTCCGCATCCGGATGGCGCTCGATCTGCTCGATCTGTCCGATGATAATTTTCTCAAGGTCGCGGTCTGCTGCCTCGAATCCCTCCACCTTTGTTCCGGAGAGTGTCATCGCATCCGTGAACTCCTGTGCTGTTACATCCAGCTCAGGTACGTATGCTTTTATCCATGATAATGTCGTATTCATCTCTATTCTCCTTTATTCCTGCTGCAGATAAAATGCGCAGGTCACTCTGTTTGATCGGTTTTCCATTCTCTGTATTTCCTAGAACTGTTTCAGGAAACGCGCATCGTTCTCATACAGCAGTCTCATGTCATCGATCTCATATTTCAGCAGCGCGATACGCTCCAGACCGACACCGAATGCGAACCCGGTATACTCCTCCGGGTCAATGCCGCACATCTCAAGAACATGCGGATGTACCATACCGCAGCCAAGAATCTCAATCCAGCCGCTGCCCTTGCAGAAACGGCATCCCTTGCCGCCGCACTTGAAGCAGGAAACATCCACCTCCGCACTTGGCTCTGTGAACGGGAAGTGATGCGGACGGAATTTTGTCTTTGTATTCTCACCGAACAGCTCTTTTGCGAACTGCTCCAGTGTACCTTTCAGATCAGCGAAAGTAATGTTCTTGTCTACAACGAGACCTTCAATCTGATGGAAGGACGGTGAATGTGTCGCATCCACTTCGTCGGAACGGAATACACGTCCCGGAGCGATAACACGGATCGGCAGCTGTCCCTTCTCCATAATACGGGCCTGTACCGGTGATGTCTGGGTGCGGAGCACGATTTCTTTATTTACATAGAATGTATCCTGCTCATCCTTTGCCGGATGATTTGCCGGGATGTTCAGCTTTTCAAAGTTGTAAAGATCATACTCGATTTCCGGACCTTCCACCACTTCATATCCCATACCAATGAAGATGCGCTCTACTTCTTCCAGAGCGATCGTATTCGGATGACGATGACCAACGCTGTTCTTCTTTGCCGGAAGTGTTACGTCAATAACTTCTTCCTTCAGCTGGAGTTCAAGCGCCTGTGCCTCCAGCTTCTTCTTTGACTCTTCCAGAGCTGCTTCAATCTGCGTTCTCGCTTCATTCACAAGCTGTCCGAAAGCCGGTCTGTCTTCCGGTGCCACATCCTTCATACTCTTGAGCACTGCAGTCAGCTGACCTTTCTTTCCAAGGAAATTGACTCTGACGTCATTCAGCTTGTCAAGCATCTCTGCCTGTGCAATCTGCGCCAGTGCTTCTTCTTTGATTGCCTGCAATTTGTCTTTCATACTATTCTTCCTTTCTGCTATACGATTAAGGTATCTGAGGACACCCGACGGACTGTTCCATGTTTCGCGCTCCCGCAATCCCAGCGGAATGTTTTGGTTTCATGTTTTTGTTTCATGTTTTTGTTTCATAGGAGAGAAAATTTCCTGTGAAATAAAAAAAGCTCCGACCCGCTAGGGACGAAGTATTAATCCGTGGTACCACCCTGATTCCCGTCTGCAAACGGGCACTCAAACTGCGTAACGTGCATATGCGTCATTTCCTACTGAACTGCCGTCTGTTCAGAAATGAAGCTCCGGTGTGAATTTCACGCACTGCCTGAACCTGAGAATGCTTCCAGCCGATGACATCCTCTCTCTGGAGGGGAACAGATTGCTACTGTGCACCATCTTCGCTTTTCTTATCTATCCTTCACAGTGCTGCCCGAAAAACCACAGTTCTCCTCTCACCTGCACTGCTCAACACATATTCGTATTTTAACACACGTATTTTATCTGTCAAGTACAGATTTCATTGAAATTGCTCCGGTCTGGCCAGATAATCATTCACTTCCGCTCCCAGAAACAGCAGATACATACAGATGTACAGCCAGAGCATCACAACGATCAGTGTCGTCAGACTGCCGTAGATCACAGACATATTTTCCGCAAAATCCAGATAAATGGAAAATGCACAGGAAAACACGGCCCATGCAATGGTCGAGAACAGCGCTCCCGGCAGCTGCGTCCAGAACTTCATACGCCGACCCGGAAGAAACGTATACAGCACCATGAACAGGAACACTATGATGACCATGGCAACCGCCATGGGAAGAACGAGCATCGTATCAGGATACTTCTGCATCAGCGGAAATCTGCTCTGCAGAAATCGCTGTATGCTGTATCCGAACACCAGGATGCCGAGACTCAGGATCAGTGCAAGAATCAGAACAAAAGTATAACAGGCAGAACGGATCCGCGTCACAAAATAATTCCGACGCACCTCAATCTGATAGATGGAATTCAGTCCGTCCATAATCCCCATCATTCCTTTTCCGGCTGTCCACAGGGCGATCACTGCCGTCCCAGACAGCAGAGCGGAGGAGCGGTTGAAAATACTGTCCACAACCGGCCGCAGCATTTCCTCGGTCTCAAACGGTGTAACCTGTTCAATGGCATAGAGAACCTGTTCTGTATTCAGCGGTGTGAATTTGAGCAGCGTCAGTAAAAGCATAAGCACCGGAAAAAAGCTCATGATGATGAAAAATGCCGCCTCTGCCGCATGTGCACGTACACGGTCTCTGTTCACTTTTCCGACAAAACGCATCGCCCGATCTGTAATCTTTCTGAATGTGTCCATAATTTCTCCCCGTATCTCTTTCTAACGGTCCGCATTACTTATTTCAACGATCTTCTCTTCATAATAATAGCTCAGAATTTCCTGATAGTCCAGTCCTTCTGATGCCATCTGCGCTGCTCCGCACTGACTCATACCGATCCCGTGTCCATACCCTCCGCCTTTTAAACGCACTGTCCCATTTCCGGAATCCAGTTCTTCCAGTACAAAAAAAGCGCTTGGCAGCAGCTGCATACCGCTCACCGTGCTGCCGTCCATCAGAATAATTTCCGCATTGCCGGTTCCCAGAATGCAGCGGATCTGATATTCTCCTTCTATCGTAAAGCTTTCTTCCCCGCATATCAGCTCCAGTTCCTGTGCCTGACCTGTTCCGGCCCGCTTTGTAACGCGCAGTGCATCCAGCGCAGCCGATTCCGCCCCTTCTCCCTGCTGTACCAGGTTCTGAATGATGTCACTGATATTCAGCGTAACTTCCCACCGAAGCCACGGAGAATCATATTCTTCCTCTTCTGACGGAACTTCATCCAGAAAATCCGCAAATGCCTTATCTGTTGTCAGATTCGTTCGCTGTTCCGAAAGACACGAAGTGGAATAATAGAGAGCCTCCTGCGACTGCAGTACCTGTCCTGCCGTTGCGGCAACCGCCTCCGAAGATTTCTCCGTACATCCGAAATTATTGTAAACCTGAAACATGACACTGTCATCCAGATTCGCCAGTCCATCCATACACCCCTGCTGCTCCAGGTGATTCCATGCATAAGTACGCGCACAGACCGCCTGAGCTTTCTGTGCCTCCAGCGGATAATCTGACGGCATTTCGCTTGAGACCACACTGCACAGATACGTTTCCAGAGGCAGCTCGTTTATTAGCGCCAGTCCTTCCGCCTCGCAATAGATATACAATTTCCCACTATAATACGGATGTCCATCCGCGCGATCCAGACTGAGCACTTCCAGAGAACTTCCTTCTTCCGGCTCGATGCAGATGCTCTCTCCTTCTTTCATTCCGCTTTTTTCTATTGTAAACTGCTCGCCGGCTGATTTCACGGATATTTCAGCCGGTTTCGTAGCCGATTCATCCTGATCGGAAGCTGTTATCTGATTCGGATTATACTCTGCTGATGTTTCTGCTGTCTGGTTTTGATTATACTCTGCTGATGCTTCTGCTGTCTGATTCGTCTCATACTCCTCTGATCCTCCCGATGCCGGATTCGATCCATATTCAGAGACTGTGTACGCGGCATTGCAGGTCAACTCTATAACATCATGATATTCACTGGTATAATCTCCGCCTGAAATCTGCACTCTTATATCCGGATTATATTTATTTGATTCCGGAGTTTGCTGCTCCGATACTGCTTCTCCCTTCTCCTGCACAGTCCGATTCGCCGCCGTATTTTCTGCATCCTGTACGCTCTGCTCTGACAGATCTTCCGGATCCGCATTCCCCGCATCGTTCTTCTGCCTGGCAGGATCAGCCGTCTCCATTTCCGCGGCGACCGCTTCCCCGCTCTCCTGATGTGATGCACCTGATCGTATCCCGTTTTCTTCCCCATACTGGACATAGCGGAAGATCAGTCCTGCTGTTATAAACAGCACAGCAAGAATAGCTGCAATTTCCAGCACCGCACACATTAAATTCAGAATCCTGCTCTTTTTCATCCGTCCCTCCGCTCCAAATGACCGCCGCTGTCCGCAATCTGACAGTCCCTTTCTCATTATATTTTTTCAGGACATAATCTATACCGTTTTACCTTTCATCTGCATGAAGTTTTGCGGATCATCTGAACCGCCTGTTTTTATATTTATGAGAATTTTCTTTCTCACGGGAATTCTCTTTTATGGAGCTTTTCTGTCTCATGAGATTCTTTTTCACCCAATGGGATTCATTCTGTACAGAAACAGAGCGAATATGATATACTACAGCTATCTTATTCGTATTGAAACGAATACAGCAAAGCTGCAGCTACCAACACCACCAGAAATGCCTCCTGCCGTTCGCAACTGACAGGACATCACTTATATATGATCTGAATTACACAGGAGAAAAAGCCATGAAAAAAATTCTCGTTATCGGCTCCACCGTCGTGGATGTCATCATCACACTGGATCACCTTCCACAGAAACAGGAGGATGTACATGTTATCACACAGCAGCTGTCGCTTGGCGGCTGCGCCTATAATACTTCTGATATGATTCGCCATTTCAGAGTACCGTATACGCTGTTCTCACCGGTAGGAACCGGTGTATACGGTGATTTTGTCCGCACACATCTGCAGGAGAGAGGTATCACCTCACCGATTCCGACACCGGATCGCGACAACGGATGCTGCTACTGTTTCGTTGAGGAAGACGGCGAACGCACTTTCATTTCCTATCACGGAGCGGAGTATCTTTTTGAACGGGAATGGTTCGATCTGCTGAATGTAAATGAAATCGACAGCGTTTATATCTGCGGACTTGAAATCGAAGAGACCACAGGGAAAAATATTGTGGAATGGCTTGAAGCAAATCCGCAGCTGACTGTTTACTTCGCTCCCGGTCCGCGTATCAGCCGCATCGCACCGGATCTGATCGACCGGATCTTTGCACTGCATCCGGTGCTTCATCTGAATGAAGAGGAAGCCTGCACTGCTGCCGGATCTGACTGTCCGGAAGATGCAGCGCTGAAACTGTATCAGCTTACCGGAAATGCTGTAATCATTACGCTTGGTTCCCGCGGCACATATTATCACAGTGCTGATGCCGCAGAATATGTGGACAGCTTTAAAGCAGATCAGATTGATGCCATCGGAGCAGGTGATTCCCATATTGGTGCCGTTATTGCATGTCTCCAGCTCGGCATGAATTATCATGACGCGATTTATACTGCCAACCGTGCAGCTGCCAAAGTCGTGGAAACGGAAGGCGCACTCCTGCCGGATGAGGTGTTTGATTCACTGAAGCTGGTATGATTTTCGCAGGATTGCAGAGAGGAAAAAGAGAGCGATAACAGGCGGTCAGATATCCGCTCTTATTATCGCTCTCTTTCTGTTTTCTTTCTATTCTCTTTCTATTCTCAATCTTCCGGTTCACCGGTCAATAGACAACCTGTGCTTTTCCTTTTCCCCTCGCAAGCAACTCTTTCTGCAGTCTGATTGCTTCCCTGACAAGTTCTTCTGTATCCATTTTCAGTTTTCCATCATATTTCAGGAACTCTCCTGCCACCATCGTATATTTTACATTCTGGCTGTTGCTGCTGTAAAGAATTCCGGTAATCGGACTGTAGAACGGGAATGTGTCCAGCTGACGCAGATCCCATACTGCCAGATCAGCCGGAGCGCCCTCTGTGAGCTTTCCTGTACCGAATGAAAATGCCTTATGACCGGCCATCAGATGCTTCCAGATATCCTTTGCATCGTAGGCAGCTGAATCGCCGTCCTGAAATTTGCCCAGCAGTGCAAACAGTCTCGCCTGTTCCACCGGATTCAGCGTATTGGAACTGGCCGCTCCGTCCGTACCGAAGGAATAATTGAGCTGTTTATGAAAATCAAAGAATCCGCCCTTTCCGGAAGCAAGCTTCATGTAGGTCTTCGGACAGAACGCAAACCACGTATCGTCACGCAGATACTTCAGATCACTCTCTTCTATCCAGAGGCCGTGACCGACCTGAACCTGACAGTCAAATCCGCCTGCATCAGCCAGGATCTCAAACGGTGTCTTTCCGAATGCACGGCGCGCATTCTCTACCTGCGCACTCTCCTCGGACATGTGAAGATGGATCGGAAGCTCCATAGACTTCGCTGCATCCACGATCATACCCAGAGTATCTCCCGGACATGTATAGTTCGCATGAGGTCCCATACGGAACGAAACTCTGTCAGAATCGTTTCTGTGATTTCGTATAAACTCCTTCACCTGTTCCAGACGCTCCGGAAAATCCGGTGTCATACCGAACAGAGTCGGTGCCAGATCACCTCTGATTCCCGTATCCTTTACTGCTTTCAGCACCTGCTCCTCACCGAAATAGTGATCTGCAAACACGGTAACTCCGTTGTTGATCATCTCCGCAATGCCGAGCATCGTTCCGATATAGACATCATCATCTGTCATCTTGCTCTCATACGGCCAGATCATCTCATTGAACCATGCATCTGCCGTCACATCCTCCGAAATACCTTTGAAGATATTCATAGCAGTATGCACGTGCATATTCACGATTCCCGGACTGATATAATAATTTCCGCATTCGATCACTTCATCCGCCTTCACTGCACCATCATCACCGGCGCAATCCGTAATCTTCAATATCTTTCCATCCTGAATATAGACGTTCTGATGGAGAATGCATTCCGCTTCCTCATTCAGAAGCGTTCCGCCTTTCAATAATATTATTTTACTCATTCCCCGCTCCTTGTTTTGCTACGACAGCTTCTTATCCAGTGCATAAACCGCTTCCAGCAGATACTCACGGAATTTATCGCCATCCGTATCCATCAGTACCGTTGTAGTCGGCTCCTGATCATAAGTCCATGTTCTGGAATCGCATACGGTCATGCCTCTGTTCGTGCCTTCCGAACAATCCACTTTCACCGGCATTTTAACTGCCTTATAAATTTCCGGATGCAGCATATACATGTACGTAACTGCATCATGAATACATGCGATCTCCTGATGCTCATAGGACGGACCTGTGAAGTAGAACTGTACCATCCGGCCCACAGCCCTGGCAATTTTCCCTTCAGACTGTGCCAGCTGTGCTGCCGTCTCACGATCCAGTCCCGATTTGCCTGTAGCGTCCAGTCCGCACATTACAATCGGCAGACCGCTGTCAAATACGATCGCTGCTGCCTCCGGATCTTCATAGACATTGAATTCACCGGTAGCTGTAATATTACCGCCAAATGCAGCTCCGCCCATCAGGACGATCTCTTCAATACGGTCCTTCACTTCCGGGAAGACCCGAAGCAGCAGTGCAACATTCGTACACGGTCCTGTCGGAACCAGAGTAACCTTCTCGCCCTCCGGAAGTCCGTCAATCAATTCTTTCATAAATATAACTGCATTGCGTGAAGCCGGTTTCTTATCTGTCGCAGGGATCTCCACATCGCCGATACCGTTTGCACCATGAACATCAGCTGCTGTGAGCGCCGGTCTTACGATCGGACATACCGCACCCATTGCCACCGGGGCATTCAGTCCGTAAAAGGAAGAGAGACGAAGCGCATTCTCCGTGACTTTATCAATTGTCTGATTACCGGCAACTGTTGTGATTCCTATAATGTCAAATGCCTCCGGATGTGCAGCTGCCAGACAGAGGGCAACTGCATCATCTATTCCCGGATCACAATCCATAATGATCTTTCTTTTATTTACCACTTAATTTCTCCTTTTTCTTTTTCTGTGCATAATAGTATACACCGAGACCGATCAATGTAGTCAGATAAGGAACCATAAGTACGATTTCATACGGCATCAGCTGTTTCAGCTGCATGATATTCGCAAATGCCTGTGCAAAACCGAACAGCAGAGATACGAGGAAACCACCTATCGGTGTATTGCCTCCCATACTGGATGCTGCCAGAGCAATGAAACCGCGTCCGCTGGACATATCTTTTGTAAACATATTCATGTATCCGCCTGACAGATAGAATCCGCCGACTGCACACAGTGCACCGCTGATGATCAGCGCAATGTACTGAATTTTTCTGGAACTGATACCAACAGATTCTGCAGCATCCTTATTCTCACCTACCGCACGAATGGAAAGTCCCAGCGGAGTCTTGTACATGAACAGATGCATTACAACTACAGCAATGATCGCGAACCAGGTCAGCACGTTCTGTCCGGACAGAATCCTGCCGATGAACGGAATATTCTCAACGAACGGAATATTGATGACCGGAGCTGCCACACTCTTGATGGAGGCGGATATACCTCTGTCTCCGGAGAATGCCAGAAGAAGCAGTACGGTACCGCCGGTCGCTATCAGATTGATCGCTACTGCTGCAAGGATCTCGTCTGTCTTCAGATTCAGTACGCAGAACGCAAGGACGAATCCCATAAATCCGCCGATAATCACTGTAATCAGCAATCCCAGCCATGCACTCTGTGTCAGAGAAGAGAAAAATACACCGAACAGCGCGGAGAACAGCATAATTCCCTCCAGGGCCATATTAGTGATACCGGACTTCGCAGCGATAGATGCCGCAAGTGTCGCAAAGAGGATCGGTGTGGTTGCTCTTAAGATTGTACTGAAGAAATCAGGAGATAAAATTGCTTCCCACATACTTATGCCACCTCCTCTTCTTTGAGTGCTGCTTTCGCTTCTTTTGCAATCAGTTTATGTTTATACTTGCTCAGGAACTGCTCCGCAACAACAAGTACAATGATAATGCCCTGTGTAATCTGAACGATTTCCAGTGTAACATCCGTTCTTCTTGCCATGATAGACGCACCTGTTCTCAGATATGCAAGGAACAGCGAAGCAAACGGAGTATACAGCGGATTCTTCTTGGAAAGGGTACAGATAATGATCGCATCCCAGCCATAGCCCAGCAGAGATGTCCATGTAAATCTGGAGTAGATCGGACTGAGCATCTCAACACCGCCGCCCAGACCTGCAACGAATCCGCCGAAGAGCTGGGATATCAGAATGACCTTTACAATATTGATACCGGAATATCTTGCAAACTCTTCATTTTCACCGGTAAGACGAAGTTCATAGCCGAGCTTTGTACGATACAGGAAGATATATCCCAGAACCGCTACCGCAAGTGCAATGAACAGGCCGAGATGTACCCGGGTCTTATCGATCAGTGTCGGAAGCTCGGCTGCTTCTGCAAGTGCATAGGATGCCGCACTGGCTGACGGATCCCCGATTACATTGTTCAGCATATAAGTACCGAAATACAGAGCCAGATAGTTGATCATCAGAGAAGAGACCATTTCTGATGCTGTTGTTGCAATTTTCATGATTGCCGGAATTGCAGAAAACAGTGCACCCACAATGCCTGCACACAGAAGTGCTGCAACCGGAGACACATATTTCTGTGTCACATAGATTGCCACGCAGGAAGCTGCCAGACCGCCGATATAGAATCCGCCTTCTGCAGACAGGTTGATCTGATTTGCAGAGAACATGATACATACACCGGTTCCTGTAAAAATCAGGGGAATCATCGCTTCCACAACATTTCCCATGTTTCTTGTACTCGTCAGCGGTCCTGTAACGAGATACTTGATTGCCTCAAAGGGCTGATCACTGATAAAGAAAATTAGAATGAATGAAATGCCAAGTGCAATCAGTACGGAAATGACTGTACGCAGCATATCAAATTTCTTCGCACTATTCATACATGACTCCCTCCAATACTTCATCCTTCTTGATTCCAAGCATATGCTGACCGAGTTCTTCCTCCGTCACATTGTCAACATCAGTAAAGAAGCCTGCGAATTTACCCTTGTACATTACAGCAAGACGGTCGCTCAATGAGAATATCTCAGTCAGATCGGCCGAAATCAGAATAATCGCACAGCCTGCATCCCGGAACTCAAGAAGACGTTTTCTGATAAATGCAGCAGCACCGACATCAATGCCTCGTGTAGGCTGATTCGCAATAATAATGTCAGGAAGTGTCGAAAACTCACGTGCTACGATAACTTTCTGGATATTACCGCCGGAAAGCATTCCCACATTCTGCTTTCTGGACCTGCATTTCACAAGGAATTCTTTGATCAGATCATCGCTTCGCTTTTCAATAGCTTTCTTTCTCAGAAGGAGCCTGCCGGAATACTCCGGATTTTTATACTGATTCGAGAAGAGGTTCTCCTGGATGCTCAGATTCTTCGCGCAGCCGGATACCATACGATCTTCCGGAATATGCGCCATCTTCAGATCACGGATATCCTTGATTGACGCTGACGCAATATCTTTTCCTTTAATGGAAATCTCGCCCCTGTACTTTTTGTTGATTCCGGTAAGGGTATTGATCAGCTCGGTCTGACCATTGCCTTCTACTCCGGCAATACCGAGAATCTCACCGCCCTTTAAGTCGAAGGAGAGATCGTCCACCTTCAGAACACCCTGAGAATTGTTGACAGACAGATTGCGCACCTTCAGGAGTATTTCTTTGGTAAGATGCTGTTCATTTTTATCAAACTTCAGCGATACCTCCCGTCCTACCATCAGTCGGGACATCTCCTGTGTCGAAATATCCGCCACCTCATAAGTACCCATGCTGCGGCCGTTTCTCATGATCGTAGCACGGTTACAGATTTTCTTGATCTCATCCAGTTTATGAGAGATAAAGATAATCGTATGTCCTTTCTCTCTCAGTTTCAGCAGCTGTACAAACAATTCATCTGTCTCCTGCGGAGTGAGTACTGCAGTCGGCTCGTCCAGAATCAGGATCTCAGCTCCGCGATAGAGCGCCTTCAGGATCTCCACCTTCTGTTTCACACCCACCGGGATCTCTTCCACCCGCTGACGCACATCAATATCAAAGTTGTATTCTGCCGCGATATCCTGCGCTGACCTGATCGCCTTCTCCTGGTCAATAAACAGGCCCTTTTTCGGCGCAATACCGAGAATGATATTCTCAGCCACTGTAAGGGACGGCACAAGCATAAAATGCTGATGAACCATACCGATTCCCTGGCTGATGGCACTCTGCGGTGACTTGATAGTCGTCGGCTTTCCTTTCAGTACTATCTCACCCTGATCCGGGGATTCAATGCCAAAAAGAACCTTCATCAACGTCGACTTTCCTGCCCCGTTCTCCCCTAACAGTGCATGGATTTCTCCTTTACGGAGTTCAAGGGATACATCTTCATTCGCAACCACACCATTGCCATAGATCTTCATGATATGATTCATTTGTAATACGACTTGATTATCCAAACATGTTCACCTCATCTCTTTCATTTTAGATCAAAATTAATCTGTTTTTATTTTACAACACATTCTTATGAAAAACCACGATTATTTTCTCTGTTTCTTATATTTTTACTGCATTTTGACAAAAAAGTCGGCAATGGAAAAAGCCGGCTCCCGAAATCGGGAACCGGCCCATATTATTGCCTGTTCTGACTGTAAATCCTCTGTAATTACTGTACTTTTACAGAGTCAACAAGTGCATCAAATTCTTCTGTGCTCATTGCGTTCTCGCCGAGTGTTGTCGGAACTGTGATCTCACCTGCAACGATCTTATCCTGAAGGTCAGCAACTGCTGTTCTGATGTCTTCCGGAAGAATTTCCTCATAATGCTCATCCAGCACGAGTTCTACACCGCCCTCAGCAAATCCAAGGTATTCCAGTGTACCGTACGGCAGTTCATCATACATATCAAGCTTGATCGCACGGATCAGAGAGTTTCCTACATTCTTGATTGCAGAAGTCGGAATGTACTCTGCGTAATCCGGAAGCAGAGCTGCCTGGTCAGAATCTACACCGAATGCATACCTGTCTACATCGCCTGCTGCCTCGATCTGTCCAAGACCTGCGCTGCCTGCTACATTGTATCCTACGTCTACACCGTTGTTATACTGTGCAAGAGCAAGATCCTTGCCTGATGCGGAATCATAGAAGTTTCCTACGTATGCAAGAGCAACCTGGATCTCCGGATCAACATCCTTTGCACCCTGGATATAACCTGCCAGGAAGTCTTTGATAACGCTGTTTTCCATACCGCCGAGGAAACCGATGATCTTGTCATCCGGATTAACCTTCTCCAGATCAGCATCTGTTGTCATCATGGCTGCTGCTGCACCTACCAGATAGGAAACCTCATTCTGCTTGTACATTACGTCGTATACATTCTCTTCTCCGCCTGCTGAGAAGTCAAATGCCTCATCAAAGTAGATGAACTTCTGATCCGGATAATCATTAGCAGCGTTTGTCAGAGCGTCAAGCATCTGCCATGTACCAACGATGATCACATCGTAGGAACCGTCATCACAGTAATCATACAGTGTCGGCTCCCATTTAGCTTCATCAGCTGATGTAGCGCCCATCTGCTCTACCTTGAATGTAAATACGTCCTCACCCAGTTCTTCCTGAAGAGCTTCCAGACCTGCATTTGCAGAATCGAAGAAGGACTTGTCACCAAGTGTACCATTCAGAAGAAGAGCGGCCTTGTATGTTGTTCCCTCCGGAACTACAAATTCCTCTGTCTCAGCTGCTTCTGTTACAACCTCTGTCTCAGCTGCCTCTGTTACTTCTTCTGTCTCAGCTGCCTCTGTTACTGCCTCTGTCTCAGCTGCCTCTGTTACTTCTTCTGTCTCAGCTGCCTCTGTTACTTCTTCTGTCTCAGCTGCCTCTGTTACTGCCTCTGTCTCAGCTGCCTCTGTTACCGCTTCTGTCTCAGCTGCTGCTTCTGTTACTTCTTCTGTAACTGCCTCTGTAACGACTTCTGTTACTTCTTCTGTAACTGCCTCTGTAACGGCTTCTGTTACTTCCTCTGTTACTGCCTCTGTCTCAGCTGCCTCTGTTTCTTCCTCTGTAACAACTTCTGTCTCGGTTTCCGCCTCTGCAGCCAGAGTCTCTGTCTCTGTTACTGCCTCTGTAGCCGCTGCTTCTGTCTCTGTCTCAGCTTCAGTAGCCGCTGCTTCTGTTACCGCTTCTGTAACTGCAGCCTTCTCTGTTGCCTTTTCTGTTTCCTTTGTTGCAGAACCGCATCCTACAAGAGAAACAGACAGTGCTGCTGCCAGTACAAACATTGTTGCCTTTCTCATTTTACATTTCTCCTCTCACAACGCTTTTTTATACTTAATAAAGTATCGTCCACCAATTCATCCAGACTGAGTCTGCGGTATGCGCGCGTGTACGTCATAAGAACAGAAAAATCAGGGTGAATCAGTTTTGTTGGAATGATACGCATTCCCTGCTGAATTGCCAGAACCGGCAGGATCATTGCCGCATTGCAGTCAACATCATAGCCGCACATGGTAATGATCATCAATGTCTCCTCATAATCACCGTTTCCATACCACAGAGCGATAATCTCACAGCATGCATTCGGATAGGCATGAATCCAGTTGTATTTCTCATACCGTTCATAGCAGTCTGCCAGAGCATCTTTCCAGCTGTCATACTTCTGACAGCAGTCAAGTGCAAAACGCACCACTGAATAATATTCGCTGTCTTTCGGAATCAGATTGATCGCTGTCTTTACAATCGTGCGGATATCCTTTTCTGTAAATGCAAGAGATGTCATGACTGCATTGAACACCTCACCGAGAATACCATTATTGGCATGTGATACCTCTCCGTCTGTCCATGCGAGCTTCGCTGCCATATATGGATCACCCGGCGCTGCCATTCCGCAGATACCGGCGCGCATCTGTGCCCCGATCCATTCATTGAACGGATTCAGATAAGCTGCGCTCTCCGGCGGCATGATACCAACACGGATATTTCGAAGCGCCATCTCCTCCGCAGACCAGCCGGCCGGAATCAGTCCGATCCATTCCAGCGCAATCTGTTCAGAAGTCACCTCATACCCGTACTGTTTGAACGCCTTCAGGAAAGCAAGTTCATATGTAATATCATCATTATACGTTCCCGGTCTGCGCAGATAATCCCGCACCTCACCGTACGTCGCATACAGATTCTCAGAAGTATATCCCTCCACCATCGTACCAAACGCAGCTCCGATCAGCTGAGAAAGCCAGGATGCCCTGATCTGATCGCGAAATGTCTCCGATTCAACATCCACCTCAACCGGCTCCGGGAACTGAACAGAAGAAGCATACATCTCGAAACTGTCATAGTACCGGTAGCTCCAGTACGGTGACTCTGTATCCTTCTCCATTTTTCCGATTTCATGCCAGAGGCGTGCTGTAACCTGCTGCAGCGTGATCATATCCTTCTGCTTCGCTGCCTCAAGACCCTGTCCCAGAAGCGTCTCCATCTCTTCAGATGCACGATAACCGCGGTTCTCCATCGCCTGAACAGCTGCCACCATAATTTTCTCTGGTGCTCCGGAACCCGGAACATTGCTTCCCCATACAAGAGAAGTCTGCTGATCATAGAAATCAGACGTTGAAATATAAGCTTCCCAGGTCTGCTCCTCCTCCGTCAACAGACGCGGAGATGCATTTCGAAAAACATCAGACGCAATCTGCCATGCCTTCATAAATTCCTCCAACACATAAACCATATGTACCCACTGTAAAAGAACCCGAGAAAATGAGTCTGTCATTTTTCTCGAGTTCTAATATAACATACTTATTCAAAAAATCCAATACAAAAACTGTGATTGAGTCACATTTTTTCTGCAAAATCCTGCAGTTTTTGTCAATTATGCCTGATTTATGTAGTTGATGAGTCCTTCTGCTTTGATAATCTTCTGCATAAACTCCGGAAAAGCCTGACCTTTGAATTCGATTCCTTTTGTTCTGTTGTAGATCATACCGCTGTCAAAATCAATCTCCACCTCATCACCGGCCTCAATGCCTCTGGATGCCTCCGGGCATTCAATGATCGGAAGACCTATATTGATCGCGTTACGGTAAAAGATTCGCGCAAATGTCTCGGCAATTACACAGCTGACACCTGCAGCCTTAATGGCGATCGGTGCATGTTCTCTGGAAGAACCGCATCCGAAATTCTTCTCCGCCACAATGATGTCACCCTTGTTTACTTTATTTACAAAATCCTTGTCAATGTCCTCCATACAGTGTGTTGCCAGCTCTGCCGGGTCGGAGGAATTCAGATAACGTGCCGGAATGATTACGTCCGTATCCACATTATCACCATATTTAAATACTCTTCCTGCTGCTTTCATTTCTGTTTCCTCCTGTCCTTAAAGTTCTTCCGGTGAAGAAATCTTTCCTGTCACGGCGCTGGCTGCTGCTACTGCCGGGCTTGCCAGGTAAACCTCTGAACCCACATGTCCCATTCTGCCGACAAAGTTGCGGTTCGTTGTGGAAATACAACGCTCCTTATCCGCCAGAATTCCCATGTATCCTCCCAGACACGGCCCACAGGTCGGTGTGCTGACAACTGCTCCTGCCTCGATAAAGATCTTCAGGAGTCCTTCTTCCATCGCCTGCAGATAGATGGACTGAGTCGCCGGGATCACGATACAGCGAACCCCTTTCTTTACCTTGCGTCCCTTCAGGATCTCAGCTGCGATACGGAGATCATCAATTCTTCCGTTCGTACAGGAACCGATCACGGCCTGATCGATCACGATATCCTCTGTGATCTCGTCAATAGTCTTTGTATTCTCCGGAAGATGCGGGAATGCAACAGTCGGACGCAGTGTACTGAGGTCAATCGTGCACTCCTCATCGTAAACAGCATCCTCGTCAGCCTCATATACCTTGAATTCGCGTTTGGAATGCTCTTTCATGTAAGCAATTGCCAGATCATCCACCGGGAAAATACCATTCTTTCCGCCGGCCTCAATTGCCATGTTGGCAATCGTGAAACGGTCATCCATTGTCAGATATCGGATTCCGTCTCCCACGAACTCCATGGATTTATACAGCGCACCGTCCACACCGATCATACCGATGATATGAAGGATGACATCCTTGCCGCTGACCCATTTTGCAGGTTTGCCGGTCAGGTTGAAACGGATTGCAGACGGCACCTTGAACCACGCCTTACCGGTCGCCATACCTGCTGCCATATCCGTACTTCCCACTCCTGTGGAAAATGCACCGAGCGCACCGTATGTACATGTATGAGAATCAGCACCAATGATCACATCACCGGCAACAGTCAGCCCCTGCTCCGGGAGCAGCGCGTGCTCAATACCCATCTGGCCCACATCAAAATAGTTGGTAATATCATGCCTGCAGGCAAACTCACGTACACATTTGCAGTGTTCGGCAGACTTGATATCCTTATTCGGGATAAAGTGGTCCATAACGAGGGCGATTTTCTCCTTATCAAACACCTTATCCTCTGTAAATTTCTCCATCTCATGAATTGCTACCGGAGATGTAATATCATTTCCGAGTACCAGATCCAGATTTGCCTCGATCAGCTGACCGGCCTCAACTGACTCCAGTCCGGCTGCCGCAGCAAGAATCTTCTGCGTCATTGTCATTCCCATATCTATTCCTCCTGTCAAAAAAGGGCTGCGGTGTTTCGCAGCCCTGATTATTGTATTCGCCGTATTGGTAACGGGAAACTCAAACTCCGCTTAGCTACGTTTGAGCAGCGTGAAATTTCATCACGCAAAATCTTGCTTAGTTATTGATCAGCTTATCCTCGCCGTTCCAGCTGTAAAGCTTACGGATCTCTTCTCCTACGATTTCTGACGGATGCTCAGCTGCCAGCTTACGCATAGCCTTGAAATGTACCTGACTGCCTGCTGAAGACATATCCAGAAGGAAGTCTTTTGCAAATGTACCATCCTGAATATCTGCCAGGATCTTCTTCATTGCCTTCTTTGTCTCATCTGTGATGATCTTCGGACCTGTGATGTAATCACCGTACTCAGCTGTATTGGAGATAGAGTATCTCATTCCGGCAAAACCTGACTGATAGATCAGGTCTACGATCAGCTTCATCTCATGGATGCACTCGAAGTAAGCATTTCTCGGATCGTATCCGGCCTCAACCAGAGTCTCGAAACCAGCCTGCATCAGTGCACACACACCGCCGCAGAGAACTGCCTGCTCACCAAAAAGGTCTGTCTCAGTCTCTGTACGGAAGGTTGTCTCCAGAACACCTGCTCTTGCTCCGCCGATTGCCAGAGCATATGCCAGAGCCTTGTCCAGAGCCTTGCCTGTAGCATCCTGATGAACTGCCACGAGACACGGAACACCCTTGCCTGCCTGGTACTCGCTTCTTACTGTATGGCCCGGTCCCTTCGGTGCGATCATAGTAACGTCAACGTTTGCCGGCGGAACGATACATCCGTAATGGATATTGAAGCCGTGTGCAAACATCAGCATGTTGCCTTCCTCAAGGTTCGGCTCGATATCTTTCTTGTAAAGTGCAGCCTGCTTCTCATCATTAATCAGGATCATGATGATATCTGCCTTCTTTGCAGCCTCTGCTGCTGTGTATACTTCAAAGCCCTGTGCAACTGCCTTGTCCCAGGACTTGCTGCCTTCATACAGACCGATAATAACATTGCATCCGGACTCCTTTGCGTTCAGTGCATGTGCATGTCCCTGGCTGCCGTAGCCGATCACTGCAATGGTCTTTCCTTCCAGAAGGGAAAGGTTACAGTCTTTCTGATAGTAAATTTTTGCTGACATTTTCTCATCCTCACATTCTTGATAAATTTTTTATGAGTAAAGGTATTCCCTCTATCAATCAATATACAATCAATATAAATATACAATATCCTTACAGATAACGGACATCATGGGATCCGCGTGACAGCCCCGTGATACCGGTACGCGCCAGTTCCAGAATCTCATGTCCTTCAAGCAGCTGAATGAACGCATCCAGCTTGGACTGCTGTCCTGTCAGTTCCACGATCAGGGAATCTGCTCCGACATCAATAATATTGCCGCGGAATACATTCGCAATCGCGATCACATCCTGACGGTCATGTGCGTCCACACGCACCTTTACGAGAACAAGCTCTCTTGCAACGCTGGTCTCATTTTCCAGAATCTTGATATCTGCAACATCGATCAGCTTCGCAAGCTGTTTCGTAATCTGATCCAGTGTCATCTCATCACCGCTCGCCACGATGGTCATGCGGGAATATCTCGGATCCGCAGTCTCACCAACCGTAAGGCTGTCGATATTGTAGCCACGGCGGCTGAACAGGCCTGCTACACGGCTGAGTACACCGGAGGTATTATCTACCAGCAATGATAAAACTCTCTTTTTCATATGCATCTGCTCCTGCTTCAAACTTTCTACCCATTCTATCAACTATTTTTTTCTTTGTCAATGACTTCAGCAAAATTATCTGTTAACGCTTCAACGCGTAAAAGTGCACAGCTGCAAAGACTGCCGCGAACCATTGTGTCCACGGCAGTCTGAAATCCTTTATAACACTCTCTCACTGCAGCGATTCTATAACATAATCGCAGCTGTATCTACAATTCGGTCACCTTCTGTGAAAAATAATTCACGATCGCGTCTGCAACCGCATTTGCCATTTTGCTCTTGTTGCTGTTGTAAAAGTTCATATCGTCTCTGTCATCAATGAATGCTGTCTCAAGAAGTCCGTACGAAACATTGCTTCCCTGACAGAGCTTTGCATTATACAGCGTCGAAGAGCGGAATATTCCGTTACCGCCGCCCCATATTCTGAATCCGTTTCCGACAGATGCGGCAGCCTTTACAATCTGCTCATCCAGTGTGATATCACCCTTTGCGGAATTCACATACATACCGATTCCCTTATATGAACCGTTTCCATATGTATCCTTGGCATATGCCCCCGTCGCATTGAAATGAATCTCCAGTACGTAATCATACTTTGTCAGATCCGGCTTCGGTCCTGTCACTGTATTGTATTTGTAATAATTCACATGAACAGAATAGAGATCATAATCCTGATCATACATCGTAACAGATATCTTCGAGCCTCCGACTGCCTTCAGTCTGTTATAAATCAGAGTGGCAAACTGCCGTGTATAATCAGCCTCATAATATGTGGTCGTGCCATACTGTCCGACTGCGCCGCAGTCTCCCTGTCCATGTCCCGCAACGATCAGAACAGACCATTTTCTGGAGGAAAGATCCGCTACTCCGTCCGCACCGATCGTAATTCCGTCAACCGTTGTGCTGACTGCCATCTTGCCGTTCTTCTTGAAATAGTAATAGCTGCCGCTGATGCACTGCCAGCCGGTCTGCATGACACCGCTCTTCAGGTAATACTTTGAACCCTTATATTTGATCAGACCGGTTCTGCGTATACCTTCCGCATTGAAATAATACCGCTTGCCATTAATCGTCTTCCAGCCGGTCTGACGCACACCGTCTGAATCAAAATAATATTTTTTACCGTTGATCGTCTTCCAGCCGGTCACCTTTTCACCGGATTCATAATAATAATACTTGCCGTCCAGTTCCAACCAGCCTTCAGCCTTTGCAGTCTTCTTACCGCTGCTGTCTACAATAAATCCGTCCGGTGTAATGCAGTCTGTAAGCATTTTGCCGTCACTGCCAACATAATATGTATTGCTGATCCAGCAGTCCTTCTGCAGGATTCCGTCGGAATTAAAATAGTAACGCTGTCTGCTGATTGTCTGCCAGCCGGTAAGTGCCCTTCCCCGCAGACCTATCTTGTTTGACTTTGAGTAATAGCAGGTCTTCTTTCCGGATGTATACCAGCCCGTATAAAGGCTTCCGTTCATATTGAACCGGAATTTATACTTTCCGATCTTCTTCAGACCGGTGAACCGTTCTCCCATCGTACCGGGTTTTCCCGTTTTCCGGAAGTAATACAACTTCCCCCTGATCGTCTGCCAGCCGGTCTGAAGTTTTCCATCTGCACCGAAATAATAGTATTTTCCGGACAGCTTTTTCATACCGACAAGTGCGGCTCCCGCAGGTCCGGATGAATTGGCAGCTTTACGAAAATAATAATAGCTGCCGCCTATTTTGGCCCAGCCGGTGACCATTTTACCGGAAGCAGTATAATAATAACGCTGACCTCCAGATATCACCCAGCCGCTTTTGACTGCCGGTGTATCTGAAGCTTCCGTTTCTTTCCCGGATCCGTTCTCATCCGCATTCTCTGTTTCCTTTCCGGATTCTGTTTCCTTTCCGGATTCTGTCTCATCTGCAGTTTCTGTTTCCGTTCTGGTCTCTGTTTGCTCCACGGCTTCTGCTGTCTGCGAGTTTCCGGTTTCTCCTGTCGCCTGAACACTCTGCATACATCCGAAAGTGCCCAGCAAAAACAGTGCTGTCAGAACCATTACTTTCCATTTCCTGTTCATTTGTTCTCATTCTCCTGTGATTTCAAATCAAAATTTCTTAAATTTTCATTAAAATATTATCACAGGATTATGTACTAGACAAGTTTTTTATACTGATTGTAGCAGTATTCTATAATACTTTTTCGTGTCACGATGCCGATAAAAATCCCGTTGTCATCAATGACCGGCACAAAATTCTGATTCATCGATGTCATAACAAGATCTTCGATATTGCAGTTGACATTGACCGGCTGATTATGCCATTTTCGTTCCAGCGTTTTTATTTTTATATTTTCAATCTCGTGCAGATCCACTGTCCTGCGCCGCTTCAGTTCCCACAGAATATCTCCTTCGGTCATCGTTCCTGCATAGACACCTTCACGGTTGATGATCGGCACTGCACTGTACTTGTGGTATTCCATCTTTTCCATAGCCTGACGTACGGAATAATCGTCATACAGAAACAACACGTCACTTTTCGGTGTCAGATAAAACAGTATATTCATATAAATTCCTTTCTCATGCTGTCAATTTCTTTCCTGTCCAGTCTTCAGTTATCAATAAAATGCACAATAAAGCGCACTGTTTCAGTTGATTTCTGTTTCAATTTTACCATATCAGATTCGATTATTCAATAAACCTGCTCCGATTTCACTTTTTCTTAAGGACCTTTATACTTTTTTCATTTTCATGTTTTTTCACAAAAAAGGACGCAGCCGCAAAACAGCACATTCTCTGTCTGTTTCCGCAGCTGCGTCTCCGGTCTATTCTGCTTCGGCCAGTCTTCCTGCATCTGCCATACCGGCTTCGGCAGATGCACCAGTCAGCGTGGATATCATGCCGTATTCTTCTGAATGTTAACATGTTCCGCTGCCCGCTCTGAAAACGTTTTATCCTCCATTTGCTGAAATCCCTGAACAACATCTAATCCCCAGATCAGTCTCTTCTACAAAAGAATTTCCCTGTGTGACAGAATCTCAATCGAAAGATCTATCTCGATCCCATTTTTCTTTGCTCTGCAATCTTCCACAAAAGACCTCAGTTTTTCCTCTGTCGCAAACCATGCATGACATGAATGGCGAAACCCGTCATATCCAATACACGTATACGTCAGCAAAAAAAATTTATCGATATTCTTTCTTTTCTCCATCCAGACCCTTCCTCCCTGGCGGACATATTGGGACTGTAACCATTCTACCTCGATTCTCCGATACAGTCAAATACAGGCAGCCGGGTGACAGAATAGAAATATCCGGTTTTGGGATATCAGCCAAGATATGCTTGCAGCAGCTCAAATGTATTTTCCGCACCTTTTCTGTGAGAACGCTCATAGCCGTGTGAAGCATAAACCCCCGGTCCGATCAGCCCGTGCCGCACGTCATATCCGGCCTTTAATGCAGCATCCACGTCTGAGCCATAGTGTGGATATACATCCACGGCAAAGTCAAGATTTTTCGCTTTCGCCGCCCGGACAAGTTCTGTAACAACATGATAGTCATAGGGACCTACACTGTCCTTTGCACAAATTGATACCATCGTCTCATCGCATGCAAGTCCGTCTCCAACGCATCCCATATCCACGGAGATCATCTCTTTTACCCCGTCCGGAACAGATGCAGTTCCTCCATGACCTACTTCCTCATAGGAAGTGATCATGATATAGATCCGTCGCTTCGGAACAATGTGCTGTTCTTTCAGATATTTCGCATATCCCAGCAGAATACATGTACTGAATTTATCATCCAGAAAACGGCTCTTGATAAAACCGCTTTCTGTAACCACTGTACGAGGATCAAAGCACACAAAATCTCCCGGCATGATTCCGAGCTTCTCCACATCTTCCCGTGAACGGACCAGTTCATCCAGCACTGCTTCCATACTGTCATAACTGCGCTTCATATCATTGTACTCTCCGTTCACGTGGATGGACGCATTAGTCAACTGAAACGTGGCATCATACACACTTCCATCCCGTGTATAAACGCGGCAGTTCTCTGCCTCTGTATTGTTCGGATTCAATCCGCCTATATTGGTAAGCTTCAGTCTTCCGTTCTCTCTGATCTGTGTTACCATAGCTCCAAGCGTATCCATATGCGCCGCCAACAGCACGGCATCTTCCGCATCTTCTCCGCCCAGATCTGCGAGAACAGCACCTTTTACAGTAATGAGCGGACTGTATCCCATCTGTTCCAGTTCCTTTTTCACAAAATCGGCAGCACGGTATGTAAAACCGCTCGGACTGGGAACCGCCAGAAGTTCTTCTGTTTTTTTCATGATATAATCAACATAATTCATATCCTCATACCTCACATCCAATAATCTTGTTTTGCTCCGTATTCCACATACAGGAAGCTGCCGCAGACTTGTGTCTGCGACAGCTCCTATCTTACCATGCTGATTTGTTTTTTACAATGTAAATTCAATCTGGATTCTTCCGTTATGGGTCTTGGCCGTCAGTCTTTTCGCCCGATCCGGTTCGTTGATATTATCCAGATTATTAAATCCGTTTCGTGTCGTACTGGTAATGTTATAATCATTCTGATTTCCGATAATGGTTCCGCTTACCAGTCCGTTACTGGTCTGCATTATAATGTTGTCACTGATCAGGTTGCGTCCGGACACTGCACCGTTCTGTGTCTGAAGGGAGAGTCTCTGCGGAAAACGGCATTCCTTTACGGAAATCAGCCCGTTTCCTGCGGATGCATCCAGTTCTTCTCCGATCAGGTTCACAAGCTCGATCTTCGCATTGTTTGACTTGATCTGGAGATTTGCCGCACGGCTGTTCTCTACCTTGATGGTTCCGTTATTGCTGAAGATCTCTCCGCATGCCAGACTTCCAAGACCTGAGATCCGAATAGAGCCGTTCGTTGTCTTCACAAACAGTTTTCCGGCAAAATTCATCGGAAGTTCGAGAATCAGAATATTAAAATCCAGGAAGAAATTCAGCCAGTTCTTCAGACTCAGCGTCTCTTTTCTGGTATGGCGGAATGCAAATACACCGTCCTTCTCCTCGAACTCTACCTGATCCTGTTCGTCCTTCGGTTTGAAATAGACACGTACCGGACCTTCCTCTACTGTTTTTACACGGATTTTCAGATTCTCTGTCTCCACTTTAACTGTATGGATCAGCTCGGAAGACTCATATCCGTGTTTCTCCTCCTTACTCTTTGCCTTTGCCGTGTAAACAACAAGTCCTCCGTATTCTGCACGAATCTTCTTGGCCACCTCTTCCGGAGTCTCAAATTTCGCCAGAATCTCCTCCTCGGAATATCCCTGCTCCATTCCGTCCAGGATCAGTTCCTCATAAAAGTCTTCGATCTGCATCAGATCCTCTCCCGGCATATCGATCAGCAGGTATTTTAATTTTTTCAGATACTCTTCTTTTCTCATACTGTTTCTCCCTCCTCTGCAGCATCACTGTTACAATCTACTGAATCTGTCCTGTCAGCCGTATGCTCTGCTCCGGTTGTCTCCTGCATGGCGGCTGTACCTTCTGCATCCACAGCAGTATCCGCTTCATCAGTGACAGCAGTTCCATCAACCGCTGTATCTTCCACATCCTTTTCATCAGCTGTGTTTTCTTCAGCTTCCTGCATTACCGGTTCCATCTGGTTCTGCACTTCCACAAAACGATACATGTTCTGAAGTTCATCCCATTCATCCAGAAACTGGTCAATCTTGTTCTGACCTTCCTCCGTCAGCTGATAATATTTCCTCATTCTTCCGTTGTATTCTCTGCGGTATGTCTTCAGACTTCCATTCTGTTCCAGACGTTTCAGAATCGGATACAATGTAGATTCAGAAATTTCAATACAACTTTCCAGTTCCCGGATAATCAGATATCCGTAAGACGGTCCTTTCTTCAGGACAGCCAGCACACACACTTCCAGGATTCCTTTTTTTCTCTGTGCATCCATGCTAATTCCTCCTTCTATTACTTTCTGTGCAGATTCCGCTGCCTTAATCAGGCTCTGATAACAGAACCGGAAATCCGCATAATCTGTTCTGATACCAGATAATACATACTATGCATTGCATGATATTGATAATATACTATTCAATGTATAGTATGTCAAGGCTGATTTCAAATTTTTTCTATACAGTTCCATACAGATTTTTTCTCCACAATCGGAACAGGCTGTCAGATTTTCCTCCGACAGCCTGCACAGATCTTTCAAAACAAATGGTTACCTTTTCACTCCCCGCTCACTCTGCGTTCTATAAGAATCCATTCTCATCTCTCTTTTATACAAATTCAGGTATATTTTTCGCATTCAGAATTCTCATGAACTCTTCGCCGGTGATTGTCTCCTTTTCATAGAGATATTTCGCCAGCTCATGCAGCTTCATCATATTTTCCTTCAAAAGGATTTCCGCCTTTTCATACTGTCTGTGTACCAGCTCCACGACCATCCTGTCTATATTGGCCGCGGTCTCCTCCGCACATGCCAGTGAGGTATCTCCGCCAAGATACTGACCGCTTACCGTCTCCAGCGCAACCATTCCGAAATTATCGCTCATTCCGTATCGGGTGATCATCGCCCGCGCCAGTTTTGTCGCCTGTTCGATATCATTGGATGCTCCCGTTGTAATTGAATGGAAGACGAGTTCCTCTGCCACGCGTCCGCCGGTGAATGTGGCGATCTTGTTTTCCAGCTCTTCTTTGCTGAGAAGATTGTGCTCCTGTTCATCCACCTGCATCGTATAGCCAAGTGCACCGGAAGTACGTGGAATGATCGTGATCTTTGTGACCGGTGCGGAATGTGTCTGCAGTGCAGCTACAAGCGCATGCCCTATCTCATGATAGGCAACGATCAGCCTTTCTTTATCAGAAAGGACCTTGTTCTTCTTCTGATATCCTGCAATGACTACCTCAATACTCTCCTCCAGATCTGCCTGTGTCACAAATTTTCTGCCATGCTTCACCGCACGCAGCGCCGCCTCATTCACCATATTCGCAAGTTCAGCACCGGATGCACCGGATGCAGCTCTTGCGATGGCATTGAAGTCAACGGAATCGCTCAGACGGATATTTTTCGCATGAACCTTCAGAATTGCCTCACGTCCTGCCAGATCCGGCAGTTCCACCGGCACCCTCCTGTCAAAACGTCCCGGGCGCAGCAGCGCCGGATCAAGCGATTCCGGTCTGTTAGTGGCCGCCAGAATCACCACTCCCTTGGAGCCGTCAAATCCGTCCATCTCAGTGAGCAGCTGATTCAGTGTCTGCTCCCGTTCATCATTTCCGGTCATACCGTGAGAGTCACGTTTCTTACCGATCGTATCAATCTCATCAATAAAAACGATACAGGGTGCTTTTTCATTTGCCTGTTTGAACAGATCCCGGACTTTGGCAGCTCCCATACCGACAAACATCTCCACAAAATCAGAACCTGAGATGGAGAAGAACGGCACCTCCGCCTCACCTGCCACCGCTTTCGCAAGCAGTGTTTTTCCGGTGCCCGGAGGTCCCACGAGCAGCGCTCCCTTTGGCATCTTTGCACCGATCTCCTGATACTTCTGCGGAGAATGAAGGAAATCCACGATTTCCATCAATGCTTCCTTCGCCTCATCTTCTCCGGCCACATCACTGAATTTGATACCGGTCTCACTGGCCACGTACACCTTCGCATTGCTCTTGCCGAACTGCATCGCATTGCCCATACCGCCGCCCATTTTCTTCATCATGGTGCGCGACAGCATCTGCCCGATCAGCACGAAGATCAGAACCGGCACGACCACCTGGATCAGAAGACTGAATAAGGGATTCATCTCCTCTTCTTTCACTTCTCCGAACTCGCAGCCGGAACTGTAAAGGCGGTCTACCAGTGAATCATCGTTGAAAGTCACTGTGCTGTACAGCTGGCCGTTCTTATCTGTGAAATAAATGTCATCACGCTCTACCTGTACCACCGCAACTTTCTTGGCATCAAGCATTGTGAGAAATGTACCGTAATCCACTTCCTCCACATTGCGGTTGATCAGGCTCGGAAACAAAAACGTATTCAGCAATATGATCACTGCCATCGCGATCAGATAATAGAACATCAATGACCTTTTTGGTTTCTCTACTTTTTTCAAATGAACTCCTCCCTGAATCTGCAGAATCATTTCTTATGCCGCATTTTTTTATAGTATTTGCATTTCCCCTTCATTTTACAAGAATCAGGACATTATTCAATTAAGAAAACATGATATTCCATTAAATAAAAATTAAAAAGCATAAAGCTTCTGAAAACAAAAGCATCTCCCGACTGCCGGATCCATTACGGAATGCAGCATCGGAAAATGCCTTTGACTCTGCTAAAATTCAATTTCTTTCAGATATCTGCCAAGTGCATCCTGCCAGGTCGGAAGCGGTACAAAACCGTTTTCTGCCAGCTTGCTCTTATCCAGTCTGGAATTATACGGACGTTTCGCCTTTGAAAGCCCGTATTCTTCCGTCGTCACCGGATTGACCGTCAGCCTCTCTTCTCTGTATTCACTGTGTCCCAGTGCTACAGCCTGGCGGAAAATCTCTTTTGTGAACTCATACCAGCTGATATATCCGCCCTCATTCGTTGCGTGATAATATCCGTATTTCTTCGTTTCGATCATATCCACCAGAAGACGTGCCAGATCATACGTATAAGTCGGTGTACCAATCTGATCCATGACAACATTCAGGCAGTCATGCGTCTTACCGACATTCAGCATTGTTTTAATAAAGTTCTTTCCGTTAACACCGAATACCCACGCAATTCGCACAATAAAATATTTCTCCAGCGTGTTCGCCACTGCAAGCTCGCCCTCCAGCTTCGTCTGTCCGTATACATTCAGCGGCTGATATGCCTTGCAGTCCGGCTTCCATGGTTCACTGCCCTGCCCGTCAAATACATAATCCGTAGACAGATAGACCATCTTACATCCGAGTTTTTTGCATACCCGTGCAATATTCTCTGTACCACCCGCATTCACGAGGCGTACTTTTTCCACCTTGTCATCGTCCTCCGCCATATCTACCGCGGTCCATGCCGCGCAGTGAACGACCGCATCCGGATTTATCCCGGAAATGACCTGCTCTACCTGATCTTCATCCGTAATATCCATTGAAACATACGGCATCACTGTCACAGCAGTACCGTCACTGATGCCATTATAGGAAGGCGCCAGATCGGAGCCAGTTCCCTCATATCCTCTTTTCGCAAGTTCATTCATAACGTCGTGGCCAAGCTGACCGGCGACACCGGTTACCAATACTTTCATGTATATCCCTCTCAACTGTCATTGAATTTGCAACTTCAGTTTATTTTAACAAATATGGCAGAACCTGTAAAGTGAACACACAGATTTTTCACGGTATGCTCTCTCACAGACTCTGCCTTTCTTTTTAATTCATATATGCAGCTGTACCAACACGCTCTCCCATCCGCACCTTTGTTTCCATACCATTCGCAGTATTCGAAAGAAAAATCTGTTCAGGCAGAACCACACCTGGCTGCGTGATCAGAAGGATCGTGGAACCGCCGAATGCGAAATGTCCCTTTTCCTGCCCGCGCCGTACTGTGCCTGCCCCGTGCCGGTTCTCGATCCTGCCCACCAGCAGGGCACCGACCTCCATCATTACCACGGTCCCGAAATGTTCTGTCCGCATGAGACAGTATTCTCTCGTATTCTCCTTATAGATCGGATACCGGTCATTGGCAACCGGATTTACAGTATGAAATACCCCGGGTATCCGTATATTTTCCGATTTCGCGGCATCGTCCGGATAAACATAACGGTGATAATCATCAACACAAAGGCGGTACAGCCAGAGCATTCCGCCGTAATAGCGTTTCGCCAGCTTGTCGCTGCGGAGGAGTTGTGCCAGTGTATAGTCCGTATGCTTGATCCGGAATTTTCCCGTTTCCGTAATCGGCCAGACGCTCAGTCGCGCATCACACGGACTGATCCATGCAGAATCATTCAGATCGATCGGCCGAGCCTCAGGAAGAAGTTCTCTGGTAAAAAAATCATTGTAGGATGTAAATCTCTGTTTCCGGCATTCAGACAGATCAATCCCGTTCCATTTCACGAACGGCTTTACAGCAGCTGCTGAAAGCCGTGTATCCAGAAACCATCCGCCGACACGCGAAAACCATGGCAAAACAAGCGGCTTCAGCAGCAGCCTGCCTGCCGCATGGCCGTAAAGCACGGCAAGGAATCGATCCTGAATACTGTCTGATGTCTGAGCATGGTCACAAGACTTTTCCAGTTCCATCCGAAATACCCCCTCCATTTATAATAAGCAACTATGTAAACTACTGCTGCTGCCACGATACCAATCAAAACAGCCAGTTCCTTATTCGTTGGTTTCCGGAACCGGAAATTTGCAATAAAAAGAATTCCGGTCAGCAGCATCGCCCCGCTCAGAACCGGTAGAAAACAATCCTGCAGTTTCGAGGAGGCAAGGAATAAGAGCGGCAGGATAACCGCGATTGAAGTAATCGGCAGTCCCTGATAGTATTTTCTGTTTTCTGCCGTTTCCTGCTGACGTTTTTCTTCCAGCACATTAAAATAAGCAAGACGGATCAGTCCCGCCAGACAGTAAAACACCAGAATTGCCATGCAGGGAATACTGGTCATTCCCGTATGATAACAGATTACCACCGGAAAAACTCCGAAACAGATCACATCACAAAGTGAATCGATCTGAATCCCGAACCTTTTCTGATCTTCGGTTCTGTCTTTTTTGGTGCGTGCCACTTTCCCGTCAAATGCATCCAGCAGTCCGGACAGGGCCAGACAGCAGATTCCCCACTGTATATGCCCTCTGAACGTAAACATCATTCCCATCAAAGAAGATGCCAGACTGATATAAGTCAGCACCACCGTATAATCATAAAAGCCAATCATAACCCATCCCTCTTTCATTCATTTATTCAGCTCAAACCTTTCATTTGTCCGAAATACTTTTTCGTTCTCTGTACCCGAACACCACAACTGTCACCATGGTAAATACTGCAGAAATCAAAAGCTGACTGTAATAGCCAAGTCCTCTGCTCAGCACCATGCCCGGAAGCAGCATCTCTCCGAACACCGGAGCAAAAATAGTCAGAAACAGGCTCTCACTGATTCCCATTCCGCCCGGAAGCGGAAGCATATCAACCGATACGGAAATCACCAACTGCAGTATTATGACTGTAAACCAGGGTGTATCTGTCAGCTGAAATGCCCGATACACAAAGTAAGTAACTGCAAACAATGCAATCCTCTGTACAAATGTGATCAGCAAAACATTGACCATCAAACCCACATGATTCCGCAGATAATCTGCCGTCTCTCCATACAGATCCATGGAAGCCCCCAGTTTCGAAAGCCTTCCTTCTTTCTTTCGCAGCAGATGCAGCTTTTCCAGCAATCCCAGTCCACGAACCATAATTGCCTTTGCCAGATACGGATGAAAGACCAGTATCAGCATAAATGTGACGCAGAACACATTCAGCCCGAGCCCAAGATAAAAGATCCACAGGACTTCCCCCAGATACTGTTCTGTAAAACCGCGGCCAAACAATGCGACTGCCAGTCCAATAATGACCAGCACCATCTTATATGTGATGGTAACGATCATCAGGATCACAGTAGATACGGGAATCGGTATTTTCTCTTTCTTCATAAAATAAATCTGCATCGGCTGTCCGCCGCTCGCCGACGGTGTGACACAGCTGAAAAAAAATCCGACGGAAGAAAACAGAAAACAGATACGCTTCTTCAGGCTGATCCCATAGGAACGCATCATATACCAGATGATAATTGACTCTCCCCAGATAAAAAACAGCACACATGCAACTCCGGGAATCAGCCAGATCAGCCTGCTGTAACGTATTGAATCCCTTATCGCCCCGATATCTTCACCATAAAATACTCCATATACAGTTAACGCAAATATCAGAATGAACAGCAGTCCATTCCAGAAAACCTTCTTTTTCCCTTTCAATCCACACCTCATCCCCACTGCTATAGATCCGTTTTTCATCAGGCATTCTCTTCCCGCACTGACATACCATATATACCGCTACAGAATTTCCCGGATCATCGGCAGTCTTTTGTTTATTTTATTCCAGACCGCTTCATAAATCTGTGCCAGTTTCGTATGTCCTGTAATCCACCAGCATCCCTCTGCCAGCAGAAATCCCCCCGCCACATCATACAGAACATGCTGTTTGGTCGTCAGAGTGGAAACAAATACCGCAATCGCCGTCACACAGGAAAAAATACGATATCCCGCCGGCACATTTTTCCTTCCCCTTATACCTATATAGCACAGCCAGCTTACCAGACAATGAATCGACGGAAAAAGATTGTCTGCAGAATCTACAGAATATAAAAAGCGCATTGCGATATCCCATATTCCGTTATTCCCTACCTCCGGTCTCGTATTTGTCGAAGGCAACGCGAGGAAAAACAGGAAACAGATTACTTTTGCAAGGATATCCGTGCTCAAAAACCGATATGCCTCATGCTTTCCCTGTCTCACACTGAGAATATAATTGACAATCCAGAACAGATAACAACCGAAATAAATACTGACCGTCCATGGAATATATGGAATCATCAGATCAAGATTTGTCTCCAGATTATGGTGATGCCAGCCGCCGGCGATCAGTTTCGCTCCGCCGTAAACCAGCGTATTGAATAGGAATGTAAAAATCAACGGTGCCAGACCGTATGCCGGAATGACCCGGAATAATCTTTCTTTTAATTTCATCTATCGAACTCTCATTCTCCCATAATACTCACAGGGCCTGCTGCCATATTTTCTGCTTACATCATATCGGCCCTGAGCAGAGAATACTTTAATTCTTTCTTAACTTATCCTTAGCAAAAGCAAATTTCATCCCTGTTTTCGGAAAATTGATTCTCTTGCATATTATACGAGCTGCAACACTACTAAAGACATTTTTTTTATTATAACGTACGATACAGTTTTTTCCTATGACATTTTTCTTTCTTTTGTTTAACATTTTGCGTAATATTTCGTTTTCTGCCCGGCTATCGCTGCACAGACAGCGTAAAAATGCCGCAGGACATGAAGGGTTTTTCCTCTCTGATCCAATGTCCTGCGGCAGTCATCCTGTTTCTATTCTGTTTTATCTTCACACGTACACTGGTGTTTCATGCCATTCCTTAACTGCTTCAGACAGCAAAGATTGCAATCTTTGCGTAAGCCTGTGCAATATTGAGCACATGGTCCCCGATTCGCTCGAAATCCGTCAGCATTTCAGAAAACAGAATACACGCTTCCTCCGAACACTGTCCCTGTCTCATACGTTCCAGACGATTCTCCCGATATGTAGCCGTCATATCGTCGATCTGCTGCTCCAGTGCTGCAATCTCGGACAGCCATTTCGGTGTATCTCCTTCTTTCTGAATGAGCAGTTCCATTGCATGATCGGAAATGCTCTGCATTTTCCGTATTTCTTCCTGTGCCTGATCGGAGAACCGGATTCCAACGCGGCTGATCACCTCAACATAACCACCTATGTTGATCGCATGATCTCCGATACGCTCAATATTTCCCGTAATCGTAAAATACTCTTCAATGGACGCAATATCCGTTCCCGTATTCTCATGGACAAGAATCTTGGAAATATACTGCGAGATTTCCTTATTCAGCAGATCAATTTCATCCTCCGTCTTTATACCGGCTTCCAGTGCAACGCTGTCTCCGTCAAGTACCACCTGGAAACAGTGTTTCAGATTCTTCCTGGCAAGTCCGAGCATATACTCGATCTCCTGTCCCAGCTGCACCATATGAATAGCCGAAAAACCGAGCTTGCTGTTGCCTGACGTGAAATCTGCCAGCAGGGATCGGCGGACTGTCTGTTCCTGTTCCGTATTCTTCTCCGGCAGAATCCGTTCCGCCGCCAACGCAAGGTATTCACCTAACGGCAGCAGGAGCAGTGTTGTCACCACATTGAACAGCGTATGCATATTGGCAATCTGTGCCGCCGGACGTCCCGGTGTCCACGACTCGACAAATGCAGCCAGCGGCAAAGTCAGACAGAGAACCGTAAAGACCGCCGTACCGATGAGATTGAACATCAGATGAATGATCGTTGTACGCTTTGCACTTCTGCTGGTGCCGATTGATGCAAGCACTGCGGTAATACATGTACCGATGTTCTGACCGAACAGTATAAACACTGCGCTCGGAAATGCGATCAGACCATTCGATGCAAGTGTCTGCAGAATACCGACTGATGCTGAGGAAGACTGGATAATCGCGGTAAATACAGCACCTGTCAGAATACCGAGCACCGGATTTGAAACCTTTGTCATCAGGGATATAAATGTTTCCGATTCCTGCAGCGGAGTCATTGCGGCCCCCATCATATCCATGCCGATGAACAGCACACCAAGTCCCGCCAGAATCTGTCCGATATGATGTGCTTTCGGCACTTTGAAGAAGATCACCATCGCCACACCGATAAATGCGATCAGCGGTGCCAGCATACCAACATCCATCGCAATCAGCTGTCCGGTGATAGTCGTACCGATATTGGCTCCCATAATGATCCAGACCGCCTGACGCAGCGTCATCATTCCTGAATTAACAAATCCGACTACCATGACTGTCGTAGCTGAAGATGACTGAATCACCGCAGTAATACCTGCTCCCACTGCAACACCCAACAGGCGGTTTGCCGTCAGTTTCTCCAGGATCTGTTTCATGCGATTTCCGGCAGCAGCCTCCAGTCCGTTGCTCATCATCTGCATGCCGTATAAAAACAGCGCCAGACCTCCAAGCAGACTAAAAAAGTACGTAATATTCAATTTTCGTTTCCTCCTGATCTTTCAAACTTATCCGACTAAAGTCTGGGAATGTCCTCACATTCCTGCCAGATCATCTCAGGAGGTCCCCTTCGTTTCCGGTGGGTACAACCGTTATATGTATACAGCAGCTCTTTTCGCGAGTTCCAATACTCAAAAATCCGGAAATTTTTCCAGAATCCTGTCATGATCAAAAACAAAAGCAGCAGAAAAGCTCTGCGCTGCCGCGTATTTGTAACACGGCGCTGTATCATCATACGACTGATATCACATGCCTGCAGAGACGTACAGTCATTCATTATCCCGGCTATATCGCCCTTTATCGATGCTGTCGTTTTCAGTGTTTCACTCTGCCCGTATTGGCTCTCTCTTCTTTCAAAACAGCTGTCTGTCTCCCATCCGCAGCTCTCTCCATCGGTATGATATCCCAGCTCCTGCACCGGCTGCTTATTTCCTCCGGTAAAAAAAACTGCATAAAAAAGCAGGAGCATCGAAAGAAAAAATATCGATTTGCGGATTGATATACTCAGATCATAATCCATTTTGCAGCGCTCCGTTCTTTGGAATCCACTTCAAGGAAATTGCATTGCTCTCCTTCACATTTATCTAAAATAATTACAATTTATGCATAGAAAATCCACCCTCATAACTTTGACCGAGTGATTAGGGTGGAGTGTCTAACTAACTTCTTTGGTCAGCCCATTATGGACGAGTATTCCTTTTGTATGCGTAGTATAACACGATAAAATATGTTATGCAATTACTTTCTGATGAGTTGCTTCAATATATAAGTAATATACGCAGTTTCGATTGAACGGATTGGATTGTCTTTGGCAGAATATGAATCTGCTCCTCATACAGCTTCGTTCCGGTAATATTTCATTTTTACAGCATATCCGGTCAAGTAATCAACATATCCGGAACAGACCTGTAGATATAAATAATTTCTCGTGCTAAACTATGATAGGTATTCATTTTATAAAAATGATTCACCCCGCTACTAAATCCAGAGAAAGGGAGAGGACTTATGAAAAATCTGAAAAAAATAATTGTATTTGCAGTCATGTTCGCATTGCTTTTTACCTCAGCACCTGAATGCCTGTATTCCGGTAGACCAATTACCGTTGAGGCACATTCAGGGCGGACAGATTCGAATGGCGGGCATCACGACTACAAAAATGTAAGTGGACTTGGCTCTTACCATTATCATTGCGGAGGCTATCCCGCTCATCTGCATACGAATGGAAAATGCCCCTATGCATCATCCACTTCAACCGGTTCCAGTTCATCCAATTCCAGCTCAACCAGATCCAGCTCAACCAAAACGCAGATTAAACTCAATAAGTCTGCCGCAACGCTCAAAGAGTGGAAAACCCTGCAGCTGAAAGTTTCCGGCACCTCAGCAAAAATCATCTGGACAAGCAGCAATCCATCTGTTGCTGCTGTTAACTCTAACGGTAAGGTTACTGCCAGGAAAAAGGGAACTGCAACAATCACTGCAAAAACAGGCTCAAAATCATATAAGTGTAAGATAACAGTAAAGGCTCTTACGCTTAACAAAACAAAAGCCACCCTTTCGGAAGGTGAAAGTACAACACTGAAGCTTGATACCACCAGAAGCATAAAATGGTCTTCATCGGATAAACAAGTGGTTTCCGTTAACAGTAAGGGAAAAATAGTCGCCAAAAAAGCCGGGAAGGCGACCATCACTGCCAGAATCGGCGGAAAAAGTTACAAATGCAAAGTAACGGTTAAACATATTCCCAAAAAAGTAAAACTTTCCGGAATCTCTATCAAGACTGTAAACTGGTCAGAATATGGAGATGATGTAACATTTGTAATAAAAAACAATACCACTCATCCCATTACAGTCTCAAATATAGCTAAAGCCTACGATGATGATTATAAATTACTCACAAGCATGAAAATGCCATTCAGCAATTCCGTTACCATTCCGGCAGGCAGCAAAAAAGAAATTACCTTTTTAGATTTTACTTTCAGCAGCGTAATCTATTATACGCAGCGTATCGTATTTTCTTTCACTACCAACGGACAATCCTATAAATGTTATTCTGAATACAGCTATAATAATAATGCTCCGTATACTTTCAGTTTTTACCGGTAATTTCTTATTATAAGTTATAAGTTATAAGTTATAAGATTTTATAAGATGTAAATGGATCAGACCTGATATTCAGAAGATAAAATGAGGCGCATTAGCTATATGCCAATGCGCCTCATCTGACTCATATCTAAATGAGCAAGTATGAGTGAACAATTGCTGTATAAGAAATACTTATGGTTGTTTCATTTTATGGAACTATGCAGCCTTTAGCTGTGTTCTTGGACGCTTGATATCTCCAGGCATCTTGGATGCAGCATAACGGATTCCCTTTGTAAGAATTCTGTTGGAAGCATTCTGTTGGAAATACTGACTTTTACAATTATTCGCTTCAAGCTTTAGAATTCATAGTTGAAGAACTTAAAAAAGATCCTGAAAATATTCTTGATAAAATAAAAAAATAAGCTAACCCCAGGGGCAAAGGAATTCTAAGTCTTGCGACCTACTCCCATTCAGGAACCCAGCCTTATCCTTCACGAGTTAACTTATTTGTAGTATATAGTATGCACTACTTTTGTCAACTATGTATAAAATTTTGAACATATTGCAATAAAACACCACCTACGACGCATTCGCGCTTTCAGTGGTTCCTCTATACTATTGCTATATATGATTCTTTGTCAAATAAAACCGCCCGGTATTGGTGTACCGAACGGCTTTACATAGTAACCTGTTAATCCAAAAGGATGTATCAGACTACTGCCTCAACACCAGTATTCTACCATACATCCTTCAAATTGAACAGGGTGTATTTTTTATACCCAAAATTACGAAAGGATGATCTTATGGCACTTATCAAATGTCCAGAATGTGAACTGCAGGTATCTGGCCGCGCGCTCTCCTGCCCTCACTGTGGATACCCATTACAGGAAGTTCCAGCAAGCGCGGCTCGTTCTAAAAAGAAATCTAATCGGCACCGCCGTCTGCCGAATGGATTTGGCAGCATAACAGAAATAAAAGGTAAAAATCTACGCAAGCCATTTCGAGCTCGGGTATGTGTGGGCAAAACTTCATTTGGCAAACCAATATTAAAGTCCCTAAAACCGAACACTCATTTTGCTACTTACAACGAAACATATGAAGCTTTGCTGGAATACAATCGTAATCCTTACGATCTTGCTCCAGATCTCACTGTAGCGCAATTATACGACAAATGGTCTGATGCCTATTTCGCAGGAAAAGATGATGCGTATCTTCGCACAATCACTTCCGCTTGGAGTTACTGCACTTCCATCTATACTATGCGTGTCAAAGATGCCCGCGCGCGTCACATTAAGGGTGTCATGGAAGATGGCTACCGGATTGAAACTAAAGAAAAGAAAAAGGGAGAAAAGATCTTTCCCTCAGCCAATACCAAGTCCAGGATCAAGTCTCTTTTCAATTTGATGTTCGATTACGCTCTGGAATATGAAATTGTAGACCGAAACTATGCAAGGACCTTTGATGTATCGGATGAGATCATGCAGGAAAAGGAAAATGCCAAACGAGGCCATATTATCTTTTCGGAAGAAGAAATGGAAATTCTTTGGAGTAACGTTGATAAAGTGAAATTTGTGGACTGGGTCCTGATCCAGTGCTACATGGGATGGCATCCACAGGAACTTGCCACCCTACGTTTGGAGGAAGTGAATCTTGAAAACTGGTATATGCAGGCTGGAATGAAAACAGATGCAGGTAAGCAGCGCATCGTCCCGATACATACCAGAATTCATGATCTCGTACAGAAGAATTACGATTTTGCCCTCAGTATTGGCAGTGAATATCTACTGAATGACAAAGGCCAAACTCATGCGGGCAGATGGCAGCTCACGTACGATAAATACGCGAACCGGTTTGATTCAGTTATACAGGAGCTGGGACTGAATCCAGAGCACCGTCCACATGATCCACGAATGACCTTTGTTACCAGAGCAAAAAAGGCTGGTGTAGATGAACACGCTATCAAAAAAATGGGCGGTCACAAAATCAAGGATATCACAGAGGAGACCTACACAGAGCGAGATATAGAATGGTTAAGAAGCGATATTGAGAAAATAAAATAAAGGCGCATCAGCTTATGCCAATGCGCCAATATCATTTATCTTAGTAAACAAACGTCAATGAACAAGTAATGTACAAATAATGTACAAGTTGTGTTCATTTAACCACTTTTTACTCGTTCTTAAAACCGCTAAAACCCTTGATTTTACTGGATTTCTTAGAACTTGCCTTCCTTAGCAGCCTCTTCAATGGAAACTGCAACTGCTACTGTCATACCAACCATTGGGTTGTTACCTGCACCGATGAGACCCATCATTTCTACATGAGCCGGTACAGAAGAAGAACCTGCGAACTGTGCATCAGAGTGCATACGTCCCAGTGTATCTGTCATACCATAGGAAGCCGGACCGGCTGCCATGTTATCCGGGTGAAGTGTACGTCCTGTACCGCCGCCGGAAGCTACTGAGAAGTACTTCTTACCCTTCTCGTTACATTCCTTCTTGTATGTACCTGCAACCGGATGCTGGAAACGTGTCGGGTTTGTTGAGTTACCTGTAATGGAAACATCTACACCCTCTTTCCACATGATCGCTACACCTTCCGGAACGCTGTTAGCGCCGTAGCAGTTAACCTTTGCACGAAGACCCTCTGAATAGGATTTGCGGAATACTTCCTTAACTTCGTTTGTGTACGGATCGTACTCTGTCTCTACGTATGTAAAGCCGTTGATTCTTGCGATGATCTGAGCAGCGTCTTTTCCAAGACCGTTCAGGATAACGCGAAGCGGTTTCTGACGAACCTTGTTAGCCTTCTCTGCGATACCGATAGCACCCTCAGCTGCTGCGAAAGACTCATGACCAGCCAGGAATGCAAAGCACTCTGTCTCCTCTTCCAGAAGCATCTTGCCCAGATTACCATGTCCAAGACCTACTTTACGTGTGTCTGCTACAGAACCCGGAATACAGAATGCCTGAAGACCTTCACCGATTGCTGCTGCTGCATCTGCTGCTCTCTTGCATCCCTTCTTGATTGCAATAGCTGCACCTACGATGTATGCCCAGCAAGCGTTCTCAAAACAGATCGGCTGAATGCCCTTGATCTGATTGTATACATCAAGACCGGCGTCCTTTGTGATCTTTTCTGCTTCTTCGATGGAAGCAATGCCATAACTATTCAAAACAGAATTGATTTTGTCAATTCTTCTCTCGTATGATTCAAATAAAGCCATTTTTCATTACCTCCTACTATTACTCTTTTCTCGGGTCAATAATCTTCACTGCGTCAGCAACACGACCATACTGTCCTTTTGCCTTCTCCCAAGCTGTGTTCGGGTCGTCACCCTTCTTGATGAAGTCTGTCATCTTTCCAAGGCTTACGAACTGATATCCAATGATCTGATCCTCAGCATCAAGAGCGATTCCTGTTACATATCCTTCTGCCATCTCAAGGTAACGCGGACCTTTCTTCAGTGTTCCGTACATTGTACCAACCTGAGAACGAAGTCCCTTACCAAGGTCTTCCAGACCGGCACCTACCGGAAGTCCGTCCTCTGAGAATGCGGACTGGCTGCGGCCGTAAACGATCTGAAGGAAAAGTTCTCTCATAGCAGTATTGATTGCATCACATACGAGGTCTGTATTCAGAGCTTCCATAACAGTCAGACCCGGCAGAATCTCAGATGCCATAGCTGCGGAATGTGTCATACCGGAACATCCGATTGTCTCAACAAGTGCTTCCTGGATGATACCTTCCTTAACGTTCAGAGTCAGTTTGCAGGCACCCTGCTGCGGAGCACACCAGCCTACACCGTGTGTCAGACCGGAGATGTCTTTTACTTCTTTAACCTGCACCCATTTTGCTTCTTCCGGAATCGGAGCTGCGCCATGGTGAACGCCCTGTGCTACTGGGCACATTTCTTCTACTTCGCGTGAATAAATCATGTTAAAACTCCTTTCAATTGTAAATTGTTTACCCTTTATTTTCTCATAAATCGCCGTTTTCGTCCAGATATTTTTGTGGGCATTTTACAGAAAGGTAGAAACTTCGTCATAATCGCCCAATATCCGGCCGGCAATTTACAATTCGTAGATAAATTAATCATTGTAACCGTTCGGATTCATGGACTGCCATCTCCAGGAGTCCGCACACATCTCATCAATGTCATACTCCGCTTCCCATCCGAGCTCTTCCTTTGCCTTTGCCGGATCTGCGTAGCACTGGGCAATATCGCCTGCGCGGCGTTCTTTGATCTCATACGGAAGTGTCTTTCCGCATGCCTTCTCAAACGCATGAAGCACATCAAGTACGCTGTATCCTTTTCCTGTACCGAGGTTGTAAATGCGTACGTCCGGTGTGTCTTCAAACTTCTTCATTGCCTTTACATGACCTTTCGCAAGGTCCACTACATGAATATAATCGCGAACGCCGGTTCCATCCGGAGTATCGTAGTCATCACCGAATACACCGAGCTTCTCCAGCTTGCCTACTGCCACCTGTGCTATATACGGAACAAGATTGTTCGGGATTCCCTTCGGATCTTCACCGATGATGCCTGCCTTGTGTGCACCGATCGGATTGAAATAGCGGAGCAGAACCACATTCCACTCCGGGTCGGCTACATGCAGATCGGTCAGGATCTGCTCCAGCATCCCCTTGGTCTGACCATATGGATTGGTGATCTTGCCCTTCGGACAATCCTCCGTGATCGGAACAAATGCCGGATCGCCGTATACAGTCGCGGATGAACTGAAGATAATATTTTTCACACCGTGATTTCTCATGACATCGCAGAGAAGCAGTGTACCTGTAATATTATTGTGATAGTATTCAAGCGGCTTGCGCACTGATTCGCCAACTGCCTTGTAGCCTGCGAAATGAATGACCGAATCAATTTTCTCTTTCTCAAAAATCTCATTCATGCCAACCTTATCCAGCATGTCTACATTATAAAAGGTCACCTTTTTGCCTGTGATCTGTTCCACACGCTCAAGTGCCTTCTCATTGGAATTGTAAAGATTATCCATTACAACCACTTCATAACCGTTGTTTAAAAGCTCCACACATGTATGGCTGCCGATATATCCGGCTCCTCCCGTTACCAAAACTACTGCCATAGCTGGTCCCCCCTCCTGCATTTCATATACATAATCATTTAATTTTCAGACAGAACAAAATGTTGGAAAGTGTCTGTCTCCGTCCTCATTATACGTAGAAAAAAAGCTTTTGTAAAGAATAAAAAGAAGCGAATGTTTTGCTGGCGATTTTGTATTTTTTCCTATATACTCATGAGTGTCCATGCAGATACAGTAATTATCAAAAAGTAAGGAAAACAGCTATGATCACGATAACAAAAACACTCGAACCATTCGATACCTTTCATGATTTTTACAGTTTTGATCCGCAGAAATGCCTGTTCTTCGATATTGAAACGACCGGACTCTCTGCCGCTTCCTCCATTGTCTTTCTGATCGGCATCATCCGTTTCAACGGAACACACTGGCAGCTCACGCAATGGCTCGCGGACAGCATTGCGGATGAAGCTGATATTCTGAAGACTTTTTTTGATACCATCGGAGACTCTCAGATCTTGATTCATTTCAACGGCACTACATTTGATATTCCGTTTATAACAGAGCGGGCAGAACATCATCACATTTCCCACACGCTGAGAGAGAAGACTTCTCTCGATCTGTACCAGCGATTTCGTCCCATCCGAAAGCTTTTCAATCTGGAGCGCATGAATCAGACATCGTTGGAATCGTTTCTCGGATGGCAGCGCGAGGATCGGCTGAGCGGAAAACATATGATATCGCTGTTCGCGAAATACACTGCCTCAGGTGAAAACGGTCTGCGTAACCTGCTGCTGCTTCACAATCATGATGACATGATCGGTATGACGAAGCTTCTTCCCCTTACCTCATACCTCATGCTGCTGCAGGGTAATATCCGGACGGCACAGGCTGTTCTCGCCTCCGATACGCTGACGATCACGTTTGAACTGTGCAGTCCTCTCCCGGTTCCATATCATTCCGATCTGAGTCTGAACGCAAAGGAAACCATTTCCTTTCATGCAGAGAACGATCACGGGACACTGCATATTCCGCTCTTTCGGGGAGAACTCCGCTACTTTTTCCCGGATTATAAAAACTACTATTATCTCCCGCTTGAAGATCAGGCCGTTCATAAGAGTATCGGAGCTTACGTTGACAGAGAACATCGCACAGCAGCAAAACCGGCCACATGTTATACCAGAAAAAGCAGTGTGTTCCTGCCTCAGCCGGAACGGATTCTGGCGCCTTCCTTTCGAAAATGTTATGAAGACAGGCTGGAATATTTTGAATTCTCAGAGGATGTTGCAGCTGCATTTTTCCCAAAAGTAACAGCTCCGGATACGGATACTTCTGTATTGGAGAAAAAAACGCCTGATACAGATGAATGTCTGATGCAATATGCTGCTTCCCTGCTTCGTGCACTTCTGTAAAGTATGCATGAGCGCCCCTGTCCACAGGGATTCTGCGTATATTCAAAAGGTTCCTGCCAAAACTTTTGGATTCGTGAAAAGTTATATGATCCTTTCCATCGCTTCCTGCAATAAATTCATAAGGTTATACGAAAAGCCGGTCTGAAGTCTCTCTTCAGACCGGCTCTGTTATTTAATACTTCTGATTACTCTGCATCCTCATAGGATTCTTCAGCCATCTCATCTGCCGGAGCTTTCTCCTCCAGAACCTTCATGCTGAGACTGATCTTCTTGTCTTCACCGTTGAAATCAACAACCTTAGCTGTGATAACCTGTCCTGCGCTGAGGATGTCAGCCGGCTTCTCAACATGGTTGTGTGAAATCTGAGATACGTGAAGAAGTGCGTCTACACCCGGCTCCAGCTCGATGAATGCACCAAAGTCTGTCATACGGGCAACCTTTCCTTCTACCACGTTGCCAACTGCATACTTCTCAGCAGCTGTCAGCCACGGATTCTTGTCAGCAAACTTCAGACTGAGTGCAATCTTGTCACCGCTGATGTCCTTGATCAGAACTGTCAGCTGCTCACCAACCTTGAATACCTTCTTCGGGTTCTCAACATGTCCCCAGGACATCTCAGAGATATGAAGCAGACCGTCTGCTCCGCCCAGATCGATGAATGCACCGAAATCTGTAACGTTCTTAACAGTACCTTCTACAACATCACCAACCTGAATACGCTCGAACAGTTCTTTCTGCATCTGAGCCTTCTTTGCAACGAGAAGCTGCTTGCGGTCACCGATGATTCTTCTTCTTCTCGGATTGAACTCTGTGATAACGAACTCGATCTCCTGACCTGCGTACTTCTCAAGGTTCTTCTCATAAGTATCGGAAACGAGGCTTGCCGGGATAAATACTCTTGCTTCATCTACTACTACGCTCAGACCGCCGGCCAGAACCTGAACAACCGGTGCTGTCAGAACTTCCTGTGTATTGAAAGCTTCTTCCAGTCTCTTGTTGCCCTTTTCTGCAGCGAGGCGCTTGTATGTCAGCAGTACCTGTCCGTCTCCGTCATTTACCTTAAGTACCTTTGCTTCCATCTTGTCATTCACCTGAACAAGTGTGCGAAGGTCAACATTCGGCTCATTTGTGTATTCGCTTCTGGTAATGATACCATCGGCCTTATATCCAATGTTCAAGATGATTTCATCTTCTTTGACATCAATAACAGTGCCTTCGACTACCTCTCCATTATGAATTGTTTTTAATGATTCTTCCAGCATTTGTTCAAAACTTAAATCTGACATTGTTTTGAAACCTCCTCAATCAAATTATTTGGGGTCGATGCCCCTGCTGTAATACCTACGCAACCCCTGGATGGCAATAGCCGAATATCCAAATCTTTCAGTGTTTGTATATAGTAAGTATTTGCACATTCTTTTTTGCATATTTCGAATAACTTGCGGGTGTTCGAACTGTGACTGCCTCCAATCACGATCATACTGTCCACTTTCCCTGCAATCTCACGGGCTTCCGACTGGCGTTCCTCCGTAGCACTACAGACCGTATTCAAAATATCCACTTTATCATAACTCATTTTTGAAATAATTTCAACTAATTTATCAAATTTCTTGTAATTAAATGTCGTCTGCGAAACAATGCATAAAGGCACATCCGGACTATGCGAAAACTGCCCGGCCTCCTCCTCGGAACTGATCACCGTCACTTTTCCGCTGCACCACCCTTTGATCCCCTCGACCTCCGGATGACCGTCATTACCGATAATGACTACATCGGCACCACCGGCGCTGTGATCACGAACGATCCTGTGAATCTTCTTGACGAACGGGCATGTCGCATCCACCATATGCAGACCTTTTTCCTCGATCAGGCGATAGATATTCTCCGCCACACCGTGTGAGCGGATAATGACAGTTCCCCTGGTCACCTTCGCAAGTTCCTCCTCATCGTTGATGATCTGTACGCCTTTTTCCGCCAGTTCACGAACGACTTCCTCATTATGTATAATGGGACCGTATGTGTAAATCGGTTTGATTCCTTCTTCCACCTGCCGGTACACCTGCTCCACGGCTCTCTTTACTCCGAAACAGAATCCGGCTGTCTTTGCTACGATTACTTCCATTTTCCCTCCTGTGCAACAACCACAGACAGTCATCTTCTCCTGCGCCGTGCTTATACGGATACCAGCTGCTACATTCTCTCGCGCGCAAGTGAAACGATTCGACTGACCACTTCGTCGATCGTCATCTCGGAAGAATCCACCAGCACCGCATCCTCTGCCTGACGAAGCGGTGCCGTTCCACGATTCATATCACGGTAGTCCCTCTCCTCGATGTCCTTCTCAATCTCCGACAGTTCACACGCGATTCCCTTTTCCTGATTTTCCAGATAACGGCGCATGGCCCGCGTCTTCACGCTGGCTGTCAGATAAATCTTCAGCTGTGCCTGCGGCAGGATCAGTGTTCCGATATCTCTTCCGTCCATCAGTACATCCTCCCGCGCTGCCAGTCCGCGCTGCAGATCCGTCAGCTTCGCGCGTACCTTTGGGTTCGCAGAAGAACAGCTGGCCATGGCACTGACCTCCTCTGTACGGATCAGTCCGGAAACATTCTCTCCGTTCAGATATACCTGCTGCTCCCCATTCTCATATCCAATGGTCACTTCGATGGCATCCAACGCAGCAAGAAGCTGCGCCTCATCCTCGATATCCGTATTCTGTCTCAGCAGATAAAGAGCAATAGCGCGATACATTGCCCCGGTATCTACATAAATAAAAGAAAGTTCCTTCGCTGCACGCTTTGCGATCGTGCTCTTTCCGGCCCCTGCCGGTCCGTCAATAGCTATATTAAAACTCATTTTTTCCTCCCAGATTCAAACTGACTATTCAAACTGCCCTCTCAAAAATGCAGCTGATTTTCACACTGCATCACCGGATCGAACTGCCGGCCGCATGTCCTGTCGCCCATGCGATCTGCAGATTAAATCCTCCGGTCACGGCATCAAGATCCAGCACCTCTCCGGCGAAATACAGTCCGCTGACTTTCCTGGATTCCATCGTGGTCGGATTGACCTCTTTTACACTGACACCGCCGCGCGTGATGATTGCTTCATTATAATCTCGAAGCCGCAGTAATGTCAACGGGAAGCGCTTCGTAAACTCCACAAGCATTCTTCTTTCCTCTTTGGAGATATCATGAATTGCCTTCTCCGCAGGAATACCGCAGCGCTCGATCATCACCGGTATGAGCTTTGCCGGGAACAGCGTTCCCAGTACATTTTTGAACTGCTTATTTTTTGCCGCTTCGAATTCCCGCAGAATCCGGGCATCCAGCTGTTCCACCGACAATGCCGGCTTCAGATCAATGAGCAGCTGCAGAGGGTGTGCCTTCAGTTTCTTCTGTATCACACAGCTGGCCGTCAGGATCAGCGGACCGGTCACTCCATAATGTGTGAACATCATCTCGCCGAACTCACGGTACAGCTCCTTCTTTCCGTCCAGCACTGTTACTTCGACATTGCGCAGTGACAGTCCCTGCAGCTTCTCTGCCCAGCCATCCGCTGTCTCGATCGGGACAAGCGACGGCGAGAGCTCCGTCACACTGTGTCCGAGTTCTTCTGCGAACCGGTATCCATCTCCGGTCGAACCGGTCGTCCGGTAGGAAATACCCCCGGTCGCCACAACGACTGCGTCTGCAGAAATCTGCTTTCCCGAAGTCAGACGGATGCCGGAAATACAGGTTCCGTCTTCGCATTCCTTCTGCAGTACTTCTGCCACTTCCGTTTCCAGATAAATCTTTACTCCGCTCTGTTTCAGCTGCCGCGACAAAGCTGAAATCACGTCAGACGAATGGTCCGATACCGGAAATACACGGTTGCCGCGTTCCGTCTTTGTCCGCATCCCTGCATTCTCAAAGAATGCAATCGTATCCTGGCTGGTAAATCCGTAAAACGCACTGTAAAGGAACTTGCGGTTCACACAGACCGCCTGCAGAAGCTCCTCCACCTCACAGTCATTCGTGAGATTGCATCGTCCCTTTCCCGTGATATAGATTTTCTTTCCAAGCTTTTCGTTTTTTTCAAAAAGGCTGACCTCATGACCATGTCCGGCAGCTGCTACTGCTGCCATCATACCTGCGGCACCTCCGCCTATCACTGCTACTTTACTCATCTTCTCCCCGTTTTCCTCTCCGCAGAAATTCATCGCTTATATTTCAACCGGAACATGCTCTCCCTCGGATACGGCATTTCCGCACTGAAGTTCAAACCAGAACTCCACACCGTCCTCCCGGTTCACTACACCATAATCCTGATGGAAGGATTCCATGATCGCCCTCACGATCGACAGACCCACACCGCTGCCGCCGTATTCACGGGTTCTCGCCTTATCCACCTTATAGAACTTGTCCCAGATCAGTGCAATATCGTCCTCCGGTATCTGTGCACCGGTATTGAACACACGCACTCTTACCTTATCCTGCTGCTCCGGATGCTGTACTTCCGCATCAGTCGCTGCGTCTGCCCGCCTCTGCTCAACTGTAATCTCGATCCTGCGTTCACCATCCACGTGATTCAGCGCATTGCTCACATAATTCGTCAGCACTTCCTCGACCTTGTATTCGTCGCCCCAGACTGCCTGCGTGTCACTTCCATAGTAAAAAATCTGCGCATCCTTCTGCTGTGCAAGGATGGATACTGACTGAATCTTGTTCCGGATCAGCTCCACAATATCAAACCGTTCCATCACTACCTGATCATTTCCGAATTCCAGCTGATTCAGCGTCAGCAGCTTCTGCACGATCCCGTTCATCTTGGCTGCCTCATCCATAATAACCTCACAGTAGAATTCTCTGCTCTCCGGATCATCATTGATGCACTCCTGCAGACCCTCTGCATAACCCTGAATCAGGGCAATCGGCGTCTTCAGCTCGTGGGAAACATTGGACAGGAACTCTTTGCGCATATCATCAATCTTCTCCTTGCGTTCCAGATCCTTCTGCAGTTCGTTGTTCGCAGCGAGCAGCTGCGAATAAGCCTCCTGAAGATTCTCCGACATCTGGTTGAAATGCGCTCCCAGCTGTCCGACTTCATTCGCGCCGCCGCTCGTGTATTTCGCATCAAAATCCAACGCCGCCATCCTTTTTGAAAGATCTGTCAGCTCACGCAGCGGCTTCGTTACCCGGTTGGAAATCATCCATACAAACACACCGGTCATCACAATACCTGCCAGGCAGATATACTGTAAAAATTCATTTGCAATACGGACGCTCTCACGGATAGCCTCCACGTTGATCCGCATGATGAAATAATAACCCGGGTCGAGAAGTCCCCACATTTCCAGATAGTTCAGTTCTATCTCTGAATCATACTTCTCCTGTATCGTATAACTGTCATTCTGTTCCCGTACCACACCCATATCAATTCCAATTCCATATCCGTTCAGTCTTGCAAGTGTGATATTGATATACTCACTCTCTGTCCACCACAGCTTGTTGTAATAACGGTCTGTCACAAGAAACAGTATCCCGTTCTTGTTACTGTAGTTCATGAAAGACCTCTGTTCTTCTTTATCCAGATACCCGTCATCGCTCACATACGAATTGAGCATGGTATAGCCTTCTTCAAGCACCTGCTGTTTCCGCATGTAATAAAAGCGTTCAAGAAATATCGTATTCACCAGAAAATTGGCAACGAACATGGCCGACATCAGACCAATAAACAGCATGGTCAGCTGTTTTCTTATTGACATATTCATCTGTTCTCACCTCTGTGTCCGTTTTTATCCGAACAGGATTCTCCCGTATCTGTTCTCAGCCTTCCACCTCAAACTTGTACCCCATCCCCCAGATCGTACGGATGTAATCTCCTTTTTCCCCCAACTTGCTGCGCAGCTTCTTTACATGGGTATCGATCGTCCGGGCATCACCAAAATAATCGTAGTTCCATACACTGTTCAGAATCTTCTCTCTGGACAATGCAATTCCCTGGTTTTCCATAAAATAGGTAAGCAGCTCGAATTCCTTGTAACTGAGATCCACACTCTTGCCGTCAATGAGCACCTCATGTGCCGCCTTATTCATCTCAATACCGCCTGCCCGCAGAATATCATCTCCTGCAAATCCGCTGGTCCTGCGCAGGATCGCCTCCACACGCGCCACCAGAATCTTGGGGCTGAACGGTTTCGATATGTACTCATCCACACCCAGCTCAAATCCGAGCAGTTCATCCCGTTCATCGCCCTTCGCTGTCAGCATGATGATCGGAACCTCTGAATAGGATCGGATCTCGCGGCACACCTGCCATCCGTCCATTTTCGGCATCATAACATCCAGTATTACCAGTGCAATGTCTCTCTTCTCAAAAAATATATCGATCGCCTGAGCACCATCCTCCGCCTCAATAACTTCAAAATCCTTCTTCACCAGAAAGTCCCTGACCAGCTTTCTCATCCTGCTCTCATCGTCTACTACCAGTATTTTCAAACGCTCCATTCCGTACCGGCTCCTTTCCTGCTGTAAACATACTTCATTTTGTTCATCATAGCACGGATTTATGACGATTATGTGAAAAAAGAGCCGGTTCCTCGGCTCTTTTTACAGACGTTCTCATTTGTAAAATAAATCAGTACCAATAATGGAGTAGACGGGAATCGAACCCGTGTCCGAAAGCCAATCCACTGTCCTTCTACTATCATAGTCAGTTCTTTAACATTCCCTCCTGCAGCCGGAAACTAACACCCTGCTGCACTCAGTAGCTTCATGATACGCCCATATACGCAAAGCTTAATATATGTCGTTTCCTGCAAAGTCGATGCCTGGATCCTGAGGTGCAGGTGCCTCAGGTCAGACAGCTGCCATTAGGCAGCGTATGCTAAATTATCTTCAGCGTTTAGTTTAATTTTGTGAGTTAACGCATCACCTGCGGATAGCTTCTCCAGCTTCATAACCCCCGTCGAAACCTTTACTACCCCGAGAGTTCTGTATTATCATATGCGTTTTGCCCGCCTTTGTCAAGGCGGATTTTCCTGGGTGCAGTGCGCCTGAAGATCTGGCAGAATCTCCGGAATTCATCAGAAAATCCCGGGAAATCTTTCAGAAAATCTGTCAAAAGATCTCTCTGAAAATCCCTCTGAAGATTTCTTTGAAAATCTCTCAGGAAATCCTTCTGAAAATCTCTCAGGAAATTCCCAGTATCCCGGCCAGCGTTTCAACGATAATTTCATTTGTGCATGATTTGATATAGCCCATGAAATCTAACAGCAGTTCATCCTGTTTCTGCGCCTCCGTCAGATTCGGATTCTTTTTCGTCTGATCGATCAGCGTGATCAGCTGCGGTGTCAGCTCCTCATACGTCTCGATCGTAATATTCGTGACCATTTTTCGCAATTCATCTTTTGTAGCAGGTACCATAATATCACCCCTCCTGAATTTATATTCTCAGCATTTCCAGAAGATCCGGCATTCCAAACAGTCCCCCTGATTTCAGATAATTTTCTGAATCCTTTTCGCTTTCGCTGCCTAGCCCAGATTCCGGACCTTGAATTCTTTCTCCGCCTCGCGTCTCTGATCCTTCTTCGCAATATCCTGACGCTTGTCGTAGAGCTTCTTACCTTTTGCAAGGCCGATCTGCACCTTGACCAGACTCCCTTTGAAATATACCTGAAGCGGGACAAGCGTATAACCCTTTTCAGCAATACGACCTGTTATTTTATTGATCTCACTTCTGTGAAGAAGAAGTTTCTTCGGGCGAAGCGGATCCTTGTTGAAAATGTTGCCTTTCTCATACGGACTGATATGCATTCCGTAAATAAAGACCTCACCGTTTTCAACACGGATAAAGGATTCCTTGATACTGCATTTTCCCATACGAAGAGATTTTACTTCCGTACCGTGAAGTGCAATACCGGTCTCATACTTATCTTCAATGAAATAATCATGATATGCCTTTTTGTTGTTGGCAATCAGCTTTATGGACTCTCCCATATTTCATTCCCCCTTGCTCTGCTTTATGGAACACCACCGGCATTTATCCATAAGCAGATAATATCAGTCTGCCATTTCAAAATCCACTGTTTTCGTGGCTTTATCCGCATTTATTACACGAACCCGCACATGATCACCAAGCCGGAATACACGCCCCGTATCGATTCCATACATCTCGTATGTCTCTTCCCGGTAATAATAGCGGTCATCATACATATGAGTAACATGAATCAGTCCCTCAACAGTATTTGGAAGCTCAGCATATATTCCATATGACATAATTCCGGAAATCACTGCATCAAATTCCTCTCCGATATGCTGCTGCATATATTCGGCTTTCTTCATTTTAATTGTCTCACGCTCTGCCTCATCCGCACGCCGCTCTGTTTTGCTGCAGTGATCAGCAGTCTCAGGAAGCAGTCCGTTGTAATGGTCAATACGCGCCTGCTTCATTCTGCCGCGCAGTACATCCTTGATGATCCGGTGGATCTGCAGATCCGGATAACGGCGGATCGGTGATGTAAAGTGACAGTAATGCTGTGCTGCCAGGCCGAAATGTCCGGTGGAATTCGTGGTATAGCGTGCCTGTTTCATGGAACGGAGCGTCAGTCGGCTGATCATCCGTTCCTCGGGTGTATCTGCAATACGTGCAAGGAGCTTCTGCAGTTCCTTGGGGTGAATCTCATCCGAAATACCTTTTATTCCATAACCGAAACCTGCAATAAAATTCGAAAGCTTCAGGATCTTCTCCTCATCCGGTGCCTCATGCGTACGGTACAGGAACGGTACCTCCTGCCAGTAGAAATACTCTGCGATCGTCTCATTGGCAGCCAGCATGAATTCCTCGATCAGATTGGTCGCTGTATTCTGTTCATAGGCGCGAATCTCTGTCGGTCTGCCATTTTCATCGAGAATCACTTTTGCTTCCGGAAAATCGAAGTCAATAGAACCGCGTCTGCGCCGTTTCTCGTGCAGCAGCTTCGCAAGTCCTGCCATCTCCTCAAACATCGGTACGAGATTGCCGCACTCTGCAATCAGATTTTCTATATACGAAACCTCTTCCTGTGAAAACTGAACAGATACCGGTTCCTCATTTTGCATCTGCTTTTTCAGCCCGCATCCTTTTTTCTCATCTGCAGGGTCTTTCCCTGCCCTGCATTCCGTGCTCCTGTCTGCAGTGTCCTTCTCTGTCATGCATTTCGCACTCTTGTCAGCAGTATTCTTCTCTGCCGGGCATTCCGCGCTCCTGTCTGCGTCAGTCATCTCAGCCCGATATGTCAGGATTTTCTGCACTTCATTGTACGACATCCTGCGATCTACACGAATGACTGACTCCACCACCTCATGTGCAACGACAGTACCCTTCCGGTCGATCTCCATCAGGCAGCTCATCGCCAGGCGATCCACACCTGCATTCAGCGAACAGATGCCGTTGGAAAGACGGTGCGGCAGCATCGGAATCACTCTGTCTGCCAGATAAACGCTTGTCCCGCGCTCATATGCTTCACGGTCCAGCGCGCTGTTCTCCTGCACATAGTTTGCAACATCTGCAATGTGTACACCCAGATGATACCGTTCCCCGTCAAAACTCAGGGATACTGCATCGTCAAGATCCTTCGCATCCTCACCGTCGATCGTCACCATCATCATATCACGAAGATCTCTGCGCCCGACCGTATCTGCCTCTGACACAACAGCCGGTGCGCGTTCCGCCTGATTCATCACACGCTCCGGAAATTCATGCGGCAGCTCATATTCATATACAACAGACAAAATATCTGTTCCCGGATCATTCCGGTGCCCGATAATCTCCTTAACCTTTCCTTCCGGCTTTTTTCCCTTTCCGCCGTAGGAAACCAGTTCTACCAGAACTTTATGTCCATCCATCGCACCTTTGCTGTGCTCCTGAGAGACAAAAATATCTTCCGTAATTCTCTGATTATCCGGAAGCACGAATCCATATCCTCCGCGCCCGTTCTGATACGTACCGATCAATTCCCGGATACCGTGTTCCAGAATCTTTACGACACGTCCTTCCTGACGCCTGCCTTCTGATGCCTGCAGAATAACAACCTGCACCTCATCGCGGTGCATTGCACCGGCAGTCTCACTCTCCGGAATAAAGATATCATTCTCCCGTCCCTCAATCTCCACGAATCCGAATCCGCGCGGATGCGCAATAAATGTTCCCTTGAGAAACTTCGCTGTTGCCTTGCGGTACTTTCCCTTTGTCGTAACCTCGATCCTGCCTTCCACGATCAGCGCATCCAGTACATCCTTGAGCTGCTGACGATTCTCCTTCGGTATCTGAAGCAGAATCGCAATTTCCTTGATCTTCATCGGAATATACTGTTTATCGCAGATCATATCATAAAGCACCTTTTTGCGGCGCTCAAACTGTTCTTCTTCCTGTTTATTCAAATTATCATTCCTTTCTCCGGCACAAGTGATGATGCAACCGGCTGCATCACTCTTACTTTTATCCTGCTTTTGTAAGAAAAGAAAGGACTGGTGCATATCTGCATCAGTCCTCTGTTCTTAGAAATTCAGATTCAAAATAACTGCAATCAGAATAAACGCTACAGCCAGAATCTTTGTAAATTTAACCAGCTTTCCTTCCATGGAACGCGATTTATTTTTACTCCAGTAGGTATCTCCCATACCACCAATCGTTCCAAGTCCTGCGTCTTTACCCTGCTGAGCCAGAACAATCACAGTCAATGCAATACATACCAATATAAAAATAATAGTCAAAAAAGTTCTCACAGCCAACTACACCTCCTATGCCAAACACTAGTAGTCTACCACAGGATATAGCAGATTTCAACTGTTTTTTCATAAGCAATTACTATTTTTTAACAAAAGGATTGCTATAAGATGCCGCCAGTCCGATCATATCTTCAATCCGGAGCAGCTGATTGTACTTGGCCACACGTTCCGTTCTGCAGGGAGCGCCTGTCTTGATCTGCCCGGCTCCGACTGCGACTGCAATATCTGCGATCATCGTATCCTCAGTTTCTCCGGAACGGTGTGAGATCACACAGCGATATCCGTTTCTGTGTGCCAGTTCTATCGCATCAAATGCTTCTGTCAGTGTCCCGATCTGATTCACTTTGATCAGAATCGCATTACCCGCACCCAGCTGGATTCCTTTGCTCAATCGTTCCTCATTCGTCACGAACAGATCATCTCCGACCAGCTGAATATTTCTACCGAGGCGGGAAGTCAGCTCCATCCAGCCGTTCCAGTCATTCTCATCCAGACCGTCTTCGATCGAACGTATCGGAAACTTCCTGCACAGATCCTCCAGATAGGCGATCATCTCTTCCGTGGAGCGGTAAATCTCTTTCCCTTTCATTTTGCTCTCTCCGGGGAAGAAATATTCCTGTCTTGTTTCATCGTAAAGTTCACTGGATGCAGCATCCAATGCGATCACAATGTCCTTCTCCATCTGATAACCTGCCTTCTCCACAGCGTCAGTGATCAGCTGCAGAACTGCATACGCATCTTCAAGGTCCGGGGCAAAGCCGCCCTCATCTCCGACACCGGTAGCCAGTCCTTTCGCCTTCAGCATCTGCCTCAGTGTATGATAAATTTCAGCACACATCTGCAGTCCGTGTGCAAATCCGTCTGCCCCCACCGGCATGATCATGAATTCCTGCAGATCGACCGTATTATCGGCATGGCATCCGCCATTCAGGATATTCATCATCGGCACAGGCATTCTGTGTGCATGCATTCCGCCAAGATACCGGAACAGAGGCTGACCGAGACTCTTCGCTGCAGCAGCGGCTGTCGCCATTGATACACCAAGTATCCCGTTGGCACCCAGTCTCTTCTTATTCGTGGTGCCGTCCTCGCGGCAGAGGATCCGGTCAATAGAAGACTGACAGTAAACATTTTCTCCAATGACAGCATCTGCCAGAATCGTATTGACAAAATGGCAGGCCTGTTCGACTCCTTTTCCGCCATATCGCTCCTGACCATCGCGCAGTTCAACCGCTTCGTATTGACCAGTCGAAGCGCCGGAAGGCACAGCTGCTCTTCCGACGCTTCCATCTTCTGTCATTATTTCAACTTCAACCGTAGGATTCCCGCGGGAATCCAGAATTTCACGTGCATATACATCTGTTATGGGCATATAATTACACATATTGCTACCTCCTGATCGTTGTCATTTCGCTGGCAATAGTATTACCCATATCAATGTATTTCAGTCTGCCGGGGAACTAGAACATATTTCCGCCGTAACCAAACGGATACATATCATATCCATAATTCCACTGCTGATTATAATCTTCGAATCCATCCTGGAACGGCAGATAATCCTCACTGTCCTCCTGATCATTCATAGCCTCTGTCTGCTGCTCTTCCTCCTCCGCAGCTGCTGCTTCTTCAGATCCTTTCTGCAGTGTCACTTCCACTTCACGCGCTTCGTATTCTCCGCTGTTCGCAGTCTGTACTTCGATCGTAACAGTCTCGCCAACTGCGTAATAGCACATCTTGTCAATCAGATCATCCGAGCTGGCAACTGTCTCTCCGTCAAACATTGTGATAATGTCACCCTTTTTGATACCTGCCTCTGCCGCTGCGGAGTCCTCCGATACTTCATAAACAAAAGCACCTTCCGGCATATCATACAGTTCCTTCGCGTCATCGGATACATTAACTACAGTAATGCCCATATAGCCCCGTTCGCTGTTGTCCATCTGATCTCTAGTCTCTTTGTTGATCAGTCTCTGGAGAATCGGAACTGCTGTATCAATCGGAATCGAGTATCCCATGGAATCCACACCGTCACCGGCTTCCTTTGCCACGTTGATACCGATCACTTCGCCCTTTGCATTCAGCAGTGCACCGCCACTGTTTCCGAAATTGATCGCTGCATCTGTCATGATCACTTCCTGTGAGAAATCATCAATCGTCAGTTCCCGGTTCAGTGCACTGATAATACCGCTGGTCACACTCTGTCCATATCCGAGTGCATTACCGATTGCGATAGCTGCCTGACCTACTTTCAGATCGGAAGATTTTCCGATCGTCGCAATTTTAAGCTGATCTCTGACTTCCTCCGGAATATCGGAAAGCTGAACTGCAACGACTGCCAGTTCATAATTCCGATCCATACCCTTGATCTTTGCCGGAGCGACCAGATCCTCCACATCCTCTGCTTCTGCTGTAAAGCATACAGAAATCTCCTCCGCATCATCCACCACGTGACTGTTCGTTGCAATCAGAAGCTCCTCATCATTCTGTGCCACGATGATGCCGGATGCTGCTGACTCAGCCTCATACGTCTGTGTACCATAATAATAAGTCTCCACTTCCTGAACCGAAATATTATTGATTGAAACGATAGACGGCATACAATTCTCTACCACTTCTGAAACATCTGTCGTGACAATCGCGTTTTCGCTTGACTGAACCTTCTCAATATCCGCAAACGTCTCTTTCTGCTCTGCATCCTCATCTGCAGTAATCAAAGACAGCGTCTCTTTCTGCTCTTCTTCTGCAGTCTGTTCCTCTGCCGCTTCTGTCTCTTCCTCCGGCTCTGCAGTTTCTTCCTCTGCAGGTGCCGTCTCCTCCTCGGCAAGCTCCTCTGCCAGATTCAGCGTGACTTCCTTCTTCTCCTTTGCATTGACCACTTTCATATGCTGCGCTACCTCTGCCGCTGTTCCTGCTCCCACCAGCAGAACACCTGCCATTGCGATCGCACCATATCTTTTCCATGCATTCGTTTTCTTCGTATTTTCTGTTGTCAGATCCGTACCTTTCTTTTTGTTTTTACGTCTAAACATATCTTGATCTCCCTTCCGGATTGTTCTTTCTTTCGTTTTTTCCAATATACCGAAATATTGTGTCAGAATTGTGAAAATCTGATATGGAATCTGTGTTCTTTTTCCGATATGAAGAAGCAGAAAACAGACCTCAAGTTCAGAAAAATGTTTCCTGCTCTCAAGGTCTGTTTTATTTTAACTATCTTTCATAAGCACCAGCTTTTATTTCTTGATAAGAAGGGACTTTCCTGTCATTTCTGCCGGCTGCTCCATTCCCATCAGCTCAATCAGTGTCGGAGCAATATCAGCGAGGCATCCGCCTTCTCTGAGCTCATATCCGTCACAGTTTACCAGGATGAACGGAACCGGATTTGTTGTATGAGCTGTAAACGGTGCACCTGTCTCATAATCAACCAGCTGCTCTGCGTTACCGTGGTCAGCGCAGATAAACAGTTTACCCTCAACAGACTTCACAGCCTCTACTACCTTGCCCACACACTCATCAACGGCTTCAATTGCCTTGACTGCTGCATTTTCAACACCTGTATGACCAACCATATCCGGATTTGCAAAGTTGGTGATGACTACATCGTACTTACCGGATGTAACTGCCTCCTGAACCTTTCCGCATACTTCGTATACGCTCATCTCCGGCTGCAGATCATACGTAGCAACCTTCGGAGAATTTACAAGGATACGATCCTCGCCTGCATTCGGAGCCTCTACACCGCCATTGAAAAAGAAGGTAACATGTGCATATTTCTCTGTCTCGGCGATTCTTGCCTGTGTCATGTTGTTGGCTGCAAGGAACTCACCGAATGTATTATTAATAGATACTTTGTTGAATGCGATTGTCTTGTTCGGGATCGTCACATCATACTCTGTGAAGCATACGTATACAACATCCCTGCGTGCACCGCGCTCAAATCCTGTGAAATCATCGCAGCAGAATGTACGTGTGATCTCACGTGCACGGTCCGGACGGAAGTTGAAGAAAATAACGGAATCCTTGTCCTGAATTGTAGCCACCGGAGCGCCATCCTTGACTACGACAGTCGGAATTACGAACTCGTCTGTCACATCCTTGGCATAAGACTGTGCCACTGCTTCAACACCTGATGCAGCAGTTTCACCCTCGCCTGCCGTCAGCGCACGGTAAGCTTTTTCTACTCGATCCCAGCGGTTGTCTCGATCCATTGCATAGTAACGTCCCATTACAGATGCTACTTCACCCACACCGATCTCTGCCATCTTATCAGACAGTGCCTGAACATAATCCTTACCGGATGCCGGCGGTGTATCACGTCCGTCGAGGAAGCAGTGAACATATACTTTTGTCAGACCGTAACGCTTTGCCATCTCAAGAAGTGCGTATACGTGTGTATTATGGCTGTGTACTCCGCCGTCAGAAAGCAGACCGAACATATGAAGACCGGAATTGTTTTCCTTGGCATTCTCCATTGCTCTCTTCAGCTCTGTATTCTCAAAAAATGTACCGTCTTCGATTTCTTTTGTAATTCTGGTCAGATCCTGGTATACGATACGGCCGGCACCCATGTTCAGATGTCCTACCTCTGAATTACCCATCTGTCCATCCGGAAGACCTACTGCCAGACCACTTGCATTACCTTTTACAAACGGGCATGTTGCCATCAGGTTGTCCATTACCGGAGTAGATGCTTCAGCGATTGCATTCGCTTCTGTCTTCTCATTTAATCCGTATCCATCAAGAATCATAAGTACTGTTGGTTTCTTGCTCATTTTCTTTCTCCTTATATAAATATAAATCATTACCTGTTACAATTTTACCGAGATGAGTATAACACTTTAATATGAGAAACGCAATTCTTTAATTCATAAACTGATTTATAATCTTTCCGGCATGACCGCTGGCACATGATGCAGATTTACGCTTTTCTCATATTACTGTCACTGCCGTAAACCGTTTATGATTTCCCTGCATTTCCAGTCTCACAGGGATGCGGCTTTGCGATTTTATGGGCATTGTATCACTGCATCAAGACGGCTTTACAATTTCATGGGCATTGTATCGCTGCATCAAAACGGCTTTATATTCCTATTGCATCACTGCAGAAATGCAGCCTACAATTTTATGCGCATTGTTATCACTGCAGGGATACAGATACAGGAAGCTGCCGCAACCGCATCTGTCGCAGGCACCCCGGACGGGCTTCCCGGAACACAGCAGTACATCAGATATACAATCGTGCCTGCAGCAAAACAGAGAAACAGCCGCATAGCATACCATCTTCTCGCCCCTGCATCCGCCTGTGCGGCCTCCTTATACTGCACCTGACCGGTCCAGTAGATACTCTGTGATGCCAGGATAAGCAGATACAGAAAATCGATCATAATGAGAATGATCATTCCGACAGTCTGTACCTGATTCTTCTGAATAATCTTATCCGGCCAGAGGCTGCAGGCCAGGATGAGCAGTACCACACACAGAAGCCAGATATTAAATCCGGTGTAAGATTCAGTCAGACAGCTTTTCGAATCACTGTTCCATTCTCCATTCAGACAGCTTTTCTGATCACTGTTCCATTCTCCGTTCTGCTGTTTTTTCCAGCTGCTATTCTGAGGCTTCATCTGATATTCTTTCTGATACTCTGTTCTCATCTACCGATTCCTCTTTCCGATTTCCTCGATTTTGGTATGTTTCTGATTCTGCTCTGTCGGCATAAGTTTCCGACTCAACTTCTCCCTTCCACTCCCCATGAATAGCATTCCAGCCGGAACGGCTGACTATGTACTCACTACCTGCAGATGATTTAGGCTCTTTAGCCCTTTTTTCTGCTTCTGTCTTTTCTCCCTTTTCCGCAGTTTCCGTTTTTTCCACTATATTCCGTCCTGAATCGATCATGTTCCTCTTTATCGGCAGTCCGTTCTTTTCATCCCACACGATCTGCAGTGTGTTTTTTCTCACTTCGATCCAGCTCTCTTTGCCGGTAAACTCATTGCTGACACCAAGCGTCCGGTCACATGTCATAACAGCATCAGTAAGCTGATATTTCAATCCGCGTTCCCAAACACCCTCTGCCGCCTCTCCCATGCAGAAAACAGACAACATCCCGGAACACTCAGCGGAAAATGTAATCCGTTCCTTCGTTATCGCAGTAACAACTGTCTTTTCTCCAATCAGATAACTTTCCAGTCCCTGTCTGGACATACTGTTCAGCAGCTGCAGATTTGCCATGGTATGATCCAGTCTTCCGCCCAGACCACCATACAGAAAAAAGCGGCGATACCCCTGTTCAGCCGCATATGCAACTGCCAGTGCCATATCTGTATCATCTTTAATAGGCGAATGTCGCAGTATGTTCTGATGCTCCGGCAGAACTTCCAGAGAATCAAAATCCCCCATAAGCACCTGCGGCTCTATTCCCATCTGCTTCAGATAATTATAACCTCCGTCAGCTGCGATGATCAGATCATCTTTTTCCGGTCCGATGGACATTCCATCAAAGCTTCCGGCACCTACGATAAAACAGGTTTTCTTTTTCACGATAACCTCCCCATATGATCAAGAGTTTTTTGTTGAAAATCCAAGATTTTTATACTTTATTCATTCTGTTGCGATAAATGAGCTGCAGTTTTTCTGATTAAGTAGGAAATCTGCAGGAATTCTGCAGTTTATCTGTAAATTTTCATATCAGAATTTATATTACCATACCATTAGATACATGAAAATTCAAGTTTGAATGATATATCATCTGTGATATGAGATTGCCCGAATCTGTTTCATTCAAGCTCTCACAATCTGATTGATTTCAAAACATAAATTCATAATCAAAAAATTCATCTCAACGTTTGACAAAGAACCCAAAAAACGCTGCTTGTCAGATTTTTGACAAACAGCGTTTTCATTTCTTATCTTTACCCAATTTCCTGGTAAAGGACCTTTACTTTTCGATACAATTCACAGTACTGCAGCTTCACTTAGCTTAGCTTTCCTTCCGTCCACCATGCCGTTTAAATGTATTCCGCCCAAATATCTGCTGAGAACCATTTTGATCTACTGCATTCCCGCACTGCTCATTGCCATCTTACTTAAACCGGATATGCCTTGTTCTCTGTGTCAGCAACAGTCGGATCTACTTTCTTCTTCTGTGCTTCTCTGTACTTGAAGAAGTCTGTAGCAACCTGCGGGAACAGTGCGTAGGACAGAACATCCTCTTCCTGCTCACTCCACTGTGCCATCTCACCGCGCAGTGTCTCCAGCTCATCCGGAATCAGATCTGCCGGACGGCATGTGATCACTTCTGCATCACCGATACACTTCTTCTGAACTTCCGGATTGAACGGCTTAACTGTCTGACCGTACTTTCCGCTCAGAACATCCTTTGTCTGCTGCGGAACCATCTTGTAGCGCTCGCCCTGGATAACATTCATAACAGCCTGTGTACCAACGATCTGTGAAGACGGAGTAACAAGCGGGCACTCTCCGAGATCCTTACGAACACGCGGAACCTCTTCCAGAACTTCGTAGTACTTGTCCTCTGCACCAAGATCCTTCAGCTGAGATGTCAGGTTGGAAAGCATTCCGCCCGGTACCTGATACAGCAGAGTCTTGATATTTACACCAAGATTCTTCGGATTGAGCAGACCGCTCTCAAGAGCCTCGTCACGGATCGGTCTGAAGTAATCAGCGATCTCAGCCAGAAGCTGCTGATCAAATCCTGTATCATACTCTGTTCCCTTGAATGTCTCAACCATAACTTCTGTAGCCGGCTGAGATGTTCCGAGTGCGAACGGTGACATAGCTGTATCGATCACATCCACACCAGCCTCTACTGCTTTCAGGTATGTCATGGAAGCAACACCGGATGTGTAGTGTGTATGCAGCTGAATCGGGATGCTGACTGTTTCTTTCAGTGCTGTAACGAGCTCTGTAGCTGTGTACGGAAGAAGCAGACCAGCCATATCCTTGATACAGATGGAGTTCGCACCCATATCTTCGATTCTCTTTGCGATTTCTTTCCAGTAATCAAGTGTATAAGCCTCACCCAGTGTGTAGGAAAGTGCTACCTGAGCATGACCCTTTTCTTTGTTTGCTGCTGTAACTGCAGTCTGCAGATTACGCAGGTCGTTCAGACAGTCAAAGATACGAATGATATCAATACCATTTGCGATAGACTTCTGTACAAAATACTCAACCACATCATCACCGTACGGACGATATCCAAGGATATTCTGTCCACGGAACAGCATCTGAAGTTTTGTATTCTTGAATCCGTCACGGAACTTACGCAGTCTGTCCCACGGATCTTCTTTCAGAAAACGAAGGGATGCATCAAATGTAGCACCGCCCCAGCACTCTACTGAGTGATATCCGACTTTATCCATCTTCTCAATAATCGGAAGCATCTGCTCAGTTGACATTCTGGTTGCAATCAGGGACTGATGTGCATCACGCAGAATTGTCTCTGTAATCTTAATCGGTTTTTTAACCTGTCCAGCCATATTGACCTCCTGTTATATCTAATTGAAAATCTCTCTTAACAAGGTAGCACTGCTCATTACACTCCGAAAATAGCCATGAATGTACCTGCACAAACTGCAGTACCGATAACACCTGCTACGTTCGCACCCATTGCATGCATCAGAAGGAAGTTCGTCGGATCCGCCTCAGCACCGACCTTCTGGGATACACGTGCTGCCATCGGAACCGCAGATACACCTGCTGAACCGATCAGCGGATTGATCTTTCCGCCTGTCATCTTGCACATTACCTTACCAAGCAGGACACCGCCCGCTGTACCGAATGCAAACGCTACAAGACCAAGAATAACGATCTTGATCGTATTCATGTTCAGGAATGCTTCTGCACTTGTTGTAGCACCTACGGAAGTACCGAGCAGGATAACTACGATGTACATAAGAGCATTGGAAGCTGTCTCTGTCAGCTGCTTTACAACACCTGACTCACGGAACAGGTTACCAAGCATCAGCAGACCTACCAGCGGAGCTGTAGACGGAAGAAGCATACATACCACGATTGTGATAATGACCGGGAACAGGATCTTCTCCAGCTTTGATACCGGACGAAGCTGCTCCATCTTGATCTTTCTCTCTTCCTCTGTTGTCAGCAGCTTCATGATCGGCGGCTGAATGATCGGAACGAGTGACATATAGGAGTACGCTGCTACCGCGATTGGTCCCATCAGATCAGTCTGTCCAAGCTTACCTGCAAGGAAGATAGATGTCGGACCGTCTGCACCACCGATGATAGAGATAGCTGCTGCTGCCTTTCCATCGAATCCAAGGAAAATTGCAAGGAAATATGCCACGTAGATACCCAGCTGAGCTGCTGCGCCAAGCAGGAAGCTCTTCGGGTTTGCGATCAGCGGACCGAAGTCTGTCATCGCACCTACGCCCATGAAGATCAGAGACGGAAGAATACTCCACTCATCCATGATGTAGAAGTAGTAAAGAAGACCTCCTGCATGCTCAATACCGTTTGCATCTGTATACGGATGTGCCATGATATCCGGATAGATATTCACCAGCAGCATACCGAATGCGATCGGAACAAGAAGCAGAGGCTCAAATCCATGTTTAATTGCCAGATACAGGAACACGCAGGCAACTGCGATCATGACGTAGTTTCCTACTGTCAGATTCATGAAGGCTGTCTGTCCCCATAAGTTGGACAATGTATTTGTAATATAAGACATTTTTTTACCTCCAGTTCGTATACTCAGACAACGTCTGTCAACAACGGTTCACAGACGTGATCAGTTCATTGTAGCAAGAACATCGCCTGACTCTACTGCCTGACCAGCTGCTACATCAATGCTTGCAACTGTACCGTCCTGCGGAGCAACAACCGGGATCTCCATCTTCATTGCTTCCAGAACAACGATCGGATCTCCAGCCTTAACTGCCTGTCCTACACTGGCCTCTACCTTGAAAACCTTGCCCGGTACAGAAGCTGTTACCTTAACTGCACCTGCGCCGGCTGCTGCTGCCGGAGCTGCTGCCTTCGCCGGAGCTGCCTTCGGAGCTGCTTTCGGTGCTGCCTTCGGAGCTGCTGCAGCTGCTGTTCCGGTTCCTTCTTCAACTGTTACATCATATACATTACCGTTTACTGTGATTGTATAAGTTTTCATGAATGTTTCCTCCTGTACTTAGGCTCTCTGCCAGTTTCTTTTATTTGCTTTTTTAATAGAACGAACTACAAATCCATCGCTGGATGTATTTTCGGATGCTGCGATAGCTGCTGTAATAACTGCTACCAGCTCAAGATCATCCACATACTCTTCCTCTTCAGCAACCGGAGCTGCCGCAGCCGGTGCCGGTGCTGCCTTCGGAGCCTCGACCGGTGCATTCTTCTTCGCCATCTTCTCGATTGTATCCGGAATGATATGCAGTTTGCCGATCAGGAAGCTCAGGAACAGAAGTGCCAGGAATACGATGGCAATACCCATGATCGTATTCAGACCTGCCTGCTGCATCAGCATGCTCATGGGATAATCAATGTTCCAGTCAATCTTCATTACAGAAGTAGCCGCATCAATGATCACCTCGACCTCTACCGGTGCCTTATCACCAGTCTTCTCATACTTTGCGTCTGCTGTTATAGTATAAGATTCTTTGTCCTGAGTCTGAGTAATGGAAGCAACCTCAACCAGAGCACCCAGATCCTTCTTTACGATCTTGTAGTTTGCTGCCGTAGTTTCCCAGTTTACGGAATCAGCATAATAATAGAAAATATACATCTGCTGCTCTGCTGTAAACTGATCCATTGCATCTTCATAAGAACCGTCTGCAAGCATACTAAGCTGCTCATCTGTGAAGCTCTCAAATAACTGCAGGTATGTAGTAACCGCAAGCTTTGTCTGCTCTTCTGATGACATTTCTGTCTCTGTCTCTGCAGTCTCTTCTGCTTCTTCTGCTGTTGCTTCATCAGCAGCCGCTTCTGTCACAACTTCTGTAACCTGCTCTGTTACAGTCTCTGTCTCTGTCTCTGCCGCATATACGCCCATGGAGAAAACAGAAAGAGAAAGTCCCAGTGCAAGTACTATTGCACTTAATCTACGTTTCATGTGATTCACCTCGCTTAGACTGTTCCGTGCTTTTTGGACGGGCGATCATCTCTCTTTGTGAATAACATTTCGAACGCACCGATCACATATTTTCTTGTGTCCTCTGCCTCAATGATGTTATCTACATATCCTCTCTTGGCTGCTGCCATGGCGCTTGACTGAAGTGCTGCATACTCAGCCGCCTTCTCATTCATAACCTTCACATCTTCACCTGCATACATAATCTTGGCAGCAAGCTGTGCATCCATCATACCGATCTGAGCCTGGCTCCATGCAAATGTCATATCTGCACCGATTGCCTTGCTGTTCATTGCCACATATGCGCTTCCGAATGCCTTTCCGATAATCACATTTACCTTCGGAACGGTTGCGTTTGCGAATGCATATGTAAGTTTAGCTGCTGCTTTTGCGATCTTCTTCTCTGAACACTTGCATGCCTTGAAGCCTGCAACATTCGTCAGGGAAAGAACCGGAATCTGGAATGCATCACAGAAGTTCACAAAATCTGCAGCCTTCTCAGCGCCCTTTGCGCTCAGTGCACAGTCATAGGACTCAACCAGTTCGCCGTCCTCACCGTATACCTCTGTACGGTTCGCAACAACACCGACTGTATTTCCGTTCAGGCGGATAAAGCCTGTAACCATATCTTTTGCGTATGCAGCCTTAACTTCCACGAAGTTATTGTCATCTGCAATATTGGAAATCAGAATGGATGTATCTCCTGCTGCGTTTGCAAGGTCTGCACATACGCGGTTCAGGTCATCTGTACATTCTTCATAAGACATATCATCCTCATTGTTTGCCGGCAGCATGCAAACGAGCTCACGAATCTGTCCCATAATCTCGTCTTCTGTTCCAACGAAGTCAACCAGTCCGGCCTCTTCGCTCTGGAATGCAGCAGATGCAGTATTGCATTTTTCTTTGCTGTTTCCGTCAAGCGCGTTCGGAGAGTTTACAAAAAGCTCTGCCTTTGTGCCTTCCATAAGTGTAAAATCTGTCAGTGCCGGTACCAGTGCAAGACCGCCGCCGCATCTTCCGAAAACTGCAGTAATCTGCGGAATCACGCCGGAAGCCATTGTCTGCTTCAGGTAGATCTCACCGAATGCATTCAGCGCATCTGTTGCCTCCTGAAGTCTCAGGCCTGCACAATCCAGTAATCCGATTACCGGTGCGCCTGTCTTCATTGCCAGATCATACAGACCTGCAATCTTTTTTGCGTGCATTTCGCCAATGGTTCCACCAAGTACGGATGCATCCTGGCTGTAAACATAAACCAGATTTCCGTCGATCACACCATATCCTGTGACAACGCCGTCTCCCGGTGTCTCTGTCTGCTGCATGTTGAAATCAGTACTTCTGGCAGTTACGTATCCGCCGATTTCAACAAAGCTGTTCTCATCAAGTAAAGAAGCGATTCTTGTACTTGCCAAGTTTTGTGCTGTATTACTCATTCTTCAGCCCTCCATTGTTCTATTAATAAGGTTAATCCAATTTCTGCCGAGTATATAGTAGCGTGTTTAACCAAAAATTGCAAGCTTTTTCGTCACAAATTTCACACACCTTTGAAGTAAAATTTCACTGGAGTTTCCAGAATTCCATACACTGCCGAAAACAGAACGGAAAATCACGTTTTTTTACGTTTTTTTTCACAATGACCGGATACTGCGCATAAATTTTTCCGTCAAGCAGATAACTCACCTGTCCAATCTGCTGCCCTGCCTCCACCGGAGCTGTCAGCGTCTTCTTCATCTCGATCCGAACCTGAACCTTTTCCCCCTCCTTCATGAGTATCTCCGTCACAGCCGGACCTGCATTCTGTGATTCCGCATCTGCCTGCACCATACCGGACTGTTCCATGCCTGCTTCAGTATCTGTCTGCCCCTTACCTGATTGTTCCGTACCTCCCTGTTTCATATTCGGCTGTTCCATGCCTGCCTGTTCTGTATCCACCTGCCCGATACCTGCCTGTTCCGCATCTTCCTGTTCCGAATCCGACTGTTCCATGCCTGCCTGTTCTGTATTCACCTGCCCGATGCCTGCCTGTTCCGCACCTTCCTCCTGTTCCGTCTGCTCCCGCTCCAATCCGGTTCCTTTCTCCCACAGAACAGCGGTAGCAACTTCCTGCTCCTGTCCGTCCAGCACCGTGACTGTCCCTGTCTCCAATGTACGATCCACAATCTCCCTCTTCTCAAAATTCTCCAGTCCGTATTTCATCAGTTTCTTTGTATCCACCCATTTATAACCTTTGTTATTTGGCCAGCCGCAGGCCAGCAGTGACACGATCAGCAGTTTCCCATCCTGTTCCAGTGCTCCGACATAGCAGTATCCTGCCTTTGCCGTAAAGCCTGTCTTGCCTGATACGGCACCCTGCAGAATCGTCAGCAGCGCATTGTGATTTGTACACCCGTAGTTCCTGTTCCCTTCCACGTTTGTAAAAGTGTAGGAGGAAGTCTGCGTTATCTCCAGGAACTCTTCCGTCTTCGGCGACTGTGTCAGACAGTACCGCATGACAAGTGCCAGCTCGTATGCCGTCGTATGATGCATTCCGTTCTCGTCTTCTGCATCCAGCCCGTTCGGAGTGATATAATACGTATTCTCACAGCCGATTTCCCTTGCTTTCTCGTTCATCAGACCGGCAAATGTTTCCACACTACCGGCGACAGACTCTGCGATACACACTGCCGAATCGTTATGCGACTCCAGCATAAGTGAATACAGCAGATCCTTCAGGTAAAATGTATCTCCTTCTATCATCCCGAGCTTCACTTTCGGCTGCGATGATGCTGTTCCCGACACGCTGCATATCATATCCGGCTCCGCATTTTCCAGAGCCACGATGCAGGTCATGATCTTTGTTGTGCTCGCCATGGGCAGCTCCCTGTCCTCTTCTTTTCCGTACAGGATCCTTCCGCTGTCCCCGTCGATCAGAACAGCACTGCCGGCATACAGCTGTACATCCTCCTGTGCAGCCGACTGAAGCACAAAAAAAGCCAGCAACATCCAGAGCAGGGCTGCTTTCAGGCAGAACCGAACACTTTTTTTCATAAAAAGCATACTCCTTTTCATACCGTTTTCTACTTCATCTGTATGCGGCTGTCCTCCTGATTATGTATCTTCACATTTTTACGCAGCTGCTGACACAGGACACACAGGCTCCCGCTGCTTCTGCAACAGAAAAGGCCGGAAACTCACCGTAAAAGGTGAATTTCCGACCTGTTTTATACGTCCAGTTTTTCCTGAATCTCTTTTTCTGCCTCAGCCTTGAAATCTTCGATCTGCACCGTATTCAGAGACGGCAGATCCTCGAGCGAATGTACACCGAAATGCCTCAGAAAATCCTCTGTCGTACCGAACAGCAGCGGTCTTCCCGGTGCATCAAGACGTCCCAGTTCTTTTACGAGATTATATTCCACCAGCTTATTTACAGCATGATCGCATTTGACTCCACGGATCTTCTCGATCTCCAGCTTCGTGATCGGCTGTTTGTATGCTATAATGGAAAGGGTCTCCAACACAACATCCGTCAGCACAATCTTCTTCGGCTGCTTCGCAATCCTGATCAGATACTCATACAGCTCACTCTTGGTGCTGAGCTGATAGGAACCTTCCAGCTCTATGATCTGAATCCCCCGGTCTTCTTCCCGATACCGCTCCATCATATGATATATAATTTTTCTCGTCGTTTCCCTGTCCTGTTCAATTGCAGCTGCAATTTTCTCCAGTTCAACCGAATCGCCCATCGCAAATAGAATTGCCTCTATTGCAGCTTCCGCTTTTCTTCTGTCCACGTGTCTCTCTCCGTTCTGTCCTGGTTTATTCTGTACTGCCCCGGCCTGCCAGGCTTTTGACCGTCTGCCGATCCTTAATCATAATCCTGTGAAAACTCTGACAGTTCCCCTTCCTTACCCATATAGGTAATCCGGATATCAGCGAAGGTCTCCGGCTGATCCACCTCGACCTTTCCCTCCTTCATCAGCTGCAGCAGCGTCAGAAATGTAACGATCTTGTACACCTTTCCATGACGCAGCATCAGGATCTCACGAAACATGCAGTTCTTTTTCTCTACAATATACCGCTCCACAAAACGCATCGTCTCGCTCAGATCCACTTCTTCCTTTTTCAGATTTCCAAACTGGCTGCGGATCGGATCCACACGATTTTCCTGGCGCTTTATAATATCCCGGAACACTGCATGAAGCTTTGCCAGCGTCACTCCATCCAGCAGTTTATCAATATCCACAGGCTCACGATAAGCCTTCACCTCATCCGGAATCGTCGGTTCTTTATAATACTGAAAAGCCGCATCCTCCTGACGCTCGCGCAGTTCATATGACATATACTTGTACATTTTGTATTCCAGCAGCTTCTGCACAAGTTCTTCACGCGGATCGATCTCCTCACCGTCTTCCGTTACCTCCGGCGGGAGCAGCATACGTGACTTGATATCAAGCAGGGTCGCTGCCATGACAAGAAATTCGCTCATTACATCGAGCGCCTGCCCCTGAAGCTGACTGATATATTCCATATACTGATCAGTAATCTCTACGATCGGAATATCATAAATATTCACTTTATTCTTCTCTATCAGATGCAGCAGAAGATCCAGCGGGCCTTCAAATGCCTCCAGCTTAACAGGTATTCCCATGTCACTCTCCTTATATCAGATGTATCTTCTCTGAATACAGTTATCCCACGAAATCGATCACTACCATCTCCGGCGGATTATTAATGCGCAGCGGAATTGTATGGCTTCCCATTCCGCTGCTGACGATCAGTTTTTTCCCTTCCACCGAAAACAGCCCTTTGTCATATTTCGGAAACAGCCGAAACTGCGGACTGATCACTCCGCCCAGAACCGGAAGACGCACAATCCCGCCATGCAGATGTCCGGAAAGAGTCAGATCCGCTCCCCACGCAGCATACGTGTCAAAATATACAGGATGGTGTGCCAGCAGGATATTGAATGCATCCGGATCCGGCTTTCCGATCAGCTCCTCCACCTGCTCCACAGTAAGCCTGCAGCGGGCCAGGCGCCGGTAACACTCCATCGGTATCTCCAGTCCCCATATTTTAAAGGGCATTCTGTAAATGTCAAATCGCTCGGCTGTATTCTCCAGCACATGCACACCAAAACTTCGTATCATATTCACATACCGTTCATAGTGCGCCCTTATATCATCATCTCCGCATTTCAGCCGGCACTCGTGATTACCGTTCGCATAATATACAGGATACTTCCTCGTCAGCTCACGCATCAGTGAGATTGCTGCCTCCATCTGCGGATCTTTCTCATCTGCCGTCAGCATATCGCCGGCAATAAGCACTGCTTCCGGATTCTCGTTTCTGATTTCCTGAAGAAGAGTACTGTTGTCCTCCCCGTATGTCATATTGTGAAGATCACTCAAAAACACAACAGAAAACGGCTGTTCCGACCCCCGTACAGCATTCTCTGTCCGTATTCTGTATCGTGTCACTTTAAATTCCGGCATACAATGTTCTCGTCCTTTCGCAAATCTTTGCTTATTCTATCACACATTTTTCCCGGTGAAAACCTTTTCTTTTACAGGATCCAGCACTCCCATGCCAGCTTCAGCCAGTCCGGATAACCGGCTTTTTCAACATTCTCAGCCAGTACGATCGGTACGCGTCCCAGCTCTTTTTCTCCCAGAGTGTAGACATATTCCCCCACCTGAGCTCCTTTTTCCAGCGGTGCCTTGATATTATCCTGCCACACGGTACGCTTTTCGATCAGTGAAAAATCCTCTCCCTCCGTACTCAGATAGGAAAAATCACTCTTATATTCCACCTCACACATGGGATCTATCGCACCTTTTACCTCTATCTGCGGAAGTTCTTCCATTTCATCATCCTGATACAGGGAACATCTGGAAAATCCATAGCTCATCAGTGTGCCCGCCTCCGCAAACCTTGTTTTTGAATCCGGTGATGTCAGAACCACACTGACCATGCGGATTCCGTCTCTCCTGGCCGTTGCGCTGAGACAGTACTTCGCCTGACTGGTGCTGCCTGTCTTCAGACCGTCACATCCCTCGTAGCCGCGCAGCAGTTTATTTGTGTTGGTCAACGTAAAAACACTGCTTCCCCGGTTTGTTACATGCGTGATATCCTCCATCCAGATGCTGGAATATTCCACAACCTGCGGATAATTCAGCAGCAGCTCTCTGGACATGATCGCCACATCTCTGGCCGTTGTGTAATGATCTGTCGATTCCGTCAGTCCGCAGCAATCTACAAAATGTGTATTCTCCATGCCAAGTTCGGCTGCCCGTTCATTCATTGCCGCGACAAAGGCTTCCTCCGTTCCGGAAATTTTCTCCGCCATAGTAACTGCGGCATCATTTCCGGATGCAATGATAATACACTTGAGCAGGGTCTCAACGGTCTGTACCTCCCCCTCCTCCAGGAATACCTGCGAGCCTCCCATTGACTTTGCATGAGCGCTTGTCACGGCCTCCGTATCAAGCGTCAGCTTTCCCGCATCGATTGCTTCAAAGATCAGCAGAATCGTCATGATCTTTGTCACGCTGGCCGGATGTGCTTTCTCATCCGCATTCTTTTCGTACAGTACAGTTCCGGTCGTCACTTCCATTACCACCGCACGCGGTGTCTGTATCTCGAGAGCGTCCGCTGCGGCACTGACCTGGCCGCCCATAAGCATCAGGAGCAGGACCACGCTTTCCAGAATGCAAATTATTTTTCTTCTCATAAAAACCGCCATGTAGTTCCTTAGTAGATTATATTATCACACACGGAAAAACATGCCCCGCAAAATGTCCCCTGCAGCGATCAGCTGTATTTCAGCTGATACAGTCCGCTCTGCCTCTACATCAGCGGTGCAAACAGTCTCATGATACTCTGCCAGAACCGCTTCACCAGGCTCTTCTTTCTGCACTCTTCCCTTGTAATTTCCCTGCATTCTTTGAAGATTGCCATTGCATCCTCCTTGATCTGCAGCACCGCTTCTGAATGATACATCCATACGCCGCATTCGAAATGCAGATACAGACTGCGGTAATCCAGATTGATCGTACCGACCGTGGCGATCCTGTCATCGCAGACAAAGGATTTTGCGTGCAGAAATCCCGGCCTGTATTCAAAGATACGCACACCGGCCTCCAGCAGCACATCATAATAGGACTGTGTCAGAAGAAATACCAGTTTCTTGTCCGGAATTCCGGGAGTAACGATCCGTACATCAATTCCGCTCTTTGCCGCAAGGCATAATGCTGTGATCATCTCATTATCCGGCACCAGATACGGAGTAAAAATGTAGACATATTTTTTCGCCCGGCTGATAATATTCAGATAAACATTTTCTCCAACGGTCTCATGATCCAGCGGGGTATCTCCATACGGCTGAACGAATCCGTCATCTTCAAACGGTTCCTCATGCCACTCATGCGGACGGTATTTTTCGTAGGTGATCGTATCGCCGGACAGGACTCCCCACATCTGGAGAAACATGACGGTGAAGTTCCAGACCGCTTCTCCTCTGAGCATGATGCCGGTGTCCTTCCAGTAACCGAAACGCTCTTTCCGATTGATATACTCATCCGCAAGATTGATCCCGCCTGTAAAAGCAGTATGCCCATCAATCACTGTAATCTTGCGGTGATCTCTGTTATTAAGAAGGACCGATGCAATCGGGATCAGTGGATTGAATACTTCACAGCGAATCCCTCTGCTCTGCAGCTGCAGTTTAAATTCCTGAGGCATCGTACTCGCACACCCCCAGTCATCATAGATCAGCCGCACATCCAGTCCCATCCGTGCTTTCTGCTCCAGAATATTCAGAATCCCCTGCCACATCTCACCGTCATCAATAATAAAATACTCCATGAAAATAAAATGCTCTGCCGCCTTCAGTTCCTGAATCATCGTATCATACAGTTCTTCACCGATACGGAAATAGCGGGTCGATGTCTTCTGATAAACCGGAAATCCCGCATGATCACGAATGTAACAGGACTGGCAGGATGCCGATTCACTTTCTGCTGCAAGTGCCTGACGAACTTTTGTATCCTCTTTCAGATATTGCCCTGACTGCTCCGATATCACGTCCAGCTTCTTTTGCATTTCGCTGCCCAGATGCGATTTTCCGAACATAAAACAGATCACGGCACCTGCCACCGGCACGGCCAGGATCAAAATTGTCCACGCAAGCTTAAATGCCGGATTCATATCCTTGCTGACCAGAACCAGAATTGCAATAACACTCAATGCCTCAATCAGCGTTGTCACAAACGGATAACGGTCTCCCAGAACCATAACGGCAAATATGATCCAGGCCACCTGTGAAACGATTGCCAAAGCAACAAAAAGCACCCTGCTGATAAACCGCTTTGTAGGTTTTTTCATGCGTATCCTCCTATCTCTTCCCCGTCTATTCCTGTACAGCATGCAGCCTTTTACTGAATTGTATGCCACTTGGACAATTTTTATAGAGAAAAAATCCCTGACCAAACTGACCAGGGATTTTGCTGCACATTAATTGAATTTACGCTTACGAGCTGCTTCAGACTTTTTCTTACGTCTTACGCTCGGCTTCTCGTAATGCTCTCTCTTACGAATTTCCTGCTGAATTCCAGCCTTTGCGCAGTTTCTTTTGAAACGGCGTAAAGCACTGTCCAGAGTCTCGTTTTCTTTTACGATTACATTTGACATTGTCTCACACCTAACCTCCCTCCAGTTGTAGATTGTGCATAATACAACTGTCTGGGTATTTTTATTGCACTATTAAGTAGTATACCATATTTTTTGTTTTCGTCAATGCTTTTTCCGTAATTTACCGGAAAAATATCAAAAACATTATCTGGAAAGCTGTTCCTTCAGGACCTCTTTCGCCTTTTCCAGGGCTGCATCGATACCTGCCGGATTCTTTCCGCCGGCCTGAGCCATGTTCGGACGTCCACCGCCGCCACCGCCTACGAGTGCAGCGATACCCTTGATCAGGTTACCTGCATGTGCACCCTGCTTCATTGCACCGTCAGTAACCGCTGCCATCAGATTTACCTTGCCATCGTTTACAGATGCAAGCAGGACAACGCCTTCTCCCAGCTTCTCTCTGAGCTGATCGCCGAGATCACGCAGACCGTTCATATCCACACCTTCCAGTTTCGCCGGAAGCAGCTTCACACCTTCGATCTCGCATACCTGATCCATAACATCACCAAGTGCATCTTTGGCCAGCTTACTCTTCAGAGATTCATTTTCACTCATAACTGCCTTCAGCTCAGCCTGCAGAGCAGCAATCTTCTCAAGAAGGTTGGCCGGAGTTGCCTTCAGAAGCTTTGCTGCTTCAGCCAGTTCCTTCTCTGTGTTTTTATAATATGCGAATACACCATCACCGGTCAGAGCTTCGATACGGCGCACACCGGCTGCAATACCGGACTCGGAAACGATCTTGAATGTAGCGATCTCAGATGTATTGGATACATGAGTACCACCGCAGAGTTCCTTGGAGAATTCGCCCATGGATACCACGCGCACCTCATCTCCGTACTTTTCACCGAACAATGCCATTGCGCCTGTCTTCTTCGCATCTTCAATGCTCATGATATCTGTCTTAACAGCAAGTCCCTCTGCAATCTCCTGATTTACGATTGCCTCTACCTGTGCCAGTTCCTCGGCTGTCATAGCCTGGAAATGCGCAAAGTCGAAACGCAGACGATCCGGTGTCACGAGAGAACCCTTCTGCTCTACGTGTGATCCGAGAACCGTCTTCAGTGCCTTCTGAAGCAGATGTGTCGCACTGTGGTTCTTGCAGGTGTTCTTTCTTCCCTTTGTATCAACAGTCAGAGTCACCGCATCGCCGTTCCTGATCATGCCCTCTGCCATATATCCAACGTGTCCGTATTTTCCGCCAAGCAGATGAATCGTATCCTCTACAATGAACTTACCGCCTGCACAGGAGATCACACCCTTGTCTCCTGTCTGTCCGCCCATGGTAGCATAAAACGGAGTTTTCTCTGTAAATACAGTACCGCGGACACCCTCTGTCAGTGCCTCTGTCAGCTCACTGTCTGTAGTAAGGACAGTAATCACTGACTCACATTCCAGATTTTCATATCCGACAAATTCTGTTGTAATCTCAGCTGAGATCTGATCATATACAGTTGCATCAGCACCCATGTAGTTGGTCACAGCACGTGCATTACGCGCCTTTACGCGCTGTTCCTCCATGCATGCCTTAAATCCTTCGTCATCAATCACATATCCCTTTTCCTCAAGAATCTCTCTTGTAAGGTCAAGCGGGAATCCATACGTATCATAAAGCAGGAATGCATCCTTGCCTTCCAGTGTCCTGCTTCCCTTTTTCTCAAGCTCAGACTCCATATCAGCCAGAATACTCAGACCCTGGTCAATCGTCTTGCTGAACTTGTCTTCTTCCTGAGCCAGAACCTTGAAAATAAAGTCCTTCTTCTCTTCCAGCTCCGGATATCCGTCTCTGGATCCTTCGATCACAGTCTCGCTCAGTCTGGAAAGGAAGCTTCCCTCAATACCGAGCATTCTTCCGTGACGTGCCGCACGGCGGATCAGACGGCGAAGTACGTATCCACGTCCCTCGTTGGTCGGCATAATGCCGTCAGAAATCATAAATGTAGCAGAACGGATATGGTCTACGATCAGACGGATGGAAATATCCTTTGTCTCATCCTGCTTGTAAACAGCGTGTGCAAACTCGCATACTCTGTCACGCAGCGCCTGCATGGTATCCACATCGAAAATGGAATCCACGTCCTGAACAACCGTAGCCAGTCTCTCCAGTCCCATACCTGTATCAATATTCTTCATCTTCAGCAGCTCATAGTTGCCGTTGCCATCGTTCTCAAACTGAGTAAACACATTATTCCAGATCTCAATGTAACGGTCACAGTCACAGCCTACAGTACAGCCCGGCTTGCCACAGCCGTACTTCTCACCGCGGTCATAGTAGATCTCTGAACACGGACCGCACGGACCTGCACCATGCTCCCAGAAGTTGTCCTCTTTACCGAAGCGGAAAATACGCTCCTCCGGAATACCAATCTCCTCATGCCAGATATTCCATGCTTCATCATCATCCAGATATACGGACGGATAGAGACGGTCTGCCTCAAGGCCTACCACCTCAGTCAGGAATTCCCAGGACCATGCAATAGCCTCTTTTTTGAAATAATCTCCGAATGAAAAGTTTCCGAGCATCTCAAAGAATGTGCCGTGACGCGCTGTCTTTCCCACATTCTCGATGTCGCCTGTACGGATACACTTCTGACAGGTAGCAACTCTGCGCTTCGGCGGAATCTCAGCACCTGTAAAGTATGGCTTCAGCGGTGCCATACCTGCATTGATCAGCAGAAGACTGTTGTCGTTATGCGGCACCAGAGAAAAACTGTTCATAACCAGATGATCTTTGCTCCTGAAAAAGTCAAGATACATCTTACGCAATTCATTTACTCCGTATTTTTTCACAACTATTCCTCCAACGTTTTACTTGCTTTTGCATCCTTTCCGTCCCGCAGCTTCTTTCCGCAGAAAATAGCAGCCAGGGAAACTCCTACCAGAATGATAAATTTAATCAACTGTAATAAAAATTCACCAATAATCGCTGTCATTCTTTACTTCCTTTCTGTATTGAAATAAAATCTGGTTCTGTATTACATATGCACCAAACTGCTGCGTTTCATGAAAATTCTGTACGAAGGATACAATGCCCCCGTACAAAGCTGGATTTTATGATATCACAGCACATTTGGGATTTCAACAGGTTTTCCGCAGTGTATTACTAATTATTACATGTCCTGCACAACATCATCCATCAGATCGTCTCCGTCTGCCGCTCCTGTTGCCAGCCGGTCACATCGCTCATTCTCCGGGTGTCCGTCATGACCCTTGACCCAGATAAAACGAATCGCATGAGGCTGCGCTGCTGCAAGCAGCCGTTTCCAGAGATCGACATTTTTTACCTGCTCGTTCCTGCCTCGCTTCCATCCCTTTTTGATCCATCCCTCGATCCAGTGCTGATTGAAAGCATCCGTAAGATATTTGGAATCAGAATACAATTCCACATCGCAGGGTTTCGTCAGCGCCTCCAGTCCGGTAATCGCAGCCATCAGCTCCATGCGGTTGTTCGTTGTTTTCTTATATCCCCGGGCATATTCACGCTCATGAAGTGTGCCATTGCGGTCCACATATTGAAGAATGGTACCGTATCCGCCCGGGCCCTCAGGATTCCCGCGGGCTGCGCCGTCAGTAAATATTTTTACCAGCATCCGTATGTCCTTTCTGTATTGATCCATAACTTTTCAGATCCATATCTCCGTCTCTGACCATTTATGCCTTTCCTGATCGGATTCCCCGGACCCCGATCATTCATTCTTTTCCGGATCAGATTTTCCCGGACTCTGATTCTGAACGTTCTTTTCAGGATCAGTTACTGCTCCTGCCCGTCAGCCTCGTCAAGCAGCTCCCGGATCTTCTCCACTATGCCGCGCGATTTCTTATGCTCCCGTCCGCTGGTGCTGACACCTGCGACCACATTTCCGTTGGATGCGATTCCCGGAAAATAAAAATCACATCGCGTTTTATCATTGCAGACATTGACCGGAATGCCGAGGCACTTGCATGCAGAATAGATATCCTGATTCGTGCGGTTATCATTGGTAGCTGCAATTACAAGCGCTGCATCATAGATATCTTCGCGCTCATAATTCTTTTTTAATATTGTAATTTTACCCTCTGCCTCCATGTCCTTCAGTTCCCTGTTCACCTCAGGTGCGATGACCACAAGACAGTTCGTGAAGTCCGTCAGCGCCCGTATTCTCCGCTTTGCAATTGTACCTGCACCGACCACTACCACCTTTTTCTCGGACAGATCCACGAACATCGGAAAATACAGTTTTTTCCTGTTACTCATTCTCTCCTCCAGATTACCGGAGACGTGTTCCAAAGCGTCTCCTTTTGTTTCACTTAAACTTTACTATACCACAACAAAGTTGCAAATGAAACAAAAAATTTATCGACATTTTTTGTTAACTATACTATAATATTCAAAATAAAAGAATTACTGCAGAGGTGTTTTTATGGCTATTAATTTTGTTAAAAAACTTCCGATTCCGGCAGAGACTAAGAAAATGTATCCGCTCTCTGAGAAGGTCATTTCCATCAAACAGCAGCGTGACGCTGATATCCGCGATGTCTTTACCGGCAAATCAGATAAATTCATCGTTATTATAGGACCGTGTTCCGCAGACAATGTGGAAGCAGTCATGGACTACATTCACCGTCTCGCCAAAGTGCAGGACAAGGTCGGTGACCGTCTGATCCTCATCCCGCGTATCTACACGAACAAGCCGCGTACCACCGGCGAGGGCTACAAGGGACTCGTACACCAGCCCGATCCGGAAAAGAAGCCGGATCTGTTCGCAGGTATCGTTGCCATGCGTAAACTGCATGCAATGTGTATTGAAGAGACCGGTCTTACAGCTGCAGATGAAATGCTGTATCCGGAGAACTGGCGTTATCTTGACGATCTGCTGTCCTATGTTGCCATCGGCGCGCGTTCCGTAGAGGATCAGCAGCATCGCATGACCGTCAGCGGCATGGATGTACCGGCCGGTATGAAGAACCCGACCAGCGGTGACCTCGGTGTCATGCTGAACTCCGTTGTGGCAGCGCAGGCGCAGCACAATTTCATCTATCGCGGATGGGAGGTCAATACGGACGGAAACGAACTGGCACATGTTGTACTGCGCGGTGCAGTCAATAAACACGGCAATACGATTCCGAACTACCATTACGAGGATCTGCGTCTCCTGCTCGATATGTATGAGAAGCGCAATCTGAAGAATCCGGCTGCCATCATCGACACGAACCACTCCAATTCCGGCAAGCAGTATCTGGAGCAGATTCGTATTGCCAAAGAGGTAATGCACAGCCGCAATTACCATCCGGAGCTGAAAACACTGGTAAAGGGCTTCATGATCGAAAGTTACATTGAGGACGGTGCACAGAAAATAGGCTGCAATCCGCATGTCTACGGAAAATCCATTACCGATCCGTGCCTCGGTTGGGAAAAATCAGAACAGCTGCTCTACGAAATTTACAAAGAATGCTAAAAGAACTGCAAAAGAATCGCCGCTTTTCAGGGATCAGATCTGATGATCGATCCGGAAGCGGCGATTCTTTCTATTATCTTTTAATATCTTTTTATTATCTTTCTATCATCTTTTTTTAATCAGTATCATGAGAAAGACATCCGCATACCAAAGTATGAACGGATTTATTATTTAAATTATTTCAGAATTATCATCCAAATTACCGGATCATCTGCGCGGATGTGTCTCCCGGTATACACGGCGCACCCGTTCCACATTCATATTCAGATACACCTGAGTAGTCGAAATATCCGAATGACCCAGCATCTCCTGAACAGACTTCAGGTCAGCGCCGTTCTGCACCAGATGCGCGGCAAAAGAATGACGCAGTGTATGCGGTGTGATATCCGCTTCAATACCGGCCTTTGCAGCATACTGCTTGACCAGCTTCCAGAACCCCTGCCGGCTCATCATTCCGCCGGAACAGTTCACGAAAAGATATTCACTCGTCTCACCCTTCAGAAGAAATTCACGTCCCGCCTTCAGATACTGCTCCAGCGACTGCTTCGCCGTATCTCCGAACGGAATTACACGCTCCTTCTCCTCATCTCTGCACACGATATAATTCAGGAACAGATTGACATCCTCCTGTTTCAGAGAAATCAGTTCGCTGACACGAATCCCTGTCGCATACAGCAGCTCCAGCATCGCTCTGTCCCGCAGTGCCTTTGGTGAATCCCCGGACGGCTGCTCCAGCAATCGAACCGTCTCATCCATAGTCAGGATATCCGGCATCTTCTTCTCGATATGCGGTGCTTTGATCGTCTCGGTCGGATCTTTTTCAATTCTCCTCTGATAACATGCATAATGAAAAAAAGCCTTCATGGATGCCACATTTCTGGAAACCGTGGCTGTGGACAATCCCTGTTTCTCCAGATACAATACATAGGAATTCAGATTGGTGGATGTGATATTCTCCACATCACTTACCCCATGCTCCGTCAGATATGTTTCCAGCTTTCTCAGATCACGCTGATAAGAACTCACCGTGCTGGCAGACGCATTTTTCGTCTCTTTTAAATAGTCAATAAATAAGGGTAACTCAAGTCCCATCCTTCTTTTACTCCCTCATCTACCGGTTGTTTCAAACCGGATTAGTATTTTCAGTCCGTTTCCCTTCCCGGACTGTTTCTCCCCTCTTTGCCTGCCGCTGAAAAAGCCGAATCCCTGTCACTTTTCAGTCTCAATATGCCGTTCCGGCAGGCCAAGTATCTGTATTATACGCAATAATTTTCCCAAAATCAATGGAAATTTTGCTGCAAAAAACGCCCGAAAATGCGGATTTTACGCTGTTTTACAACATTTCGTAAACTGCATTTTCGAAGCGTACCACATCTGGTAAAATTTACAAAAAAATTTCGAAAAAAAACTTCAGAAGCTGTGTTCCAAGCAGTGCTTCACATGCGCAGCCAAGCACGCACAGTCCAGTCATCTGTGCCAGCTCATTCAGCTGTTTTCCTTTCATCAGCAGTGCCGGTTTCCCTTCCGGTGTATAATAATGCATTCCGGACTGCCAGAAAAGCACACTCAATTCCCTTCTCCACATGGCTGCATACAAAATCCACTGCGGCAATAAAGAACAGGCAAACAGAATCACTCCATTCCATCCGCTTCGCAGTGAAAACAACGAGATCAGCATTCCTGCCGATGCAGCCAGCCACCAGAAATATGCCAGATGAAACAGCAGTCCGGCCACGGTAAAGCAGCTCATCCACAGGAACAGCAGCGTGCGAAGCCGCAAAGACAAAATATACGGAAATATATTCGAAAATTGAATGACTGCATTTTCATATTTCTGCAGGCTGTACAGGCTGGTGAATCCGGCATAGGATCCGTCTCCCATTCGCAGAAGCTCCGGCAATGCCGTACCTGCAAGCAGGCCGCTCAATACAAAAAGAACAGCTGCCGCCTGTCGGTGATTCCTGATTTTCATAGATGGCTGTGCTCCATGTCCTCACACTTTCTCTATTGTATGAAGCACTCTGCCGCCGATATGCACGGATTATTGCTCTCTTCCGTCAATATATGTACGCAGAAATTCATAAATCTGATTCTCGGTCGGCGGGCAGCCTTTTACGTTATACTCAAATCCGGCGGTACACCGTCCGATTCCGATTTTGCCGCTCCTTCCCTGATATCCCTGCCCGATACAGATTTTTTCATCCAGTTTATCCAGAAGCCCTTCCTGTCTCAGCTGTTCAAGAGCGGGGATCAGATATCCGTAGCAGGCACTGCAGGATTCTACTTCCTCAACTGCATCACGCAGTTCGACGATCTTCCGTTCCAGCGGAAGTTCTTCTGTCTGTACAGCCGGACGCACAGCACCCTGCCCGCATTCCAGTATCTGTGCCTGACTGATATCATCACAGCCGATCCCCAGCTCCGCAGCCAGCCTGATATACGGGATCTCATCGACCGGATAGTGAAGCAGACTGCAGACATATGCGTCCATCAGCACCGGATCGCGTCCTGCCATAATACAGTCGCATGCCACCGGATTTCCTCCGTCTTCAAAATCCAGATCACCGCAGATATGATCTGCCACAATAAAATCCTGGCGGATTCCGCAGTTCAGATGCGCAATCGGCTTGTGCAGTCCCAGTGCATGGAATCGGCGTTTTTCCCTGTTCGGAATCAGACCCTTCACGTTTTTCAGAGCACATGTGATCCGTGTCTGACAATGCCCTTTCATGACCGGCACATTGATCAGAAAATCCATCTCTTTCACACAGCTGCACAGATTCAGCTTTATTCCTCCGCAATCCGCTTCATAAGAGCTGTCTTTCTGGGCATCACAGAATCTCACACCATACTGCTCCAGCAGTGTATCATAGCCGCATACTTCAACCGACTCTGAGGTCTTATCTCCGACCCAGGAACCTTCTGCGATCAGAATATTCCGGTATCCGCGCTCCTGCAGATACTCAATGATTCCTGCTACGATCTCCGGATGTGTCGTCGCTCCGTATGATGCAGGAGACGGCGAAACCAGATTCGGCTTGATGCCGATGCATTTATCCTGCCCCGGCAGCTGCTGCTCCAGTCCGGCCTGCCGCAGCAGTTCCTTTGTCATCTCTTTGTAATCGGTTCCGTATATTTTTAAAATCTGATTCTTTTCCATAAATTACCTCTGTCTTCAGATGATCCGCTCATTTTCGCTTTCTTTGCCGTTCCCTTTCGCTTTGCCCCGGATCATGCGGTGATTCCCTTTGCTTCGCATCCCTGTTCTTCTGCTTCTGTCCATCATACACAAAAGACACGATATCCGTCAATACCGATACCGTGTCTCTTCTGAATATTGGTTACAGATTTTAATGTTTTAATGCTGCCCTTCGAAATTATTTTCTTTATTGTTCTTAATGCTGTCTTTCCGGATTATTCTCTTTACTGTTTTTACAGTTTTTACTTTCCGCTGTTCTCTGTTAGCTTTTTCAATATATTAACTGCACAATCGCGATTATTATAGATATTTCTTTCAATCACTCCCTTTCGTTTCATCTGTAGAGGAAAATCACCGCACTCTGTATACTCAGAAAACACTTATCCCATCTCTATTGTGTACAGCACTTTACGAAAAATCAAGCAATCTTCACAAAAAGGAAGCTCATATGCTCTTATTTCTCGGCAGCCGCTGCCTCATTATTTTTCCCGTAATGGTTTACTTTTTAACAAAAATGTATTAAAATTCATTCTATATCAAAATTACAAAAGGAGATATAAAAATGAATATTTCACCATTACAGAAAGCCAGATATGAGTATTCTCCGAAACTTCCTGGTATGCTGAGAAACGGCATTGCAGATATCTGCGTTAAGGAAGGTACAGAAACTCAGAGTGTAGCTGATCAGGATAAGATCAAAGCTCTTTTCCCGAATACCTATGGCAAAAAGGAAATCACTTTCCAGAAAGGCCAGAATACTTCTGAAACAAAAAAACAGGTTGTAGGTGTTATCCTTTCCGGCGGACAGGCTCCGGGCGGACACAACGTTGTTTGCGGTTTATATGATGCTTTAAAGGCAACAAATAAAGAAAATGTTCTTTACGGTTTCAAGGGCGGCCCGAGCGGACTGATCGAAGATGACTACATCATTTTTGATGACGAGTACATCGATCAGTACAGAAACACAGGCGGCTTCGATATCATCGGTTCCGGCAGAACAAAGCTTGAGACAGAAGAACAGTTCGCTATCGTAGCTGAAGTATGCAAAAAACACGGCATCACAGCTATCGTTATCATCGGTGGTGATGACTCCAACACAAACGCTGCTGTTCTTGCTGAGTACTGTGCAGCTCACAACACAGGTGTTCAGGTAATCGGATGTCCGAAGACCATCGACGGTGACCTGAAGAACGAAGATATCGAATGCTCCTTCGGTTTCGATACAGCTACAAAAACATACAGCGAAATCATCGGAAACATCGAAAGAGATGCTAACTCCGCTAAGAAATACTGGCACTTCATCAAAGTTATGGGACGTTCTGCATCCCATGTAGCTCTGGAGTGTGCGCTTAAGACTCAGCCGAACATCTGCCTCGTTTCTGAGGAAGTTGCGGCTAAGAAGATGTCTCTTTCTGAAATCGCTGACTACATTGCTGATTCCGTAGAAGCAAGAGCTGCTAAGGGAATGAACTTCGGTGTTGCGATCATCCCGGAAGGTGTTGTAGAATTCGTTCCGGAATTCTCCGTACTGATTCAGGAGATCAACGAACTCCTTGCAGGAAGCAAGGCCGACGCATTCAATGCACTTGCAACATGGGCAGACAAATATGCATTTATCGAAAAAGGCTTAACAAAAGAATCCATGGAAGTATTTGCTATCCTTCCGGAAACAATTCAGCAGCAGCTGTTCCTTGAGAGAGACCCGCACGGAAACGTACAGGTATCTCTGATCGAGTCTGAGAAATTATTCTCTGCTCTCGTAGGCGACAAGCTGAAAGCAAGAAAAGAAGCCGGCACATATAAGGGTAAATACGCTCCGCTTCATCACTTCCTTGGATACGAAGGAAGATGTGCTTTCCCGTCCAACTTTGATGCTGACTACTGCTACTCTCTTGGATACAATGCATTCATGCTGATCCAGTATGGTTACAATGGTTACCTTTCAAAGGTTTCCAACCTGTCTGCACCGGCAAGCGAGTGGGTTGCAGGCGGTATGCCGATCACAAAGATGATGAACATCGAGAGAAGACATGGCGAAGACAAGCCGGTAATCAAGAAAGCTCTCGTTGAGCTTGACGGAGCACCGTTCAAGTACTTCGAAGCTCGCCGCGCAGAATGGGCAGAGAATACATGCTTCGTATATCCGGGTGCTATTCAGTACTACGGACCGACAGAGGTTTGTGATATCACAACTATCACTCTTGCGCTTGAGCAGGCTAAATAATCTCACAAAATAGTTCTGAATGAAAAATCCCCTCAGGGAGACAAGTATTTACGCTTGATTCCTGAGGGGATTCTTATTGTATTCCGATACAATAAAGAGCCGATGAGCTGTGAGGTATCTCACAAGTTCATCGACTCTGCGTTTTTGCGTCCGGCTCTATTACTTTGACTTTATAATTTTTACATCTATCATGTTTTCCTTTTTACACTTTCATTTCGCCGTCATATATCCCACTTTTACGATAACCTTCCATTTTTCATCTCATACACTACATCCGCCAGATTCATCGTGGATTTACGGTGAGATACCAGCACTACCGTCTTTTTCTCACAGGACTCTTTTAAGGATTTTAAAATGATTCCCTCATTTAGTGAGTCAAGATTGCTGGTCGGCTCATCCAGCAAGAGGAACGGCGCATCATGCAGAAATGCCCTTGCAATTCCGATCCTCTGCCTCTCGCCTCCGGATAAGGTATCCCCAAGTTCTCCTACTTCCGTATCATATCCATTTGGCAATGTCATGATAAAATCATGGATGGATGCCTTTTTTGCAGCTTCCATAATCTCTTCCCTTGTTGCTCCCGACTTGCCGATGGCGATATTATTAGCAATGGAATCATGAAACAGGTGTGTTTCCTGCGTCACATAGCTTTCCATATCACGCAGCATTTTCGTCGGAATCTTCCTGATTTCTGCCCCGCTGACCTGAATCTTTCCCTGATTCACATCCCAGAAACGCATCAGCAGCTTTAACAGCGTAGATTTTCCGGAACCACTGGCCCCATGAATACCGACAATCCTGCCCGGCTGCAGATCAATGGAATAATCCTTTAAGATCACTTCATCCTCGTATGAAAAAGTCACATCCTGTACCTTTGCACCGGCAAAGTCTGTGAAATAGCTATTACTGTCTGTTGTTGTTCTTCCCGCTTTTGAAGAATTGTCTGTTCCAGAAACATTTCCATCCATTTCTTTCGCATAAACCGGCATCGGCACCTCTTCCACCAGCGGAGATTCTTCCAAAATTGAAAGCACACGCTCACCGCTTGCCAATGTCTGATTCAGATTATTGGAAAGGCTTGATAATGCCACCACCGGTCCGAAAGACCCCATCATGGCAATGGTGCAGGTCAGGACTCCGTCAAATCCAATCAAATCTCCTCCGTACAGATGAAGTGTCAGAAACAGCATTCCAAAGGAACACAGCAGGATAACCATATTTGTAAAAGAACGCTGTCCGCCCTCCATCCGGCTTAATTCCCTTTGCATACCACCAAGTTCCACAGAGCGCGCTTCCATCTGTGTCTCTCTCTTTTCTCCGTAACCGTACTGGATCGTCTCATCCAGACCACGCAGAGAATCCAGCACGAAACTGTTCAATTCACCAAATGCATTGCGGAATTCCATTCCTTTATCTCCGCTTCTTCTTCCGTTCCACAGAGGAATTACCAGTCCCACCAGCAGATAAGCTGCCAACGCAAAAACTCCTGCCCATTTATGATAGCTGCCAATAAAACCTACCATGCAAAGAGAGGTCAAAATGGCAATAGCAATCGGCGAAATTGTATGCGCATAAAATACTTCCAGAAGCTCGATATCTGTTGTGATGATGGAGATCAGATTCCCTTTATCCTTGCCTTCCAGCTTCGCCGGACACAACTTTCTAAGAGCTGCAAAGACCTTGTGACGGATAATTGCCAGCAGCTTGAACGCAATGAAATGATTGCAGTATTGCTCTATGTAATGAAGAACACCTCGCATCACCGCGATCACTGCCAGCAGAACAAACAGTTTTGTCATCGACATACCAATAAACCATTGTCCAATTCCTCCTGCGCTGCCAGAAGAAAAATCTGTAAGAATATTTGCTGCCGCAGCACTTCCGGATAATCCCTTCAGCACTGCCTGTCCTGCCAGAATGGTCAGAAAGATGGCACACAGATATCCTGCAGTTCCAAGCAGGATGGCCGCCAGCATGATATGCAGTAAGGGCTTTACCAGACCAATGAGCTGTCCCATGATCCTGATTCCGCTCCGTCTTTTCTTCATATTTATACTGGTCATACTGTCACCTCTCTTTCCTTTCCCATATTGCTTATTTGTTTCTTCTTACTTTGCTTCGCTTTCAGAGCGGCTGAATCTGCGCTTCCCTGTACATATTCCTCCAGTTCCCGCTGGCTCTCATAAAGCGTATAATAGCTTCCTTTTTTCTTCATCAGTTCCCCGTGAGTTCCCATTTCCCGGATTATGCCGCCATTCAGCATATAGATGCAGTCTGAGGCAACTACGTTCGCCAGACGATGGGAAATAAGCAGCACAGTCCTTGTCTTTGCAAGCTCCCGAATCACATCCATGATCAGCTCTTCACTCTCTACGTCAATATTTGAGGTTGCTTCATCAAAAATGTAAATCGGTGTGTCATGCAAAAGTGCCCTTGCCAGTGAAAGTCTCTGGCACTGACCTCCGGAGAGATTGCCTGCTTTTTCCAGCAGCTTTGTCTGCAGACCCTGCTGATTATTCAAAAACGCCAGTAGATTTACCTTTGCAAGCACTGCTTCCATTTCTTCTTTTGTAGCATCCGGTTTCGTCATGCGAAGGTTTTCTTCCACCGTACCTTTAAATAAGTAGCTGTTGTGCCGTACCACTGTGATATGTTTCATCAGCTCCGCTTCCTGAATCTGGCTGATTTCTTTGCCGCCGATGCGGGTACTGCCTGTAAAGCCTTTGTTCCTGCCGCTTAAAAGCCCTGCGATGGTACTTTTTCCGCACCCGGATTCACCTACCAAAGACACAAAACTGCCTGCATTCAGCGTAAGATCAATTCCTTTTAAGATTTCCCTCGCTCTCTCATAAGCGAACCGCACATCGGACAGCTCCATATCCAGCGGTCCCTCCGGAAGTGTCTCCGTACCCTGTTCCGGCTCCGGAAGATCCAGCAGCCGGAAGATCTTGTCGCTGGCTGCCATACCGTTCATGGCGATATGGAAAAAGGAACCGAGCAGTCGCAGGGGAATGAAAAATTCCGATGCAAGCAAGATGATCGACAGCGTTCCGGCCAATCCCAGGCTACCCTTTATAAATTCACCGATGGCAACGATCATACCCACTGCAGCACCGCCATATGCCATGATATCCATAACACTGGTGGAATTTAACTGCATGGTCAGCACCTTCATGGTGATGGTACGGAAACGCTGTGCCTCCACATCCATCTCCTGTGCTTTCTGTTCGTCTGCCTGATAGATTTTCAGGGCAGTTAATCCCTGCAGGTTCTCAAGGAAGCTGTCACCAAGGCCCGTATACACACTCCAATATTTGTTCAACAGCTTTTTCGCTACTTTCTGAACTACCACGATCGACATGGGAATCAGCGGTACACAGACCAGAAGCACGATACCTGCTTTCAAATTCACTCTGGAAAGCACCACAAACAGAGTAAGCGGTGCCAGCAGACTGTAAAAAAGCTGCGGCAGATACTTTCCAAAATAAATTTCAAGCTGTTCCACGCCCTCGGCGCTCATCTGAACCACCTCCGAGGTGGAGGTCTGTTCCCGGTAAGAAGCCCCCAGGCGCAGAAGTTTTTCATAAATCTTCATTCTTAAAATCCGCTTTACATCCACGCTGGCCGCATAGGATGCCTTTGCTGCCATGCGGTCACAGACAAAGCGGATGAGAATTGCTGCCGCCAGTACAGCTGCTGTGTTTTGCAGCCTCGCAGCATCCGGTACACCTGCAAAAGCAGTTTCCAAAAGTTCTGCCACCGAAAAGATTGCTGTGATCTGTGCCAGAAGCGCCACCCACTGCCACAGAATATTCCAGACAATATACTTTTTTGCATGGGAGAGCAGCTTTACAAGTCTTGTTTTTATCATATCCTTTCCCTTTCTTTCCAAACCTTCATGCGCCCCCTGAGGGCGCATTCGGCATCCCTGAATTCATGCCGCCTGATCAGCGGCGGACTTTTAAGTAATAAAAGCACGCTTCGCGAACTTTATTTGCCCTGAACCGCACGAACAGGAGGTCATCTTTTGCGATGCCCCCCTGTTTTGCTTTTCCATGTAATTCAGTAATTCATCCTACTGCTTTACCGGGACAGTCTCCACTTTGCCAAAGAAATACAGCACGTGGAACACCCAGACTACAACCATACAAATACGGCCAACCGGCACGTTTTCCATCATGATAAAGCCGATCGCCATCACACCGGTTACCATTCCTACAATAGAAAACTTTGTCTTTATGGTCATACGCTTTTCTTTTATGAAGCTTTCCAGATGTTTCTTATATAAAGTGGTTCCAAGAAACCAGTCGTGTAACCGCTTTGAACTTTTGGCAAAACAGAATACCGTTGCCATATATAATGGAACTGTCGGCAAAATCGGAAGTATGATTCCCACTGTACCAAGACACAGACAGATTATTCCAAGCACCAGCCAGATGATTCTGATTGGATTCTTATTCAATTTCATCTCCTCCTTTCTCCGAGTGTTCAATTGTCAGTTAGCTTTTTCTAACTGTGTGCTTTTAAAAAAAGAGGTCTCCCTCTTAAATAAATACGCCAACGGTTAGTTCTTGCTAACATCAATATTTATTATATATCATAAGATTTTTCTGATGTCAATAAACTGTTTTTTGTTTTTACCCTTCATTCATTACGCTCTCGTCCATAAAAGCCGCCAAAACAAAGGATTTCTTTGTTTTGACACGGAAGTTTGACAGTTGAATATTCAAAAAAGTACTCGCAGGTCGCATAAAACCTGTGTTTTTTATGTCAAATTTTTAGTTTTATACTATTGTATTTTATTGTAATATATAGTAAAATAAGAATTAGGAGGATTTTGCCATGAGAGTCACTACATCAAAATCAAAGAATTCAGAATCATTTTATATTTCGAAAGGATACATTAATAACAAAGGTGTCAGTACTTCTGTGATTATCCGAAAACTCGGAACTCTGAAAGAACTCTTGCCCGAACATGGTCCTACTCGCGACGATGTCATGAAATGGGCTCGCGAAGAGGCAAGACTGGAAACACTCAAATACAAAAAAGAACAACAGGCCAAGTCTGTTCAGATAACTTTCCATTCCGATTATAAGCTGGATTATGATCAACAAGTCTTTTATTGCGGAGGATATCTTTTCCCACAATCTTTTTATTATCAGCTCCAGCTTGATAAGACTTGTCGGAAACTCCGGGATAAACATAAATTCAAATACGATATCAACGCAATTCTTTCCGACCTGATTTATGCAAGGATTTTGGAACCAGCCAGTAAACGTTCCTCTTTTAAGACAGCCTCTGAATTTCTGGAGAAGCCTTCTTACCAACTGCATGATGTATATCGGGCTCTTGATGTTTTAGGAAATGAATGTGATTTTATCCAGTCAGAAGTATATAAAAACAGTCACCTTCTTGGAACACGAAATGATAAGATACTTTATTATGACTGCACAAACTATTTCTTTGAGATTGAGCAGGAAGACGGGGATAAAAAATACGGTAAGTGTAAAGAACATCGTCCAAATCCCATCATACAGATGGGAATGTTCATGGATGGTGACGGAATCCCTCTTGCTTTTTCGCTTTTTCCAGGAAATGCGAATGAACAGACTTCATTAAAGCCACTGGAAGAAAAAGTCCTTCAGGACTTTGGATGCACTAAATTTATCTACTGCAGTGATGCCGGACTTGGTTCAGAAGCCATAAAAAGAATAAATCATGCAGGCGAAAGAGCATTTATTGTTACCCAATCAATCAAAAAGTTAAATAAAGATGATAAAAAATGGGCACTGGACAAGACTGGGTTCAAACGAGTTTCCGATGATTCTCCCGTTGATCTTTCAAAGCTCCCGGAAGATGATACCGGATTATATTATAAGGATGAGCCGTATACACCTCATTCTCTTCACCAGCGTCTGATTGTTACCTACTCTCCTAAATATGCAAAATATCAGAAAGCGATACGTGATGCACAGGTGGAACGTGCTGAGAAAATGCTCAATTCCGGAAAAGTAAAAAAAGAACGCAGAAATCCAAATGATCCTGCCAGATTTATAGGTAAGACCGCCGTTACAGAAGATGGTGAAGCTGCAAAGATTGAAAACTATCTGGATACTGATAAGATTGAAAACGAATCACTTTATGATGGACTGTATGCAGTAACCACAGATCTGCTTGACGATGATGTAAAAGATATTTTGAAAGTAAGCGAAGGTCGATGGGAAATCGAAGAATGCTTCCGAATTATGAAAACAGATTTTGAAGCAAGACCTGTATATCTTCAGGATGATATACGTATCAAGGCACATTTTCTGGTCTGTTTTCTTGCATTGGTAATCTATCGCTATCTGGAAAAGAGTTTAGGAAATGCTTATACTTGTGAAACGATTTTGGACAAACTCAAGACCATGAATTTTGCCGATGTACAGGAACAGGGATTTATGCCCCTGTATACGCGGGATAAATTAACCGATGCTTTGCATGAGGTATGTGGTTTTGAAACAGACTTTCAGTTTATTACCAAAAGTCAGATGAAAACAATTCAGAAAAAAAGTAAGGGAAGGAAATAAATT
>JBGVDJ010000037.1:0-65613 GCA_045119335.1 Candidatus Choladousia sp. | reverse complement strand
CGTTTTCCTATATGGACATTCCAAAGCACCGGGAACGGATTCAAGCGGTCTTTACAACGGAGAACGCACAAAAATATGCAGAGTTTGCAATAAAGGCAACGACCAATACATTGCCATTTAAGGAAGTCTCGATGTATGGAGATGCAATGCTGCTCCAACGCTACACGGCAGTTTTCGGGCATCTGGCGTACTCTCTTGGCGAGTATCAAAAGGCAATGCTTGATTTTGCTGAAAAAACGGATGGCAATGAAGCAGACCGTACAGCGGAAGGATTTGCGAAGCTGTTTGGCATTTGTTTTCCGCCGGAGTTCTCCATTACGGAGGGCAATGCCTGGATGGCTGCATCCAATAACTCTGTCCAGTATGTTTCTACGCTCCGTCCTGGCTATGATGTGCCAATGCTGGTATCATGGTACAAGCTCACGATTGCTTCTACATCGTGATTATTGAACGCATCTACCCATTTACACACTACTTCTTTTGGTCGTAACATAACTATTTCCTCCATATATCAATAGTGCTGTTTTCAATATCAATCCGGTGGATATGCGAACAAAATGAATTCATTTTTGCTGTACCGAAGCACCCCATCCCTTTGCAGCTGGGAAAGGGCTACCGACATGGCGGCACGCTCCACGCAGAGGTAATCCGCCAGCTGTTGGCGATTATAGGGAATGGTGAAGGTAAGGCTTCCGCTCCGTTCTGCCTCTGAGGACAGATAGGACAGGAGCTTGTCCTTGGTGGAGCGCCTGCTGATGTGGTTCACTTTGTTGTGAATCCGAAGGCACTTGTGAGAGATGACATTGACCAGATTGCGGATCAGCTGGGTGTGGTGGGCGCAGGTGTTTGGACAGGCAGAAAGAATGCGGTTAATGTTCAACATCAACACCTGACAATCGGCTTCGGCGACTACGCTGACATTCAGCACACTTCCCATGGATGCGGCAAACACCTCCCCAAAGGAATCTCCCGGCGCAAGCATATCCAGAATGTTCCGGTGCCCCCACACATCCTCCTGAATGATGATGGCGGAGCCGGATAGGACAATTCCCATGACCTCGGTGCTGTTTCCGGCTCTCATAATATAGCTGCCCTTGGGATAGGGGGTTACAGCCGCTTTCATGCACTGAAGGATCGACAGGATCTCCTCATCGGACATGGCCAGGAAAAATGGGGTATGCTTCAAAAGCGATAAATATTCTTTCATTTTTGATCTCCTCGTTTGAAATCAAACAGACTTGTTGTTTCAATTATAGTATAATTCCAGTACGGTGTCAACCGAAACAACAAACGGAGGAACAACCATGATTCGAAGAATCATCGAAATCGATGCAAATGCCTGTACCGGCTGCGGCCTTTGTGCCAGTGCATGCCACGAAGGGGCCATCGGTCTGGAAAATGGGAAAGCAGTTTTGCTCCGGGACGATTACTGCGACGGTCTTGGGGATTGTCTGCCCGCCTGTCCGGCAGGGGCAATCTCCTTTGTGGAACGGGAAGCAGATGCCTATGACCATGCAGCCGTCATGACAAAGAAGCAGCAGGTCAAAAATGCCCACACGGAGAAGCCTGAAAGCTGCCTGAGTCAGTGGCCCGTCCAAATCAAGCTGGCCCCCATTCAGGCCCCCTGCTTTCAGGGAGCATCCCTGCTGATTGCCGCCAGCTGCACGGCATACGCCTATGCCGCTTTCCATGAGGATTTTATCGCAGGTCGCATCACCCTCATCGATTGCCCCAAGCTGGACGGTGTTAACTATTCGGAAAAGCTCAGCCAGATTTTGAAAAGCAATAACATTCGGGAGATTCTGGTGGTCCGGATGGAAGTCCCCTGCTGCGGCGAACTGGAACGGGCCGTTGCATCGGCACTGACTGCCAGCGGGAAGCAGATCCCCAGCCGCACGGTCATCATCACCACTGACGGAAAAATCAAATAAAAGGAGAATATATATGGAAAATCAAATGTTTTGCTACCAGTGTGAGCAGACTGCCGCCTGCCGGGGCTGCACCGGCAAGGCCGGTGTCTGCGGAAAAACTGCCGCTACCGCTGCCCTTCAGGACCAGCTGACCGGAGCCTTGATCGGTCTGGCCAGAGCCACAGACGGCGGCACCACCGGCTCCGCAGATGACAAGCTGGTGCAGGAGTGCCTGTTTGCCACCCTGACCAATGTAAATTTCGACGACGAGGCTCTTCGGGTTCTGATGGATCGGGTCCACGCCGAGAAGCAGCGGATCGTTCCCGACTGTGCCACCTGCGAAAATGCCTGCGGCCGCACCGCCGACTACGACATGCAGAAGCTGTGGAACGCCCAGGAGGATATTCGGTCGCTGAAATCCCTGATCCTTTTCGGCATCCGGGGTGTTGCCGCTTACGCTTACCACGCAGGTATCCTGGGCTACCGGGACGAAGCCGTGAATCAGTTCCTGTACAAGGCGTTGTTTGCCCTGGGTGAGGACTGGGGCATGGCGGAGCTGCTGCCCATTGTCATGGAGGTGGGCGAAAAGAACCTGACCATCATGGCATTGCTGGATCGGGCCAATACGGAAACCTACGGCACACCCGCTCCTGTTACCGTGCCTCTGACCATCGAGAAGGGCCCCTTCATCGTCATCACCGGCCACGACCTCTATGATCTCAAGTGCCTGCTGGAACAGACGGAAGGAAAGGACATCAACATCTACACCCACGGTGAAATGCTGCCTGCTCACGCCTACCCGGAGCTGAAGAAGTACCCCCACCTGAAGGGCAACTTCGGCACCGCCTGGCAGAACCAGCAGAAGGAATTTGCCGACCTTCCTGCGCCCATCCTCTACACCACCAACTGCCTGATGCCCCCCAAGGCCAGCTATGCAGACCGGGTCTTTACCACCGAGGCTGTGTCCTTCCCAAATACCGTCCATATCGGCGCTGATCGGGACTTTAGCCCCGTCATCGAGAAGGCACTGGAACTGGGCGGTTATACCGAGAACCGCCCCATGACGGGCATCAACGGCGGCACCAGCGTCATGACCGGCTTTGCCCGTGGCACTGTCCTGGGCGTGGCGGACAAGGTCATCGAGGCTGTGAAGGCCGGCGCCATCCGCCATTTCTTCTTGGTGGGCGGCTGTGACGGCATCCGCTCCGGTCGGGACTACTACACCGAATTTGTGAAGAAAACCCCTGCCAATACCGTTGTCCTGACCCTGGGCTGCGGCAAGTACCGCTTCAACGATCTGGATCTGGGCACCATTGGAAGCCTGCCCCGGCTCATGGATATAGGTCAGTGCAACGATGCCTACAGCGCCATTCAGGTGGCTATGGCTCTGGCCAATGCATTTGGCTGCGGGGTCAATGAGCTCCCTCTATCTCTGGTGCTGAGCTGGTACGAGCAGAAGGCCGTCAGCATTCTGCTGACATTGCTGCACCTGGGTATCAAAAACATCCGCCTAGGTCCCACACTGCCTGCCTTTGTGTCCCCCAATGTGCTTTCCTTCCTGGTGCAGCAGTACAATATTGCACCGATCACAACGCCGGATGAAGATTTGAAGGCGATTCTGGGATGATATAACTATTGTAGAACAATTGAAATAAATTGAACAAGAGAAAAAGCCGCCTGTGTGAACATTTGAAATGCTCGCACAGACGGCTTGCTTTATCTCTGATAATCAATCCAAAGGTTTATATTCCGTAACAGTTTTCAAGTATGTTTCCGGGTCACCGTTGAGGATTAAATCCGCATAGGCTGCCGGGTCATTGTAAATCAGCCAGTCCAGCTCTGACCTCTGGTACATATTGCCTGCAACCTCGTTCTCCACGGCGGTGCAGTCTATTGAAATCATGCTACTATCCAAATACCGCAGTTCTACGCAAGCGGTGTCCATATTGAACTCACAAGAAATCACCTTATCCATAAGAACCTCCAAAATACGGGATTAAATCATCCCAAAATATTTCATCGCTTCTCGGATTGCGTTCTCTTTTTCAGGTGGACACTGGGGCTGTCTGGAATCCTCGGATTTAGCCAAGTTGTAGTTTTTACCGACTTCCAACCCGCACTTTCTCTTAATCTGTGAAATATACAGGTTAGATACCTTTAATCCGCTATGCTCCAGCACATACTCCTTAATCTGAGTATAGGTTGCCTTATCTTGAAAATCAGACATATCCATATCTTCCAAAGAGAACTCAACCCGAACCTTTTTCGAGTCGATCTCACCCTTGGAAAGCAAGACAACCGTCTCCACATGTCCCGTCCACGGAAAGAGATCAAACGGCCATGCTCCTTTTGCATGGTATCCGTGCTTCGTCAAATATTCCAGATCCCGTGCCTGCGTTTCGGGATTACAGGAAATATAAACGATCCGTTTCGGCGCAAGCTGCACAGCTGATGACAGGAATGCCTCGTCACTTCCGGAACGCGGCGGATCCATGAAGACCACATCAGCTCGCTCACCGGCTTCCGCCATCTGGACCATAAACCGGCCGGCATCATTCTGATAGAATCGGATATTCCTCATCTCGTTCGCCTTCGCATTGCGGACAGCATCGCGCACTGCATCGGGGTTCAGCTCAATGCCGATGACCTCACCGGCCTGCTTTGCCGCAACCATACCAATCGTACCAATTCCGCAATAGGCATCCACTACACGATCTCTGCCCGTCAGCTGCGCGAGCTCCATCGCTTTGGCATACAGTTTTTCTGTCTGTATAGAGTTGATCTGATAAAAGGACTTTGCCGAGATTCTGAATCGGCACCCGCAGAGGATATCTTCTATATATCCTTTTCCATAGAGAACCGTCTCTTTCTCTCCCAGTATCATGCTCGTCTTCTTGTTATTAACGTTAAGCACGACCGTGGTAATTTCCGGATGTTCCCTGCGAAGTGCTTTGACAAAATTGTTTTTGGACGGAAGGATCGGCGAACCAAGTACCAGCACTACCATGATTTCTCCGGTCTGATGCGCTGTACGGATCAGTGCATGGCGGAACAGGCCGTATCCTGTGTCCTCATTGTAAGTCCTGATCTTGAAAGATTTCAACAGATCACGAATCGTGCGGATAATGGCATCGGCTTTCTCATTTTCCAGCAGGCACTCATCCACCGGCACAACGGAATGAGTCCCTTCCTCGTAGGTGCCGGAAATAATGGAACCGTCGCGTTTGTGTGCAAACACGGCATGTACCTTGTTGCGGTAATGAAACGGCTGCTCCATACCGGTAATCGGATATATGTGGCAATACTGTTTCAGTAATTTCTCCACCGACTGCTGCTTCTTGGCCAGCTGTTCCTCATATTTCAGATGAAGGTACTGGCATCCGCCGCAGCGCTTTTCTGCCGCACAGAACTGTCCCGGAAACTGTCTTGGAATGACTGTTTTTCTGCTCGGTGTCTTCTGCAATTCCTGACTGCACTCACCGTTTTTTCGTCTCGCCTTCGCTGACTGCTTTTCCTGTCTTTCTCCTGCGATTTTTTCCGCCCTTTTTCCTGCCTTTTTTTCTATTATTCTTCCTGACTTTTCTTCTGTTCTTCCTGCTCTTTCTCCTGCTCTTTCTCCTGCTCTTTCTCCTACTCTTTCCCCTGCTCTTCTTCCTGCCCTTCCTCCTGACTTTTCTCCTGCTTTTTTTCCTGCCGGTCGCTTCGAATATCCCATAATTCCTTGTATGATGTATTTACATTGAAATACGTCAATACACTCCTTTCTTCTTAAACTTTGATACCTCTTCCGCTCTGTTCTTCTTTCGCCCTGCTGTTCCTTTCCCCTGCCGTTCCTTTCGCCCTGCCGTTCCTTTCCCCTGCCGTTCCTTTCCCCTGCTGTTCCTTTCCCCTGCCATTCTTCTCTCATGCATTCGTCTGTTCTGCTATTCTACAGCATAATCACGCTTCTGCTCCGTTATTCTCTGCTCCGCGCCTCACTCATCCGGCAGCACGCCTTCACAGTCAAACGGCGGAATGAAACTCTCTTCCGCAGTCGCACCCTCCTGGTAGAACCCCTGTGTCACACCGATCTCCTGGGCAAAATCCAGCAGACGCCTGTATTCTCGTTTCGTCACACGCCGTCCGAGCAGCGGATCATCTGCCACAGCCTCCACAGGCGTATACTGATTCATCATACTGATGTAGATTTGATTCCCATATGTTTCATACAGATACTGTACGATCTGTTTCGCCTCTTTCACATGCCCGGGCAGAAGCAGATGCCTCACCACAACACCAGTCTGCATGATGCCGCGTTTATCAAAAACAGGTTCTGGGCACTGGCGTACCATTTCTGCAATCGCCGCCTGCGCCGTTTCCGGATAATCTTTTGCATGGGAATAGCCTGCGGCAGTATCCGGCTCTATATATTTAAAGTCCGGCAGATAAATATCCACCAGACCTTCCAGCATTTTTAATGTTTCCACTCTTTCATATCCGCTGCTGTTGTAGACCACCGGAATTCTAAGTCCGTTTTTTTTCGCCAACTCCAGCGCCTGACAGACCTGCGGCACGTAGTGACCTGCTGTCACGAGATTGATATTGTTCGCCTGCTTTGCCTGAAGCTCCAGAAAAATCTCGGCCAGACGCTCCTCTGAGATCACGATTCCGCTCTTTCCCCCGGAAATTGCACGATTCTGACAGAAAATACATCTCAGGGCACATCCCGAGAAAAACACTGTTCCGGAACCTTCTGCTCCGGATATACAAGGTTCTTCCCACATATGCAGCGCCGCCCGTGCCACCTGAATACCGGCAGCTTCCTGACACCAGCCTTTCTGACCTTCCAGTCGATTGACCCCACAGCTGCGCGGACACAGAGTACAGCTGCGCTGCAGCTCCATCCGTTCTCTATTCATCTTTACCTCATCTCTTTATTATGATATCTGATTACATATTCGATTTGCCGGCTATCTTATCTCCTGCCATATGCAGCAAGCTCAACTGCAGCACTTTCTCCCGATTCCGGCACCCGCTCCACAGCACTCTCTCCCGATTCCGGCAGCTCGCTCCACAGCACTCTCTCCCAATTCCGGCAGCTCGCTCCGCAGCACTCTCTCCCGATTCCGGCAGCTCGCTCCGCAGCACTCTCTCCCGATTCCGGCAGCTCGCTCCACAGCACTCTCTCCCGATTCCAATGAGCCGCCCTCCAGATCAGCGTGCGCTCTGCAGCGCAGTCCCACTCTCTATGCCTTTTTCCGGTTCGGCAGCTGCGCCAGAATAATTGCAGCGAACATCAGCACACATCCGGACAGCTCGCGGGCACTGAGCTTCTGGCCCAGCAGCACCCATCCCGCCAGTACTGATACTACAGACTCCAGACTGAGGATCAGCGATGCAACAGTCGGGTCTGTATCCTTCTGTCCGATGATCTGAAGTGTATATGCCACTCCGCAGGACATGACACCGGCATACAAGATCGGCATCCATGCCTGAAGGATCGCATTCAGATCCGGCTTTTCAAAAATCAGCATCGCAATTCCGGAAAGAATTCCGCATACAAAGAACTGAATACAGGACATCCGCACACCATCCACCTTCGGCGAAAAATGGTCAATGACCAGAATATGTACTGAGAACATCACTGCACACAGCAGCACAAGAAGATCACCGAATCCGAGCGAAAATCCTTCTGTTATGCAGAGCAGATACAGTCCTGCCACAGCGAGCAGCACACTGATCCATACCCTGATACCGATCGCCTTTTTCAGGAAAATACCAAACACAGGCACCATAATAATATACATGGCGGTAATAAAACCGGCCTTACCAACAGTCGTATACTTGATACCGAACTGCTGCAGATTGCTGGCAACGAACAGTGCCGCCCCACAGCAGATACCGCCGATCAGCAGTGTTTTCTGCTGAGATGTTTTCAAAGAAGCTGCTGAAGATGGCTGAACCGGAGTCCCGGTTCCTTCTGAAGCATTTTCTCCGCTCTTCTGCCCCTTCAGCCGGTCGAGCAGAAAAATACACGGAATCAGCACCATGCCGCCGATAATACAACGTGTGCAGTTGAATGTGAACCCGCCCACATAATCCATACCAACACTCTGCGCAACGAAAGCCACGCCCCAGATAACTGCTGTCAGCAAGAGCAGCAGGGGGCTTTTCCATGATGTCTTTTTCATAATGTTCTCCTCTTTTTCGCCGTATTCCACGGCATTATGTTCACATATTCAGGAATGTTATCAGCATTCCTTTTTGTACTACTCCGTCAGAAACTTATCTGATTCCCAGATATTGTCCCAGCAGCTCCATCTCCCGCTCATGGATACAGAAATTCTCATTTCCCTGCTCCACCTGTGCACGGCACTCCTCATAGCCGATCCACCGCACACTGTCCACTTCCTCTTTCTGCAGCTGCAGTAATGCTGCGTCGATCTCTTCCCGGTAAACAAATACCGCTGAAATCTCTCTGTCGTGAAACGGATGTCCATTAAATTCTTTTACGATATCACCCGTATCAAAAAAGCCGGCATAACCCAGTTCTTCCGGCTTCGCATCAATGCCAAGCTCCTCCAGAAGTTCTCTGTGTGCCGATTCCTCCCAGCTGTCACCGGCTATCACATGTCCTGCTGCCGACGTATCATAACAAAGCGGAAATGATTCTTTCTCTGCACTGCGTCTCTGCAGCAGCAGATCCCAGCATCCATCTGCATTCCTGCGCACGACCCAGATGTGCGCAGTACGATGCATCACGCCTGCCCCATGTGCTACGGAGCGCTCCGTTACGCGTCCGGTCGGACTTCCGTTCTCATCACAGACATCGAACAATTCGAGTTGCCGCCCGTCAATAGAAGCATGCGTCAGGACATCGCCCTGATACATCAGCTTCATAGAGAAAAACGGTGCATCCTCCGCAAGCAGCTTCAGAAAAATTTTATCGCCCTCCCACAGGTTAAGCTTCATCACTTCCTGCTTCGGCACCCATTCCAGTGTGCCTTCATTACAGGAGCTCATCTCGCCTTCAAATCCGTCTGCCGTATACAGACACATATATTCCGGCGGCCATCCGTCCGCCACAAATGTCACGATCCCGCGGAACTTCCAGGAGGTCAGTGTCAGATTCGTTTCCTCCTTCGCCTCGCGCAGCAGGCATTCTTCCGGGCTCTCTCCCTCCTCGAAATGTCCTCCGATTCCGATCCATTTGTCCTTGTTTACGTCATTCTTTTTACTGACACGGTGCAGCATCAGATACTGCCCGTCCTTTTCTATATAGCACAGCGTTGTCAGCGGTGACCTCACTCTGCCATCCCTCCCTGTCTGTCACAGAACATCTTTTCCGATTCATTCTGTTTCCGATTCATTCTGCACATTAATTCTGTCTGTCCTGCCGGGCACATTCATACCAACTTACCCAGTCAACGCGCTTACGGAAGTCTTTTCGGTCAGGCACTTTCCGCTGACCGTTCTCCGCAGGTTGTCTTCAGTCAGGCACTTTCCGCTGACCGCTCTCCGCAGGTTGCCTTCTGTCAGGCACTTTCTGTCTGCTGCTTCCTGCTGATCATTTCCCGCCTGCCGTTTTGATCCGGTGACTTTCAGCCAACTGTTTTCAGTCCGCAGGTTCCGGTCAGCAGCTTTTATTCCTTCTGTTCACCTGCTGCATCCATCTCCTCACGCAGTTCGCGGCTCCGTGCCAGCAGGTATTCCGGTGTATTACGTTCCGGGAACTCCAGCACTTCCTCCAGCAGCTTCTGCAGCAGTTCTCCCATCGCATGCCCCGGCTGCATTTCGTCCGCGATCAGATCTCTGCCTGTCAGCTTCAGCTCCTTAAGCGACATACAGTCGCCGTGCATCTGCACATCATGCCAGATACGTTCCACTTCCTTCAGATATGCCAGCTTCTGCTCCACCACATCCGGATGATGCGCTTTGATATCGGCCCTCTTCACCAGCAGGAAGGAGTCAAACAGCTCCGGTCCCATCTGGTATGCACAGAACCGCACATCCTTTGCACTCAGCTGCGGATACCAGGAATGATTCCGCACCAGATTGCAGACCGTGTTCAGTGTATCATTGTCAAATTTAAGATCCTTCATGATCTTCCGCGCGATCTTCTCACTGTATGCAGCATGTCCACGGAAATGATCCTTGCCGTCTTCGTCCGTAGTGAATACATCCGGCTTTCCCATATCGTGGAACAGCATGGTCAGGCGCAGGATCCGGTCATCCGGAATATTCTGCAGCGCAACCAGCGTGTGCTCACCGGTCGTATAGATATGATGCGGATTGTTCTGCCGCTGTACCATGATGCGGTCGAACTGCGGCATGATCACGGAGGTAATCCCACATTCATATGCCAGACGGAACCAATGCGGATTCGGCGAAACGATCAGCTTCACCAGCTCCACCTGGATCCGTTCCGCGCTGACATGGTCGAGTGAATCTGCCATTTCACGGACAGCCGCCTTCACATCGTCAGCCAGTTCGTATCCCAGCTGGGCAGCAAACCGGACGGCACGCATCATACGCAGCGCATCTTCTCCGAATCGCTCCTTCGGATCTCCGACACAGCGGATGATCCCGTTCTTCATATCTTCAATGCCGCCAAACTCGTCCACCAGTCCCTGTTCCGGCGAATATGCCATGGCATTCATGGTGAAATCTCTTCGTTTCAGATCCTCGGTCAGATTTGCAGTAAATATGACCTCCTTCGGATGCCGGCAGTCCTCATACTCCCCGTCAATCCGGTATGTGGTGACTTCAAATCCGTCATGACCATCCATGACCGTTACAGTCCCGTGCTGAATTCCCGTATCAATCGTTTTGGTAAACAGCGCTTTCACCTGCTCCGGTGATGCAGAGGTCGTAATATCCCAATCCTCCGGCTTCCGTCCGAGAATGGAATCACGGACACATCCGCCCACCACATAGGCTTCGTACCCGTTCTCATGCAGAGTTCGCAGAATGCGTTCTGCTTTTTGCGGAATTTCAATATAAGTCATTATATTTTTCCCTTCTGCTGATCCTGATTTGTCACTCACCGCTTATTTTAATCCAAATAAAACAGAAGCGGGAGGCAGTTCCCGTTTAATTAAATCCTCTGTATATAACCTTTTTTCATCATAGCACACGGACCTTTTCCTGAAAAGCCAAAAGTGAAAAATCTGTGATTTGCAGAAAAACTATTTACATTCCACCACAGTAAATGTTATATTTTTGTTACCAATCTATTTCAGGAAGGAAATAACTCTATGAAAAGAAAATATTGTGCAGTCCTTCTCGGACTGGCTGTGACGGCTGCATTGACCGGCTGCGGCAGCGATAATAAAGATGCAGACAAAAATACAGACACAGAGACAGAATTTTCCACAGCAGCGCCGGCTGAATCTGCTGAGGAGGATGTCGACATGGATGATTTCGGGATGGAAGACGAGACAGAGATTCCGCTCGAACCGATCACTCCGTCCGACTATCTGGTAGAGAATGCCTCCGATTACGTTTCCATCGACTCTTACGAGGGTCTGTCAGTCACTCAGTACGTATATGAGATCACAGACGAGATGCTGCAGGAGATGATCGACAGTGATCTGCAGCTGAACAGTATTGAAACGGAGGTGGAACGTGCTTCGGCTGCCGGCGATGTAATCTACGTGGATATGACCTATACCGTACAGGGCAGTGAGGATTCCACTACAGAAAACACCTACTTCCAGCTCGGCGCAGAGGAATACGGTGCAGATTTTGATGAGGCGCTGACCGGTCTTTCTGCCGGTGATTCAAAGAATTTCTCCATTACCTTTGACGAGTTTGCATTTATGGAGGAATGGGTGGATGCCACAGTGGACTTTGAAGTCTCTGTAACAAGTGTCTGCGAAGTCACACTGCCGGAATACAACGACGCCTATGTGCAGGAATACTGCGGTTATGACACAGTTGCCGAATATGAAAAGGCCATGCGTGAATACGTTACCAGCGAGTACAATGATATCAGCTATTCTGATACACTTGATGCTCTGTTTGAGGCAGCTGCAGAGCGGGCTTCCTTTACCGGCTATCCGCAGGAACTCTATGATTCCTGCAAGGAGGAGATTCTTTCCTTCTACATGGACTATACAGACAGTTCTGATGTATCTGATGTCTACGATCTGTTCGGTCTCTCCGAAGAGGACCTGGATGCAGAGATCCTTGACACGGTCAACCGCCGTCTGCTTGTCAGCAAGCTGTGTCAGGACAATGGCATTGAAATCACCGACGATGACTACAGCTCCTATGTAGAAGAGTGTGCAGAATACTATGGCTATGACAGTGCCGCTTCATTCGAGGCTGATTATGGTCGGACTTCTCTTGTCTGGCTGCTGTATGAATCCAGAGCAGGCGAGATTCTGTATGCCTCAGCCGATATCACAGAGGCTCCGTATGAGGAGGAATATATTGAGGATGCTGAACTGATTGAAGAGGATGTCGATATCTCAGATGAACCTGCAACGGATGTTTCTGAGGAGACTGAACCTGCTTCAGAGTCTTAAAAGACTGCTCTTTCAGAGTCCGGGACACATGAAACATACGCGATATACAGAAATTCAGAGGCAGAATTACCTGCCTCTGTTTTCATTCGTTTTTCTCGCATTTCTCTTGACACCAACAAAGATTGTGCTATAATTGAGTTTGCTAAAAGATTGATTGGGTAGTTTCACTAACTATTATAGATTATGAAATGATCACCTTTGTAGTCTATAACAGTTAGTGAAATTTTTTTCCCGGATCAAATGGCCAAAACAATTAGGAGGTACCGGCAATGAATAAGGGTACAGTAAAATGGTTCAACGCAGAAAAAGGCTATGGTTTCATCACAGGAGAAAACGGATCTGACGTATTCGTTCATTTTTCTGCAATCCAGGGTGAAGGTTTCAAGACCCTCGAAGAAGGACAGGCAGTTTCTTATGATTTGACAGAAGGCGCTCGCGGAATGCAGGCAGCTAATGTAGTAAAGCTTTAAGAATCACGAATGTCTGAAGCGGAGTATCGAGATACTCCGCTTTTTTTATGCCATGCCTTATATTTTTTATTATTATACCTGTGCCATTACTCCTGCGAGAACTGATCTTTTCCTACATCGCACAGCGGACACTCAAAGTCCTCCGGCACATCTTCCCACTTTGTTCCCGGTGCAATACCGTACTCCGGTGCACCTTCCTCTTCATCATAAACCCATCCGCATACATCACATACATATTTCATAATCTGATCTCCTTTACATAAATCTGTTTTATTTTATTATTTACAATTTTTCAAAATCCTCTGCCCCATGCTTGCACAGCGGACAGATATAATCCTCCGGCAATACCTCGCCTTCGTAGATATATCCGCAGATCTTGCAGACATATCCGCTCTTCTCTGCAGTCGGCTGTGGCTTCGGTTTGATATGATCGAAGTAATACTGGTATGTCACACTCGGCACGTCAGACAGCACAGATGCTTCTGTGACCTCTGCGATAAAGAGTGTATGTGTATCATATTCCAGTTCCTGCACCACTTTCCCGGAAATCACTGCATTGGAATACTCCGGCACATACCGCAGCCCGTTCGCTGTTCTCACCTCCGTACCGCCTTCCGCAAACTTATCTGCGTTACGGCCGCTCTGGAAACCGAACTGCCTGAATACCCTGAACGGTGTATCCGTTGTCAGTACAGACACATTGAAAACGCCGGTCTTTTTAATCATATCATGTGTATAATTCGCTTTGTTTACCGCTATTGCGATTCTCTTTGTGGCATCTGTCACCTGCATTACGGTGTTAATGATACAGCCATTGTCTTTCTGACCCTCCTTTGCCGTCAGAACGAACAGACCGTAGGAAAGCTTGAACATTGCACCCGGATCAATCGCCCTGGAAACGCTGTTCTCCTGTTCTGTCTGCTCCTGCTTCTTCATGCCCGGAATCGTCTCAGTCAGTGCATCCGCCATTGTCTCGATGTCTTCCAGCTGATCCCGTTTAAGAGAGGAGATCAATGTAATCTGGCCATCCAGAATAGTCATGTTCCTGCATTTCTCAAACTGTGCACGCATCAGCTTACCGCTGGTCGGTGCCCAGGAACCGTTCTCCATCAGCGCAACCGTACGATTCTGAATATTATGCGCTACCAGATCGGAAATCAATGCTTCCATGGTAACAAAAATACCTGCATTGTATGTCGGAGACGCGAACACAAGATGGCTCCACCTGAAGGCCGCCGCAATAATATCTGATGCCGGTGTAACAGAAACATCAAACATCACTGTCTTCACCCCCCGCTCGCGCAGACGACATGCCAGAACGGCAGCTGCATTTTCTGTATTTCCATACACCGATGCATAAGCGATCATAACTCCATACTCTTCCGGCACATAGGAACTCCAGTACATATATTTACTGATGAAATCCCCGATATTCTTTCGCCATACAAATCCGTGCAGCGGACAGATCATCTCTATCTCCAACCCGGCAGCTTTCTTCAGAAGTGTCTGCACCTGATCACCGTATTTTCCAACAATATTAGTATAGTATCGTCTCGCCTCATCCAGATAATCGCGCTCAAAATTAACTTCATCCGCGAACAGCGCACCGTTGAGCGCTCCGAATGTTCCAAAGCCGTCAGCCGAGAACAGGATCCTGTCTGTCGTATCATAGGAAACCATAACTTCCGGCCAGTGCACCATCGGAGCCATTACAAAGACCAGATTGTGCTTTCCGGTATTAAAGCTGTCCCCCTCTTCTACCAGAATAATACGCTCATCCACATTAAAATCAAAGAACTGCTTCATCATCTGAGTTGTCTTCGCATTGCAGATGATCTTAACTTCCGGATAACGCATCACAACTTCCCAGATTGCCTCAGAATGATCCGGCTCCATATGATGAACTACCATATAATCCAGCTTCCGCTCTCCCAGAAGTTCCACAATATTTTCAAAGAAAACTCCCTTCACAGCTTTGTCTACCGTATCGAACAGAACTGTCTTGTCATCAAGGAGCAGATAGGAATTGTAGGATACTCCGCCCGGAACAGAATAAACACCTTCGAACATTGCCAGACGACGGTCATCGCTTCCTATCCAGTATAAATCTTCCGTAACTTTTCTATAACAATACATATATGCGCCTCCTTTTATTGTTTACGGCTCTTTTTCCTGAAACGGATCCTGTTCTGGTCCGTTCGGATATTCCGCACCATTCCGGTATTAATATTCCCGGTTTTTTCTTTTCATTTCTGAGTATAATATAGCAATATTTCCCGCACTGTTCTGTGGCATTTGCAACAATTTTAGTGTATACTATGAAGAAAAGAAAAATAAAATACTATTCTTTTCATTAATAACGTTTTTCACTCATCGCCTGTTTTATCAAAGCGTGAGTCATCCCGCACCTGACATCCGGTGCGGCAGTGCACCACAGGAGGAACACATGGAATCACTTGACATTTTCAGCGGAATCACCCAGGCTGAACTCAGTCGTATGCTGCCCTGCTTTGACGCCCGGACAGCTCATTTTTCAAAAGGTGAAACACTTATGACATATCAGTATGATATTCGGAAGATCGGAATTATGCTGACCGGCAAAGCGCATCTCTACTGCATTGACTGCAACGGTACTTATACACTGCTGGAGCAGTTCGGCAAAAACGGTCTGTTCGGTGAGCTGTTTGCGCTGCCGATCCTGAACTGGGAATATATCGTAGAAGCAGACACGGATTGCGAAGTTCTTTTTCTTCCCTACGAGAGCATCATCAAACGCTGTCCAAACGCGTGCGGGCACCACTTGCGTCTGGTCGATAACCTGTTTCATCTGTCTACACTGAAGTCGCAGGCGCTGTCTCTGCGCATCAATCTGCTGAGCAACCGGACTATTCGACAGAAGCTGATGAATTATCTCACGTGGCAGAAGGTTCAGGCAGGCACACGCACCTTTCGAATGGATATGACGCTGACCGGACTTGCGGAATACCTCTGCGTCGACCGCAGCAGCCTGATGCGTGAACTACGCGCCATGAAGGATGAAGGTATACTGGAATCCAAAGGACGGATGATCACAATGCCTCCGCTCAATGATCCTTCATAGTTTTGTTTTATGTATCTTTCGCATACATATTTTGCTGGACTCTGGAATCGCTCCGGCAATCCTGCCGAAGACCGAATGGATACTGTTCTGAGAAATGCTGACTGGGAAGTGCCTGCTGAAAAATACTGACTTGAAAATGCTGCCCAATAAAAAACAAAAAATTTCAGGGCTATCTGATTTTCTCTTTATCAGATAGCCCTGTTAATGAATAATCTGAAGTTTCACTATATAACCTCCTGTTCTTCATATTCTGTTCTTCTCGCTATGGATCTCTTCCTTTCATGGGTATCTCCTCCTTGAGTCTTTTTTAACTCTGTTTAGAGATTCTGGTGATTAAATATTCATCCCATTGGACCGTCCTCCTGTAGTAGAAGTTTTTGTGTTTTTGTTTGTTGTTGATGTTATTCTACTATGTATTTTATTTTTTGTCAACCCTTTTCTGTAATTATTTTTGATATTCTTAAATTTTCTGATTTTTATAAAAAATTGATGAAATAAAACAAAATTTCATCTCGTCTATCTTGCAACACACAGATTAATCAATAAAAGTAGATCATAAAACAAAAAAAGACCGGAAACTCTGATTTCTCAAAGCTTCCGGCGCCCCTGCCAAGGAATCGATGCGACAGGATTTGAACCTGCGACCTCTGCGTCCCGAACGCAGCGCTCTACCAAACTGAGCCACGCATCGTTTCAGCTTGTTCAGTATAGCACTATAGTTTGATAAATGCAAGCACTTTTTTAAATTTCTTCTTTTTTATATATATTTGAGTATTTTCCGACAATTCTCTACTATAACTCTATACCCCGAACTGTTTACACGCTCTTCCCTGCTCCTGTTGGACGATGCAGCAGAAATCCCACACCAAGGACCAGCAGCAGAATGGCATATGCTACAAATGATGCGCCGATTTTATTGCTGAAGCATCCGATCAGCTTCAGTACATAAGGTGAGATTGTTGCACCGAGATTGCAGCCTGCCAGTACGCATGTAGTTCCAAGACTCAGCAGCGGCTTCGGCAATCGCCCGGATACCTCATTAAAAACAGATGTGATCAGGATTCCATAAGACAATCCAGCCACCATCGCTCCAATTCCCAGAACAAAAATATGCCCGGAACAGGCAATGATCACCATGCTGACACACAGGGACAGAATACTGACCGCCGTCAGAAGTCCCCCCAATATCTGCGACAGTTTACCGAAACAGAATCCTGCAATAATTCCCATCGCCAGCATAATACTCAGTACCACGCTGGAATCTGCTTCCGTTCCCATCCCCCGTTCCAGTGTAAGTGCCGGAATCCGCAATGTAGTCGAACTGTTGATACAGATCAGAAGCATGCCGAGACACCCATACCCCAGAAGAACCCCCAGATGATCACGTACCGTTTTCTCACCGGATGCAGATTTTTCTCTGCCTCCTGATACAGCTATTTCGTCTGTTCCCCGTCCTTTTCGGCCGGCGGCGGAACCGCTGTCCGGCACAAAACACAGGTACAGTACCAGTACCGGCAGTGCAAAAAGATAAATTGCAAATGCCTTTTGCCAGCCATATGCCAGAAGCTGCCCCGCAATCAACGTCAGAACGGCATTACCAAGCGTTTCAGCCGAACTGCGAAATCCCAGCAATGTGGCACGTTCATTTTCCTCATACCGTTCACTGATCATATTGACCGCATACGTATTGACCAGTCCAATGCCGACACCGAGCAGAATGCGCGTCACCAATACCACCGTATAATCCTGTACAGCCATTGGTGCACTTCCGCATACTGCAATAAGTATGATTCCGATCACAATACTCATCCGTTCGCTCAGATAACGGGCAATCCAGTTGTTCAGCAGGATTACTATCATGATCGCAAATGATGTAATGGAGATCAGCTGTTCCACTTCCGTCCTCGAACGATTCGCAAAATGATCCATCATGGATGGAAGCGCCGCTGATACAGAATATGTTGATACCAGTAACAGCGACAGGGAAAGAATTGACAATTTTTCCAGCGTCCGTTTCATTTTGTTTCTCCTTCTTTTTTACTCATTTTTTATTTATCTGCTGTCAGAAATATTTATCCATATTTTACCTCTTTCCTGCCGCCTTGTCACTAATCATCTTGATATCATGTCAGCATCATATTACTGCAGAAGCCGCCGCCTGATCGTTCTGCAATTGGAATGCATGATGAGCGTGAAATAAATTTCGAAGGGCGGCAGCAAGTCAGCACTTACCGTCGCCCTTCACGTTCTGTCTTTTATTTTCTTTTATTTTTATTTCTTTTCTTTTATTTCTTTTATTTTCTGCCTTTTATTCTCTGTCCTTTATTTTCTTTCTTCTTTTTCTGCCTCTTATTTGCTGTTTTTATTATTCGCTCATTATTATGCTGCTTTTATTGTCCTGCTTTTATTGGCTGCTCTGTTATTTGCTGTTGAACAGAGGCTCCAGTACATCCGCATATTCTTCGAAAATCTCCAGCAGATAAGTATCCCAGTGACGGGCATCCTGTTCGGTACTGCCGAATACATAATCTTCCTGACCATAATCAATCACATCAAAGGCCGGCATAGCCTTGCTTGCTCCTGCGGTCCTGTAGGCAGCCGCATCAGCAAGGGTGAAAGAAACTGCAGAGATATCATCATAACTGATCCAGCTGCTGATATCTGTACCTGTGGCAGATTCTGAAGTACCGTTCTCAGTCTGCTTCACTGCTTCCGCTTTGGAAACAGAAACAGCTCCGTCCACGTACTCACCATACATCTGATCCACATAGAGTGAGAATGAATCTCCCAGTACCTCGGAAGGTACGTGTCCGCCATCCCACTGCCATTCCAGTTCTGCATCAACTCCTGCATTCAGCCAGGCGATCTGCAGATTCAGAGAACTGAACATGGACATGTCGCCTTCGGCTGCACCCATGATAATCCTGGTCCAGGTTGGATCCTCTGTATCCCCGGAACCAATATAATTCAGTGGATTGTAAAGTGCCACGATATTATTGCCGTATTCATCACCGGCATATACAGCTTCTATGTCTTCCTTATATGCTGCAACCATCTCTTCGTAAGTCTCATAATCTGAAGAATCACCGCTTCCGGAAGCGGACTGGGTCGTTCCTGCATCCGGTGTACCGACTACCATTTCACCCGCAGTATCAGATGGCATTTCGCCCTTTTCCAGGTCATCCCCCATGAGACCTTCATCTGAAAAATTATCGTCTGGCAGTTCACCATCTGCTAATTTTTCACCTGACAGATTTCCGTCCGGCAAATCTCTGCCCTTCATTTTGCCTCCTGCCAAATCCTTCGCTGGCAGTTCCCCATCGGATAAGCCACCGTCCGGCAGATTTCTGTCCGGCAAATCGCCGTCTGATAAGCCGCCACCCGGCATGCCGTCCATCATACCATCAGGCAGACCGCCCGTCATGCCGCTGCTTCCTTTGGTATAACGTCCTTCAATAAATGCCTGTGCCTTCTCCCCCACTGTCATCGCAGCAACTGCATCATCACTGAGTGCATTGCCCTCCTCATCGAACCAGGTCCAGCCCTCTGCATAATCAAGATTGTCCAGATACCACTGCAGATTCTGTGTAAACTCTGCCAGATACAGATCCAGATACGTACCATGGTATCCGTTCGTATCCGCATAAGCTTCCGGATCATACTCAATCGTCAGAGCGATTGTGTCTTCCGTGTCGCCGTCTTCATTCAGATCAAATCCCACCGCACTCTCCTCTACAGAAAGATTCTGCCCGTTGATATACTCCATGTACGCTTCAGACAGATATGCAGCAAGCTGTGCCTGGAATGTGCTCTTAAAGGAATATTCCGTATTCAGATAATATTCAAATGCGAGTGCCATGTCTGCCTCATAAAGGGATGTAATCGCACTGTATGCAATGCAGCCCCAGGCTCCATCGGAAATTTCATAATCAGTTCCGTCAATTGTTACTGTGGTGGAATAGCTGCCATCCGCATTTTTATATACTCCGACAGCACCTGCCTCGATCTGGTAATCATAATAATCTGAATTATTGGATGTAGCTGCAAACATGACTGCATGTGCGCCGCCGCCGGAACCGCCGGTAGATACAAAATAATCTGCATTGCCCGGAAGATTTCCAAGCAGAATATTATACTTCACATAACGGGCCGCTGCTTTCTGATCCACAAGGCAGGAAGGTGCATCGCCGGTATAGTAAGTATTCCCTTCCGCATCAGTTGCGGTATCCTGCTTGCCTCGGTTTCCACAGGAAACATTAATATAACCGTCTGCCGCATGAGAAGTGGATGCAGCGGAGTTGTTCTGTGAACTGTATCCTGCTGCACCGGTGTTCAAAATGACCGGCGCGGTGGCCGCAGTATATACCTGACCATTGGTGCTGGTAATCTCCGCTTCATAATCTATTACCAGAGAACCCTGCACCGCTTCTGCAGCATTCTCCCATGTCACATCCGCGCTTTTATCACCATCTGTATCAATACCGGTGACATACGCTCCGGGAACACAGACAGATACACCTTGCTGATCCGGCAGTTCCGGATAAGCAACAGCTGACACCACCGAAAGCACCCATGCATCTGCATCCTGTGAATAAGTCCACTCCTGCTCCTCATTGTTTGCCAGATTCAAAGTTTCCTCAATATAATCTTTCGTTTCCGAATCAGATATCTCTGCTCCTTCTGATGTCTCTGCAGACGCACAAAGCCCTGACAGCATTGTCAGGGAAAGCATCAACGCAATACCTTTCCTATATTGCTTCATAAAAAACGACCTTCCTTTCCCAGGCACGTCCGGTGATGAGATCAACGGCTTTGCTTCTTTTCCTCACCACTTCACACCGAACCTCCTGTACATTGATGAGATTCTTTAATAAAATCTTTTCATAGAATCCTTTATGGGATCCTTCAATGTGATCCCTTCATAGATTCCTTTGCTGAGATTCATTAATGAGGTCATTGTACAAAAAGAAGATTGAAATTATATTGAAACTGAGCGGAAACGAACTTCCCGTTCAAATCCCACCTGAAAATCTGAAATAAAACAGAATTATTTCTGCATTGGAATCCGAACTTCAAACTCTACTTTTCCGCCGCGGCACAGAACCTCTATCTTTCCCTTATGCGCCGTAACAATAGCCTTTGCAATCGCAAGGCCGAGACCATAATGTTTCCCGTCTCCGTTTCTTGCATCGTCCACACGATAAAACCTCTCAAAGATCTGTCTTCGCTGTTCATCAGGAATCACATCTCCGTCATTGATGACCGACAGGACAGCTGCGTTCCTCTCGCATTTCAGCATCACTTTGATTTCATGCCGCTCCCTGCAATGATTTACGGCATTATCAAGCAGTATGGAAACAAGCTGCTTCAGCTGCACACTGTTTCCGCATACATGCAGATTATCTGTAATATCGTAGCTGAACGTCAGCTCTTTCTCAAATGCAATACCTTCAAACGGCAGTGTTTCCCCACGGACCAGTCGGCTGAAATCAATATATTCCATCTGCAAAGCCACGTTTTCGGTTCGGGCAAGCTCCAGCAGCTGCGTTACGAGTGCACCCATTCTTTCATTTTCATACTGTATATTGGCCAGCCACTGATTCTCCCCTATTTCCCGTGAGAGCAGTTCCGCATTGGTATTGACAACAGACACCGGTGTCTTCAGTTCGTGACCGGCATCTGAAATGAACTGTTTCTGCTTGTGGTAACTCTCCTCCAGGGGCTGTATAATCTTTCTGGCAAGATATCCCGAGATAAAGAACAGCACCAGAATTGCTGCACTTCCAAATATCAGCGTATACCGGAACAATGTAGTCATGCTTTCCTGTATAATGGTATTATCCATGAATGCGACCAGAGAATAACCGTCTTTATCCGTCCGCAGATAGATCAGATTGTCCCTTATACCGCTCTCTTTCCCGCTCTCTATGATCCTGCCGGCAAGTTCCGCAAGCTCTTCATCACTGTAGGCAGTCTGCTCTTCATTATCGGTTCCGAGAACAGTTCCGGTCTCCGACACTGCAACGGAGTAGAACGTAGAGAGCTGAAAGGCGCGTGCCTCTTCCACAAACGGACCTCCCATATCAGGTTCATTCAAGCGCAGCTCATCGCTGCCGGATTCACCATAATACAGCTCATCGCTGTCAGATTCACCATAATACAGCTCGTCGCTGCCGGATTCACCATAATTCGGTTCGTCGCTGTCGGACTCACTATAATTCGGCTCGTCCCGATCCGGTTCGATCCCACCTGCTTCCGGCCCGTCATCATATTTTCGTTCTTCCCCCGGCTGCTCTTCCAGAGAATATAATGCAGCATACCGCTCCAGCATTTCCCGGTTCCGCTCCGATACTTCATAATAACTGGAGCTGTAAATAATACAAAGCGTACCGAGCAGCAGAAGCAGCAAAATCGCCATAATGGACGCAACGATCTTTCGCCTTGACTTTTCAAACATTGTCGCACCTCAATTCGTATCCGATTCCGCGAACCGCCTTGATCTCCGTTTTTGCGCCTACAAACGTCAGCTTTTTTCTGGTAAAAGACATATATACTTCCACATTGTTGTATTCTGCCTCGCTTTCGAACCCCCATATCTTCACTGCCAGCTGCTCCCGGGTAAGGATCCGACCCTGGTTGGCAATGAGATATTCGAGAATGTGATACTCTTTCTCGCTCAGTCGGACACTCTGACCGTTTGCGTTGCAGATCAGAGAGGATGTCCCCGTATCAAGCGAGATATCACCGAAAGTCAGTGTTCCGTCTGACGAATTGATATTCCGTCTTCCAAGCGCCCGAAGTCTGGCAAGCAGCTCCTTTGTCATAAATGGTTTTGTCAGATAATCGTCCGCCCCGCTGTCCAGCCCCATGACTTTATCCTCCAGCTCCGCTCTGGCTGTGAGCATCAGGACCGGAGTCCTGATTCCTTTTTTTCGAACCCTTCTTATAATTTCAAATCCGCTCATCCCGGGCAGCATAACATCCAGGATCATAATATCATACAGGTTACTCTCCGCAGCTTCCAGTCCGGAACGCCCGTCGGCACAATGATCTACCTCATAATTTTCCTGGCGCAGCAGCTCGACAAGGGCCTGCGCCATTCTTTTCTCATCTTCCACCAGTAAGAGTTTCATTCTGGCACCTCCGTTCAGCATCCATTATATTCAGAAAAGATTGAGAAAAAATTGAAAATGAATAAACAGGAAAACCGGAAAATTTCTCCACTTAAAGACTATTCTGAAATAATGATAAAATAACCATGCTTCAAAAAAACCACCGGCCGCACAGGACCGATGGTTCGCCGTTTTTATTCTGTTTATCTGTTTCTGTTTTCTGTCAAATCCTTCCTACAGAACCTGGCTCAGAAACTCAATGGTACGCGGATGCCTTGTATGGTTAAACACTTCATCCGGTGTTCCCTTTTCTGTGATCTGGCCGTCATACATGAACCATACGCGGTCACTTACCTCGCGCGCAAATCCCATTTCATGGGTAACGATCACAGTCGTCATACCGGAGGTCGCCAGTCCCTTGATGACAGCCAGAACACCTTTTACCATTTCCGGATCCAGTGCACTGGTCGGTTCATCAAACAGAAGTACCTTGGGATCCATTGCCATCGCACGGACAATAGCCAGTCGCTGCTTCTGACCGCCGGACAGCTTTCTCGGATATTCCGAAACCTTGTCCGCAAGTCCCACTTTTTCCAGAAGCTCCAGTGCCTTCTGCTCTGCCTCTGCCTTCGTCATCAGCTTGTTGCTGACCGGGGCAAGTGTAACATTGTCGAGCACCGTAAGGTGCGGGAACACATTAAAATGCTGAAATACCATTCCCATTTTCCTTCTGTGGACCGTGGGATTCACGGATTTGTCCGCAATATCCACGCCTTCGAAAATGACCTGGCCGGAAGTAGGCTGTTCCAGCAGGTTCATACAGCGCAGCAGTGTACTTTTGCCGCAGCCGCTGGGACCTATGATAGAAATCACTTCCTGTTCATGGATTTCTTCATTAATTCCCTTCAACACCTGAAGATTCTGGAAATCTTTATGCAGATCTACAATCTTGATCAGCGCTTTGTCAGTCATTCTCCTGCAGCCTCCTCTCTAATAATTTCAGACATCTGGTCAATACCACTGTCACGAACAGATAGATCAGACCAACGATCGTAAGCGGTTCAATCGCAAGGAACATATTGGACTGCACCACCTTAAAGGAAGTCATCAGTTCTCCGATGAAGAATACGGATGCCAGAGAGGTTTCCTTGATCATTACGATAAATTCGTTTCCAAGAGCCGGCAGGATATTTTTGACTGCCTGCGGAAAAATAACCTTGAACATGATATTGCGCTCCGTCATGCCCAGGCTCATTGCAGCCTCTCGCTGTCCGCTGTCCACTGCCTGAATACCGGCACGGATACATTCCGCAATATACGCACTGGCATTGATCACCATCGCGACCAGTACGCAGGTCAGATCGGAAATCTTCGGAACGATCGCCGGGAGTCCCAGCCAGAAAAAGTACAGCTGCAGCAGAAGCGGTGTTCCGCGCAGTATCTCTATGTAAACGGACGCGGCCAGGCTCAAAAGCTTCCTCTTTGACATTTTCAAAAGTGCAACACCGACCCCCAGAACCGTTCCGAAGGCGATGGCCACAACTGAAATCCATAATGTATTTCCCAGTCCGCTCAGAAATGTCGAACCGTATCTGGATAAGATCTTACCCATTGTTTCTATCATACTGTTTCTGTCTCCTTTACTCCTGCAGGATCTGCCTCCGGCAGTTTCCTTCGGATGCTTAACAACTGAAATATGAGGCTGCCGCAAAATGAACCGAAAGACCAGTGTCCGAAAGATTATTTTGCAACAGCCCCATATCTATATTCAATAAAATCTGTCAGTAAACTCTATTCCAGTCCAAGGTTCTGTGCCTGCTCTACTGCAGCATCCCACCACTGTTCATAGAGTCCCTGCTCTTCTACCTCTGCAATAATGCGGTTCACTTCCTCGATCAGCTCTGTCTCCCCCTTCGGGCATGCGATACAGGTCGTATCTTCTGTGTCCTGGAAGAGAGCCTCGGCCATGACCAGATCATCATTGGCATCTACAAAAAGCTGCCCGTTATCATAGTAAACTGCAACTGCGTCGCACTTGCCTGCCTGCAGCGCCAGAATCGCATTGTTCACGCTGTCAAAAGGCTTTGTCACCGGATCTTCAATCTGTGCATTTGTGTACATATCCTGCAGGGAACCGTTCTGATATGCGATGGTCTTTCCAGCGAGGGAATCCAGATCCGGGTACTTGTCAGCATCCTCTTTGCGCACTACAAAACCGTGAATGGAATCTGTGCTGTGATAGGAATCTGACATTTCAACAGATTCTGCACGCTCCGGTGTGTAACCAAGTCCGGAGATCGCCATCGGATATTTTTCTGCAACAACGCTTGCCAGTACCGCTGAGAACTCCAGCGGAACGATTTCAAGCTCAACGTCAAGCTCATCTGCGATATACTTTGCCAGCTCAACGTCTGCTCCGCAGTACTGCTCCTGTCCTTCTTTGCTTGTATCGCAAAACTCATACGGTGCAAAATACGGCTCCATTACTACCTGAAGCACACCGTCTTCCTTGATCTGCTCCAGCAGATTGTCTGCTGCAAATGCCTGTGTACCGCAGAACACGGATGCCATCAGGGATACTGCTGTTACGATTGCTGCCATTTTCTTCTTTTTCATAATATATTCCTCCTTTTTTCCTATACTGATTTCTCTATATCAGTTTATATGCTGCCTTCAGTTCTTTGCGAAGCTCCTCGTCACACAGCACCTCCAGCGCTGTGGCTGCCATCGTCTTTGCACCGATGTGGATCAGGCGGTCTGCATAAGGAGAAGCGGCCACATCCAGAAATGCCGCATCGTGTACATCCGCCGGACTGAATTCACTGGTACTCAGATAACCGTATGCCGTCGGACAGGAATAGGAAACATTTCCGATGTCCGTACTGCCGGAATGATAAAGGTCTTCTTTTTCAAACTGCCGAATGCCCTGTGCCTCCATATTCTTCCGGAATCTCTCCTGAAGAGCCGGCACGATCTTGTAATCATAAAATGTATTCGGACAGCGTACCCATTCCAGCTTCGCCCCGGTCATCAGTTCTGCACCCTTCGCACAGTTAATGACCCGCTCAATAACTTCCTCCAGATAATCCTTGCTCGCTGCCCGGATAAAATACTGCATTTCGCAGAGATCCGGAACAATATTGCAGGCACGGCCTCCGTTTTTGATAATGCCGTGAATCCTGACATCGGAAGTCACATGCTGCCGAAGTGCATTCACACCCATAAAAGTCAGATTGCAGGCATCCAGTGCGTTGATACCCAGCTCCGGAGAGGAAGAGGCATGAGAAGCCTTTCCATGGAAACGGAATACCACATCGGTACAGGCAAGTGCCACACAGTCTACGGCATTGTAAGCGCCGAGATGAATCTGAAATGCTGCGTCTATATCATCAAATCCGCCTTTCGCTGCGATATCGATCTTCCTGCCGCAGGTCTCCTCTGCGGGAGTTCCGATAAATACGATCTTGCCTCTGAAGTGCTCTTTCACCTTCTGGAGAGCTGCCGCTGCCTGAAAGGTACTTCCTGCGATCCAGTTGTGTCCGCAGGCATGTCCGTTTTGATCATGATTCGGTCCGTATCCGGGAAGTGCATCATATTCCGCTACGAACGCTACCTTCGGACCATCGTCATCTCCATACTCACAGCGGAATGCGGTCGGCACTCCACAGTAAGGGAAAGTCACTTCAAATCCGAGCTTTTTCATTTCATCTGTCAGATATTTTGCTGAATAAAATTCTTCGTCGCCCAGCTCCGGATGATTGAAAATCTCGTGGCTGACAGTCTCGCCAAGTGCCGCGATCTCATCCTCTGCCTGATAAAGCAGCTGTTTGATCTCCTCAATTCCCATTCTGGTCACCACCACTCTGTCATTGCTTTTGTGTGCTATCGATTTATCACACTAAAGTGCTTTTTGTAAAAAAAAGTCGATGCGACAGGATTTGAACCTGCGACCTCTGCGTCCCGAACGCAGCGCTCTACCAAACTGAGCCACGCATCGTCTTAACGCGACTATTATGCCATTAATCGCGCAAAAAAGCAAGCACTATTTTGTTTTTTTTCAGGAACAGTCATAAAGTGCAGATATTCTATATCTGCATTCGCCAGCCGGGGTGATATTTGTTCTTTAATGTCCCGTTCACCAGCTTGCCCCAGCCAAGCGGATATCCGTTGACACAGACGAGCTGCCATCCCTTCGCACGTGCCGGCTGCAGATCATCCACATCAATGGTCTCACCACACAGATATTTCCTGACACGCTCATCTGAATAAGGCAGATTGATCACAGAAGCATATCCGTCCAGCGCCATGGCAAAAGACTGCGCCGGTTCAAAACGACCTTTTTTCACCTCACCAAGATAGAGACCGTTTCTCAGGAACGGAATCCCGCCCCGGATCTGCGGCGGCTCCGGCAGGAAATAGACCTGACCGTTCCGAACCTCAATCTGCTCCATGCTCCAGTCCGGAGCAGCATCCTGCAGAAATTCGCGCAGCACCTTTTCTTCTTCTTTTGCCGGTCTTCCGCTCCTGCACCGGACTTTCTGATGCATTCCCGGCAGCGCACCCTTTTTCTTCAGCAATGCCAGAAAATGCCCCTCTCCTTCCATTTTGTGCGGGAAAATACGAACACATTTCTTCAGCTCCGGACTGCCATCCGGCAGCAGCCGGGGCATTCCCTGCGAAAATCCTTCGTACCACGGAATTTCCAGCAGTTCCATCTCCGGGCACTTCTGCAGCAGTTCCGCAATTGTTCCTTCATTTTCTTCCGCTGAAAATGTGCATGTCGAATACAGCATCAGACCGCCCGGCCGCAGCATTTTCACTGCCTGCTGAGTGATCTCACGCTGAATCTTTGCGCACGTTTCCACCTTATCCATACTCCATGCCTTCGCATTTGCAATGTCCTTGCGAAACATACCCTCGCCTGAACATGGCGCATCCACCAGAATTTTATCGAAAGACTCTTCAAACTGCTCTGCCAGCTTCGCCGGAACAGCATTCGTGACAAAAGAATTCTTCACACCGAACACTTCCAGATTCTTCAGCAATGCCTTTGCTCTGGAGGCACTGATGTCGTTGGCAACGAGCAGCCCCTGTCCCTGCAGCTTCGCCGCCAGCGCTGTCGCCTTACCGCCCGGTGCAGCACACAGATCCAGCACGTGTTCTCCCGGTTCCACCGGCAGAATATTTGCCGGTGTCATTGCACTCGGCTCCTGCAGATAATACAGCCCTGCATAGTAAAACGGATGCCGCGCCGGGTCATCCTCACGCTCGTAATAAAAGCCGTTGTCGATCCACGGAATCTTCTTCAGATGAAAAGGTGCCAGACGGACAAACTCATCAACACTGATCTTCAGCGTGTTCACGCGCAGCCCGAACCGCCGCGGTTCCTCATACGTCTGAAGAAATTCCCCGTATTCTTCTCCAAGCATGTTCTGCATACGCTCCAGAAATTCCTGTGGTAAATCCATTCTGTTCTCCCTTTCCGTTTTCAAAATCAGGACCGTTCTCTGCTCTTCCGGTACGATACCAGAATCCGGCAGCCCTCTGTTTCCTCATTCCATTGTTCTCTTAATCTATTCATCCCATGAGAGCCGTGCCAGCTCGCCCTGCAGCCGCATCTGCGCAAATCCGTTCTGGCGCAGAGCCTCGTACAGGATGACTGCCACTGAATTGCTGAGATTCAGGGACCGTGTATCACCGATCATCGGAATCCGGACTGATGTATCCGGATGTTCCTTCAGAATCTCCTCCGGTATACCGGCACTCTCTTTTCCGAACATGATAAAACAGTCCGGCTCATAGGATACCTCTGTATAAACATTTCGCGCCTTGGTAGTCGCCATATAGATCTTCGCATCCGGATTGCGGTTCAGAAAATCCTGAAAATCCGTGTAAACAGTTACATCCAGATCCGGCCAGTAATCCAGCCCCGCTCTTTTAAGTGCCTTCTCCGACAGACTGAATCCCAGCGGCTCGATCAGATGCAGACGCGTCCCCGTTGCCACACAGGTCCTGCCGATATTCCCCGTATTTGCAGGGATTTCCGGCTCATGCAGCACAATATTCAACTTTGCCATTTCTGCTCCGTTCCTCCTTCCTCAATGCCACAGCAGGCAGATACCTGCAGGCAATCATTTGAATTCTTTGAATTGTCCTTTTCTTTTCGGAAACACCGGTGATGCAGCCGGCTGCTCTGTTTCCTCGAAGCCTTCGTAAAATGAGGCTGCCGCATATTCGCAGCAGCCCCGCTATTCAGCATTTTGTTGCCAGCAGTCTTTACTGCTGTTTTTTCAGTCTTGCCACAAATCTTCCCAGACGCTCCAGCGCTGCCTTCAGGTCTTCAATAGAATATGCATAAGAAATACGCAGAAAACCCTCGCCGCTGTCACCGAATGCTGTACCCGGTACAACTGCCACATGCTCTTCCTCCAGAAGACGCATCGCAAATTCTTCGGAACTGAGTCCGAATTCCCGGATATCGGGGAACACATAAAATGCTCCGAACGGCTCAAAACAGGGAAGGCCGATCTCCCTGAATGCGTGCATCAGATAACGTCTTCTCTGATTGTACGCCTCACGCATCATTAACACATCCTCATCGCCATGGCGCAGCGCCTCAACAGCTGCGTACTGACTCGTCGTCGGTGCACACATAATGGCAAACTGATGAATCTTTGTCATCTGTGCCACGATTTCCTGCGGTCCGCAGATATATCCGAGACGCCATCCGGTCATGGCATAGGATTTTGAAAATCCGTTGATCGTTAAGGTACGTTCCCACATACCCGGCAGACTCGCGATCGACACGTGGTCTCCGGAATACGTAAGTTCGGAATAAATTTCATCCGACAGCACGTAAATGTCTTTTTCAATGATTACTTCTGCGATCGCCTCCAGATCCTCCCGGCGCATAACAGCACCCGTCGGATTGTTCGGAAACGGCAGGACCAGAAGTTTTGTCTTATCCGTAATCTTCTCCAGCAGTTCCTCCCTGGTCAGACGGAACTCATTCTCTGCCTTCAGCTCAATAGTCACCGGCACACCGTCTGCCAGCTGTACGCACGGCAGATACGATACGTAGCAAGGCTCCGGAATCAGCACCTCATCGCCCGGATCGAGCATTGCCCGAAGCGCCAGGTCAATTCCCTCGCTTCCGCCAACCGTCACGAGAATCTCATGCAGCGGATCATAGGTAAGATTACATCTGCGCTTCAGATAACGGCTGATCTCCGCACGCAGTTCCTTCAGACCGGAATTGGACGTATAGAATGTGCGGCCTTTTTCCAGAGAATAAATACCCTCATCGCGCACATGCCACGGAGTATCGAAATCCGGCTCACCTACACCAAGTGAGATCACATCATCCATCTCACTGGCAATATCAAAAAATTTACGGATGCCGGACGGCTTGATCGTCATTACTTTCTTTGATAACGGGTCTCTCACGGTGTCATCAACATCCTTTCATCCTTTGATTTTTTGCCCAGAATAGTGCCGTAGTCCTTGTACTTCTTCAGAATGAAGTGGGTAGCAGTGCTGAGAACGGTATCCAGCGTAGACAGTTTGTCACTGACGAAGCTGGATACTTCGCGAAGTGTCTTGCCCTGCAGAATGACCAGAAGATCATAAGCACCTGAGATCAGGTATACGGACTGTACTTCCGGATAATTGTAGATGCGCTCTGCGATAGAATCAAATCCCTGTCCACGCTGCGGTGTCACGCGCACCTCGATCAGTGCCGTCACCTTCTCGGAGCTTGTCTTTTCCCAGTCGATCAGTGTATGGTAACCGCAGATGACCTGCTCTTTTTCCATCTGTGCCACTTCATTGGCAATGACCTCCTCGCTGGAACCGAGTAAAATAGCCAGCTCCTGAAGGTCTATTTTGCTGTTTTTCTCAAGAAATGTTAATATCTGCTCTCTCATTACGCTTCCTCCTCATGACGTGCCAAAGACGTCATTCCTTTACTGCAGCTGTTCCCGAAATCAGCCGCCCATTCTCCGATACCATTCATCCTGCTGCGGCCGGTCCAGGTATCTGCGGTCCTCTCCGTTGAGAATGACGCGCTCTTTTCCGCCTGTCACACGGCCGATCACTGCTGCCGGAACCCCGAGCGCAGCCAGCTGCGCAGTCAGCGCCTCCGCGTGCTTCGTTCCCACCAGCAGCGAACCTCCTGAATAAAGATAATACGGATTTATATCAAAATATTCACAAATTTCAACTGTCTCCTGCTTTACAGGAATTTTTTTCAGATCCACTTCCAGTCCGACGCCTGCACGCTCCGCCATCTCCCAGAGCGCATTGAAAATACCGCCCTGTGTCAGATTATGCATGGCACACGCACCGAAGTGGGTAATGGCTCGAGCCTCTTCCTCCACACCCAACAGCTTTCTGAACTCTCTGGCGCGGTCGATCAGCGCGAACGGATATCTGCTGTGAAGCTCCTCTTCATACTTCTGCGCCAGTGCAGCAGTTCCGGCAAGTGCGATCCATTTCGTTACAACAAGTTCCTGCCCCGGCTGAAGAACCGGCTGAAGTCCTGCACTCTTTCCGAGCGCGGTCAGGAAATACTGTGGAACAAGGACCCCGGCAGACACCTGAACATCTGCTCCCAGAACCTCCATTCCATACACACGGGCTGCTGCTGAAATCTGTTTCATGTCCGCCTGCAGAGAGGCCTCCTCACAGGATACAGGAAGCAGTGCCTGAATCATCAGACCGTACGGCTGTGCACCGCCTGCTGCCAGAGCATTCGTCACAGTACTTACCTGCTGCCATGGTTCCCGCTCAAATCCCGGAACAGGGCCGCAGGATGCACTGACCAGCAGTTCTTCTGCCGCATCTGGGGGGGAATCCATCTGCTGTCCGTTACGTCCGCGCAACGAAACACAGTCAGCGCCATAATGTCCGCTGACTCCCGAAATCTCCATATTCAGCTGTCTGAAAACGGAACGCTTCCATACCGGTTCTGCCAGATTTCCTGTACGCATTGATGCCGTCGTCTCCTTATCTGTACTTGTTATGTATCTTCCGCCTGCTGCATATTTTATGCCTGCTACGTATCTTCTGCCTGCTGCATATTATATGCCTGTTACGTATCTTCCGCCTGCTGCATATTTTATGCCTGCTACGTATCTTCGCCTGCTGTATATTTTCATCCGGCAGCCTGCAAAATACAGTCTGCCGGATCAGCTTCCCAAACACAGTATATTTACTGAATGATCTGAACGCTTTCGTCTGTCACCTCTGCACCCGGGTCGGTCGCAGCCGGAGCATCTGTCTCTGGCGGATCGTATGCCGGTGCATCGGTCTGCGGCGCATCCGTCTGCGGTGCGTCGGTCTGCGGCGCGTCCGTCTGCGGTGCATCGGTAGCCTGCGTTTCTGTTGCCTGAGTTTCTGTCTGCACACCGTTGGCAATCAGTGTCTGCACCTGTGACAGGTCATTCTGACCGATTGCAGTGTAAAGTGCAGATGACAGAGTTGCATTGCTCGTCACCACACCGACCTCATAAATCGCCGGTGATGCCTGATAATGGCTGCTGTTGACCTGAATCGTATCAGTCAGCACACCGTCATAATAAACCTTCTTCCAGAGAACTGCGGACAACCCCTGATGAGCAGACTGTACCTGTGACAGATAACCGACATTCTGGTCTGTCTTTGCCACCAGCTTGATGTTGGTCGCCGGATCCGTCTGGCTCGTTGTCTCACTGACAAACTCGATCGTACGGTTGGACGGACGTGTCTCCTCACCGTAAATGGTGAAGTTCAGCGTTCCGTAATAAGCAGAACCTGCAATATATACCGGACTGTCCAGCGTATTTGTAAATACGAAATCCATCAGTCCTTCCGCTATAGCCGCATCCTTTGACGGATCCACGTATGTGACGATCATGGTGTGATTGTTTCGTGCATCCACCTGAAGCTCAGCCTTTAATACAGCATTGTAAAGTGTCGTGGATACCTGGCAGATACCTCCGCCGTAGGAATCTACTACCTGTCCGCTCTCATAGGACGGAGCCAGCTCATAGCCGTTCTCCGGTGTGAACGGAACGACTGCGTCTGTAACAGAGAAAGATTCGCCCGGCATCAGCAATGTGCCATTGATCTTTGCAGTACCGTTCTCCACATTCTGTGCTCTTCCATAGGAAGATGCCGAGTAATCGGTCGTCGCGGAGCCGAGTACATCTGTCATTCTGCTCAGCACCTCTGCTGTTACGGTCGGAGAAACACGTTCCACCGTCGCCTCGATCACCGTATCACCGGCTTTCTCTTCTGCCAGATACTCCTTCAGGCTGACCAGTGTCGCATCTGCATCCAGTGTCAGACCGTCTGTGCCGCCTTCCACGCAAAGCTGACCGTCATCTCCCATATATACCGATCCCTCGACCGGATCTGAATTGAAAGCAGCACAGGATTCAACAAATTCCTTCTGTGCATCCTCATCCAGTGTATATTCAATCTCATAATGCAGGTTCTCGTTCTGCAGATCCTTCTGTTCCTTGTATCTGCGGATGATATTGCCTGTCGTTCCAATCTGGCTGACCTCCATTACCAGATCTGTATTCTCCCATTCCAATCCCAGTTCCTTCCACGACTTTGAGACCTGATTGTCTCCCATCTGAATCGTGATCACAGAATCCTTCAGAGCCTTTACCTCACTCCGGACGTATTCCTCAGCCTCTTCCACTGTCATTCCGCTGACATCCTTGTCCCCGATGAACACACCGTCGCTGATGACCGCTGTCTCTTCTGCAGCAGAAACTGTGCCGACAGCAAGCATACCCAGTGCCATTGCCGCCAGTACCCCTCTCATAAATCTGTTTTTCATAATAATCCCCTTTAATCTGTTTCTGAAATATCTTAGTACAACATCGCCGGCAGAATCGTACCGAGTACCATCGCTGCAACAATAACGATCACAATCACAGCCGCGATCTTCTGTCTCTTCTTATCATTAAAATTCAGCATGGTCTGTCACCTCATAATCTTTCCGTATTGAAGAATGATCCCGTCTATCATACGGGATGCTTCACTCTTGGTCAGTAACTCTATTTTAACGTTACTCTCTATTCTATGATATTTTAGTAAATCCCGCAAGTATCCTTTTTGTGAATTTGTAATGGGACTCTCTTTCTTACATTTGAACAGCAATGGAACCGGTTCGAACAGATCCGGCCGTTTTTCTCCAAATTCCTCTTTCAGGCGCTCATACAGCCGCGCGGCTGTCAGCGCATCGTCCAGCGCACGATGATGATGCTCCTGCACAATCCCGTACCAGGCCGCCAGACGGTCGAGGGATTTGCCCTCCAGTTCCGGCAGACAGCGCCGTGCTATCGTGAGTGTATCGAGTCCCTTCCGCTCGTATGTACCGCCCAGATTGATCACGCTGTGTTTCATAAAACTGTAATCGAACAGGACATTGTGTCCGAGCAGTGCATGATCTCCCGAAAATTTCAGAAATCCCTCTACTGCTGTCCTGATATCAGGACTGCCCGCCACCATCTCTTCCGTAATACCGGTCAGCTGCACGATCCGTTCCGGAATCGTGATTCCAAAGTCCACAAACGTCTCATACGTCTCCGTCACATCACCGTTTTCCACTTTCACTGCACCGATTTCCAGAATCTTATCATATTTCGGGCGAAGACCCGTCGTTTCAAGATCAAATGCAACGTAACTGTTCCACATAACTCGTCTCCTTTCCGGCTTTGTTCTGATACTGCTTTTCTGACCGGCATCAGCCGGCATATCCTCTATCCTGTATTTCGGAATGCACCCGGCAATTCTGCCGCAAGCTATATCTCTGCCTGTATCCCGGAATGCACCCGCAATTCTGCCGCAAGCTATATCTCTGCCTGTATCCCGGAATGCACCCGGCAATTCTGCCGGAGGCTATATCTCTGCCTGTATCCCGGAATACACCCGCAATTCTGCCGGAGGCTACATCTCTGCCTGTATCACTGCTGCATCATACGTCAGTGGATTGCGGCTCTCGTAGTTGAACAGAATCCAGTTCTCTCCCGGCTCGCCGCTGCCGGTCACATCATAAGTGAAATGTTCCAGATGCGTCATCCGCATCATCTGTTTCCACGTCATACCGCGAAATGCCGGCAGATACGTATGCGTTTCCTCTTCCTTCCGGTAGAACTGCATGATCTGTTCTTTGCAGCAGGTCTGATCCTCCGCCCATTCCGGTCTGCTCTTGGCATTCTCTCTGAGATAAAGATCCAGGGTCAGCAGCTCATCAAATTTTCTGAGCTGTGTCCCGACCGCATTTCGGGCATTCTTCATCCGTCCGGAAAATGCGTGGGATGAGATCCGGTCTGTCTGTTCCGGTTTCAGTACCGTCCGCACAAATCCCTGCAGATGAACAAACCGCTGCATCCGTGACCAGGCTTTCCCGGTCAGAGCATTTTCTTTATAGTAATCGGCCAGCGCCGCATACAGATCAAAAGGCCGGTCGAACAACTGCTCCAGAGCAGTCATAGTGTACCGGAACTGCTGACTGTTATAATAAACCTCCAGCATCTCCTCCACTTCCTTGAGACGCAGCAGCTCATCGCAGGAGATCCAGCGTGTCTCCAGCACCTCATACGGCGGCAGGCTGCGGCAGATAATTCCATATTCTCCTGCCCGCCTGTGCATCTCTGACCCCTTCAGCAGCTTCAGAAATCCCAGCTGCAGCTCCTGCGGATGCAGGCGGTATACTGCATCAAATGAAGTGCGAAAACTCTCAAAATCCTCGTACGGAAGTCCGGCGATCAGGTCGAGATGCTGATGAATATTTCCATGTGATGCAATCCGGTTCACCCGATCCACAATCTTCTCAAATCTGGCCGTCCGATGGATACCCCCGAGTGCCTGCTCATTTACTGTCTGCACACCGATCTCCAGCTGTACCAGTCCCGGCCGCATTCCTGCCAGCAGCTCCAGTTCCTCATCGTCAAGCAGATCAGCCGCAATTTCAAAATGAAAATTCGTCACACCATTATCATTATCACGGATATAACGCCAGATTTCCATTGCATGCGCATGGCTGCAGTTAAAGGTACGGTCTACGAACTTCACCTGCGGAACGCGGTTTTCCAGGAAAAATCCCAGTTCCTTCTTTACGAGTTCCGGACTGCGGAACCGCACTCGCCTGTCTATGGAGGAGAGACAGTAACTGCAGGAAAACGGACATCCGCGGCTGCTCTCATAATAAATGATCCGGTTCTCAAACTCCTGCAGATTGCCATACACGAACGGGAGATCATCCAGCGCACGCACAGGCTGTACCAGACCGGTTTCGTATAAAAGCAGGTCTGCTTCCCCGCACTCCGCACCAGTGCATGTATCCCGGTCATACTGTCGGCTGTCTTCCGTCGGATCTGTATCCCGGTCACACTGCCGGCTGCCTTCCATCGGATCTGTATCCCGGTCACACTGCCGGCAGGCTTTCGCCCGATACACAAGTCCCTGAATGTCTTTCAGTGCTCCGATGCCATCCACATAATACTGCAGCAGCGCATGAAATGTCTGTTCTCCTTCTCCGACCATAACACCGTCAAATGCCGGATATTCTGTCAGAAATTCCCGCGCATCGTAGGAAACCTCCGGGCCGCCGGCCCATATTATTGTATCCGGCAGTACCTTGCGGATATTTTCCGCTGTTTCCAGAATCACCTGACGGTTCCAGATATAGCAGGAAAAAAAGAGCAGATCCGGTTTCTGCCGATAGATTGCCTGAAAAATATCGTCTGTCTGATGATTGATCGTATACTCGGCCAGCGTAACGAATGGCTCATATCTGCCCGATGACGCTTTCAGACTGTATACAGCCAGATTGGAGTGAATATATTTTGCATTTACTGCGACCAGAAGGATCTTCATAAACCCGGTTCCTTTCTTTCCTTTTCTGCTGAATCCGTGCAGGACAGATACAAATTACAGCAAAGAGACACAGCGCACATTCGCCACCTCGCATGTATGACTCGGCAGCCTCCCTATTGCGCCCCGCACAAAAACCGGCATCCGTGCTCATATCGCCGGATGCCGGTTCTCTTGCTGTTCCATAAAGCTGAAAATTCCCTCACACTGCCCGGCCTGCCCTCCGGACAGGGAATTCCTCTGATTCTGATGATTTCACAAATACTGCTGAAACAGGATCAGATCACCATCTTTGCAGCACCAAAGATACCTGCGTCATTGCCCAGTGTGGCAAGTGCGAATTCCGTATTCTTGCACGGATTGAACGCATGCTTTTTGAATGCCGGAACAATGTAATCCAGCAGGATCGGTCCTGCTTTGGATACACCGCCGCCGATAACGATGACCTGCGGGTCTACTACTGCCGCAAATATTGCCAGTGCTCTTCCGAGATATGTACCGAAACGCTCTGCAATCTGAATTGCGACCGCATCATTCTCCTTGACTGCATCAAACACTGTCTTGGCTGTGATCTTCTCTTTTCCTCTCAGAACAGTCGGCGCATTCGTTGCAGCCAGTGCCTCTCTTGCGAGACGTGCGATACCTGTTGCGGATGCTACCTGTTCCAGACAGCCGCAGTTGCCGCAGTTGCACGGGTCTGTGATGTTCTCGTCCACAAATGCATGTCCGATCTCACCGCCTGCTCCGTTGGAACCTGCAACAATCTTCTCATTGATGATAATGCCTCCGCCGACACCTGTGCCGAGCGTTACCATGATCATATTGCGGTATCCGGCGCCGCCGCCCTTCCAGAGTTCACCCAGCGCTGCCACATTAGCATCGTTTCCTGCCTTTACCGGAAGTCCGGTAAGTTCTGACAGCTTCTGCTCGATATTGAAAACACCCCAGTGCAGATTTACCGCACCGTTGATCACACCTTCTTCATCGACCGGTCCCGGCACACCAATACCAATACCTGCCACTTCTTCTTTGTCAATAGCCTTCTCTGCGATCTTATCAGAAATCGCCTTTGCGATATCCGGAAGGATCTGAGAACCGTTATTCTCAGTCACAGTTTTGATCTCCCACTTGTCAAGAACCGTTCCTTCTACTGTGAAAAGTCCGCATTTTACGGTTGTACCGCCCACATCAATTCCAAAACAATACTTTTTCATCTCTTTATTCTCTCTTTCCTGAATTTTTCATCAAACTGTTCTGTACACGATTGTAAAGCTCTTTCGCTGCATTGTAACCCATCTTCTTCTGTCTGTGGTTGACTGCAGCGGATTCTACAATAACGGCCAGGTTGCGGCCCGGGCGTATCGGAAGAGAATGGCATACTACTTTATTGCCGAGGAATTCCGTGTATTCCTCCTCCAGACCCAAACGGTCATATTCCTTGTCCCGATCCCACTCCTCGAGCTTGATCACAAGGTCAATGGACTGCGTATTCTTTACACTCTCAACACCGAACAGCGTCTTGACATCAATAATACCGATACCGCGCAGCTCGATAAAATGACGCGTGATATCCGGTGACGTACCGATCAGTGTCTCATCGCTGACCTTACGGATCTCCACCACATCGTCCGTTACCAGACGATGTCCGCGCTTGATCAGCTCCAGAGCTGCCTCACTCTTACCGATTCCGCTCTCACCCATGATCAGAACACCTTCTCCGTATACATCGACCAGTACACCGTGAATGGAAATACACGGAGCCAGCTCCACATTCAGCCAGCGGATCACCTCCGCCATGAAGTCGGATGTGGTCTGTTTTGTTGTAAACACCGGAACCTGATACTGTTCCGCGAGGCTCAGCATATCTTCATCCGGCACTGTCATTGTTGTATAAATTATGCACGGTATATGATAAGATAAAAATTTCTCATATACCGGCAGTTTCTGCTCTTTCGGAAGATGCTCCAGATACGTATATTCCACATATCCTATGATCTGCACTCGCTCGGAGTAGAAATGGTCAAAATATCCTGTAAGCTGAAGCGCCGGACGGTTAATTTCTGAAGTCACGATCTTTCTGCCTGATGTGTCAATCCCTGGAATGAGATTGGTCAGGTTCATTTTGTCCGCCAGCTTCTCAATTGTTACACTGCTCGCCATTGTAATATCCTCCTGAATATTATGCTGTCTCTTCATTATAAATAATCTGAAAGGGTTTGTCCAGAGCGTTTGGACAATCCGGCACAATTAATCCGCTATTCTTCTACAACAGTCAGTCTGCCCTTTTTCCCTGCCGTATCAGCATGGAAAAAATCATATACCTGCTGCGCACTGCGCTGGTTCATCGACGGTGCATTGGCCAGCTGCTCCAGCGATGCATCACGTATCGCTTCCAGAGATTTGAAGGTACGCATAAGTGCCTTGCGGCGGGTTGGTCCGATCCCTTCGATATCATCGAGGAGCGAATGGATCTGCTGTTTGCTGCGCAGGCTGCGGTGGTATTCGATGGCAAACCGGTGCGCCTCATCCTGAATACGGGTCACGAGACGGAATGCCTCGGAATGCGTATCAATCGGCAGCTCTGCATTATTAAAATAAATGCCCCGGGTACGGTGAAAATCGTCTTTTACCATACCGCAGACGGGAATGGATATGCCAAGACTGTCGAGAACGCGCAGAGCAATATTGACCTGACCGCGGCCGCCGTCCATCAGGATCAGATCCGGAAAACGGCTGAAGCTGCCCATTTCATGTCCGATCCCCTTTTCGTTCAGCTCCCTCTGTTCCTCCAGACCATGCTGAAAACGGCGCGTAAGCACCTCCTCCATGCTTGCATAATCATCCGGTCCCTGAACGGTCCGGATCTTGAATTTCCGGTAGTCGCTGCGTTTCGGCTTGCCCTTGTCATAGACGATCATGGAACCTACTGATTCGAAACCGCTGATATTGGAAATATCATAGGCTTCCATACGCATGGCACGGTCGATTCCAAGAAGCTTCTCTATCTCATGAACAGCTCCGATCGTACGGCCTTCCTCACGTTTGATCCGCTCTCGATCCTGACGCAGAACGATCCCGGCATTCTCTGCCGCCATCTCCACCAGCTTCTCCTTCGTTCCCTTTTTCGGAACACGCAGATAGACCTTTTGTCCGCGCTTCTGGGTAAGCCAGTCTGTTATGAGCTCGCTGTCCTCTATTTCTGTCTCCAGCATCAGTTCCCGCGGGACGAACGGCGTTCCTGCATAGAACTGTTTGATAAAGCTTCCGAGAATAACAGCCTTCGTATCCTGCGGTGCCACGCGCAGATAAAAATGATCCCGTCCGATCATTTTACCGCTGCGGATAAAGAATACCTGAACCACCGCATCACTGCCGTCCACAGCCAGAGCCAGAACATCCTTGTCCTCACCGTCTCCATGGGTAATCTTCTGACGCTGCGCCACCTGATGAATGCTGTTGATCAGATCACGGTACTCGATTGCCGCCTCAAATTCCATATTTTCAGAGGCTTCGTTCATCTTTTCCGTCAGCATGTTAATCACCGGTCCATGATTGCCGTTCAGAAAATCCAGAGCCTCGTCAATGGACTTCCGATACTCTTCTTTGCCGATCTTCCCCTGGCACGGGGCATTGCACTGACCAATGTGATAATAGAGGCATGGTCTCTCCCTGCCGATGTCCCTCGGAAGGTTCCGGCTGCAGCTGCGCAGTCTGTACAGCTTCCGGATCAGCTCGATCGTATCCTTAACCGCTCCTCCGCTGGTGAACGGACCAAAATATTTCGACTTGTCCTTCTTCATAGTGCGCGCGAACAGCACCCTCGGAAACTCTTCTCCCAACGTCACCTTGATGAACGGATAGCTCTTGTCATCCTTGAGCATCGTATTGTATTTCGGACGGTGCTCCTTGATCAGATTACACTCCAGCACCAGCGCTTCCAGCTCCGAATCTGTCACGATATATTCAAATCTGCGGATCCGTTCCACCATCTGCACGATCTTAACGCTTTTGTTGCGGCTGCTCTGAAAATACTGACGGACACGGTTCTTCAGGCTGATGGCCTTGCCGACGTAAATGATTTCATCGCGCTCATCATGCATGATATAGACCCCCGGACGTCCGGGGAGCTTTTTCAGTTCTTCTTCTATATTAAATGCCTGGGACTCTGCCGGGCATTCCGCTGTCCCTCCGGCAGATCCTCCTTCTGACATTTTTTCTGTTACAGTCTTCTCATCCAATATTTACCGGCTCCTTTTCCAGCATTTTCTTAATTTCCCTTTTATTTTCTTTCATATTTCTTTCAGTTTTCCGTCACCGTTTAAACACATTTTACCAGTATACTCTAGACATAACATAAATGAAGTCATCCAGTACACGGCGCGTATGTATTGTAAATGGCTTCGACAAACAATTATCTTAATTTCGGTTAAGTTTTCATACATTTTTCTCTTCTTGGGGGACATCATCAGATGTCCCTTTTCTCCTGTCCGCAGGCACTCCCGCCAACAGACAGAAACCCATGCAAAAGAAAAGAAATCAACGCATTCACGATTTACCTTCTCTCATTATCTTTCTGAAATAAGCAGAAAACATTGTCGCCGTTGCAGTCACCGCCAGCAGATCGGCCACCGGCTCTGCCATAAAGACCGACATTGTCTTATCCGCCGGGAAAAGCACCGGCATAATAAAGATCAGCGGAATCAGCAGAATGATCTTGCGCAGCAGCGCCAGAAACAGGGAATTTTTCGCATTTCCAAGTGCAATAAATGTCTGCTGACATGCCAGCTGAATGCCGAAAATACCGGAAGCTGCCATATAGACACGCAGACACGGAACACCGAATTCGACGAGTTCCGGAGTATTATTGAATATCCGGATAAACGTCTGAGGAAACAGCATGACCAGTGCCCATATAGTCATAGAGTAACCAATGCAGGAAAGAAACAGGATCTTAAACGCAGATTTCACGCGATCCAGATTCTTTGCACCGTAATTGTAGCTGATGATCGGCTGTGACCCCTGGGTCAGTCCCATCAGCGGGAGCTGTGAGAACTGCATGATACTGGATGCGATCGTCATCGTACCGACCGCCAGGTCTCCGCCGTACTTCAGCAGAGAGGAATTAAAACTGATGGACAGCAGGCTCTCCGTTGACTGCATGATAAACGGAGAAAGTCCAAGCGCAACAGACGGAAGGAGTATCTCTTTTTCCAGCTTCAGATTCTTCCGGCGAATCCTGAGCGCAGTCTTCGGTCCGGTCAGGAACTTCAGGATCCACAGCATGGAAACGCACTGAGACAGAATTGTCGCAAGCGCAGCCCCTGCCACTCCCATGTCAAATACAAAGATAAAGATCGGATCAAGAATGATATTCAGTACCGCTCCGATCATGACCGTCAGCATACTGGTTCTGGCAAATCCCTGCGCTGTGATAAATGCATTCAGACCGAGCGTAAACTGCACGAACAGTGTACCCAGGCTGTAAATACGCATATAACTGACCGCGTAGGAAATTGTGTTTTCACTTGCCCCGAACATCAGCAGCAGATCTTCCGCGAACAACGTAAACACCACCGTCAGCACGACCGAAACAAGAAACAGCAGGGAAACAGAGTTGCCCAGTGTCTTCTCCGCCCGTTCCCGGTCGCCTTTTCCAAGAAAAATTGATGCACGCGGTGCCGCACCCATACCGGCCAGCGCGGCAAATGCGGATATCAGTGTGATCAGCGGCAGGCAGACCCCGACTCCGGTCAGAGCCAGCTGCCCTACCCCTTCAATATGACCAATGTAAATACGGTCAACCATGTTATAGAGAAGATTGATGATCTGGGCGGCAATCGCCGGTGCCGCCAACCGGAGCAGCAGCCTGCCTACCGGCTCTGTGCCGAGCTGTTCTGTGCGCGAAGCGGCCTGACCGGCCGCCTGCGTTGTTTTTTGTGTCGTTTCAGCTGTTGTTCGTTTATGTTCACTCATAGTTTCTGCACTTCTTTCGTTGTATATCTGACTTTCTTTCCTGCTGTGTCTTATCCCTGTGTGCCGCATGCTGTCGGATATCTGCAATACACGATAAACTCATCTTCTGTTTTGCTGCCTGATATCTCCAGACCGCCATCAGAACTTGCGGATATGATCGTTTGATTCATCATGCGTATTTTCAATGGATCTGATTTCCACATAATAGCCATACTGCTCATTTACTTTGATATAAACACGATCACCGACTTTGTGACCGAGTATTGCCTTGCCAAGCGGTGATTCTATGCTGATCAGACCGCTCATGGAATTGCCCCGGATGGAAGTCACGAGCCGGTATGTTTCCAGTTCATCATCCTCCTCGAAATAGACAGTCACAGTGTTATTCATGCCCACCTCATCATCTTTGGATTCGTCGGATATGACTTTGGCTGTTTTCAGCATACGCTCAAGGTAACGGATACGGCTTTCATTCTTGTTCTTGTCTTTTTTCGCCGCATGATACTCAAAATTCTCGCTCAGATCTCCGTGAGCTCTGGCCTCCTTTACAGCCTCAATGGCTTCTTTTCGGACCACAAGCTTGCGGTATTCAATTTCTTCTTCTATTTTTTTTACATCACTTGGTGTGAGCTGTTCACTCATTATGGATTGCCTTCTTTCTTTTATAATTACAGCACTATCACAGCGTATGACCGGTCTTACAATCCCATATGCTGCAGTCTCATTAGTTTAGCACAATGCCCGGTCAAAAACAAGCACAGGGAAACACTTCTGATGATGCGGATGCCTGATATACAACTCATCCGCAAGGTGGTATAATGTCTGCAGAAATGCATGCAAAAGGGGGATTTTATGAAAAAAAGAACACTGCACACCGTCTGCGCACTGCTGTTATGTCCGATCATTTCCATCGCTTCACTTGCGGGAACACCGGTATGCCCGGCCGCAGCTGAAGAATCAGGAATTCCGGAACGTGCACTGCCATCCACATCAGGCGCACTTCATGTAGAAGGCACTTCACTGATGGACAGTCACGGCAATCGGGTACAGCTGAAAGGAATCAGTACACATGGCCTTGCCTGGTTCCCGCAGTACGTAAATGAGGACTGTTTCCGTCAGCTGCGGGAGGATTTTAATGCCAATGTGGTGCGTCTGGCCATGTACACATCAGAATATGGCGGATACTGCAACGGCGGCGACCAGAATGCACTGAAGGATCTGATTCGCGATGGTGTATCCTATGCTGCTGCGAATGATATGTATGTCATCATCGACTGGCATATTCTGTCCGACAGCAATCCGAATACTCATAAGGATGCGGCAATTGATTTCTTTACGGAAATGTCCGCAGAATATGCAGATACAGAAAATGTTCTGTATGAGATCTGTAACGAGCCGAATGGCGGTACAACATGGGCAGACATCAAATCATATGCGGTGGATGTGATCGATGCTATCCGTACAAATGATGAGGATGCAATTATTCTGGTGGGTACACCGAACTGGTCCCAATATGTGGATCAGGCGGCAGCAGACCCGATTACCGGATATGAGAATCTGATGTACACACTTCATTTTTACGCGGCTACCCATACAGACAGTCTGAGAAACACCATGACCGCTGCCATCGACAGCGGCTTACCGGTCTTTGTTTCAGAGTATGGCATCTGTGATGCCAGCGGAAACGGCGCTATCGACGAATATCAGGCAGACCTGTGGACGCAGACAATGGATGCGTATGGGGTCAGCTACGTAATGTGGAATCTCTCCAACAAGGATGAGACCTCCTCTATTCTGTGCAGCGACTGCAGCAAGACAGGCGGGTTTGAAATGAGCGATCTCAGCGCCTGCGGGAAATGGGTGTATGGAATGCTGACAGGACAGAATGCAGACGAAAACAGCGGCAGTTCTGACAGCACTGCCGGATTCGACAGCTCATCGGAAGCTGCCGACATCTCCGAATCCGGTAATGCATCTGTCTCCGGCTCAGCCGGTACTATGGAATACACTGCTCAGGTGGTCAATTCCTAGGATTCGACTGGTCTCGTCTATTATCAGTACAGTGTAACACTCCGGAATACTTCCGGAACAGACTGTTCCGGCTGGAGTATTGATCTGCCATTTACAGAGGAATTTTTGCTTTCGGACGGGTGGAACGGAGATTATACTGCAGACGGCACCGTTCTGCATATTGCTTCGAAGGATTATAACAGTTCCGTTGCAGCTGACGGACAGGTGAGCGATGTGGGATTTATTGTCAGCGGAAGCGCTTCGTTAGCGGTGAAATAATATTGTTTTATAATGCAGATAAGGGCAAATCTCAAAAATTTGAAAATCGCACTCGGAAATTGCACTGAAAGGGCCTGCTGACCAGTACAGTCAGCAGACCCTTTCACATTCATACTTTTTATCTTCCATTCACATAATCCACAAATCTGCCGAATGCCTCACTGCCCTCCGGTGTACGCTTGTATACACCGGCATGCTCCAGCACCTTGCCGAATACGATTCCCACTTCGTCCTCTACAATCTTATCGATCGTCTCACGCGCAAAGGAACCATATTTCACCTTCAGTTCCTCCACCCAGTCTGCGTGTTTGGACAATTCCTCATCACCGGTGATGTCACGGCCTTCCACCATCGCATCCTTCAGGTGTTCCAGTTCATCTTTCAATCTGGCCGGAAGCACAGCAAGTCCCATGACCTCGATCAGACCAATGTTCTCTTTTTTGATGTGGTGCAGTTCCGCATGCGGGTGGTAGACACCGAGCGGGTGTTCTTCCGTCGTAATATTGTTGCGCAGTACGAGATCCAGCTCAAATTTTCCGCCGCGTTTTCTTGCGATCGGTGTGATCGTGTTGTGCGGTTCGCCGTCTGTCTCGGCATAGACAAATGCATCCTCATCCGTATATCCGCGCCATGCCAGCAGGATCTTATCCGCCAGATCGATCAGGCGCTCTGTGCACTCACTGCTGATACGGATCACAGACATCGGCCATTTTACGATACCGGCTTCCACATCCTCAAATCCGTCAAATACGAGCCTCTTCTCCACCGGAGCCTTGGCCATGGCAAACTCATAACATCCGCCCTGAAAATGATCATGGCTCAGAATGGAACCGCCAACGATCGGCAGATCCGCATTGGAACCGACAAAGTAATGCGGGAACTGAACCACGAAATCCAGCAGCTTTGCAAATGTCGCACGCTCAATCTTCATCGGAACATGCTGCGAATTGAACACGATACAGTGCTCGTTATAATACACATACGGAGAATACTGGAATCCCCAGCGGCTGCCGTTGATCGTCACCGGAATAATTCTGTGATTCTGACGCGCCGGATGGTTCAGGCGGCCCGCATATCCCTCATTTTCCATACACAGCAGACACTTCGGATAGGAGCTTGCCTTTGCCAGTTTGGCTGCCGCGATCGCCTTCGGATCCTTCTCCGGTTTGGAAAGATTGATCGTAATGTCAAGATCGCCGTACTCGGTCGGTGCCACCCATTTGCGATCCTTTGCAATGCGGTAGCGGCGGATATAATCCGTGTCCTGGCTGAGTTTGTAATAATAATCCGTTGCCTTCTTCGGGTCTTCCCGGTACAGCTCATTGAATCTGCGGATAATGTTGGACGGACGATCCACGAGCAGGCTCGTGACCTTCGTATCAAAAAGATCGCGGTATCCGACTGTATTTTCTTCCAGAATTCCGTTTTCGTACGCATAATCACAAATTGCACCGAGAATCTGTTCCAGTTCACCGACAATGCCATCCTCTCCCGGTTCGTAGGAAAGGACGGCGGCCTCAGCTGACTCCTCCAGTGTATCCATATCCAGAAGCTCCAGAACACGATTCGTTGTGCAGACAGCATCTGCCTTTTCAATCAGGCCTGTGGCAAGACCATACTGAATCAGTTTTACAATACTCTCCTGTATCATTTTGTGCCTCCCTAATTCAAGAATGTCTCTTATTCAGGAATCCCGGCTTTCTGTTCCGGAATTCTTTTTTCCAAGTGTACCCCTCGTTCGGGAATCACTTTTTGGAAACTCTCTTTTAAACCCTCTTTTAAGTTCTCTTTTTAAACTCTCTTTTGAAACTCTCTTTTGAAACTCTTTTTTGAAACTCTTTTTTGAAAACTCCATTTATTTCAGGAATCCTTTTTTATCCAGGAAGTTCTTCCTCCTGAAAACAGTTCCATCATATCACATCTTTTTCTTCCAAACTACTGTTTCATACTTTTTCAGCAGCTTTTCATCAGCCCCGTAGATCATCTGGTATGCTTCATCTGTCACGCAGATCGATGCGTCCTCATCCCCGAAATTCTGAATAAACAGATAAGAAGCCTCCCCGGATGACCGCTCTGTCACCTCAACCCCCTTCGGTATGCATGCAAGCGGCGGCAGAACGATTCCTGCCTGTCCGGCAGCTGAAGCGTACAGTTCATCATAAAATCCCTGCTCAAAATCAGCACAGATATAATATGCCTGCCCTTTGCCATAAGAATTGCAGGTCAGAGCCGGAGTCCCGGCATAGAAATCGTCTCCATATACTGCAAGCACCTGTGCACCCCTGCCGGAATGATCTTCCTGAATGCCTTTTTCTGAATGACCGCATACATCATCTGTATATACATTCACGGTATCCCCCAATACTCCTGTACGTACACTGTTGATGCTGTCTGCCGTTTCTGTGCATGCATTTTCTGTGCATTTGTTCGATTCCCCATGCAGCGCCCCGGCACACACAATTTCCTCCCTGCATCCTGCCCGCAGACTGTCGCCAAGCGCCACAACAGATCTGGCACCGGCCACTTCCACAAGTTCACAGAGAGTTCTGCATGTATAAGTGTTCTTCAGAACATCCTGTCCCATGACCGGAACAGCCGTATTGCTCTCCCAGTCATACAGACCGTCAATCTCCGCACTCCGCAGTCCGAATACATCCATCAGTCCGTGAGGAGTACCTCCGAGGAAACACCGGTCCGTCTCATCCACGATTCCGGACCAGTAGGTCATCAGCACCGTGCCGCCCTGCTCCACAAAGCTGCGCAGCTTCTCCGGAAATCCGTCCCGGAACAGATACATCATCGGTACTGCCACAAGGCGATATTCCTCCAGCTCCTGGCTCTGGTCAATCACGTCCACATTCAGACCGAGCCTGCGCAGAGCACGGTAGGATTTTTCCACTGCTTCTTTATAATACACGCCTTTGTTGCGCGGTCCCTGTGAATCCTCCAACGCCCATCGGTTATTCCAGTCATATACAACAGCCGCCTGAGCTTTCATCCCTGTTCCGCACACCTCCTTCAGTGCCTGCAGTGCAGCTCCCGTCTTTGCCACCTCACGGAATACTCTCGCATCGCTTCCGCCATAGTGGTCTATAACCGCTCCGTGGAATTTCTCCGATGATCCCTGACTCTGACGCATCTGAAAATACAGTACGCTGTCACTGCCGTGGGCAATTGCCTGAAGTGCTGATGCCTGCTGCATGCCCGGCTTCTTCAGTTTGCTCACCGGCTGCCAGTTCGTTGCGGACGGACATGACTCCATCAGCAGGAACGGCTGTTTCTTCAGACTGCGCATAATATCGTGCTGCATACCGCAGTCGGCTGCCGTGATGATCTCCGCCTCCTTATGCCAGGTCGGATACGTATCCCAGGAGATCACATCCACGTACGGAGCCATCTCGTGATAATCCAGACCGTCATAATTATACATCATATTTGTTGTGGCCGGTTTATCTGATCCGGCTTCGCGCAGACATTCGATCTCAAAACGCATAAAACTCGTCGTGCGCTCTGTCACGAACCGTCTCCAGTCCAGATTCAGTGCATGAACAGCCGATTCGCCGCGCGGTGACGGTGCTTCGATCTGCTCAAAGCTGTTGTAGCGATGGCTCCAGAATGTCGTACACCATCTGCGGTTCAGTTCTTCAATCGTACCGTATTTCTCCTTCAGCCAGCGCCGGAATTCTGCCTGACACAGGGAGCAGTAACATGCCCCGCCGTACTCATTGGAGATATGCCACAGCAGCACACCCGGGTGATTTCCCAGACGCTCTGCCAGCTGCTGGTTGATCCTCTTCACTTTCTCCCGATAAACCGGCGAGGTATAGCAGTGATTGTGGCGCCCTCCAAAGTAATTCCGCTGCCCTGATTCATTCACTCTGAGTACCTCCGGATACTTGTCGGCCAGCCACTTGGGACGCGCACCGGACGGAGTAGACAGGTTCACGGACACGCCGTTCTGATACAGCTTCTCCACAATATCCTCCAGCCACTCCAGCCGAAATACCCCCTCTTCCGGCTCCAGCATGGACCAGGAGAACATTCCGAGAGATACTGTATTGATCTTTGCCTGACGCATCCTTTCCAGATCCTGTTCCAGAATTTCCGGATATTCCAACCACTGCTCCGGATTGTAATCACCGCCGTGTAACAACTGTTCCAATTTCAACATACCAGAATCCTCCCGATCACTCATTTATCCCAAATCTCATTTCAGCTGCAGCAAAGTGTATTTCACCTGCTCACGCGTTATAAAATTTTTCTCACACGACACTGCCTTTCCCATAACGAAATATACCGGATCTTCGGAGTACCGGACAGACTGCTGTCCGCTTGTTCCTCAGCAAATGTTAAATCGTTAAATCCCGCAAAATGCAAACTCAAACTCCATCCGCTGATCTGCCTTCAGCAGATATTCCTCATGTGTCCGCGCACCCCAGGAATTGTCGCCTCCGACTCCCATCTGCCCCAGTGCCGCACGCACTACCGTATAATGGATCTGCGGAAGTTCATATCCGTGGGCCGCATTCTCCAGCTCATGAGCCGTATACGGAATGGCGGAAAACTCCATCCTGTCTCCCGTAAACAGGAGTCCTCTGCCGCGCTTATCTGTGACTTTCGCCCAGCGCACACCGGTATGATTTCCGCACTCCTGCGGCACAAGATAACGTGCAATGCCGTCTTTCGCCGTACTGCGGTAAATGCCGAGCTTCGCTCCGGTCTCGCGGTCATTGTATGTCTCCTGCGGTCCCATGCCGTAGTATTCGATCTGATCATAGTCTGCATCCAGTTTCATCGTGCAGCCAAATACCGGCATATCGCCAAGACCCTCTACCGGATCATAGGACAGCTTTGCACGCACTGTTCCGTCTCCGTATACAGAGTAGGACAGCCGACAGGAAGCCGCCGGTTTCGTCGGCAGATGATAAAGATACGTCACAACTGCACAATCCTCGTTCACCTCCAGTGTCGGAACAGAGGCAGCCGGATTCTCATAATTCTTATATGTGGAATAAAGGCTCGCTATCTTCCACTGCGCATAACGAAGCATCATATCATTTCCGCAGTCATTGTCAATCGGCGCGCGCCAGAACTCCGGCTTCGGAATGGATTTCAGGAGTTCTTTCCCGCCGTAACGATAGGATACCAGTCCTCCGTTCAGGTAGGAGAACAACACCTCGAAATGCTCGCCGTAAATACAGATATTCAGTTTCCCCTGATTTACGGTAAACGGAGCAGTACATTTGCGTTCCTCGCCCTCTACTTCATAAACATACTGTCCAAATGCAATTTCATATCCGCGCTGCGCCCACAGTGTATCCTCCTTCAGATGAAAGGAGACAGTCACTGCATACTCACCTGATGCAGTCTGCTGCTCAATCGGAAGCACAAACGTCTTTTCTGACAGTGCAGCCACACTGACCTCCATATTTTTTCTGCAGATCAGCCGTCCGTCTTTCTGCAGAGATACAACACAGTCATAAACATCCGTGTCCGTAAACAGATTCCTGTTTTTGATCAGGACCTCTGTCTCTGACGGGAAAATCTGAATGTTCTGATAGTTATATTTTACCGTCTGCATCTTCGGTGATTCCGCACGCTCCGGTCCGCCGTACGCAATACCGTTTCCACTGAAATTGTAGTCGCACGGACGCTCGCCGAAATCTCCGCCGTATGCTTCGAACTCATTGCCGTACCGGTCTTTTTTCGTAATGGACTGGTCGATATAGTCCCAGATGAATCCGCCCTGATACAGCGGTTCTGTATCGGTCAGATCCGTATACTTGTGCATTGCTCCGCAGGAATTGCCCATCGCATGCAGATATTCACAGCAGATGAACGGTTTGCTGCGGTCCTTCTTCAGAAATTCCGCGATCTGCTCTGCCGACGTATACATCTGGCTCTCCATATCACTCGTATCATTGATACGGCGATCATTGAAGATTCCTTCATAATGAACCAGTCTGGTCGGATCCTGCCTTCGGAACTGCTGTGACATCTCGTAAATCACTTTACCGCCGAAGGACTCATTACCACAGGACCAGATCAGAATAGCCGGATGATTCTTGTCGCGCTGATACATGGAGTTCGCACGATCCAGCATCGCATCCATCCACTCATCCTTATCATTGGGAACGATGAAATCCCAGTCTCCCATTCCTCTGGCATACGGATCCCAGGAGCCATGAGACTCCAGGTTCGTCTCATCAATCATATACAGACCGTAGCGGTCACACAGATCATACAGCCAGGAATGATTCGGATAATGGCTGGTACGGATCGCATTGATATTGTTGCGTTTCATGGTAATGATATCTTTTTCCGTCTCTTCATACGTCACTGCACGTCCGTTCAGGGAACTGAAATCATGGCGGTTCGCCCCCTTAAATACAATGCGTTTTCCGTTCAGATGCATCATGCAGTCTTTCATCTCAAAACGGCGGAATCCGGCATTCTGACGGATCACTTCTGTCTCTGTCCCATTCTCATCGGAAAGTGTAACCCACAGCTCATACAGCTTCGGATTCTCTGCACTCCACAGCTGCGGACGTACGATCTCTGCACTGCTTTCCACGCAGCAGGTACCGATCTTACAGTCTTTGCTGCATTCATCTGCTGTACATGCTCCGGCAATCTCAGCACTCCATGCTGCAATTTCCCGGTCTCCATCCATCAGCCGGAATGCAGCGGTTCCCCTGCCGGTCGTCTGCAGTGTCACCTGCAGTCCGGCATTCTCATACCGGTCATCCAGCAGAGTACGCACGCAGATATCTGCCGCGTGCACTTCCGGTATGGCATAAAGATATACATCCCGATAGATTCCAGAGAAGCGGAAGAAGTCCTGATCCTCACACCAGCTCGCGGAAGTCCATTTGAACACCTGTGCTGCCAGCTTGTTTTCCCCCGGTACAAGGTACGGTGTCAGTTCAAACTCTGACGGTGTAAAGCTGTCCTCACTGTAGCCTACATACTGTCCGTTCAGCCATACAGCCAGTCCGCTCTCAGCTCCCTGGAAGGAAACAAATATACGCTTGCCCTCCATTTCCGCCGGGAGCGTAAAGTATTTTACATAACTTGCAGTCGGATTAAAACGCTCCGGAATCTGTCCCGGTCTGATCGCTTCACGTCCGTCCCACGGGTACTGGACATTCGCATATTGCGGAGCGTCGTATCCCTCCATCTGAATGTGTGCCGGTACACGGATCTCATCCCAGTTCTTACAGCTGTAATCCATGCACTCAAATCCTTTTATCACGCTCTCATAATTTCTTGCATAGGAAAACTTCCACAATCCGTTCAGGGAATATACAAAGCTGCTTTCACCGCTCTGTGCCTCAGCTTCGTTTGCATAAAATCCGTGATCAGAATGGACTGGAAGTCTGTTCTCGCAGAAGAACTGCGGATCCTTTACTTTGCTGTAATCAAAATTCATGTTCTCTCCTCCTGGTCGTTCCTTTCTCTCAGTACAGATCTGCATTTCCGTTCTTTGGCGCGTTGCCCTTCTTTGGCGCTTGCCCTGTTCGCAGCTTCCGTTTGTTTCTCTTTCCTGCTGCGTTGCTCTTCTGCACTGCTGCTGCCTATAAAAAATGCTGCGACACCACACTCTGAATACCGCAGCATTTTATCCTGTTCAAGAATGCCCCGGCATTCTCACTTAATCCTTATTTTACCGCACCGGTAATACCTTCCGCAAAGCTCTTCTGCAGGAAGAAGAAGATAATAACGGTCGGAACTGTACAAATGAGTACACCGAGCATCAGCATACCGTAATCCGTCACATAACCCTCGATCAGGTTCGCTACAAGCATCGGCATCGTCAGTGAATCATTGTCGGTCATGATTACCTTCGGCCACAGATAGTTATTCCATGCGTTCATGAATGTAATTGTCATGGCTGCCGCATAAGTGGAGCGCATGGTCGGGAAGAACATCCGCAGGAAGATACCGAATTCGCTGAGACCGTCCAGTCTGGCTGCCTCAATGATCTCATGCGGGAAGGATCTCGCACACTGTCGGAACATCATGATCAAAAACGGGGTGGAGATTGTCGGCAGGATAAATCCCAGCGTCGTGTTCAGAAGCTTTGCCTGTGAAAACATCTGGAACAGCGGGATCATGGTCGCTGCAAACGGAACCATCATCGCAAGGAGGATAATATTCATAATGAAGTCCTTGCCTTTGTCATGGTAAATCTCAAATCCATAACCTGCCAGGGAGCAGACAAACAGGGAAATCAGTGTGAGAATAATTGCATACTTAAAGGAGTTAATGAATGCCGCGCTGAGATTCTGGCTGGCAATCAGACTCTTGAAATTCTCAACAATATAAGTTCCCGGAATGAGTTTTCCGCGGATAACATCGGTGCTTTTATTCGTTGCCGCACAGGCCATCCAGTACAGCGGGAATACGGAAATAATTGACACAATGGTCAGGAATGCATACATGAAAAACTTTTTAGCCTTAGTCACGCTTATCACCTACTTTCATCTGAACCAGTGCCAGAATAGCCACCAGGATCAGGATCAGATACGACATTGCTGCCGCATATCCGAAGTTCGGAGTATACTTGAACGACATGTTGTAAATGTAATGGGACATTGTGATCGTCGCATTGGCCGGTCCGCCGTTCGTCAGGTTGACAGACTCATCGAAGAGCTGCAGCGTACCGTTGGTGGACATGATCGTTGTCAGCAGGATCGTCGGTTTCAGAAGCGGAACTGTAATTTTCCAGAAGGACTGGAACGGAGAAGCTCCGTCAATTCTGGCCGCCTCATATACAGAATAGTCAATGTTCTGAAGTCCGGACAGATAAAATACCATGTTGTAACCGGTCCAGCGCCAGATCAGAGCAATGATGATAACGGCTCTTGCCGTGCCCGGATTCGCCAGCCAGTTGATCCCTGTTTCCAGAATACCGATTTTGATCAGAAATGTATTGATAAAACCGTCCATACCGAACAGTGTACGGAACACGATCGCATAGGATACGAGTGAAGTCGCACACGGAAGGAAAATACAGGTACGGAACAGGCCTTTAAATTTCAAATCCTTGTTGTTCAGCATAGATGCCAGGACCAGCGCCAGAATCAGCATGACCGGAACCTGGATGATCAGATACAGGAAGTTGTTCTTCAGAGCGGTCATGAATACCGTATCCTTAAACATACGTGTATAGTTGTATGTTCCCGCCCATTTCATATTTGCGCCGATACCGGTCTGGAATGACAGGATCAATGCCTTTACCATCGGCACAAAATTCATTAAAATGATCAGGATCGCTGCCGGAGCCAGAAATCCCCAACCGGTCAGATTGTGTTTCCGGCTAAGCGACATCTTTCTCTTCTTTGAAGCATTCATCTGAATACCCCCTTTTCTATCTCTCTTTCAAAATGCGTTTTGTTGAAATTACTCTAAGATTACCTGCAAATTTTGGTATAAAAAGAGTGGAGTCCACTCTCAGGCGAACCGACTCCACTCCTATGAATTTTTATATTATATTTCTCTTACCTGTTAAGCTCCTGAAACTGTTATACAGATTCTCTGTGTCCGAGTCCTCTGTACTTAGATTCCCATTGCAAACTCGATTGTCTGCTGTGCTGTCTGAAGCTCTGTCTGGATATCAGAACCTGCAACGATGTTTGTGATAGCAACTGCAACGGCATCACGTGCCTCATAGTAGTATACACCTGTATTGTTGCTCGGAACCTTGCCTGCAAAATCAGTGATCTTAGCGTAGATAGCATCTCCGCCGAAGAATTCCTGCGGTTCAGCGTAAACATCGCTCTCTCCTGCCGGAAGGTATGTTGCCATTGCGCCTGAGCTCGGAAGGATTGTCTCATAAAGCTCTACGCTGCCTGCGAATGTGCTGTTCAGGAAATCGATAGCCAGATCCGGGTTCTCGCATGCTGTTGTAACTGCCCAGCTGGATCCGCCGTTGTTGGAGTAGTTTGTAGCGCCTTCGATATCAGTCAGTGCCGGCATATTTGTGATTGCCCATTTACCGGACTGATCTTCTGTTGTCTGGATGGAAGCAAGGATCCAGCATCCGTTGATTGTTCCTGCTACCTGAGTGTTAGCCATTGTACCGATGTACTCATCCCAGCTGTTAACCTCTACCAGAACGCCAGCCTTAACCAGCTCTGCATATGTCTCCATAACCTTTACAAGTGTCGGATTGTCGATCATTGCCGGATTGCCTTCCTCATCGAACAGGGATGCGCCTGCGGACTGCATCATCATCATGATAAGGTCAGACTCGCCTGCCTGCATGGAAAGTAACGGTTTGCCTGTCTTCTCAAGAACTACTTTACCTTTCTCAAGGTACTCATCCCATGTGATATCTGTAAAGTCGTCAACTGTATATCCTGCCTCTTCCAGGATATCTGTTCTGTAGCATGCTACTACTGCACCGTTATCGAACGGAACACCGTAATTCTTGCCGTCCACTACGGAGTAAGCAACCTTTGCCTCACCGAACTGTGTAAAGTCAATACCGGAATCGGTCAGATCCAGGAATACATCCGGGAAGCTGATCTGATTCTTCTGGAATGCATTATCCTGCATCAGGAAGATGTCCGGAAGTGTGCTGAGGTCACCTGATGTAGCAGCTGTTGTCAGCTTTGTCTGAACATCTGCCCACGGAGTCTCAACAACCTCAAGTTCAAAATCCGGATGATCTGCTTTATAAATCTCTGCTGCCTGCTCCATTGCATAGATATTGAATGCCGGGTCCCAGCACCAAACAGTCAGTTTGTTGTCACCTTCAGCCTGTGCCGGAACACACGCAAGACCTGCAACCATTGCTGTTGCCATTGCTACACTGAGCATTTTTTTGAATTTCATACCTTTTTCCTCCTTATATCCAACCTTTTCATTGCCCCCTAAACAGAAAAAAGCACACGCGCGTTTCTTGTGCACTTTGCACAAGTTTTTTGCTTTTTTTCTGTTTTGTTGTCTATATTATACTACACAAAAGTTTCCTGTGTCATCATATTCAATTATATACTTATCATTTTCGACCATTTCATGAGCATTTTCACTGGAAACGTTTCCATAAAAAATGGCATAAAAAAGGGAAAGGATCTGTTTACCCACCATTTACCATCCATCATACACTGCTATATTTTTTTCCTGCAGACGCCGCTCATATGCCTCCGGCTGCTTCTTCCACTCTTTCGGTGAAACACCCGTAAACTTGCGGAAATTTCGGTTGAAGGTGGCGAGGCTGGTAAATCCGCACTTTACTGCTATATCCGCAATCGGTTCACTGCTCTTTCTCAGCCGTTCACATGCCATTTTTATCCGCACCTGATTAATGTAATCCACCGGATGCATTCCCATACTGCGGACGAACAGACGCCGGAAATGTGTTTCGCTCATGTGACAGGCTCCCGCCAGATCGCTGATCTTCAGCGGCCTCTCATAGTAGTCCCCCACATATTCAAGTGCTCTCGAAATCTGTATCTGCTCCAGTTTCTTTTCACCGGTGTCCCTGACTGTCTCCCGATTCTTCTGTTCGATCAGCCTTTCCTTGTCATATCGGCTTATCTCCACGAACAGAGGACGCAGAAGTCCCCTCACAGCTTCATCATACATTTCACGTCTCTGTTTCATCTCTTTCAGAATGGAGAGGATCAGCTCTGCCAGCACAGGATACTCGGAAGCGTTCAGACAGAATGCCTTTCTTCCCATGCTCTCCTGAAAGGAATCAACATAACGTTTTCCATCCGGATACAGCATCTGCAGTGTTTTATCCACATCAATAAACAGGTACTCCCAACGGTTGATCACACTTCTGTCGCCGTTTGTCGTATGCGGATAGTTTTTGGGAATCACAGTAAACGTCCCGTTCCCATATGGATAGACATCATCTTCAAATACCAGGTTTCCTCTGCCCTCATGACAGTAGCCGATCTCCAGAAGATTATGAAAATGAAGATCCGTGATCGGTTTATCATTCTCGTCATAGCCATACGGCCGAATCCATACATCTCCGTACAGCGCCAGAAGCGGCTCTCCGTGCGGTATCTCATAATAGCGGAATTCCAGCTTTCCTTTTTTCCTTGCCATATTAAATCCCCCCGAATTCATATGCATTTAAAGCTCTTCCCTGAGTATAGCAAAAAAAATTGACCCGCGCATCAAGAATGTGTGGGCCTTTTTTGCTCGCCAAATTTTCGTTAAAATTACGTATAATTCCAATTAAAATATGGACATTTTTGGTTGTTTTTGATACTATAGCAAATAACCAGTCGTAAGTTCAAGGGAGGTCTGCCATGAACGATATCCAATTATATCGAAAAAGAATCATCCCGGAGGAATGCATTCTCCTCGAGGATGACATAATCCTCTATCACGATCAGGAAGTCATCATCACAAAGTGGAATACCATCCGCCCGAAGAAAACACTTCACCATGGCTATTCCTGTTACTTTCTGGAGCGCGGCTTCAAGGTCAGCAAATTCTATGACCATGACAGCTGCCTGATCAGCTGGTACTGTGATATCATCAAATATGATTATGATGCTGCGAAAAATACGTATGTATTTACCGATCTGCTCGTCGATGTTATCGTCTATCCGGACGGTTTTGTCCGCGTTGTCGATCTGGATGAACTGGCAGATGCTGCGCGGGACGGTCTGATCACCGCCGAAGATATGCAGCTCGCTCTGCGCCGTACGGACAAACTGCTGACTCTGATCTATAAAGGGGCTTTTGCAAAGCTGCAGAAGTACATAGAAGATTATGAATAAACTATTTTAAAAGGCAATCGAAGTATCTGATCCAGATCTCCCGATTGCCTTTTCCCGTTCACCATATTTTCATTCCGACATTTCCACTCGGATATTTTCCTTCCGGTATTGTGATGCTGCAAGTTCCATATCAGCATTCCCATCCGCAGGTTCCACACCTGTATTCCCATCCGCAAGTTCCATGTCGGCATTCTCATGTCGGATATCGGATCTCCACCAGCGTCAGGCCCTGCGGTCTGGCTGTCTCACCGGCCCGCCCGCGATCACGTGCCTCAAGAATCGACGGAATCTCATCCGGATCGATCATTCCGCTTCCCACGCGCAGCAGCGTCCCTGCAATAATACGCACCATATTATAGAGAAATCCGTTGCCGCAGACACGCACGGTAATCATCTCTCCTTCCCGGATGACATCGAGACTGTAAATGGTCCGGACATGATCTGTAATTTCGGGCTTATGCGTGCAGAAACTTGTAAAATCATGAGTCCCGACGAGATGATCCGCCGCACGCTGCATCTTCTTTTCGTCCAGATCCCAGTAATAAAACAAGGAATACAGCCTGCTGCACGGATCCGGAAATTTCCGGTTGCAGATCCTGTATTCATACGTTTTCACTGTTTCACAGAATCTCGGATGAAAATCCGGCGCCACCTCTTCCGAACACTGGATCCGGATATCCTCAGGAAGTCTTGTATTCATCGCATAGGAAATCTTCTCTGCCGGCATGCGCGCCGACGTATCAAACACCGCAACATTGCCGCGGGCATGTACCCCCGCGTCCGTCCGGCTGGCACCGATGACATGAATATCCTCTTTCAGGAGATCACTCAGATGCCTGTTCAGCTCACTCTCGATCGTCACACCATTCGGCTGCACCTGCCATCCGCAATAGTTTGTACCGTCATATGCGACAGTCAGTTTTACCCTTTTCATACTCACTCACTTTCAGAACAATCCTGCAAAAAATCCGATCCGATTCACAAAGAACAGTACGATAAGATATACCAGCATCATCAGATATGCTGTTTTATCATTCTTCTGATATACCAGCGGCCGCATCTTTGTCCTGCCCTCTCCGCCATGATATCCGCGTGCCTCCATTGCCATAGCCAGATCATTTGCACGCCGGAATGCGGAGATAAACAGCGGTACCAGGAGCGGTACCATATTTTTTGCCTTCTGGATCAGACCGCCGGACTCGAAATCCGCTCCGCGTGCAGTCTGCGCCTTCATGATCTTGTCTGTCTCATCCAGCAGAATCGGGATAAAACGAAGTGCGATGGACATCATCATCGAGATCTCATGCACCGGAACGTGAATTTTACGAAGTGGTGACAACGCCTTTTCCAGACCGTCTGTCAGGTTGTTTGGAGTCGTGGTCAGCGTCATGACCGAAGAACCGATGATCAGATAGATCAGACGTACAGCCATAAATACGGCAGTACGTATTCCTTCTTCTGTAATCGTCAGGAACCAGATCTTTACAACAGGTGTCCCCTGAATCAGAAACAGATTAAATACCACAGTAATCATCAGCAGCATGATGATGGACTTCAGTCCTCTCATCATGAATTTAAGCGGTACACGTGAAATACGTATCACCGCTGCCAGCGCTGCAGTTGCAACAATATATGCTTCCACAGACTGAAAAGCGAACAGCGATATGATAAATACGAGCGTACCTGCGAGTTTTACTCTTGGGTCCAGTTTATGAATGACGGAATCCGCCGGATAATATTGGCCTAATGTAATCTCTCTTATCATGATTGTCTTCTTTCTCTCTATTCTTACGATAACGGTCGTGTCAGTTCACCAGCTGTGCCTGATTTATCACGGCCTTCCCCGTCAGTGCAGTTCCATTCCTTTAATGATTTTTCTTCAATACAGTCCGGCTGCATCAATATGCTTTCTCCCATGCGGCCCGGCTGTATCAATATGCTTTCTTTCATACGGTTCAGCTGTATCAATAAGCTTCCTTTCATACGGCCCGGCTACTTCAGCGATCTCAGGATCGCTGCCGCCGCTTCCTTGACTGTTGTGGCATCCGTGTCCACATTCCAGCCCGCGCCCGCAAGGTCGTGCATCAGATAAGTTACCTGCGGAGCTGCCAGTCCGACACGCTCCAGCTCGCTGTAATGCCGGAACACATTGCGCGGTGTATCATCAAACAGTACCTGTCCTTTGTTCATTACAATGATCCGTTCCACATAGCGTGCGATATCCTCCATGCTGTGTGACACAAGTATTACCGTTATCTTTTTCTCCGCGTGCAGCTTCGCCACCTGATCCAGAATATCATCCCGCCCCTTTGGATCAAGACCTGCGGTCGGCTCATCCAGCACCAGCACATCCGGCTGCATTGCCAGAATCCCGGCAATCGCCGCACGGCGTTTCTGTCCGCCGGAAAGCTCGAACGGAGACTTGCGATAGTGCTTCTCCTTCAGTCCCACCAGCCGCAGCGCCTCATAGGCGCGTGCCTCAACCTCTTCTTTCGGAAGTCCGAGGTTCTTCGGGCCGAAACAGACATCCGTGAATACATCTGTTTCAAAAAGCTGATGCTCGGGATACTGAAATACCAGTCCGACTTTGCTGCGCAGGCTCTTCAGGTCATAGCCTTCCCGGTAAATATTCTCTCCATTATAATAAACCGCTCCGGAAGTCGCTTTCATCAGTCCGTTCAGATGCTGAATCAGCGTAGATTTACCGGAACCGGTATGTCCGATCACACCGATGAACTGTCCGTCCGGCAGCTCCAGATTGATATCTTTCAGAGCCTGCTTTTCAAATGCGGTCTCTGCACTGTATACGTAATTTAAATTCTCTATTTTAATCGACATGGTCTGTCCCCTGCCTCTCGTCTTCTCATTCCCTGCCGCCATCATGCATTTCTGAGCTTCTCCAATTCACAGACAAGCTCCTCATTTGACAGAATTCCATCCGGCAGAGCCACTCCTGCCTTCTTCAGTTCATGTGCCACCAGTGTAGCCTGCGGAACATCGAGGCGGTATGCCTTCAGCTCTTCCACGTGGGAGAATATCTCCCTCGGTGTTCCCTGCATTACGACCTTGCCCTGATCCATAACGATGACCTTGTCCGCATGAATGACTTCTTCCATATAATGAGTAATCAGCACCACCGTCACGTGCTCCTTCTGATTCAGTTCACGCACGGTACGTATGACTTCCTTTCTGCCGTTCGGATCCAGCATGGCCGTTGGCTCATCAAGCACAATACACTTCGGCTTCATGGCTACAACACCTGCTATTGCCACGCGCTGCTTCTGACCTCCGGAAAGCTTGTTCGGTGAATGAGAACGGTATTCCCACATACCGACCGCCTTCAGGCTGTCCTCCACACGCTGCCAGATCTCCTGCTGCGGCACACCCATATTCTCCGGTCCGAATCCCACATCCTCATCAACGATCGTACCGATGATCTGGTTGTCCGGATTCTGAAATACCATTCCTGCGCTCTGACGGATCTCCCACAGCTTTGATTCATCGCTGGTGTCCTTGCCGTCTACATAAAGTGTTCCTTCTGTCGGAACAAGAATGGCATTGATATGTTTGGCCAGCGTTGATTTGCCGGAACCATTGTGTCCCAGTATCGCCACAAAATCTCCGGCCTGTACATCGAGGTTCACATCGTCTACTGCACGCTGGCGCGCCTCAACGTTGCCATCCTCGTCCATTTTCAGATATTCATATGCAAGTTTTCTTGCCTTGATAATATTCATTTATCTATCACCTGTTTTATATGATTCCAGTCTGATTCTCGTCCGCCCAATCTTACCACAGGCGACCGCAAATATCAATAAATATCTTTCTAAGCAGTCTGTCACTCCTGTTACTGCTCAGCAAATGTCCTGTAAAACAGGACCGGATTCATCCGTATTTCATTGCAGTCCCTCCGGGCCAGGGGCCGGAACCCCAGTTTCTGTGCCAGTGCACAGGCTGCTGTGTTCTCCGGATGACATCTGATACAGATCTGCTCCGCATCCGTCCGTGCAAACGCATATCCCAGAGCTGCCCGGCACATCTCCGTTCCAAATCCCTGCCTCCAGTACCGCCGGTCCAGCATATACTGCAGTTCCAGTGTCTGCTTTCCGACCGGAGCATTCTGCTGAACTGTTATCCGAGCGCCTTCCGCGTCATCCTGCTGTTCCGGTATCTGATCACTTTCTTTTTCATTCCTCTGCTCTGATATCGGACCGCCTTCCCCGTCACCCTGCTGTTCCGGTATCTGATCTGCCTCCACGCAATCCTGCAGTCCGCAGCACCCGATCAACGTCCCATCTTTTCGGAAAACGCTCCACAGTCCGTACCCGTAGAACCGATAAACATGGGCAATATAAGATTTCAGACTTTCCGGATTAAAAAAATCCTCCGTGCCGATTCCTTCGCACATCAGATATTCCATTCCATCCTGTCTGCTAATACGGCAGAGTCCTTCAATGTCCTGCTGTGAAATCTCTCTCAGCACCAGGCGTTCCGTTTCTGCTATCTTCACCGGTCTTCCCTTCGCATGCAAAAGCGTCTCTTCCAGAACCTGTCTGTCCAGCACATTCAGGTTTTTGCACACCAGCTCTGCACCATCAAAGAATCCTCCCGCTTCTGATTCCAAACCGACGCATATATATCCCGCTGCTGCCGCCAGTCGGGCCGCCGGTCTGCTGTCTGTGATCACAATACTGTCATCTTTTCCATACTGTATTTTTCCGAGACATCCTTCACTGTTCCCTGCACTGTCCGGCATTCCCGCCTCACTCGATGCAATCCCCGGTGTTCCTGACACATTCCATGTAATCCCCGGCATTCCTGCCTCACTCGATACAATCCCCGATATTTCGTACAAATCCCTGAACACCAGACTCCGGATCTTCTCCTTCTCCAGCTGTGCAGTCAGAATATCCATCTGTTTCCTCTCTTCTTTTTTCAACAGAAAAATCACATTTCTGAGTCCGTTTTCCATCATCACACTGCCCTCTGCCCTCTGCCCTCTGTCCTGCTGTCCATTATCCACAGACCCTCAGCTGCTTCTGCAGCCTGTCCACAATTTGTTTCACCATATCCTATCGCCCTCCCTTCTCCTTGTCAACACCCGCATCCACTCCGCTTTCTCTCTATTTTCGGCAGCTTTATCATCTGCATGACTTTCTGCCATCCGCATCCAGCCGCAGAAGAGAGGAACATGCTCAAAGCAAACAACATCTTGCATTCTCCCCTCAAACCCATTATAATACAAAAAACTTAACCAATTTAAAGAAAGGAAATTTGACTATGTCACAGAACCCAATCGTTACAATAACAATGGAGAACGGCGACGTAATGAAGGCAGAACTTTATCCGAACGTTGCTCCGAATACTGTAAACAACTTTATCAGCCTTGTCAAAAAAGGTTTTTACGACGGCCTGATCTTCCACCGTGTTATCTGTGGTTTCATGATTCAGGGCGGATGTCCGGACGGAACAGGCATGGGCGGTCCGGGATATTCCATTCCGGGAGAATTTGCACAGAATGGTTTCCAGAATGATCTGAAGCATACACCGGGAGTCCTCTCCATGGCACGTGCAATGCATCCGGACTCTGCAGGCAGCCAGTTCTTCCTGATGCACAAGGCTGCTCCGCATCTGGACGGTGCCTACGCTGCATTCGGCAAAGTAGTAGAAGGACTGGATATCGTGGACAAGATCGCAGAAACTCCTGCAGACTATCGTGATCGTCCGTTCGAGACTCAGAAGATCGCAAGCATGACGGTAGATACTTTCGGTGTGGACTATCCGGAACCGGAAAAAGCCTGAATTGAGTAAGAAAGCCTGCAGGTCGGTACATATCATCCCGGTCTGCAGGCTTTTCTGCTGTTTGATCACTGTTATTCACTGTTAATTAATCTCTATTGTCCACGCATTCTCATACGTTTTTCCTCCATCCAGGCCGATCAGGTCTGACTGCTGTGAAAACTCCTCGACGATTCCGTCACGTGACGGCAATGAACTCCATGGCTCGATACAGACATACGGAGCGTTCAGCTTCGGCATATGCCAGAATCCGATATACTGGAAATCAGGGTAGGATACTGTCACGCTCTTTGTTCCTTTTTCACTCATAAGCCGGACCCGACGCGGTGCATGCTTCAGCACGATCGCATCCTCATCAAACATATCATGATGTAAAGCAAGCCTGCGGTCATCCTCGAGCAAATACGGCATATCCTGTCCCGTCAGAAAACAGGTCTCTGTAAAACCAATGCGGGACGGTCTGGACGGCTGATCAAATTCCAGATAATAATCTTCAAAAGCAAGTCCTTCCTCCAGTGGTACATTGAACCCCGGATGTCCGCCCAATCCAAAATAGATTCGCTGTTCCTCATGATTTTCCACTGCTGTTGTTGTCACCAGTGTATTTCCGGTCAATGCATATTTGATCCGATAAACGAAATCAAACGGATACTGCTCTCTTACCCCTTCTGTGTTTCCATCAATCCGGAATGTCACACTGTCTTCCTGAAGCTGCTCCACCTGAAGAGTCATATACTGCACAAAACCGTGAATCTTCATGGAATATTCCTGCCCGTTCACAGTATATTTTCCATCGGTCAGACGTGCCACATACGGAAAAATGTTCGGTGCTTTGCCATCCCAGATTGCCGGATCGGCCTGCCAGAGATACTCTGTACCGTCTGCACTCCTGACAGACTGTAATTCTGCACCTGCATCACTGATTACTACAGTCAATTTGTCGTTTTTAATTGTATAATCCATATTCCCTGATCCCCCATTAATACTGTTTGCCTGCTAGCTTATTTATAAGTAAATTTGCTGTTTCTGAAAAAGGCAGACTCCCGAATCAGGAATCTGCCTCATGTGATCTTTTATATCAGACTTGAATTAAACCAGCTCAAGAACTACTTCCATTGCTGCGTCACCTTTACGCTGTCCGATCTTAACGATTCTTGTGTAACCACCGTTACGATCAGCATACTTCGGTGCGATCTCATCAAACAGCTTAGCTGTCAGATCGATTTCCTTTGTGTTTTTCTTCTTGCCTGCTGCCTCAGTCGGAACCTCTTTTACCGGGTACAGAACCTTCAGCATCTGACGACGTGCGTGCAGTCTGCTCGGTTTGTCCTTCTTGATTTCCTTCTGAACTTCATCATATACAGTAACTTTCTTGCCGTCTACAACTTCTTTTACTCTCTTGCCTTCAGCATCTTTGCGGGCAACCTTAGCTGTTACTGTTACTGTCTCATAGTTATCTTTTTCTCTTACAGCCATAGCGATAAGACCTTCAGCGATCTTACGAACTTCTTTAGCCTTGGATTCTGTTGTAACGATTTTTCCTCTGTAGATCAGAGCTGTTACCTGGTTTCTGAGCAGAGCTTTTCTCTGGTCTGCTGTTCTGCTGAGTTTTCTATATCCAGCCATTGTATATTTCCTCCATTCCGGAACACATATCCATGCTCTTCGGGCTTACTGTATATGTGCGGTCTATGTCCATCGTGTTATTTGATATAAATGAGCCGGGCAAATTATAAAATCAGATGCAGATGGGGAACCTGTTCACCAGATGTATCTGTATTTTTTAATTTATGTGGCGAATGCCACACAGCGAAAGAATACAAAG
>JBGVDJ010000036.1:0-10009 GCA_045119335.1 Candidatus Choladousia sp. | reverse complement strand
ATGGCAATGCGTCCATATGTAAGATTCATGCGCTTTGAAAAATAGTTCACGCGCTGTGGGATGAGCTCGAGTGCTTTTCGGATACCCGCACTGCGCTCTTCCTCCGTAACAGCAAAACTGCTCTTCTGCCTTTCCAGGATACGTGCCCTGGTTTTCTGTATCCACTCCTTATGAGTATTGATAAAATCGTCAATCCGTTTCTGCGGTACACGGTACGGAGCGCGAACGATGATCTCACCATTTTCTTTTACCTGTATAGCCAGTGTCTTGCGCGAAGACCGGATAAGTATATAATTGTATTCCATGATAGAACAGACCTTTCCAAAAGCTTACTGAAGATAAAATCCTTCATGCTGAGATAATTATAATCTGCATCTGCGCGATTGTATAGGATTATATAAAATCATTAAGTTTTAAGAAAATTGCAATTTTTCCTGTCTGGTATTTTAAATACTCCTATAGTAAAATAATTCCATCCAAAACAGACAACGAAAGGAGTACGTGTGTTATGAAAAAAACAGTAAAATACCTGACTCTCGGAACCATTGCAGCGCTTGGCTGCATATCAGTAACCGCATCTGCGGAGGAGGAAGTCAGCTGTACACTGGAGCCCAATACCGTTTATGAAATTGATCTTCAGGGCGACGGTACAATGGAACAGCTGTCTTACAAAACCTATACGGATGAAGAAAAGGAAAATGAATCCAGAGCGGTGCTTGAGATTTATATTAACGGCAAGCTCAGCTGGTCAGTGACCGATGAGACGTGGAGTTATTACTGGGATGTGGATCAGTGTCCTATGGAGGATGGTTCCGTTTATCTTCTGGCAAACAGCAGATCCGATAATGACTGGACGAATCAGACACTGCTGCTCGCGCCTGCAGAGGATTCTTACGAAGTTCTGGCAGATCTGTCACTTCTCTCACGTGAAACGGAGGAAGAACCTGACAATCTGCTGAGCGGATGGGCCAGATGCCAGGGTGTAGCATCCACAGAAGGAAATACTATCACAGTCAACTGGCTGGAAATGCTGATTGCCACCGGTAACATTACTATTCCGGTCACTTATGAGATTGGGGAAGATGGAGTAAAACAGGTCGATGGTTCATGCAGATTTGATGAACCCCTCGAGTGGACCGCGTGGCAGACATTCAATGTCTTTGAAGAAGCAGATATAGATTCAGACAAGGCCGCATATGTGGTAGAGGCGGACGATAAGGTTCAGCTGACAGAAGTGATGAAAACGGATGGAAGCTGGTATATCAAATGCATCAATGCAGACGGCGAAGAAGGATGGTTCCCGGATCCAGAAGAATATAGTTCAGGACTTTCCGGTGACGGTTCCGAATATCTGTGCGGATACTTCAGAGAAGCTGTTTATGCAGGATGATCATCAGAAGGAACGGGTGCAAAACCATTACATGGAAATAGTTCTACAGAAACAGTTATTATAAAAACAGTTATTATAAAAAAGTTGCAGCAGAATACCGTGCATCGAAACAGCTCCGCAGTCAGGAATGATTGGGGAGCATTATATAAAACGTTTATAGAAAAAGGATATTCTATATAGCGGACCCTTACATAGTGGATCCTGTCATACGGAATGAAGGGTATATACGCGAGTAATGGAAATGATACCTCAATTTGGTATTTGTTCTTTATTTTATAAAACACAGCAGCTCTTCCCAATCAGAGAAGAGCTGCTGTAAGCCGTTTATTCTGCCATATTGCGATGTTTTCATCGCAGGCAATTATTTTACTGTAACTGTGTAATCAATGGTTTCCAGTCCATTTCCGTCCGCATCATAGAAGGATACCTGGAAGGTAACTGTGCCTGCCTGTATGAAGGTCGCATTCAGGCTTCCGGAAGCAGTGAACTCGCTGACATCAAATGTTACCATAGCCGGATCTGCATTTTCGATACATGCATATGCAGCTGCTGTTCCATCCATCATGATCTGTCCTGCTGCAGTACTGCCGGCTGTAACACCTGTTACCGGTTTGTCAAGGCAGAAACCGTATTCAGCTGTCTGGATCGTCCAGGTATAGCTGTCCGGAATTGCCTCAGAATGTCCGATGCCGTCTGCTGTGGAAAGTGCGTCTTCGGAAAGAACTGCAAAATAGGAGGAATTCTGTGCAAGCGGCTGTGCAAGTTTGATCACTGCCTTGTTGCCTGCCGTCCATCCGTGCTCAGTCAGCTCCTCAGAGGTCATAGGTATAACAGCTGCCTTATTCGTGTCGGACATTGTAATTGTCTCAATCAGACTGGAGTCAGCTGTATTGTAAAGCATCAGAGTACCGGATCCGCAGATGATATCATCACGCTGGAAATATACAGTCAGTTCGTTGATACCTGCCGGATGAATTTCATATGCAGTAGATTCGGAAGTCAGCGGTGCAAAAGTGAAATCGCTGAGCGGAATCAGTTCAAGCTCCAGAGTGACAGCCTCAGCACTTTCCGCAGGAGCTTCTGTCTGCACATCCCCGGCAGCAGGAGCTTCTGTCTCTGCATCTGTCGGAGTCATAACTTCGTCTGCTGTACCATCGTCAATAATCTGAACATCTGTCAGATCATCAGAGTCATCGTCTGTCGGAATTTCGTAGACATCTGTGCTGGCGTCTTCAGAATATGTATCACTGGATACGATTTCAAATGCCTCATCCGTGGAAGTATCTGCTGAATCATCAGTCTGTATCGGCGCGTCTGTCTCAGCCAGGGCAGCATCGTTTGTTGCGTCGAAAATAACCGATTCGCCGAGAGCTGAATCATCGGTATTCATCAGAATACTGTCTTCTGCAAGAGCTTCCGTCTCGATTTCGTATACATCGGTCAGTTCGTTATCTTCCGCATCATCATAAGTGCCGCCGTCTACAACAACAGCTTCGTCCGGAGCCTCCTCTTCTGTCTGCTGAGTGAGCTCCTGCATGTTCTCTTCCACACGCTCAAGTGTTTCTTTCATTTCCTCATAGTCATAATCCTGCTCTGCGATCTGCTGCAGCAGCTCGTTCAGCAGCTCACGGTCTTCATCGGAAAGTGAGATATTCTCCTCAGCGGCCACTTCGTTAATAATGACATCAATATCATTTGAACTTACGACATCACCCTGAATGACCTGCATCTTACTTTCATTGACAATTTCCGTTGCCTGTACCTGACCGATGTTATTGGCAATCTCAGTCGTAGTGATGAGTTCCTGTGTGGCAACTTCTTTCTTTCCGGAATCAAGTGTCTCACCGACTGCTGACTCATATGCCATGAGAATACCCGTCAGGGCACCTGTACCGGATACCTCAAACGGTGCGGCTGCAAGCACTTCACAGTTCACAACACCGGAGGTTGACAGTGTGGACGCGATCATATTACTGGTGACCCAGGAAAGATTTGCTGTTTTTACCTGAATACCGCCGGAATTCGTCGGATTTACGAGCGCACAGCTGAAGGTACGTGTGCCGATCTGCTCCAACGGAACATAGGAACCGAGATGATCTCTCTCGTCCTGATTTGTGATAGTAAGTGTCTGGATGTTCTGTCCCGCTACACCGAAGTAACGCAGGATTGCCTGCTTCTGCTCTTCGGAAAGGTCAGCGCCAAGTGTAACAACCTTCTGACCGTCTGCATACACAGAAGCTGTCGGAATCGCTGACGCGAGGCAGAGTGCAGCAGTAATGACTGCAATCATTTTTCTCTTCATATTCTTTTCCTCTCTTTCTATCTGTTAGGTGAACCTGAGTTCCCGACTTTTCTTATGGACACATTATAGCACCCGGATGCAGAGATTACAAGAAAGCAAAAGAAATGGAATTATTAACCTTTTCTTAACCGGATACAGACAAATCATCCGGAGCAAACATTTGTTTGCTTTTTTGTTTGCTTTTTTTATTTATATATGCTATACTGAAAAAAACATATGTACGGGAGGTACCTGTTATGGCTGGACAGATTACACCGAAGCAGGAAGAAATACTTAACTATATAAAAAATGCGATACTGGATCGCGGATTTCCGCCGGCAGTCCGTGAGATTTGTCAGGCAGTCGGACTGAAGTCCACTTCTTCTGTTCATTCTCATCTGGAATCCCTTGAGAAGAACGGCTACATCAGACGCGATCCGACGAAGCCGCGCGCTATTGAGATTCTGGATGATTCCTTTAGTATGCTGCGCCGCGAGATGGTCAATGTTCCTGTAGTCGGAACTGTTGCAGCAGGACAGCCTATTCTGGCAGAACAGAATATTGACAGTTATTTCCCGCTTCCGGCTGAGTATATGCCGAATGATCAGACTTTCATTCTGCGTGTCAAAGGCGACAGTATGATCAATGTCGGCATTATGAATGGAGACAGTGTTGTTGTGAAGCAGCAGTCTACTGCGAATAATGGCGATATTGTGGTAGCTCTGGTAGATGATTCGGCTACAGTAAAGACCTATTACAAAGAGAATGGACATTTTCGGCTTCAGCCGGAAAACGATACGATGGACCCGATTATCGTGGAAAATTGTCAGGTCCTTGGAAAAGTTTTTGGTGTATTTCGTTTCTTCTCATAGCTGTTTTCTGGCACAGAAGCTACTTTCCGTACCGGATTTTCAGTTTGAAGAACAGTTATTTTTCAGAATTATTTTTATCTTACAAGTTTCCTGATTAAAAACAGCAAGCCTGATCTGATTCAGACTTGCTGTTTTATGTTCTGCCCTGCATGACCTTTAAAACTCTGTTCGTGATTTCTGCTTCTGATTTCTGTCATGATATTCCTGCTTACTTATATGGTTGGAACAGAGATATCATCCTGATTCTGATATCGCTTACTCTTCGCTATCCTTGCCGAAACGCTGTGAAAGTCCGTTAATCAGCTCTACCGGCATTGCGATATGAAATCCGGCGGGATTCAGAAGAAATCCCTTGGAATTCTTGATCAGCAGCTTGGAAAGATTTTCGAATGGTACAGCAAGTGCTTTGAACTTGTTATCCTTATTGAACTTGCCAAGCTCAGTCGGATCTGTGAAGATCGGCTGAAGGATCTCTTCTTTTTTATTCTTCAGGATCGGAAGACGATATTTTTTCTGTTTCAGCTTTTCCACGTCACTTTCCGGTCCTTCCAGCAATTCAATCGGAACCACATATTTTGCTTTATACAGATTTGCAGCAAGCTCTTCTTCCAGTTCCTGAAGCTGAGCCTTCTCTTCCATCGGAACCGGGCGGGAAGCTTCCTGCATAAAGTACATGCCTGTCAGCTGAAGCTCCGGATTCAGCACCGGCTGTTTCTCTTTCGGGATATTGGAGAAATCCGGTCTGCGTACCAGATCAGCCAATTCAATCGTCTCCTTACCGGATTCACTTATGAATACCAGTTCATTAACACCGATGGTGTAGAGCATGGAGAAAAATGCAAGAAAAGCCTTGTTCGGATACTTGATCCCTTTGAGAAGAACCTTCTTCTCCGTATATTCTTTGGCAAACTCCTGAAGCAGAGTCTCGTTGTCGAAAATCCATACCTGATCGTTGTATGTTTCCGGATCGCATACAACAAACGGCATGTTTGTGAATGCGCAGAATGCAACGATCATTTCTTCTTTCTTCTGTATGCTTCTGATTAAAAATGTCTTATCTACTGCCATAGTTTCTTCTCCTGTTATGTGAGGTCGTCAATTGATATATCTTTTCCGTCTCTCCAGATTCGCTCCAGATCATAAAATACTCTGTTCTCTGAATCAAATACGTGGACAATGATGTCACCGAAATCCAGCAGTATCCAGTTGGCAGAGCGGTAGCCCTCTGTCTGCTTTACCGGATATCCGGCCTTGTGCAGCTCCTCTTCGACGTTGTCCGCCAGGGCCTGTACCTGATTGCGGTTCGTACCGGAAGCGATGATGAAGTAATCAGCCAGAACTGAAACCTCCTCGATATTAATGATCTTGATGTCCTCCGCTTTCTTATCAGACAATGCCTCATAAGCAAGCTTCGCCATTTCCTTTGCAGCATGTTCAGCCATACGCTATGCCTCCTGTTCCATCAAATCTTTGTAGTAATTATAAGCTACAACCGTCTGATTATCAAGACAGGCTTTTTCCTGTTCCAGATAAAACAGAGTGTCGTGCAGTGTCACATAAACGGCGCGATCAAGATCCGTGAATGCAAGACTGCGAATGCGCTCAAGGTTTGGTGCCTTTGTACGCATTGGCTCGATATAGTCTGAAATAAAAATAATCTTCTCAAGCAATGTCATTGCCGGTTTTCCAGTTGTGTGGCAGGCAATGGCATCAAGGATCTCCGGATCCTCCACATGATATTTTTCTTTTGCAATATAAGCACCGAGCTGTGCATGCAGCAGATGCGGTGAATTACGTTCCACTTCAGATACCGGAATGTTATTCTCCCTGCAAAGCTTCAGCTTTTTTGCATTCGGTATGCATTTTGCACAGTCGTGCAGCAATCCTGCCACCTGAGTGCGCTCAATGTCTGCACCGTGGCACATGGCAAGCGCAGCAGCCGTGTACATCACACCAAGGGTATGCTGATAACGCAGCTCGTCAATATACTTTTTCAGTTTTTTCTGCATCTTAAGAATATTGTAATTTTCCATTTTTTCATCCTCAGGTGTATATCGGTGCATTCCGGAAAATCAGTTTCTGTAGAGATTGTGTGCAAGGATATATTCCCGTACTGGATCCGGAACATAATATCGCACAGAACGTTCCTCCCTGCACCACAAGCGAATGGAGCTGGATGCAATATCAAGATCCGGAGTCCGGAGTAAGCGGATATCCGCACCGTATTTTGTATTCAGCTGAATCATACGCTGTTTCATTGTCTCCTGATCCAGCTGGTCACGAACAGCTGCCACAAGTATACAGCGCTGTGCGATCAGTTCCGGATGCATCCACGTATCGAATGCCATCAGAGAATCACCTCCGATGATAAAATAATAATCCGTATCGGGATGCAGTCTGTTCAGGATCTCCAGTGTTTCGTACGTATACGTATCTCCTTCGCGTTCCATTTCTTCATGATCCAATACAAAGTGCGGATTATCGGAGATGGCCAGACGCACCATTTCCAGCCGGTCCTCATCGGATGCTCCGTCCGGTCGGTTGCGCTTGTGCGGAGGGTTGCCGGATGGCAAAAACAGTACCTTCTCCAGCCGGAACTGTTCATACGCACATTCAGCCAGCATCAGATGTCCGATATGAATCGGATCAAATGTACCACCCATAATTCCAATTCGGCGTCTGCTGCTTTTCATCACAATGCCTCTTATTTTTTCGCTGCTTTCGGCAGCTCAATCTTCTTTTTATTCTCTTTTCCTTCCTTATACAGGACGATCTTCTTACCGATGACCTGTACTACCTCAGAACGCGTACGTTCTGCCACGACCTGAGCGATCTCATTCGGATCATCCATACAGTTCTGAAGCACGCTGATTTTGATCAGCTCTCTTGCGTCCAGCGCTTCCTGGATGGCCGCTGTATTCTCCGGTGTCAGAGAAGATTTTCCAATCTGGAAAATCGGGTCCAGTGTCATCGCCAGACCTTTTAAATATGCGCGCTGCTTGCTAGTCATAATTTCTCCCTCTTCTGAAAATATAGTACCGAACGGTCAGTCACAGACTGTTTTTGCCGTTCGCCTACTTGTAATAATCAAACTGTAATCCGTACATCCGGACGGTATCGCCTTCCTGGATGCCAAGTTCCTCCAGCTGTTCCAGGATACCGTTGTCCTTCAGAAAATTCTGGAAGAACTGGAAACCCTTTTCGGACTCCAGATTCGTATAACCAAGCATTTTCTCGATGCGCGGACCTTCAACAATATATGTGTTCTCTTCTTCTTCTGATTTCTCGACCGTAAACGGCAGATTTTCGCTGATCATGCGAACGGCCGGATCGAACTCCTGCTCGAAAACGGTCGTTTCCTTCGGAAGTTTGTTGAGCATCTCCTGTACGTAATACAGAAGTTCTTTTACCCCCTGTCCACTGACTGCTGAAATAGCAAATACCGGAATGCCAAGAGGCTCGAACTCGTCCTTCAGGCGCCGGATCGGATCTTCGTCTTCGAGGTAAATCGCATCAATCTTATTCGCTGCAATGACCTGCGGACGTTTTGCAAGATCTTCATTGTAAGCGGCCAGTTCCGCATTGATCTTGTGAATGTCATCCACCGGATCACGTCCTTCTACAGAAGCTGCATCCACGATATGAATCATCAGCTTCGTGCGCTCAATATGACGCAGGAATTCATGACCGAGTCCGATTCCTTCTGAAGCGCCTTCAATCAGTCCCGGGATATCCGCAATGACAAATCCGCCGCCTTCCATGTCAACGACACCGAGATTCGGTGACAGTGTGGTAAAGTGGTAGTTCGCAATCTTGGGATTTGCATTTGTAACGCGGGAAAGAAATGTGGATTTTCCCACATTCGGGAAACCGACAAGCCCCACATCTGCGATCACCTTCAGCTCCAGCATAACCTCAAGCTCGATTGCTTCCTGTCCCGGCTGTGCATATTTCGGTGCCTGCATGGTGGAAGTTGCATAATGCATATTTCCGTTGCCGCCCCTGCCGCCTTTCAGAATGACCTGTCTGCGGTTTGTGCCGGAAAGATCGGCAATGACCTGTCCTGTAGTGGCTTCTTTTACAACAGTACCTTCCGGAACTTTCAGTACGACATCACTTCCGTTGGCACCGTGGCATCTTCTTTTTCCGCCCGGTTCACCGTCCTTTGCAGAGAATTTTCTCCGATGACGGTAATCAATCAGCGTATTCAGTCCTTCATCTACTTCAAAAATCACGTCTCCGCCTTTGCCGCCGTCGCCGCCGTCCGGACCGCCATCCGGCACAAAAAGCTCTCTGCGGAAGCTGACGTGACCGTCTCCGCCTTTTCCTGAGCGGATAATAATTCGTGCTCTGTCCGCAAACATACTGTACTCACTTTCTGACAAAACTATATTTAACAGAACGCGGACCACAGACTGCCTCTTTTTCAAGGTTCGGATACATTGACGAAGCATCTGTCTGAGGCTGTTTGGACGTTCTGAATCGCTACATACAAAATCAGGCTTCAAACCACATTCTGATTTGAAGCCTGCGTAAATTATTCTGCTGCTACCGGAAGAACAGAAACCTGTTTCTTATCTCTTCCTTTTCTTTCAAATCTTACAACGCCATCAACCATTGCGAATAATGTATCGTCACCACCGCGACCTACATTTACACCCGGATGAATCTTTGTACCGCGCTGTCTGTAAAGAATGTTTCCAGCTTTTACAAACTGTCCGTCTGCTCTCTTGGCACCAAGTCTCTTGGACTCGGAATCACGTCCGTTCTTTGTAGAACCAACTCCCTTTTTATGAGCGAAGAACTGAAGGTTCATTTTTAACATAGTTACACCTCCTCAGTTATTAAGGTAATATATTCATTTCCGTAATCAGCCTCGATACTTTTTATCCCAAGTAACAGGCTGTCCATCAGCAAAGTAGCCTTCTCGCCGGGAACCTCCGGAAACTGCACTCTCAGAAAGCCTCCGTCCGGTGCCTGTTCCACCTCGTAATCATCCTCCGTGAACTGATCAATCGAATTCACTGCATTGATAACGAGAGCTGAAACTGCTGCACAGACAATATCCTCGCCTTCTTCTGCAAATCCCGCATGTCCGCTGCTCTCAAAACCACGATACTGATCTTCAGATTTCCACACCGTAAATCGTATCATGACGATTATGCGTTGATTTTCTCAATCTTAACCTGTGTGTACTGCTGTCTGTGACCGTTTTTCTTGTGGTAACCGGTTTTTCTCTTGTACTTGTAAACGATGACTTTCTTTGCTTTCGCATTCTTAACGACTGTTGCTGTAACAGTTGCAGATGCAACATCAGCTCCAACCTTCATTCCGTCATTGCTTACTGCAAGTACCTGATCAAACGTTACAGTTTCACCAGCTTCTACACCAAGCTTTTCTACGTTAATGATATCGCCTTCGGCTACTTTGTACTGTTTACCACCTGTTGCAATAATTGCGTACATA
>JBGVDJ010000035.1:0-6599 GCA_045119335.1 Candidatus Choladousia sp. | reverse complement strand
GAAATAAAGTATAATCAATCGGCTTCGCCGCAAATTTTGAGCGATTTGTCAAGTACTTTCGGCAAAAAAGTGGGTGATTTTTTGAGATAGGGATCTAGAACCCTTATAAAATCAAGGCTGAAGATTCCGAGAAGTTATTCTCTAAAAAAGGAGGATTGTAAATGCTTATTTCTACTATTATTTCTTATTTGCCGTATACCTGTGTGACGGCATTCACACCGGGGCCGAACAACATTCTTTCATTATATGCAGTCAGCAGGAACGGCTGGCGCAAGGGAAAAATACGCTGTTGGGAATCACAGCGGGATTTCTCTGTGTCATGATTCTCTGTGCGCTGTTTTGTTATCAGCTGGCAAAATTTGTCCCGTCAATTGCGGGGATCATGAAGTACATTGGAGCAGTTTATATTGTATGGCTGGCAATTCACGTGGTGCGAAGCGGCCCGGATGAGAGTGAGCAGCAGCCGGTTTCTTTCTGGAAGGGATTTTTTCTGGAATTTGTCAATGTAAAGATCATCCTGTATGCGATCACCGTGTATACGGGATATGTGCTTCCTTATGACACAAGTCTGACATCACTGATGGTCCATGCAGTCAGTCTGACACTGATCGGTGCGGCAGGTTTTGTAACATGGGCAGCTGTCGGGGGAGTGCTCCAGAAGTTTCTTGCGAAGCATTACCGGCCGTTCAATATTGCAATGGGCCTGGTCCTGATCTGGTGTGCGGCATCGCTGGCATTTGGCCTCTGATGAATGAAATAACTGCTGGAAGCAGAGAGTGGCAAAACACCGGAAAACAGCTTATTTACAATAAAAAATTGCAAAAAGTATTAGCTTCTTGCAGGAAAAATAATTGAAATTCATCTGTAGTATGATAAAATGAATATGGCAGATGATATACTATCGGAATGCCTGAAACAGAGGTGTCCGGTAACGAAAATAAGACGAACATAAGATAGAAAAAATACGGTAAAATGAGTGAAACTGGAACGTACTTTACTGATCGGTAGGGTAAGTTTCAGTTTTTGTGCATTTATAAAGAATATAAGAACATATACGATACGACGGCATGATCGGAACAGGAAAAGAAAGCGGGAGGGGCAGACAAATATGAAATGGGACAACTGGTCCGGATAGATGATTCGGAGAAAGGGAGAACAGAAGGAACAAAAATACTGCAAAACAGTAAGGGAAGGAAAGTGACTATGAAGAACAAGCAAAGAAAACCGTTACAGATGCGACTGCTGGCAGTGGTATTGGCAATGTCGATGCTGTTTACCTCTTCAGGAATTCAGATAATGGCTGAAGAACTGCAGAGTGAACCAACAGCGCAGAGCGAGACGACTGGCCAGAGCGAGACGACTGGCCAGAGCGAGACGACCGGCCAGAGCGAGACGACCGGCCAGAGCGAGACGACTGGCCAGAGCGAAACGACCGGCCAGAGCGAGACGATCGGCCAGAGCGAGACGACCGGCCAGAGCGAGACATCAGGTCAGAGCGAGACAACCGGTCAGAGTGAGACCACAGACCAGAGCGAGACTGCGGGTCAGAATGGAATAGCCAGTCAGAGTGAGACTGTGCCGCAGACAGAATCTGAAGCTACAAAAGAGACAGAAAGTGTTGCAAATACTTACGATATGAGCAGCTGTGTTTATGATATGGAGATTAGATATCGTAAAACAGGATCAGACGGAGACTGGCTTACCTTAACGACAACAGAAACAGAGCTTCCGGGTGATATTGAGATAAAAGTGACTGCGAAATATCATAATCTTCCGGCTGATCAGTTATTAAATGCGGACAGCACAGTAAAAACGGCTGTTGTTCCGGTTGAGATGCCGGCTTTTTCCAATATATCCACAGCCGGAGCAATGCTTGACAGTAATACAGACCAGTGCGGTGTTATAACGGTACAGAGTGTTACGGAAAACGGTGCAGAAAAAGTTTATACTTATATTACTTTCTATCCGGAGTTTGTAACGGAGAAGAAGGGAAGCAATATTGAAGGAACTTTTGAAATTACGGCGAAAGCGGACTGGACGAAACTTCCGGATGGCGGTAATACCAGGATTATCATTGGAGAGGCAGAAAAGACCCTGAATTTTGAGGGGGATCTGAATGTAAAATACAGTAATCTGGAGGTTGCTAAAACAGCGGGTACGATTCGTGAAGCGAAGGAAGGAGCTGCACAGGAGACAGACGGATGCTATTACGTGGACTATGAGATTACCCTGACAGTTTCGGGCAACGGAACTGTTCCGGGGGTAAACTTAAAAGATGAATTTGCTCCGACAAAGGTGATAAACGGCAGCGGAGAAACGACAAGTACGATAGACAGTCTGTCTTATGTGAAGGGTACAGAAAAAATATATGAAGTGACCGATGAAACCGAGACAGAAGCGGCAGCAGGAACTGTTTCTTATGATGCGGACGGAAATCTGGTCTGGAATCTTGGTGATGTACAGGGCCCGAAAACATATCGGCTGAAATATACTGCAAAACTGGAAGAGGACTATCTGATATACGGATACCTGGAAACAGCTAATACGTTACAGAATACTGTGTCCGTATATTCAAATGATGAGTTCCGTACCTATGCGACGGCAACAGTAAAGGATTCGACGGGAATAACACTGAAAAAGGATGTACAAACAGATCCTTCCAATATTAATAAACTGACTTATGTTGTAACAGTGACAGCACCCTCGACGAATAATTATACGATTCCGAGTGTTACGATAAATGATGAGTTCGGAACTGGCAAAGAGTATATTCTTGCATATGATAAAAATCTGCATGGTGTGGTTGATGCGGATCAGAATCCGGTAGCAAATTTCCAGATATCCTCCAATAAAGGCGGGGAAAGTCATGCGGGAACACCGGATTTTTCCTCAGAAAAATCTTTTAAGATGGATCTGGGATCTCTGAAACCGGGTGAAACAAAGAAATTAAAATATTCTGTGACATTATCGGATACAGCATGGCTTGCGAATGCTGAAACAGCTTCAGGCGCAACTGCCTCTACCGGTAAAAAGACAATAAAAAATATTGCGAGAGTTCCGGGAAAAGACGGAAGCTCTCATGTTTACGGACATGGTACGATAACTCTGGATGAGAAGATATGGCTGCGTAAATTTGGCGGCGAGAAGGTGACAGCAAACAAAATTTGTTTTGAAGGTACAGAACACGCATTTACAGCAAACAGCAATACATTTAAATTCCAGATCCTGATCAATGAAGAGGCGAACTGGTATGGAGATCTGACACAGGCGGAGCTTACCGATACTCTGGGAGACGGAAACAAAATGAAGTTCATAGAGTGGGTAAGAATTGATGAATACAGTTATGAACAGTTAGAAACACTTGGTGACTATCTGGGCAAACTGACTGTAAGTACGAAAGCGAGCACCATTGCATCGAAACTGTCAGGGCTGACTCCTGCAACTACCACCTGGGTGGATATTAATCAGACGTCTCAATTCATTCTGAAAAATCAGTTCCAGGGAAATTACTGCTATCTGCTTACCTATTATGCAAAAGCGGATGACGATTTCTTCGGTACGGTTACCTGCACAAATACGGCTGCTTTGACCGGTATAGGAAACGGGGACGCTGAGACCTTTACCCAGACCGTAAAGCATGAGACGAAGATCACAGGTAAGACAACTCTCGGTGTGCAGAAAACATACTGGTATCATACAGTAGAGACAAAATATGAGAGTGAAAGTGCCAAGGGTACCGGAAAGATCTACTGGAAAGTAAAACTGACGGGAGATATCCTGCCGAGTTATACGATTGTGGATGATGTAACAGAGTCAGGCACCAATCAGAACGCAGTCAATCTGGTGGGTATTTATCAGGGAGATATTTCTTCTGCTGCTGATGTGGCAGGACTGAATGCTCTGGTGCAGGACGGAGAAGTAAAAAAACTGACTGAAAATACGGATTATACAGTAGAGCAGACCAATCCGAAAGTACATAAAGTGCAGTTTAAAGTGGAAAACAGCAGTACAGAAGATGAGGAAGAAGCTAAGATAACGTCAGACGACAGTAACCCGATTTATCTGATCTATAAAGGCAGCTACTATGGAATGACGAAGTCCAGCAGCAGTTTTAACGGCAGACCGGGCAATGTACTGTGTTACAATAAGGTATCGGTAGAGACAGACACTGGTTCTGCGCAGGTATCAGCGAAACAGACCATTTTTGCGGAGGATAACAGAATTACCAAAGGTTTCTGGTCTATGTATTATTATGATGGTGAAGATACACTGCAGCTTGTAAAGGCCAGCGACGAATATGAGAATTGTAATGACAAAACCAAGACAAAAACAAACTTGATCAAGACTTCCAACGCAGGAGAAGGCTACTATATTATATGGGACATTAAGGTGAATGAGTTAAGTATGATGGAGGGAAATGCCATCATAAAGGATACTCTTCCGGATGGATTGAACTGTGTCGCTATCTACAGATTCTGGCAGGGTTATTTATATACCGGAGGATACTCTGTTGAAATAGCTTCTCCGCCGGTGACGGAAGGCAATACCGTTACATTTAAGATTTCCGGATTGAAGAAGTCAGCCAGTGCACCGGACTTCGATAAGGGTGCGGTAGATTTCCATATAATCACTAAGATATCCGACCCGGAGCTGCTGACAGGAACTGAAAAGACTTATACGAATCAGGCGACCCTTACCTATAATAATGAAGAATTTAAATCGAACAAAGCAGATGTAACTGTTCAGGTAGAAGATCTTGATAAAAAGACACTGACTTATTCGGATACTGAAATGAAAATACCGTTCCAGATTGAAGTAAACCAGGATGGTATTTACTGGGGAACAGAAGAAGGAACTCTGGATCTTTATGATGAGATCCCCAGTCCGCTGGAGCTGGATCCGGAAGCGGTAGAAGCAGTTAATACAAATACAAATGAGAAAGTCAATATTAAAATTGAGCTGGTTGAGAAAGACAAAACGACTTCGGATGGAAAAGTAGTCAATGTATGGAAAATTGTGATTCCTGATAATCAGCCATTACGAATTACCTATGCAACGCGGGTAAATGCACTTCTCGGCACACAGATATCAGTAACCAATAAGGCTTACTGGGAAGGAAAGATTTCGACAACGGATTCCGAGTCGCTCGCCTCTTTTACATACAGTGCGAGCGGAACTGCGGCAGCATCCGATTTTGTGCTTCAGCTTGAAAAGAACAGCAGTAAAGACGCTCAGGCTTTACTGGCCGATGCGACGTTTTCTCTTCAGGAGGCAAAAATGTCTGTTGACGAAACAGCGTGGACTGCCTATGAAGAGGGAGAAACAGGAGCACCGCAGATCATAACAAAGACAACGGATGAAACCGGTATCGTGGAGTTCAAGAGCAAAGAGTATGCGCTGAAATTCAATACGGTGTATTGCTATTGGGAGAGCGAAGCGCCGGACGGATTCGAGGCGGATGACCAGAAGCATTTTATTGTATTTGTAAAAAGACCGGGCGATTACACAGACGCTCAGTGGGAAGCTCAGATCCAGAAATGGACCGATGCAGGAGTTACACTTACAGAAAAAGGAACTTATAAAACTAATATTTATAACAAACCTTTTACCAATATTAAACTTGCAGCAAACAAAAGAATGTCTCTGATCGGATACGGATTTGCAGGAGCAGAATTTACTTTCCAGCTGTATCAGGCAGAATTTAAAGAAGGTATTCTGACCGAACACTCTGATACACCATTGGAAGAAGTGAAAGTCAGTGTTGCAGCAGACGGACAGACCAAAAAAGCGGTATTTGAAGAGACGACTTATAAAGAGCAGGGAACTCATTACTTTATTATTAAAGAGAAAACTCCCGAGGATGAAGCTGATAAGGCCGACAATGTAAAATACAGTTCTGAGACGATCTATGTAAAGGTGGACATTCAGGAAAAGGATGGAGCGCTGACACCGGTTATTACGGTGGTTAACAGTACCGGTACACAGATCGGAGATCAGATAGCAGCAGATGCAAACAATGTATTTACTGTGGGAACAATTACCAACACCTACGAAATGCAAACCGTAAAACTCAGCGGAGTCAAGGTATGGGATGACGGGCAGAACCAGGACGGCAAACGCCCGACAGCGATCAAGATACTGATCAAAAATGGTGAGACAACAGTAGAAACGATTGAGCTCAGTGCCGGAGCGGATAAAATCTGGCAGGAAAGCGAACTTGCATTCACTTCCAAAGAACTGCCGAAATACGAGCAGAAAGATGGAGAGACTGTAGAAATCGCGTATACGGTAGAAGAGGAAGCGGTAAATGGTTACAACACCAAGATCGTGCAGGATACGAATACCGACAAGTATACTGTAACGAACAGCCACACACCGGAAACAACGGAAGTATCCGGAAGCAAGACCTGGGATGATGCAGATGACCAGGACGGCAAGAGACCGGAAAGCATCACGATCCGCCTGTACGCAGATGGAACGGAAGTCAGCAGCGCAACTGTAACAGAAGCAGACAGCTGGGCATGGACATTCGAAAATCTTCCGAAGTATGCAGATGGAGAAGAGATCGTTTACACAATTACCGAGGATGCAGTAGCAGA
>JBGVDJ010000034.1:0-52137 GCA_045119335.1 Candidatus Choladousia sp. | reverse complement strand
AGACACGGTGGGGCAGCTGCAGCTCTGCGGGCAATCTGAATTTTAACTGGAAACTGGTTCTGCTGCCGGAGAAACTTCTGGATTATGTTGTTGTACATGAGCTGGCACATCGCAGAGAAATGAATCACTCTCCGCGATTCTGGGCAGTAGTGGAGCAGGAGCTTCCCGATTACAGAGAATGCCGCAGCGAATTGAAGCAGTATCTGCTCTGATTCAGTTTCCGTATTCCGAAAAAATACTTGCTATCTTTCTGCATTTGTGTTATATTAAAAACATAATTAATCTTCTTAAATAAGTGTGTATCTTCTGTTTCTATTCATTCTTGATGACTGTATAAAAACGGATATGCATATTTTTTCAGGATGTTATTTAAGAACATTAAATAAGAAACCAAAATATGATGCGGAAAACTATATATGGAGGGAAAGCTATGAAATTAGCAGTAATCGGCGGCGGAAGCAGCTACACACCGGAGCTGGTAGAGGGAGTCATTTTACATAAGGATTCCTTACCTGTGACAGAAATTGTACTGATCGATATTGAATCCGGTGAGGAAAAGGTATCTATCAATACGGCTTTTGCAAAACGTATGGTTGAAAAAGCGGGGCTTGATATCAGTGTCCGCTACACACTGGACAGAAGAGATGGTCTGCGCAGTGCCGCCTTCGTTATCACACAGTTCCGTGTCGGCGGACTGGATGCGAGAGCAAAGGATGAGCGTATTCCGCTGAAGTACGGTGTAATTGGCCAGGAAACTACCGGTCCGGGCGGATGCTTCAAGGCGCTTCGCACGATTCCGGTCATGCTGGATATCTGCCATGACATGGAAGAGGTTTGTCCGGATGCATGGCTGATCAACTTCACGAATCCATCCGGTATCGTAACAGAGGCAATTCTGAAGCACACAAATGTAAAATGTATCGGTCTGTGCAATGTACCCATCAATATGCACCACGATGCAGCAGATCGTCTTCAGATACCTGCTGAAGAACTGGACTGCCGTTTTATCGGCCTGAATCATTTAAGCGTTATGAACCATGCTTATCACAATGGAACGGACAGTATTGCTGATGTACTGGATGTCGCCAGAGAAGAGAGCATTGTGAAAAACATCTGCAAGGATCAGGAGATGGATGCCATCGCAAAAGATCTCGGCTGCATGCTGTCTCCATATCTTCAGTATTTCTATACAGAGAAGAAAGCGCTGGAACATGAGATTCAGGATGCGATCGGACTGACCGGGGTCAGAGCAGATCAGGTAAAGCATGTGGAGGCTGAGCTGTTCAGGTGTTACAGGGATACAGATCTGAAAGAAAAACCTGAGGCGCTTGCAAAACGCGGCGGTGCAAGATATTCAGAAGCTGCTATTCATCTGGTAGACAGTATTTACAATGACAGAGGTGACGTTCAGGTAGTGGATACGGCAAACCGCGGAACGATTCCGCAGCTTCCGGATGATGCAGTCATCGAGACCAACTGTATTATTGACAGAAACGGTGCAACACCGGTACGGCCGTCAGACGTTCCGGAAACTGTACTTGGCCTGATCGAACAGGTAAAAGCCTATGAGGTACTGACGATCGAGGCTGCCGTATCCGGAGACCGCAGAAAAGCTCTGCTGGCTCTGATGAACAATCCGCTGGTTCATGATGTAAGAGATGCACGTGGTATTCTGGATGAGATGCTGGAAGCTCACAAAGCCTACCTTCCGCAGTTCTTTGCCGACAATACTAAAGGGGGTAACGTATAAAATGTACGTACTTGGAATTGATGCCGGCGGTACTAAAACGCACTGTGCAGCAGCTGACGAAAACGGCAGAATCATCGGAGAGGGGTTTGCCGGTGCGGCAAATCATCAGTGCTGTGGAATCGATGCAGCGGCAAATTCAATGCTGACTGCGATCTGCGCAGCATTGAAACAGGCGAAACTGGGAATGCACGACATCTGCTATGCAGTATTCGGTATTGCTGGAGCGGATGGACCTGATGATTTTGAGATTCTGACTCCCGCAGTGCACGGTATCATGGGCAATATCGGATTTCAGATTTATCACGACGGATGGATCGGTTTCCGTTCTGCTGATGTTGGTACGGTAGGAGTAGTATCCATCTGCGGAACGGGAGCAGCACATTCCGGTCAGAACCGGCATGGGGAGATGCTGACCCTGCGCAACCTGGACTACATCACAGGTAATCTGGGCGGCGGCGGTGAGCTGGCTGAAAAAGCACTGCATTACGCGTTTCGCTCCAATGAGGGCACCTGGGAAAAATCACGTCTTGAAGATGTAATTCCGTCCATCTTTGATGCTGCAACAATGGATGAAGTCTGTACAATCCTGAAATATGACCGTATGACAAAGGAACAGAGATTCCGGATTCCGATTGCCGTATTTGATCTGGCAAAAGAGGGAGATGGAGTCTGTCAGATGCTGCTGAAGACAATGGGATATGAGGAAGGAAGATTTGCAGCGGCGGTCATTCGCAGGCTGAAGATGGAAGAGCAGCGTATACCGGCCGTCCTGATCGGAAGTCTTTTTAAAACAGGAGAGCCGCTGCTCATTGATTCTTATATGAAAGCAGTGCATGAAGCTGCTCCGGAGGCCTATGCGGTCATTCCCGCGGTAGCTCCGGTAATGGGAGCGGTCAGACTTGCACTGGATCATGTTATGAAAATGAAATAAACTCGGAGGAAACTGTAATGTCAAAGAATGAATTGACAGGCAAACCTGCTTTAATGAAAGAACTGAATATTGGTCTGATCAAGGATGCGCTGGCAAAATACCAGAAAGCGACACGCGTGGAGCTGGCTGCGATCACCGGAATCAGCCAGCCCACTGTAAATATGCTGATGAAACAGCTTGTGAAAGAGCATATCGTAGTCAGTGAAGGAATGGCGCAGTCTACCGGCGGCCGAAAAGCAGAAGTGTTTTCTCTGAACAGAAAACGATCCAGTATTGTGTCCATTATAGTACAAAAGAATGAATTTGAGTATGTAATAACAGATATGGAACTGAACGAGGAGCATCATGAATGTATTGCCAGAAACGACAGTATCACATATCTGGATCAGTTGGTCGGGATTATCAGCCATATTCTCAGCTGCAGCAAATATGTGAGAGCAATCACTGTAGGAGTTCCGGGAGCTGTCTCTGCATCCGGTGAAGTATTTGCGATTCCGCAGATTCCGGAGTGGGAGCATCTGAAGCTCAGAATGATCCTTGAGCGTGAATTTACTTTTCCTGTCACGGTAATGAATGATATCAATGCAGTTGCAGTCGGATATTCCTCCAGTTTCCGCCATGGAACACATGACATGGTCTATCTGTATCTCGGCAGCGACGGTACAGGCGCAGGCATCATTATCGACGGAAAGCTGTACAACGGTTCCAAAAGTTTCGCCGGTGAGGTAGGATTTATGCAGGCGGACGTCAATGACCCTGAAGTGCGTCTTCAGGCACTGGAAAAGATCGTTACCGGAATTATCTGTATACTGAATCCGGAGAAAATTGTAATCGGCGGTGACAACAATATACCGTCCTTTTATGAAAGAATCATTACCGGTGCAGTCAATGCACTGCCCGGCGAGATCGTCCCGCAGTTCGAACGGATTGAATCAGGTATAGATTTTTATTTTAAGGGTCTCGGTAAAATGGGTCAGGAAATATTGGATGAAGATGTAAGACTTGCGTAAATCAAAAGGCACTTTGGCCTGTTTTGTGTAATGCCGGAAAAATTCAACTTGACAAATCCCTGAAGAGAGATTAATCTGGATAGAGATACATCTATACGACAAACACATGTTTTTTAAATAGATATGGCCGAAATTGTGAGACTGCAACAGACTGTTTACGGAGGACGCGCCACATCTATTAACTCTCAACTGTTTTTATGAATCATAAGGGGTTGCATAAATGGAAAAAAATATTACATACCATGAACAGGTCAACATAGATAATGTATTAAAACTGCGCGAAATATTGAAGACGCTGCCTCCGTTCGCAAAGGATTATTTTCGTGCAATTGAGCCGACCACATCCACACGGACACGGATTTCCTACGCATACGATATCCGGATTTTCTTTCAGTTTCTGTTATCGGAAAATCCTTCTTTTCGGAACAGATCTGTTACGGATCTGACCGTGGATATCCTGGATCAGCTGCAGGCAGTTGACATTGAGGAATATCAGGAATATCTGAAAGTATATTCCAATGAGGAAAAGACAATGACTAACGGGGAACGCGGACTGAAACGGAAAATGTCAGCGCTGCGCAGTTTTTATGCTTATTATTTCAAACGTGAACTGATCAAAACAAACCCGACGCTTCTCGTTGATATGCCGAAGCTTCACGACAAGGAAATTATCCGTCTGGATGCAGATGAAACGGCTGAATTGCTGGATTATATCGAACATTGCGGCGATGAACTTACCGGTCAGAAAAAAATCTACTACGAGAAGACAAAATACCGCGATCTGGCCATCGTCACCCTGCTGCTTGGCACCGGAATCCGTGTTTCAGAGTGTGTCGGTCTTGATGTTAACGATATTGATTTCAAAAATGGCGGAATCCGTGTTGTCCGCAAAGGCGGATCGGAAATGATGGTCTATTTCGGACGCGAAGTCGAGAAAGCGCTTCTGAATTACCTCGAAATCCGCGAGGGAATCACACCTGTGGCAGGACATGAGAATGCTCTCTTCTATTCTACTCAACGCAGGCGGATCGGTATTCAGGCAGTCGAAAATATGGTTAAAAAATATGCCCGTGAAGTTACAACGACCAAAAAGATCACTCCGCACAAGCTCCGGAGTACCTACGGCACCTCCTTATATAAAGAAACGGGCGATATCTATCTTGTAGCTGATGTTCTCGGACATAAGGATGTCAATACGACAAGAAAACACTACGCAGCTATGGATGAGGAGCGTCGCAGAAAGGCTGCCAGTGCTGTTCATCTCCGCGAGCCGTAGGCAGAAGAAATACGATCAATGAAATCCTATCAGGGAAGAGAAATATAATCAGACATGGTTTTCATAACAATATTATGGTAACCATGTCTGATTTCATTTAATCTGTGCCGCATAACAATTTACATAATACTATTATGTAAACCAACACTCTGTTTAACAAATTTTCAGTCTCTCTATGCCTCAAGAATCACTGTAAATGGCCCGTCATTGCAAAGGCTGACCTTCATATCTCCGCCAAACACACCTTTCTCCACCACAGGAACGACTTTTTTACATTCGCTGATAATATATTCATACAGTTCCTCTGCCTTTACCGGATCACCTGCTTCAGTAAAGGACGGACGGTTGCCTTTTCTGCAGTCTGCATAGAGGGTAAACTGTGAGATCAGGAGCAGTTCTCCTCCCACATCCTTCAGGGAAAGATTTGTCTTTCCGTTCTCGTCAGCGAAGATGCGCAGTCCGGTCATTTTTTTAACCAGCTTGTCCGCCTCAGCGGTTGTATCATTCTGGCCTACGCCGATCAGAACCATGAATCCTTCTCCGATCTTTCCGACTACCTGATTCTCAACTTCAACAGATGCATGTGTAACACGCTGTATCACAAATTTCATAGTTTCGTCTGTGTGCTGCATTATCCTGAAATGCGCTGCACTCTCCTTTCTTTTCCTGGTCATTTTACGATATCAGTTTTAACAGATCTGATACGGTTAATCTGTCGAATATTCTACCCCATCCGCCTGGAAAAGAAAAGCAGAAAATAGAATCTCGTTCTTGACGCATTTTTTTACCTGTGATATCTTCGTAACGGATGCTGAATTCAGAATATCTCCGGTATTCCTGTGCGGGAAATTTCTCCCGTCAGGTATCACTGTTTGATCGAATATCGCGTCTTATCAAATATTACTATTTTGCCGCATGAGAACAGTCGGCAAAGCGACAGATATCATGCGGAATATACAGATTGGAGACTTTACATGAAATTGCAGAAACTGATGAGCCTTACCCGCAAGGCCATAGATGAATACAGAATGATTCAGCCCGGTGACCATATTGCAGTTGGTATCTCAGGCGGAAAAGACAGTCTGACGCTGCTGTATGCTCTCAGCGGTCTCAGACGCTTCTATCCGAATCCTTTTACCATAGAAGCTATAACTGTCAGCCTTGGATATGAAAACTTCGATCTCGAGCCGATTAAAGCGCTCTGCCGTGAACTCGATGTTCCGTATACGATCGTAGATACTGAAATTGCGAAGATTATTTTTGAGGACCGCAGGGAAGATAATCCATGTTCTCTCTGTGCGAAGATGAGAAAAGGTGCTTTCAATGAAAAGGCAAAAGAGCTGGGCTGCAACAAGATCGCATATGCGCACCACAAGGATGATCTTGTTGAAACGCTTCTGATGTCATTGATTCTGGAAGGCAGAATCCATACGTTCTCACCGGTGACTTATCTCGACCGCATGGATCTGACTCTGATCCGTCCTCTGATGTATGTGGACGAAGCTGATGTCAGAGGATTTATGAATAAATATGAGCTTCCTGTCGTAAAGAACCCGTGCCCGGCAGACGGCTACACACAGCGCGAATATGCAAAACAGCTGGTGGCACAGCTTTCTCATGAGCATCCGGGTGCCAAAGAACGCATGTTCACAGCAATTCAGAATGGAAATCTTCCGGGATGGCCGCAGCGTTTTCCGAAAAAGAGCCGCACGAAATCAGAATAAACATTTTAATGATCAGCGGCCTTTCCGCAGCTTCTCCAACAGCCTTTCAAAATATTCCGGCATCGGCGCATTCAGCTCAAGATATTCTCCTGTAGACGGATGGATGAATCCGATTGTCATGGCATGCAGTGTCTGTCCCTCAAGCCCTGCAAACGGGCATTTATTCGGTCCGTAAACATTATCCCCAAGGATCGGATGACCGATGCTTTTCATATGAACACGGATCTGATGTGTCCGTCCTGTTTCAAGCTGGCACTCAACATATGTGAACTGATCAAAAGTCTCGAGTATCCGATAATGTGTCACTGCATCCTTTCCGTTCGGAACATTGACAGCCATCTCTTTTCTGTGCAGCGGATGTCGTCCGATCGTCGTATGAACTGTCCCGTCCTCTGTCAGACGGCCATGAACGATTGCCCTGTACCTTCTGGTAATCGAATGAACCTTCAGCTGTTCCGCGATTATCTGATGGGCATGATCATTTTTGCAGACGATCAGCGAACCGGTTGTATTCTGATCGATCCGGTGTACGATTCCCGGACGCAGAACACCGTTAATGCCGGAAAGACTGTCCCGGCAATGATACATCAGTGCATTTACAAGCGTGCCGCTGTAATGGCCTGCGGCCGGATGGACGACCATTCCCTTCGGCTTGTTTACCACAATCACATCTGAATCCTCGTACAGAATTTCGAGCGGAATATTTTCCGGCTCAATTGAAAGTTCTTCCGGTTCCGGTATTACAATGCTGACACAGTCATCTGCGGACAGTTTCAGTCCGGCCTTGACGGCTTTCCCATTCACCGCAGCAGCTCCTTCTTTGATCAGCTTCTGCAGATAAGAGCGTGTCAGATCCGGAAGACGTTCTGACAGAAATTTATCAAGACGCATCCCGGATTCATCATTTGATACAGATAAGCTCAGCTGTCCGTTTCCGATATTTTCATCGTCTGCAGATTCTTCCAGAATAACCGACAAGTCCATTGTTTCCATTTCTGAATCTCCCGTTGCTTTTATTTTGCTTTCACCGTTTTTACTGTCTCTTCACCGTCTTTTCGGCATCAGAAATTCAAACTGATCATCCCGATACACCGTGAACATCAGAACTACTGCCACAGCTGCGCCAATGCATACATAACAGTCAGCCACGTTGAATACCGGAAAATCAATCAGTGAGAAATAGAGAAAATCAATGACATAATTCCAGATCAAACGGTCAGCCATGTTTCCAGCAGCACCGGCCGCTATCAGTACGCAGATCAGCCGAAGCGATCTGTAGCGCTTTGAGGACGGCAGACGCAGATAAACCCATGCGGCTGCCGCCATCATTAAGGCTGCTACCAATACGAAGAACCACTGCCTGTTCGCCATCATACCGAACGCAGCCCCGCGATTTTCCAGATAAAACAGCTCAAATACACCTGGAATCAGATCGACTCCAGGTGTACCGGCCAGATATGTTTTTGCAAGATACTTTGTAAGCTGGTCAACTCCGAATAAAATGAGTACGGCCAGGATGCCTGAAATCAGGCAGCTACGTTTCTTTTCCATCTCAGAATCTCCTGCTATTCTGCCTCCTGATGCCTGTATATACATCACAAGGCGAGGACTATACGCTTTTTGTAAAAAGCAGATCTGTCAGTCAGCTTTAAGTGTTCTGACTGCATCCAGCATTTCTTTGTCGGTCACATCATTCGCGATAAATGCATGACCGATCTTTTTCAGAAGAATGAACCGGATCTTACCGGCATCCATCTTCTTGTCCTTCTTCGATGCAGCCACGATATCCTCTGCCGAAATACTGTCATAGGAAATCGGCAGGCCGAATCCTACATTCATATCACGTATCTCATAGAATTCATCCTCATCGAGCAGACCTCTCTGCCAGGAAATGTATGCAGCGGCAGCGCATCCGAGAGATACACATTCTCCATGCAGCATCTCAAAATTTTTCAGCTTTTCAATCGCATGACCAAGTGTATGACCGAAGTTCAGAAGTGCGCGGTCACCCTTCGTCTCATTCGGATCCTTTTCTACCACATACTGCTTCAGTTCACAGCTGCGTGAGACCATTGCTGTCAGAACTGCCATATCACGGTCATCAATGTCACCCATATGCTCGATCAGCCACTCATAATAATCCGCATCAAGAATCAGTCCATGTTTGAGCACTTCGGCCATGCCATTGCTGAACTGTTCCTCCGGAAGAGATTTCAGCACACCGCAGTTGATATACACAAGTGACGGCTGGTGGAACGCACCGACCATATTTTTATACTGATCGAAATCAACCCCCGTCTTGCCGCCGATACTGCTGTCTACCTGTGCAAGCAGCGTAGTCGGTACCTGAATAAAACGGATCCCGCGCAGATATGTAGCAGCCGCATATCCGGTCATATCTCCGACTACACCGCCGCCAAGAGCAAGCAGATAATCCTTGCGGTCAAATCCTGCCTCAATCAATACCTTATACAGCTCCCTGATCGTATCCAGTGTCTTATTCTGCTCCCCTGCCTGAAACATAAATGTTTCCACCTGTGTGCAGCTGCCGGAAATGAGTGTTTTTATTTCCTCGAGATACAGCGGAGCAACGTTGGAATCCGTCACAATGCAGATACGGTGGCCCTGGCATCCCAGTTTTTCAAGCTGTGACGGCAGCTTGGAAAAATTCTCTCTCAACAGAATATCGTAGGGGTCGTTGCCCTCTGTCTTTACCGTTATCACGGATTGTGCTCTGAATTTCTTCATGAGTGAAATCTCCTTCTTATTTTAAATTTCTAATCCTATACAAATTTCTCAATCTCCACCATACAACGTCCTTTTTTCGTCTGCCCCGTCACATCCATGTAACGGAATTTTCCGAGGCCGCGTACGGATATCAGATCGCCGCATTTCAGTCCATATGCATTTGTCGTAATCAGCCTGCCATTCACAAAAACCCTGCCGTCCTCAATCAAAGAAAGAAGACTGCTTCGGGAAGACTGAAATGCCAGTGCCATCACCGAATCAAGGCGCACAGATGCAACACTTCCCCGGAGTGTCTCTGTATTCGGGGTATAGGAAAAATCTGTCAGTTCACATACAGCACACCGTACATTTGTATGACGGATTTTTGTCAGTTCGTCACAGATCATTTCCGCCAGATTCGTATGACAGAACAGATACGCGAATCCTTCACATACTGCAATGTCACCCGTTTTGGAGCGATCAATGCCCACATTCATTAATGCACCGAGAATATCCCGGTGCGACAGTTTCTCAGCATATTTCAGATTCAGCGGTTCGATGCGGATACAGGAAACCGGATACTCCCATTCGGAATAAAGCATGTCCGGTACAAATGCAGCCATAATACGCTCCGCACCCTCATAACCACCAAAAGTTTCCCCATGAATCCAGGAAAACTTTTGTAAGGTCTGATGCAATATATTCTGTTCGTTCAGATTCAGAAAATCAGTAAATGTCACACATCCCTTCCGGTCTGCCAGTGAAGCCAGCTCCTGAATCCTTTTTTCCAACAAAGCTTCTTTTTCCATATTATATCCCGTGTCAGGCTCCGGTATCGGAATCCTGTATCATAATTTTATATATCTGATTTTATATCAAATCCTATACCGGAAACATATATCAGAATCTTGTACCGAAGGACGGTACATCAAATGCACCACTTAAAATTTCCTGAAAATCACCGGAAATATCCACGCTTGACGGTGTCAGAATAAAGATATAGTTGCTGATCTTCTGCAGATTTCCGTGAATCGCAAAACAGGAACCACATGCAAAATCAATGATCCTCTGTGCAACATCAAGATCAAGTCCTTCCATATTCAGGACCACGGTGCAGTCAGCCAGCAGTGTTTCTGTAATCTCACAGGAATCCTCCATGCTCTTCGGCTTGATAACACAGACTTCCATTCCGTTGCCGCGACGTGCGGAACGAATCGGGGAAATCTTGGAATTTTTTGTCTTTGGCTTCGGCTGCGGAGCACGCTCCTGCGGTATCGGCTCCTGCTCCTGAGGGGTCTCATACTCCTCATTGCTGAATTTATTCAGAATCCGCTTCTTCGGACGCTCTTCCTGAATTTCTTCGTAATCATCATAACCGTCATCCAGGTAATCTTCTTCAAAGCCGTCATCGTCATTCATCTTCATTGCATTCAAAAACTTATCTAAAACTCCCATTCTGTAATCTCCCATCTGTCTTATATCTGGCCGTAATAACGCTCACCGAAGATACCGGTACCGACCCGTACCATAGTAGCACCTTCCTCTATCGCAACTTCATAGTCTCCAGTCATACCCATGCTCAAATCACGCATATGAACATTATCAATGTTTTTCGCGTTGATGTCAACATATAATTTTCTTAATCCGGCGAAGTGGATCCTGTTCTCTTCGGCATTCTCCGTAAACGGAGCAATTGTCATAAGCCCCTGAACACGGATATTCGGCAGGGTACTGATACTGCGGATGAATGTTTCTGCCTCCTCAGGCAGGATTCCGCCCTTCGTATCCTCGCGTGCCATATTTACCTCCACAAGAACCGGCATTACCAGGTTCCGTTTGGCTGCCTCGTGGTCAATCGCTTCTGCCAGTGTCAGCGAATCCACAGAATGAATCAGACAGGCACGTTCGATCACATACTTGATCTTGTTGCGCTGCAGATGCCCGATCATATGCCAGTGAATATCCTGCGGCAGCTGCGGATACTTTTCTTTCAGTTCCTGCGGCTTATTTTCGCCGAATTCACGAATCCCCGCATCATAGACTTCCTGAAGCATTTCGACCGGTTTTGTCTTGCTGACCGCAATCAGTGTCACCTCACTGCGGTCACGTCCGGCACGTCTGCAGGCTTCTGCTATCCTTTCTTCCACATGTGTGAGATTATCTCTCAGCATATCGTATCAACTCCTTATAATACTGCAGGAAATTCCTGCACTCATTACTACTCTTTCATCATCTCATTTGCCACTGAGATATCAAAATATCAGATTCCGGAATGTCATCCATATCCTGTTGTAAAATCAACAATCATGCAGCTTATAACCGGATCTGTCTGCGCATTCGTGCAATCTCGTCTGCGTTTAATATACAATCTCATCTTCCTGTACATCCGCTGCATTTAGTACAATGTAATCATATGCGGCAAGTCCGTACATGCTGTTGCTCTCAACAATGCAGTACTCCTCATTCTCATCAATTACTGTAATCTCACGGAAGACAGCATATCCCTTGTTGATATTGTAAACACCGTGAAGAATTACCACATCCTTCTCCTGCAGCTGTACCTTCTTGGCGGAATTCTCCATCAGAATGTAGTCCCCTTCATCCAGCAGCTGCCGGTCTATCAGATAATATCCCTCTTCCTTATCATATACATTGGCTGTCACATATTTAATATTCGAAGAACCGTCTTTTCCGAACTGCTCCACTTTCAGAACAATTTCCTTGTCTGTATCTTGATTCTTGATCACGTACTCTTCCGGTATCTTATAAAAAGAACGCTCAATGATCGAGGAGGTCGGGATCTTCAGTCCGGACTTCTTATTCATGACCAGCTCGATTTCAAGGAAACGGTCTGTCGCATAGCGCACCAGCGAGTTGTCAAGAGAAATTCTTCCGTATGTCTCTGTGCCGTTCTGTATGATCTCAAACGGAGCAGTAAACGTGACATTATCCTTGAGGAAGCGGAAACGAATCTTTGTTGTATCCACCAGTTCCGTTACCAGCTTGCTGTCAATCTGGAAATACAGATACCACTCTTCAGCCGTGATCAGCTTGAATACCGGAGAACCTGCCGTGACGTTTTCCTGATTGCGCAGATTTGTCACGGAATAATCGCTCTGATTGAACATATCCGAATTCAGATCGCTTTCCGCAACATTCTCAAAACCGTCAATCTTGTATACAACAAATCCGGATTCCGGTGCAGTTATCTGGTTGCGTGTGCTCACATATCCTGTAGAATGTTCGTCAATGATTTCTGAGATCGTGCTCTCGATGCCCGCTTTCAGGTCATAGGATTTCTGAAAAGCGCTGGATGAATAATTGATCGTAAAGCTGGAAAGCATATTTCTGAGCCGTGTCTCATCCTCACTCTCCAGTACAAAGTCGCTGACCGCAACCGGATCGGCTGAACCGCTCTCATTAATCGCACATACTGTACTGCCTGCGGATGTCTTCGTACCCTCCCGTTCAAAATAACGTACACTGCCTGACTGTGTAGCATTCACAACAGTTTCCGTCCGAAGTGCCAGCGCCTGATATCTGTAATTTCCTGTAATCGTACCCTTACGCACCTCATAGGAAGTAACATGCGTATCCGTCAGATACATAAATGTTGTGATTATCATATAAATAAACACTGTGCCAAAAAGCAGTGTTCCGATATTGAAAAAAGAATATTTTCTGTATTTTGTTACCTTCTGTTTCTGCTTTCCCTGTATCAAGTAAAGCCCTCCTAAAAAAATCTTACAGAACATTCTAACATGTTCGGCCCAATGAAACAACCTCTGTTTTGAATAAAAACCATTTTTCTGGATAAGCTAACCATAACCGCACAATACAATGCAGAAAACAGGAGGTATTATTCACTATGAGCAAATGCTTTGATTATACGGCACTGACTCTGGTCATTATCGGTGCCATCAACTGGGGACTGATCGGAATATTCAGACTGGATCTGGTAAGTATGCTGTTTGGAAACATGACCTGGATCTCAAGAATCATCTACACACTTGTCGGTATCTCCGGAATCTATCTGCTCAGCCTCTACGGCAGAGTGACGGAAATGGGAAGAGAATAAAAAACATGCCTGATACAGACGAGATAATCTGCATCAGGCATTTTCTTTCCGATCTCTGTTGTATGTATCCTTAATTCTATGTATCTTTATAATTCCGCAATAATATTCTCTTTAAACTTCGCATCAATTACGCTGGCATTTACAGAAATACTGATCACAAATGTCACGTTAAATTTCTCACCAATCTCAGCGAGCTTGGAAATAATGTCGTTTGCAGCAGCTTCATCAGTCTTTGCGATCTTCAGGAAGCTGTCAAGGTACATCTGCTCAAGATCATGATCCTGAGAAAGAATACCGTAAACAAATCCGATGAATTCACTGCTGTTGTCCAGATTAAATCCGGAAACATCGATCAGACGAACTTTGTTGTTCAGTTCATACATGTGCTTGGCACTCTTATCAAGATAAACAATGCTGCCATGAGCAGTCTTAATTTCTGCATTTACCTTATCAAGTAAGATTTTTGTCTTGCCCTTTCCTTTTTCGCCTACGATTAACTGTATCATGGTCATCTCCTCCTTTAGTAGCGGATAAAATATTCATGGACTAATTATAGTCTATTTACACAAAAAATACAACACCTAAATGAAAAATATATGCTATTTACTCATAAATTACGTAAATTATTCTTCGATTAAAGATAATAGCTGATTCATTTCGGGATAGAGCGAATCTTTGGAATCGGCATGTAAAATAATCGACAAATAAGGATTTCCGTACAAATCCTTTGCCAACAGCGCAAGACATGCACCTGCATCATCGGTTGTTCCGGTCTTTCCTCCGTACACTACCACTCCATCCGGAGCTTCCGCCTGGTTTGTAAAATAGTGATTGGTCGATTCCCACGTTACAGCGACCGCTGAACCATCATATCTGGAATATTCTGCATAGAAATTCTTTCGGCTGATAATATCCTGAAATACATCATATTTCAGCGCTGCATTGAAGATCAGATAAATATCATAAACCGTTGTATAGTGGTCCGGATCTGTCAATCCATGCGGATTCATAAAGTGTGTACTGGTCGCACCCAGCGCCTGTGCCTCTTCATTCATCATTGCAACAAAATTTTCTACGGATCCGCCTACATGCTCGGCAATCATCATAGCGGCATCATTACCGGATGCGATCATCATACCATAGAGCAGCTGACGCAGCGAAAGCACATCTCCCTCCTTGATGTCGCAGACCGAGGAACCGACTTCAATATTCTGTGCCGTAGCCGTGACTGTTACAAGATCATCCAGATTACCGTATTTCAAAGTGACATATGCAGTCATGATCTTTGTAATACTTGCAGGTGAACGCCTGGTAAAAATATCTTTGGCATACACAGTCTCTTTCTCATTGACATTGAACAGTCCTGCCGAATACGCATCAAGAGACAGCTGCGATACATTCGTATCGCCGGAGGTCACACAGAGATCTGCCGCAAAAGTATCCTCCACCTCGTCATCAAACAGACTGTTTCCTGTACCGAGTACGGTATCTGACTTATCATATGGAAAGAACAGTGTATAATCATGCGAACGCAAAACGAAATAGTATACCAGAAACACCATTACGGAAGCAACCAGAAAAAGCAGAGTCAGAACAGCTGCAAGAGAATGATGTTTTTTCTTTTCTTCTGCCTCTTTACGCTGGATACGTGCCCATTCACGTTCCGTATAATATGTTCCCTCTTCAAAATTATCTGTACATTTCACGCCACTCAAGATCTCCTCTTTCCAATGATTTTAACAGCAGCTCTGCGGAACCGATATTGGTCGCCAGAGGAACATTATGCATATCACAGAGGCGAATTACCTTGTTGATATCCGGTTCATTCGTTCGGGAAGACATCGGATCGCGGAAAAAGATCACCAGGTCAATATCGTTCTGTTCGATCATTGCACCCAGCTGCTCCTCCCCGCCAATAGGGCCGGCAAGAAATTTGTGAATAGTCAGGCCTGTAACCTCCTCAATCAGTCTGCCTGTTGTACCTGTGGCATACAGGCTGTGCTTGAGCAGGATGCTTCGGTAAGCAATACAAAGATTCTGCATCAGCTTTTTCTTTGAATCATGAGCAATAAAAGCCACATTCATGATAAGTACCTCCTTAATATTTTCTGGTCTGAAGACCAACATTCAGTACAAGTCCGATTCCGATGCAGAAACTGACCAGTGAAGTAAGTCCGTAACTGACGAACGGCAATGTAATACCCGTATTGGGCAGCAGGCCTGTCGTTACTGAAATATTAACAAAACTCTGGAAGAAAATCAATGCGGACATTCCGGTACAGATCAGCGTACCTGACAGCGCTTTTGCCTTCCTTCCGATCAGCAGACATTCCACTGCTATCAGAAATTCCAGCAGGACGATCAGACAGCAGCCGATAAATCCCAGCTCCTCGCCGGCGACTGCAAAGATAAAGTCTGTCTGTGGTTCCGCTATGAAATTACCGTTCTTGACCGAACCGACCTCGTCATTGTCCAGGCCTTTGCCGTACAGCTGGCCGGAACCAATGGCAATAATAGAGTTCTGCTGCTGATACGCCTCCTGCGGATACTCATCAGGTCGCAGCCATGCGTATACACGTGTCAGCTGATAGGATTCTATGATCTGCTGCTCCGGCTGCATAATGATACTCATGAGAATGATCGCTACCGGAACACAGACAACCAGAACACCTGCCACGATCTTGTAACTGAGTCCCGCCATAAAGATAATGACACAGAACATCAATGCCACAACAATCGTGGTGGAAAGGTCCGGCTCCTTCAGAATCATAAACAGCTGAATTCCAATCAGGAGCAATGAAAACAGAATCGTTCTGATCTTGTTTATCCTGTCCTCGTGTACCTCAAAAAATTTTGCAAAGAACAGGATCAGCATGATCTTAACAATATCAGACGGCTGAAACTGAAACCCAAAGACATTGACCCATCTGGTCGCACCGTTTACATTCTTTCCCACCAGCAGCACTGCTCCCAGCAGAACAGTTGCCAGCAGATAGATCAGCCAGTAAAAATTCAGCATCCATGTATAATCAAGCAGCGAAAAGATGACCATCAGTGCAACACCAAGTACAAGACCACAGGTCTGCTTGAACTGATAATCGTCATTCGCACTTCCGATAATCATAATTCCAAGTGCTGATAATGCTACCACCCACAGAATCAGCCGAAAACGGTAATCACTTAATTTGTATTGTCTTAACATCTTGTATTCCTCGACTTAGTCCGTAAACTATATCCATTCGTATTTCGAAAACTCTGTTATCCAGATTCATGTATTTTGCCAGAATATTTACAATCTCGCTGCGCAGCTGCTGCAGATCCTCTGGACTGCAGTCCAGCCGGTCAGCGGCTATGGTCAGTTCTGTACGTGCTTTTGCGATTTTTCCTGAAGTCCGTAAAAAATCTGTTCTGCAAATATTCATCGCCCCGGCCTCCTACTTTTTCTTGAAAATAGAAGTCACCTTCTGCAGCCAGGAAGCGCCGGATGCCAGATCCGTCAGAGGAACGGTCTCACCTTCCAGTCTGCGGGCAATATTCAGATAAGCCTGTCCGGCCTTTGTCTCACTTCCCACCACCGGCTCCCCGTGGTTCGCAGCGATCACAACACTCTCTTCATCCGGAATCGCACCGATCAGATTTACTGCCAGAATATCCAGCACATCCTCAACCGACATCATCTCGCCGCGCTTCACCATATCCATGCGGATCCGGTTGACGATCAGGTCGATCTTTTTGATTCCGTCTGCCTCCAGCAGTCCGATGATCCGGTCTGCATCACGGATTGCAGATACCTCCGGAGTGGTAACTACGATCGCACGGTTGGCTGCCGCGATCGCATTGCGGAAACCCTGTTCGATTCCTGCCGGACAGTCCAGAACAATATAGTCAAAAATTTCTTTCAGACCATCCACCAGCTTGATCATCTGTTCCGGTGAAACAGCACTTTTGTCACGTGTCTGCGCAGACGGCAGCAGATACAGATTCGGATAACGCTTGTCTTTGATCAGTGCCTGTTTGATCCTGCAATTGCCTTCCACCACATCGACCAGGTTGTAAATGATTCGGTTCTCAAGTCCCATGACAACGTCCAGATTGCGCAGGCCGATATCCGTATCCACCAGCACAACTTTTTTATTCAGGCGTGCAAGTCCTGCACCGATATTGGCGGTCGACGTTGTTTTGCCGACTCCGCCTTTCCCTGACGTAATTACGATTACTTCACTCATTACAAGCCTCCATTCCGCAGCCGCATTGATCCTGTCGGCTGCCTATCGCAAAAATATTCCGTCACGCTAAAAATTCACAGAGCGTTTCATTCGTAATCGATTTCATCTGAAGATGCTCATCTTTGATGTACACAATCTTCGGATCGACCGGATACTCTCCGGTGTCCGCTTTTTTCACAATCGCACTGCGCGCCATCTTATCGGCAATCCGTATCTGCATGGGTTTCATCGTAAGAGCCGCAGCGAAACAGCCGGAATCACCGGTGGCTCCTGCATAGAGATTGCCCATACAGCAGCCGAGAACCACTATATTCCCTTTGGAAATGACCTGCGCGCCCGGATTGACATCCCCGATGATCACAATACTCGTCTCCGATTCCAGCACCTGGCCGGACCGAAGCGTACCGCGATAGAACTGCCCGTCTTCCCTCTTCTGTTCCTCCAGAGCATGCATGACCGCCTTTTTGTAATATTCGGCTGACTCTTTCTGCTCATCTACAATGCAGAGTACATGAATTTTGGAATTCTGCACGATTGCGTCTATCAGCAGTGCCTCCTGCTCTTTCGTAAGCACTCTTCCCCGAAAAGTGATGGCCAGCTTGGCATTCTTGAAGAACGCTCCTGCCTGACGGAATTTCTCCGCTACAGCCTCCTGCAGCTCCTCAAAGGGCAGCTCGGGGTCAAGGTTCAGAATCAATCCGTATGGATTGCTCTTGATAATTACTGCACTGCGGTTCATTTGGTTCCCTCTTTCCTGATATCGTGAATTTCTCTGATTTAATCCATTGTATCATAATTCTGTGAAGCGGCTGAAGCATGCCCCGTGATCAGCTCATCCGGATCCTGCAGACCGTAGTAATAAGAAATGACATCACGCGCAACAAGCGCAGCATTCGCTGATGTATAACCATTCGCAATGCGAACTGCAATCGCAAGTTCCGGAGTTTCTCCTGATTTGTTCGCAAATCCGATGAACGCTCCATGGTTCGGTACATCTGCACTTACCTGTGCCGTACCGGTCTTTCCTGATACTTCCACACCTGTGAAATTCTCAAATGCGGAATGATTCTTGACAACACCACGCATACCGGTATAGATGGTATTCCAGAGTTCATCCGGAAGATCCACTGTATTGCGCACTTCAGCTTCATTTTTCTCCAGCACACTTCCGGCCGAGTCAGTGATCGCATCCACCAGCGTCAGATTGTAGCATGTACCGCCGTTTGCTATCGTGCTGACGTAACGCGCCAGCTGTGTGGTCGTGAACAAATGATCCGCCTGTCCCATTGCAGATCTTACTGCATCACGTCCGGAAATATTCGGTGCAGTTTCCGGCACTTCCACACCGGATTTTGCATCCAGACCAAACATGGAGGCATATTTTGTCAATGTCTCAACACCGACCTCGTCCACGTATTCGCCATTTACATCGCTGAGACGCCATCCGACCGTATTAAAGAAATAGTTGCAGGACTCCTCGATCGCAGTTGCAAGCGTCAGTGTACCGTGACCATATTTATTCCAGCAGTTGACTTCAGGAGTGACCAGATCAAATTTTCCTGTACATCCGATTCCCTCTCCCAGATTCAGAACACCTTCCATTACACCGGCGGCAGCACTTACGATCTTGAAAGTGGAACCGGGTGCGATCGCTTCCTGCGTTGCACGGCTGTAGAACGGCGATGATTTGTCGCTGTTCAGTTTATTGAAATAATCACTGTCCATTTCATTTGCCAGACGGTTGTTGTCATAACCCGGATAAGTCACACAGGCCAGTACGTCCCCGCTGTTCGGATCTGTCAGCACGATAGAACCGGAACACGGATTCAGTGCCAGCTGATACGGGCGGATCTCGAGATTTGCGATCTTGTCCATGATAAAATTGTAGCCGCTCAGGGAACCGTTGGAAAGCCGTTCATATTCATCCGTATCCATCTCCAGTACGCCCTGATCAAAGAGCAGAAGACAGATATCAGCACCGACAATTCGGTCCTCTTCCAGCATATATCGATACACCTTTTTGCAGAAGTCGTCATCCTCATAAAGATAATCTGCAATATAATCAGCCAGCGCCGTAAACATTTCGGCGGTATCCATGTATTCCGTATCCGAACCGATCTTGGTAATATCAAGCCAGTTCTCCGCTATGGCATGAGTCAGAAATTCCTGAAGACTGATATTCTCCTCCTCTGTCCAGGCAATGTAGACCGGATCCGTTTTGTCTATGGCCGATTCATTCAGAATACCGGTGTCTGTCATCAGCATATCATTTACAATATAGGACATATAAACCTGATACTGTTCATCCATCTCACTGTATACAGCCGGTGTCGGCGACAGCAGCTCACTCTTGATAGTCGCAAATATCTCGGCTGCCTTCACAAGAAATGCATTATAGACGCGCTGCTCATTTTCAGAAGCGTCATCCGCATTCAGGTGACTGACATCCAGTACGTTATTTTCAAATAATGCATAATAAATATCATAGACCGGGATTCTGACATCATCCGCAGAAGTACCGTACTGCGTAAATGTTCTCTCATCAATCGTCATCGCGCATACGATACCGGCGATCATCTGTTCCAGGATCTGATATGCCGCCTTCTGCAGATCAGTATCAATCGTCAGATATACATCATTACCGGCCTGCGGCTCGACGCGGGACTCGACTTCAAGGACACGGCCGAGATTATCTACATACACCCTTTCGTACCCCTTGTCGCCCTGCAGAGTCGTCTCAAGAACACTTTCCAGACCGGTCTTTCCTACAATATCGGTTGCATCATAGCTGCTGTCCTCCTCGCTGAGTTCCTCCAGCTCTTCTGCAGAAATATTTCCGGTATATCCGATCAGCGGTGCAAGATACTCTGCATCTACATATACACGCTTGTAATCTTCTGAAATATCCACACCCGGATATTCGGCTGCATTTTCAAGGATTCTTGCTACTGTCTCATCACTGACATCGCGTGCGATCGTAACTGTCTGATAGCGCTGGAAACTGTATGCCGCAATCGATGCCCGAAGCGCAACAAGCTGAAGGATCTCATGATCCGTAAAGGATTCCGGCAGACCATATTCCTCACGCTCCGCTGCAGTGATCTTTGAATCGAGAATTCCGTAATATTCCTCTGTACAGAGCATTTTAACCAGATCTTCTGCTTCAATATTCAGCTGTTTCTCTGTCAGATCCTCTATATAGGCCTGTCCGAACAGATCGGCCTTGAAACGATTCAGCGTAAATCCTGACGCAGTATAATAATAGGAACCGTCCTCATCCATTGCAACACGGAAATCATCTACAACAGACTCGACTGAATCACCCTCTTCTTCAATCAGCTTGATCACATGATACAGTGTACTGTTGATCGACAGATTCTTCACATGCGTACTCGGATAGGAGCCGCTGTCTTCAAAGGTGACACAGTTGGAAAGTTCATTGTAGGCGATCGGTTTGCCGTTGCGGTCATAAATATTTCCTCTTGTACTTTTGAGCGTACGCTCTTTCAGAATCGACAGAGAAAAATCATTCTGATACGTTTCACCGTTCACAATCTGCAGCTGAAAGAGACGCTGCAGGAGAACTGCAGCCAGAAGTGCAACAACCACCAAAATAACCGCAAATCTGGAACCTTGCCCTTTTATTCCGTTTTTTTTCATCTGATCAAACAATGCTGTCAACTCCTCTTTTATCTGAATAGCACAGCCACCGGTTCAGTGCATACAGAACTCGATAGCAGATAATAGTAAGAATCAGCGTGTAAAGGACCTCCGGCAGAATCACTCTCTGCAGGTAGTAGAAAAACTGAATTCGCCCGCGAAGCAGGAACATGAATCCATACTGTACTATGCCATAGGCAAGATCGCTGACTGATATCAGGAACAGCGGAGTCTTGATATCATCATCATAAAATATCCGGTAGAAATATCCGCTGAAATATCCAACCCACATATAGATCATGGCATTGAAGCCAAGAATGCTCTCAAAAAAGATATCCGTAAGCAGTCCGCAGAAAAATCCGGTCAGCATACCGTCTCTCCTGCCCCGCATCAGACCAAAGGACACGGTAAGAATGATCAGAAGATTCGGCTTTATGGATGCAATGGAAATCATTTCACATACTGTTGACTGCAGGATGATACTGACCAGAATCAGTATTCCCATGGTGATTTTACGTTTCATTCGTAAACTCCTCTTATATGCTCCGGCATACTGCACATTTTAATGTTGTAATGAATGATGTCCGGATTACTGCGCCTGATCCTCACCGGATGACTCTGTCTCAGTCTCGCTTTCCGGTTCTGCGGAAGGTTCACTCACCTGCTCCGCATCGGCGGTATCCTCCGCTGATTCAGAATCCGACGGAACGTATTCCTTCAGTTCCAGAATGACCAGGACCTCCTGCAAATGACGGAAATCAACTACCGGTGTGATATAACCTGATTTGGTCAGGTTATTCGGATCATTGTTCAGCTCGCTGATATATCCGATCAGGATGCCCGGCAAAAACTTCTCACTGATATAGGAAGTTACCACTTTATCCCCCACATGCACTTTGTTGTCCGCATCAGTCAGTTTTACAAGATTCAGGCTTCCCTCATCAATCAGCCGAAGGTCACCGGCAATGATACACTGATCAGAAGTGGTCGAGACCATCGCGCTTACATTGCTGTTATCGTCAATAATGGAACGCACCGTTGCCCAGTTCGGTCCGACTTCAGTGACGATGCCGACAAGGCCGCCGCCGGATATTACATTCATATCCTTCTGCACTCCGTCGTTGGAACCCTTGTCAATAGTAAAGAGCTGGAACCAGTTGCCGGATTCCTTGGCAATGACTCTTGCTCCGACCTTCTCATATTCATCGTACTGCTCGTCCAGATCGAACAGCTCACGCAGACGCTGCAGTTCTTCTCTGTCCTGAATCAGCTGGCTGTTCTCCTCTGTCAGCTCATCCACACGCAGCTGAAGCTCCTCATTCTCCTCGCGAAGTGCAACGGCATCCTCGAAATTGTCTGTCAGATCAAAAAGCCAGGATCCGAAGCCGTTAATTCCTTTCTGGATCGGTGTGATCACAAATCCGCTTGCCTGCTTGATGGGGGAGAACAGGTCTCCATCAAGAAAAGAGAGACCAATCAGCAGTACACAGAAAATACTGAGGCCGATCAGAAGATATTTGTTTTTTAAATTGTCATTCGTTGTTTTTTTCATTGTCAACCTGCCTTTATCTCATTCTCGCCAGATCTTTCAGAGAATACGTCATCTGTCTTAAATCTTTATTGTTCAGGATCTCCACGAGTCCGCGCACAGTACTGTTCTTCGGATCCTGAACATGGTGAAGCGGGATGCCGATCTCCTTGCGGATATATTCCGGTAGATTCAGGATCATGGATACACCCCCGGTCAGATAAATACCTTCACGCGCGATATCCTTCATCAGCTGCGGCGGAACGCGATTGTATACGGATTTGATATTCTCCACAATATAATCGATCGTATCAATAATCGCCACACTTACTGCAAGCGACGGAATCATATCCGACTTTGGCAGACCTGACAGTGTATGAATACCAAATACCTTCTGCTCCAGACGCGGGCCGTTGATCATAAATGCCAGATTGTTCTTCAGCGACTCCGCAGTCTTCTGCCCGATGCTGAGATTGAACTTGCGGCGAACCATTGTGCTGATATCCTCATCCAGGCGCCGTCCTCCCACTTTCAGTGTCTGGCTGAGAATGACCTTTCCGGACGCGATCACGGATATCTCCGTCGTATCGGCCCCGATATTCACCACCATATGTCCGCGCGCGGACAATACCGGAAGGCCGGCACTGACCGCATCTGCAATTCCCTTCTCGATCAGACGTATCTTTCCTGCATTGATCCTGCTGTTCATTACCTGGAAGAAAGCGCGTTTCTCCACCTGCGTTGTGTTGCTCGGAACAGCCACACATACGGACGCGCCTGTGTGGAACAGACCGGAAAAGGTCCTGAGCAGATGTGAAAGTACCAGCTCCATTTCCGTCAGATTCGCGATCACACCGTTGGCCATAGGCCAGACTACGCGTATATTATCCGGATTTTTTTCATAGATCTCAAAAGCCGGATCTCCGATCGCAAGAACAGAGCGATTCTTTTCCTTTTCACGGACAGCAATCACATTCCTGCTGTACAGGAACCTTCTGCCGCTCTTATCCCGTATCTTGATCGTATCTGTTCCCAGATCGATTCCGCAAACCCTTTGAAATAACATATTTTTTCCCCTTATTCTCTAATCCTGCCAGATGCCCTGCTCTCTCAGGCTGACCGCCTGACAGTCTCCGATAATAATATGATCCAGCAGTTCAATACCGATCATTGAACCGGCCTCTTTCACACGGCGTGTAAGCGTGATATCCTCCATGCTCGGATCCGGTATCCCGCTGGGATGATTATGCAGCAGGATGATGCTGACTGCCTGATTGCGCAGGGCCTCAATAAATATCTCACGCGGTGAGATCATTGCCGCCCGAACCGTTCCCTTTGAAATGATCCGGTCACGTATCAGCCTGCCTTTGCTGTTCAGCATCACAAGGAGAAGAACCTCCTGCTCCAGATGCCTCAGCTCTTCCATATAGTATTCTGCAACAGAAACCGGATCTTTAAAGGATATTCCGACTGAAAACTGTGCCCTTGCAAATCGTTTTGACAACTCTGCCAGACACTTCAGCTGAACTGCCTTTACCTTTCCGAGACCACGCACCTTGATTAAATCAGAAATCGACATGTGATAAATGCCCAGGAGTCCGTTTCCTTCCCCGTTCAGAGCAAGTATCTTCCTTGACAGTTCCAATGCCGATTCGCCTTTTGACCCTGTACGAAGTATCACAGCCAGGAGCTCTGCGTCTGTCAGACTCTCCGCTCCCCTGGCCAGACATTTCTCACAGGGACGTTCCTCTTGTGGTATACTTTTCATCGTATATGGATGATTTTTCTCCGCATGATTCAATAAAATTTCCGTATGTTCCATATCGTTTACCGATATCTCTTCCCCTGCACACTCTGAACCATTGAATCATTCTACCATAAATTTTCAGCAAAGTACACACCCAAGAGTCTTAATTTTTTCAAAACAGTTCCAAACGTCTGCATAGAAAAAGCAGATCCGTGCAAATCTATTTGCCGGTGTCTGCCTTTTCTATCTTATTCTATCTTGTTCTATCTTATTCTGTCTAATTTTATCTCATTCTCTCACAAACGGCTTCCGCTACCCGCACACCGTCAACTGCCGCCGAGGTAATTCCACCGGCATATCCGGCTCCCTCTCCGCACGGATAGATCCCCGGAAAGCTGCAGCAGTTCTCATCCCGCACAATCCGCACCGGTGAAGAAGTCCTGCTCTCCACTCCGGAAAGCAATGCATCCGGATGATCAAAATCTTTGATCTTCCTTCCGAATGCGTGTATTCCTTCCATCAGCGCAGTATTCAGCTCCTCAGGAAGAATCCCTCTGAGATTTGTCGGCACCATTCTGCCTTTCATTACCGGTGTGATACTTCCGAATTTCTCTGTTTTCCGGTTCACGCAGAAATCTTCGAACCGCTGCACCGGTATGCTTCCATGCCCGCATTCATACGCGGCCTTCTCCAGTCTTCTCTGAAATGCAATTCCGTCAAGTGGCATCCGGGCCTGATAGTCCTCAGGACTGACTGTCACAACAATCGCACTGTTCGCATTCTCTGACGCACGGTCACTGTAACTCATACCGTTGACCGCCGTAGCACCCGGCTCGGAAGATGCATTCACGACATACCCTCCCGGACACATGCAGAACGAGTAAACCCCTCTTCCGTCCCCGCACTTATGCGTAACTTTATACGGTGCTGCTCCCATTTCATAAGCGCAGTCATCTCCATACATCGCCTCATTGATCCGGACCTGCCTGTGTTCAAGTCTCAGACCCACTGCAAATGCTTTTGGCTGCATCGGAAGCTTCTTCTCATACAGCATTTCAAACGTATCGCGCGCACTGTGTCCGATTGCCAGAACGAGGTGTCCTGTGTACAGTTCAGACTCCCCGTTATTAATCTGAAGACGATACACTTCCTTCTTCATTTCCTCAATTCCTGTCAGGCAGCTGTTAAAACGTATTTCACCGCCAAGACTGAGAATCTCGTTTCTGATATTCCGGACCACATCCACCAGCACATCCGTTCCGATATGCGGCTTATGATGGTAAAGAATCGAAGGTCCGGCTCCTGCCCGGACAAATTCCCGCAGTACAAACCGGATTTTTCCTTCCGGGTCCTTGATCAGCGTATTCAGTTTTCCGTCGGAAAATGTACCTGCTCCGCCTTCACCGAACTGGACGTTCGACTGCGGATTCAATTCCCCTGTATTCCAGAAATGTTCCACGGTCTTCATCCTCTGTTCCACTGCTTCGCCGCGTTCCAGCACAACAGGCCGAAGTCCGGCTCTGGAAAGCATCAGTGCACAGAACAGTCCGGCAGGACCACTGCCGACGACGACCGGCCGCAATACAGCTGATCCGTCTTTGGCTGAATTTTCGTCTGCAGATCCCTGTTCCGATGAAGCACAGTGTGAATCCTCTTTCACAATGAACGGAAAACGGTATTCTTTCTTTTCAGTCAGGGAAACCTTTTTGCTGCGCACATGCTGCATAACGGCCTTCGGATCCGGTGCCGTGACATCTACTGTATAGCTGTAATAAAGCTCCGGCTTTTTCCGCGCATCAATAGACTGACGCATGATTTCATAATATACCGTATTTCTTTTATTTTCTTTCGGGCCTTTTTGACTCTGCACGCACTTCCCGGTCATCGGATTCAGTTCTGCAAGAACTGCTCCTCTGAGGCGAAGTGTCTTTATGATCTCAAGCTCCAGATCACGTCTGGTATGATCCGGCTTCAGTTTCAGTTCATTAATTCGGATAATCATGGTACCTCCATGTATCTGGTTTCAAAATACTTTCTGGTCAAACATATTATTCAGTATCTGAAAGATTCTCTTTTCCCCGGGCTGCCGCATTTCCGGCCACATGACCGCTGGACCATGCCCACTGCAGATTATAACCGCCGCACGGACCGTCTACATCCAGCATCTCTCCGGCGAAATACAGATCACCGTGCCGCCCTGACTCCAGTGTCTTAGGACATATCTCCCGTGCATCCACTCCGCCTGCACAGATCTGTGCAACATCATAGGATTTCGTTCCGGTAACCGTGAGCTTCAGACACTTCATTGCCTGTACCAGCTGATCCAGCTGATATTCCGTCAGCTCCGAACAGGTCCGTCTGCCGAACGTGCCGCCCTGCACCAATTTTTTCCTGCTGTTCTTCTTTTCGTTCTTTTTTCTGTTTTTTTCAGACAGGCGACCGACTCCTGCTCCACCTGCCGCTTCTTCTGTGATTTCTGCTCCGGTGCCACCGCCATTATCCATATTTCCCACAAGTTCCAGAATGACCGGTATCAGTCTGTCATTCAGAATGCCATTGAGAAGTGTACTGATCTTTTCATTTTCCAGCTGATTCGCCCGGCTCCGCAGCAGTTCCACAAGTGTTTTTCTTTCAAAATCCGGCAGCAGATCAATCTCCAGATGCAGGCTTTCTCCCGAGGATGCACAGGAAACGAATCGCGATAACTGAAATACAACGATACCGGAAACTCCGTATTTCGTCCACTGAAGCTCCCCGGCCTCAGATCTGACCAGGGTATCCCGGTTCCACAGTGAGACCTCCGCCTTACAGCGCACACCTGCCAGCACCGGCAGAAACGGCTCCGCACATGTAAGCGGCACCAGCGCAGGAGCAGCAGATATCACATGATGCCCCAGCCTCTTCGCCAGCTGATAGCCACTGCCGTCCGATCCGGTCACAGGCATTGCGCAGGAACCGCACGCAAGAATAACAGCATCCGCAGGATACTGCCACGTAGCGGTGCGCACCAGCCATTTTTCCTGCCGTGCACAGCCGCGCATATCTGCTGTGATCCCATTCTGAATTTCTGCCTTGTTTTCCGCTGCAGGGCTCTTCTGCATCTTTGCAGTATTTTCCGCTGTACTCAAAGCATCCTGCACACAGATGATCTCCTCTGTCTTTTCTGTCAGTTTCAGTTTTACCTTAAGACGCCTCATCTCTGTCAGCAGCACCTCAAGAACAGAAACAGACTGTCCGGAATACGGATACACATATCCGTTCCTTTCCTGTGTCAGCAGACCGAGCTGCGCAAAAAACCTTCTCACATCCGCTGCATCAAATCTGCGGATGATATCCGATGCAAGGAAAGCTCCGCTTCCATAATAGGCATCCGCTAATCCTTCATCCATATTCGTAAGATTGCAGCGGCCGTTTCCGGTCAGCAGAAGCTTTTTCCCCGGGCGCTCCATCGCCTCCAGCACAGTTACCTGCGCTCCGGCACGTGCTGCGGTAACTGCCGCCATCAGGCCGGCTGCACCGGCACCGACTACGACTACCTTTCTCTTTTCTTCCATTTATCATCACTCCTGCTTCTGCGGCTGCGTCAATTATTTTCTGGTTTCACATGCTACGGCAACTTCACATATCCGCGCTCATACAAACGCTGCAGTGACTTCATGATCCCCAGCTTTGCATGCGGCCAGGTCAGTCCCCCCTGAAAATAAACAGCATACGGCGGTTTGATCGGACCATCCGCACTCAGTTCAATGGAAGAACCCTGCACAAACGCACCTGCTGCCATAATAACATCACTGTCATATCCGGGCATTGCCCACGGCTCCGGTGTCACATAGCTGTCTACCGGCGCAGCTGACTGAATACCCTCACAGAAGGAGATCACACCCTCCGGGAATCCGAATTCCACGGCCTGAATAATATCGTGTCGGTCCTCCGTTCCGTTCGGAACCACCTTAAATCCCAGTTTTTCATAAACATTTGCTGCAAAGATCGCCCCCTTCAGTGCAGCTGCTGTTACAGTCGGAGCAAGGAAAAATCCCTGATAAAAGGACTGCATTACACCAAGCGATGCTCCCACTTCTTTTCCAAGTCCCGGTGAGGTAAGACGATATGCACAGCGTTCCACACACGCATTCGTTCCGGCGATATATCCGCCGATCGGTGCCAGACCACCGCCCGGATTTTTGATCAGAGAACCGACGATCATATCCGCACCCACATCACTAGGCTCCTTCTCTTCAACAAATTCTCCATAGCAGTTATCTACCATACAGATGATCTCCGGATTAATGCTCTTGACAAACGCAATGGCCTCACCAATCTGATCTACGGACAGAGTCGGTCTCGTCTGATAACCTTTGGAACGCTGGATTTCGACGAGCTTTGTATTCGGTCTGATCGCTGCCCGGATTCCTTCATAGTCAAAGTTTCCGTCCGGAAGCAAATCCACCTGTGAATATGTGATGCCGAACTCAGCCAGAGAACCGCAGGACGGACGGATCCCGATTACTTCCTCCAGCGTATCATACGGCTTGCCGGACACGGAAAGCATTTCGTCACCCGGCCGCAGATTGGCAGACAGAGCGACAGCCAGCGCATGTGTGCCGCATGTGATCTGGGGACGGACCAGAGCTGCCTCTGTATGAAATGCCAGTGCATATACCTGCTCCAGTGTGTCGCGTCCGAGATCATTGTAACCGTATCCGCTGGAAGACTGGAAGCATTCCGCACTGACACGCGCCTCCTGCATTGCCTTTATTACCTTGAGCTGATTATATTCCGCCATCTCATCAATTTTCTGAAAACGCTCAGAAAGACCTGTCAGAATCTCCTCTGAAAACTTCTGCACCGGCGCACTGATGCCCAGTGATTCCAATAACTGTTTCATAATTTCTCCTCTTTTCATCCTTAGCTTTTATCATCCTAAGACTCCGCGTTCCCGCAATGTCTGAATCAGGAACAGAAGAATCTGTTCATTGTCATACTCAAACCGGTCCTTGTCCACCCAGATGACGTCCCGTTCCCGTCTGAACCACGTCAGCTGGCGCTTTGCAAAATGACGCGTATCACGTTTCAGGATACGTACTGCCTCCTCAAGACTCATCACACCTGCAAGGTAATCCAGGATCTCCTTGTAGCCAAGTCCCTGCATGGATACCATATTCCGCGTACAGCCTTGCGCCTGAAGCCTGCGCACCTCATCAGGAAGCCCCTGTTCCATCATCTTATCCACGCGCAGATCAATGTTCTGATAAATCCGTTCGCGCTGATCATTCAGCACAAAATAGGCATACCGGTACGGTGAGTCTTTCTGTCGTTCTGTTTCGTTGTGTTCGGAAATCCTCTGTCCCGTTTCATGATAGAATTCCAGTGCACGGATCACACGCTTGACATTATTTGCATGAATTGCATCCGCAGATGCCGGATCCACTGCACGCAGCATCCCGTGAAGCACCCCGGCTCCCTCGTTCTCCGCTTTTTGCTGCAGCATCTCACGATAAGAAGTGTCGGAACCGTTTTCCGTAAAATCGATATCATACAGAACTGCCTGAATGTAAAATCCGGTTCCGCCGATCAGAATCGGAATCTTCCCCCGTTCACAGATCTCATGGATATATCTTCGGGCATATTCCTGGAATTTCACAACATGAAACTCTTCATCCGGATCGAACTCATCAATCAGATGATGCGGGATCCCCTGCATTTCCTCCTGTGTCACTTTTGCTGAACCGATATCCATTCCCCGGTAGACCTGCATGGAATCTGCCGAAATGATCTCCCCGTCAATGCGTTTTGCCAGTTCTACCGAAAGCTTTGTCTTGCCGACTGCGGTCGGCCCTGTCAGAATGACCAGCGGCAGTTTTTCCTGTTCCATTCCATGCACCTCTCTGTATCATCAGCAGATTTCACCGCGAAAGCCCTGTTTCCGGTTTTCACGGTGAAATCGCCTGTTTTTATTTTCATAATGTTTCCTGTTCTTTTTAACTGATTTTTGTCTTCAGATCTGTGCCGGCTCACTCCGGTCCGGCTCACAGCTCTGTGAAACCGTATTTCTTCTGCTGTTCTTTACACGATCCGCTTGAATTTCTTCTCCATCTCATACTTGGTCATGGAGATGATCGTAGGTCTTCCGTGCGGACAGTTATATGGATTCTCCAGCTCCAGAAGCTCTGCGATCAGCGCGTCAGCCTCTGCCGCAGACAGCTTCTGATTTCCTTTGACAGCCGCCTTACAGGACATGGAAGCGATTTTCTCGCAGATTGCTTCCGCTGAAGCACGTTCTGAAACGTCCGTAAGGCCGTCGAGCAGTTCCAGGAACAGAGTCCGGTCGGCAATTCCGTATAAATTTCCCGGAACTGCACGGATCGAATATTCTTTCCCTCCGAAATGCTCGATCTCAAATCCCACTGCACGGAAATGATCCATGTTCTGTCTGAGTTTCTCCTCCTCCTGCATCGTCAGCGTAACGATCAGCGGCGGCGTGATCATCTGAGAAGTCTGTTCTTTCTTCTCATAACTTTTCATAAAACGTTCATACAGCACCTTCTCATGAGCAGCGTGCTGATCAATAATATACAGCTTATCCTGAAATTCCACCAGCCAGTACGTGTCGAATACCTGACCGATCAGTTTATGCCTGCCAATATTCTGACCGGACAGCAGGCGGTCATCAAACAGTTCCATCTGTACCGGCTTACCGTTCTTCTCCTGATCCGGAACACTGACCGTTTCCCTGCCTGTCGTTTTCTCTGCGGTATCTGCACTCAGGCTGTCTGTCTCCCCGGATAATCCCATGTCAGAAAGAACAACTGTTTTGCTCTCCCCGGATGCAGTACCCTCGGTCGCACTGACCGCAGTTCTATCCTGTACAGTATCCGAATTCACACGAATTACAGTCCGGTCTTCTGCATCACTCGCCTTTGCACCCGCTGTCTGTTCTGTCCGTACCGTACCGTACCGCATCTGTACCGTTTCTGCAGCATGATCAGGTTCCTGTGTTTTTCTCTGTTCAGCGGAACCGGAATATCCGATATTGCCTGTCACCGGACGCATGACACCGGTACGACGGTTTCTTTCCGGATATTTCACTTCATACGGGCTTTTCGCTTCCGCCAGAAGCTGACTTCGTATTTTCTCAAACGGTTCCGGATAACTGATGCGCTCCTTTTTCTGAAAAGTTTCCTGCACAGATACAGGTTTTTGCTCTTCCTGAAGCGATCCATTTTCCTTCCGGATACTGTCTGATTCATTTTTAGTTTCTTTCTCTATCTCTTTTTTCAGATTCTTCGTATCTTTCGCATTCTTTGTATCGATCGTAAATTCCGGTATCAGCTCCCTGGCCAGCAGTCCTTCTTTCACCGCCTGATAAACCATATCATACACTTCACTCTGACTGGCGAAACGCACCTCCATTTTTGTCGGATGGACATTGACATCCACCTGCTGCGCATCAATATCCAGCTTCAGCACGGTGAACGGATACCTGTGACTCATCATGAACGGTTTGTATGCATCCTCAATGGCACGTGCAATGATCGCACTCTTTACGTATCTGCCGTTCACAAAATAATTTTCATAATTACGGTTGCCGCGTGAGATTACAGGCTTTCCGATAAAACCGCTGACCTTCAGCCGGTCCGTTCCTGTGTCGATCCTGACGACATTGGCTGCAATTTCTCTTCCGTAAATGCCGTAGACCACATCCTTCAGACTGGAATTTCCGGACGTATGCAGCTTCGTATCACGGTTATTGATAAACTTGAATGAAATTTCAGGGTGCGAAAGTGCCATGCGCTCCATCAGATCACTGACGTATCCTGCTTCCGTGGCTGCACTCTTCAGAAATTTCTTTCTGGCAGGTGTATGATAGAACAGATTGCGCACCAGAAACGTTGTTCCCTCCGGAGCGCCGATCTCTTCCAGCGATTTCTCCACTCCGCCTTCGATCACATACCGCACTCCGGTCAGGCTGCCTGCCGTCTTTGTGATCATCTCCACCTGGCAGACTGCTGCAATACTGGAAAGTGCTTCACCGCGGAATCCCAGTGTGCCGGAAGTCAGCAGATCATCAACGGTGCGGATCTTGCTCGTTGCATGGCGCAGAAATGCCACCTGCACCTGATCCTTCGGAATACCGCTTCCGTTATCTGTAATACGGATCAGGGAGATACCTCCGTCCTTTATCTCGACTGTAACGGCATTGGCACCGGCATCAACCGCATTCTCAACCAGCTCCTTTACAATAGAAGCCGGACGCTCCACCACCTCACCGGCAGCGATCTTGTCAATCGTATCCTGACTCAGAAGACTGATCTGATTCATACGTTCCTCCCGTTTTCTGTGATGTTGAACTGATACATTGTTTTCCTGTGATACCTGCGGATTTCCGTTCTTTCCCATTTCGCCTTATGCTCCGGTTCCGCAGTCCTGACCTTCTACTTTTCAGCTCTGCCAGCGGTTCTTCAGCTTATTCTGCAGACGGTAGATCGTATTCAGTGCATCGATCGGTGTCAGGTTGGAAACATCAATCTCCTGCAGCTCTTTTAAAACATCTGAATCACTGACTGTATCGAACAGCGACATCTGATCCAGATCCACCGGATCATATTTCTTCTGCTTCGGCTTCTTTGTTCTCTGCATATCCGAAGCTGCTTCCTGTACGCGCACAGTAATATCTGCATTCGTCAGTTCCTCCGCCAGCTCCTTTGCACGCTCAATGACACTGTCGGGCACACCGGCAAGCTTCGCCACCTGAATACCATAGCTCTTATCGGCACCGCCCTTGATGATCTTTCGCAGAAATACAATATCATCGCCTTTTTCCTTGACCGCAATACAGTAATTATTTACACCGGTCAGTTTGCCTTCCAGTTCCGTCAGTTCATGATAATGGGTCGCGAACAGTGTTTTTGCACCGAGCAGCTTTGTGTTGCTGATATGCTCCACAACGGCCCATGCAATACTCAGGCCATCAAAGGTACTGGTTCCGCGGCCGATCTCGTCAAGGATCAGCAGACTGTTGCGCGTTGCATTGCGAAGAATGTTCGCGACCTCCGTCATCTCCACCATGAAAGTACTCTGTCCGCTTGCAAGGTCATCGGAAGCTCCAACACGTGTAAAAATACGATCCACGATACCGATTCTGGCACTTTCAGCAGGCACAAAGCTTCCGATCTGCGCCATCAGCACAATCAGTGCTGTCTGACGCATATACGTGGATTTTCCGGCCATGTTCGGTCCGGTGATGATCGAAATCCGGCTCTTCGTATTATCCAGATACGTATCATTCGCAATGAACATATCATTGGGAATCATCCTCTCGACAACCGGGTGACGTCCGTTCCTGATGTCAATGATCCCCTTTTCATTCATGGACGGTTTCACATAATTATTGTGTTCTGCAACGAATGCAAGTGACGTGAACACATCAATTCCTGCAACTGCATGCGCCGTTTGCTGGATTCGAACGATCTGTTCCGCCACCTGATTGCGGATGTCAACATACAGACCGTATTCCAGAGAAAACAGTTTGTCCTCCGCTCCGAGGATCATATCCTCCAGCTCCTTGAGTTCCGGTGTGATGTAACGCTCTGCATTGGCCAGTGTCTGTTTTCTTGTATAATAATCCGGCACCATCTCCTTATAGGAGTTTGTTACCTCGAGATAATAGCCGAATACCTTGTTATATTTGATCTTCAAATTCTTGATGCCGGTCTTCTCGCGCTCACTGGTCTCCAGCTGTGCCAGCCACGTCTTTCCTTCACTTTTGGCACTGCGCAGACGATCGACTTCCTCATTGTATCCCTCTTTGATGATTCCGCCGTCGCGAATCCCGATCGGCGGTTCCTCCACGATAGAATCCTCGATCAGGCTGCAGAGATCCGAAAGCTCATCCATCTGTTCCTCCAACTCACAAAGCAGCGGAGACTCCAGACTTTTCATGATGTATTTGATATGCGGAAGCATGGAAAGAGACTGCCTGAAAGCGATCATATCGCGCGGATTCGCAGTCTGATAACTGATACGGCTGATCAGCCGCTCCAGGTCGTAGACCGGATTGAGGTACTCCCGCAGCTCTTCCCGTGTGATCGCATTGTTCTTCAGCTCCTCCACCGCATCAAGACGGCGCAGTATCTCTTCCTTTTCGATCAGAGGCTGCTCCACATATTTGCGCAGCAGTCTGGCACCCATGGCTGTCTTCGTCCTGTCCAGTACCCAGAGGAGGGAACCCTTCTTGTTCTTTTCCCTCAGTGTCTCGCACAGCTCAAGATTGCGCCTGGTAGAGCTGTCCAGGATCATGGATTTGCCGATGGAATACGGAGTAAGACCGGTCAGATTGGAAATGGCCGTCTTCTGAGTCTCCATCAGATATTTCAGAAGTGCACCGGCTGCAATGACACCACAGCTGTAATCGGAAATTCCAAGTCCCTCCAGTGCAGATACATGAAAATGCTCCATCAGCACGCGGCTGCACATGCTGTCATCAAAATACCAGGAATCCAGTGAAAAAACAGTGATGCCGAGCCGGTCCTTCATATCCTCAATATCAATTCCGCTCATATAAAAGGAATCATTGCAGATGATTTCGGATGGTGAAAACTTATTGATCTCATCAAGCAGCCTGCGCTCACTGTCAAGCTCTGTCACAAGATATTCTCCCGTTGTAATGTCCGCTACGGAAATGCCGTAACGATCTGCCATATAGACAATACACATCAGATAGTTGTTCCGTGTCTCATCCAATGCCTGTGTATTCAGATTCGTACCTGGTGTAACGATCCGGATGACTTCACGCTTCACGATTCCCTTTGCCAGCTTCGGATCCTCCACCTGCTCACAGATAGCTACCTTATAGCCTTTGGAAACAAGCTTGTTCAGATACGCATCGACCGCATGATGCGGCACACCGCACATGGGCGCGCGCTCCTCCTGTCCGCAGTCCTTGCCGGTCAGTGTGATCTCCAGTTCCTTCGATGCGATCAGTGCATCCTCAAAGAACATTTCATAAAAATCACCGAGGCGGTAAAACAGGATACAATCCCTGTACTGCTTCTTGGTCTCCATATACTGCTGCATCATTGGTGTTAACTGTGCCATTTAATCTCCTTATCGGCCCTGTTCGGCCACTTCTCCAATATAGTAAAAGCCCTTGCATTCCTTCAGATATACATGGACGATCTTTCCGATCATAGCTTCCGTTCCCGGGAAATGCACCAGCAGATTGTTGCCAAGTCTTCCGGTCACAAGCGTCTCATCCTGCTCATTGATGGACTCCACGAGCACCGGAAGAGTCTGCCCCTGCACCCTCAGCGACATTTCCTGAGAAATCTCCTGCACAAGAGCGAGCAGACGGTTGAACCGGTCCTTCACAACATCCTCCGGGACCTGATTCTCCATAGCAGCAGCAGGTGTACCGGTACGTTTGGAATAGATAAATGTGAATGCACTGTCATAGCGCACCCTGCGGACCACATCAAGTGTCTCCTGAAAATCTTCCTCCGTCTCTCCCGGAAATCCGACTATAATATCCGTCGTCAGAGAAATATCCGGAATCTCTTCGCGCAGCTTCTGCGCCAGTGCCAGATACTGTTCTTTCGTATACTTACGGTTCATGATCTTCAGGATCCGGCTGCTGCCTGACTGCAGCGGCAGATGCAGGTGCGGACAGATCTTCTTTGATTCCTTCATGACCTGAATCAGTTCATCGGAAAGATCCTTCGGATGTGAAGTCATAAAGCGGATGCGCTCCAGTCCTTCGATCTGCTCCACCATTTTGAGCAGCTCTGCAAAAGAGACCGGATTCTCCAGGTTCTTTCCGTAGGAGTTTACATTCTGGCCAAGCAGCATGACTTCCACGACACCATCTGTCACAAGCTGTTCGATCTCTCGGACAATGTCCTCCGGCTTTCTGCTGCGCTCCCGTCCGCGCACATACGGAACGATGCAGTAACTGCAGAAATTGTTGCAGCCGAACATAATGTTCACACCGGACTTGAACGAATACGTACGCTCCGTCGGAAGATCCTCCACGATCCGGTCTGTATCCTTCCAGATGTCAATAACCATTCGCCGAGATTCCAGTGCAGTTACAAGAAGCTCGGCAAATTTGTAAATATTGTGGGTTCCGAATACAAGATCCACAAACCGATAGCTGCCACCGATCTTCTCAACGACCTTCGGCTCCTGCATCATGCAGCCGCACAGTGCGATCACCATCTGCGGATTCTTCTTTTTCAGACTGGACAGATAGCCGAGATGGCCGTATACCTTCTGATTGGCATTTTCGCGGACCGTGCAGGTATTGTAAAGTACAAAGTCAGCCTCTTCCTTCTCTGTCAGTTCATATCCGGCCAGTTCCAGAATACCGCGCAGCTTCTCGGAATCACGCGCATTCATCTGACAGCCGAATGTCTTAATGCAAGCAGTCAGCGGACGGCCTGCCTGTGCCATCCGCTGAGCAATCATTTCTTTCGCCTTTGCAATATAATAATACTGACGCTGCGGCTCCTCCTGCGGTGCAGGAAGAGTCAGGTCAATTGTTGTAAAATCTATTTCGTTGTACATTCCAGTTCTCCTAAACAGAATATCGTAAATACAGTCAGATCCGTACAGCCAGTCCTCCTGCGAACCATTACCGTATCTGTCCGTCTCCGAAAATAATGAATTTCGTTGTGGTCAGTGCTTCCAGTCCCATCGGACCGCGGGCATGCAGCTTCTGTGTACTGATACCGATCTCCGCTCCGAACCCGAATTCAAATCCATCTGTAAAACGTGTGGACGCATTGACATAGACAGCAGCCGCATCAATCTCATCCAGAAATCGCATGGCATTCGCATAATTCTGCGTAATGATAGCTTCTGAATGACCCGTATTGTAACGGTTGATATGTGCAATTGCCTCGTCAATGGAGGACACGGTCTTGATTGAAAGAATATAATCGAGATATTCCTTTCCCCAGTCTTCTTCCGTTGCCGGTACACCGCCCTCAATGCAGGAAAGCGCCTGTTCGTCGCAGCGCAGCTCCACATTGTGCTCATCCAGCTTTTTCTTGAGTGCACCAAGGAGCTTCTGCTCCACTGCCTCATGTACGACAATGGACTCACACGCATTGCATACACCGATTCGCTGTGTCTTTGCATTATTGATAATATTGATCGCCATCTCCAGATCAGCACTCTCATCCACGTATACGTGACAGTTGCCCGTACCTGTTTCAATCACCGGAATCGTGCTGTTCTCGACAACAGCACGGATCAGACCGGCTCCCCCGCGCGGGATCAGAACATCCACATACTGTTTCAGTCTCATGAATTTTGCCGTTGCTGCGCGGTCGGTCACTCCAATCAGCTGGATGGCCGTCTCCGGCACGCCGCAGTCAGAAAGTGCACGCCGAATCACCGATACAATTGCCGTATTGGAATGGATCGCATCACTTCCGCCTTTCAGGATTACAACATTTCCGGTCTTGAAACACAGACCAAATGCATCTGCAGTGACATTCGGACGTGACTCATAGATAATACCGATCACACCGAGCGGCACACGTTTCCGGCCGATCATCAGCCCGTTCGGACGCTTCTTCATCCCGGAAATCTCCCCGATCGGATCATCCAGCCCTGCAATCTGCCGCAGTCCTTCTGCCATGCCTTCAATACGGGTATCCGTCAGCATCAGACGATCCACCAGGCCTTCCGGCATTCTGTTTACTCTGGCATTTGCAATATCCTTCGCATTCGCCGTGAGAATTTCCGCACGGTACTGCTCCAGATAATCCGCTGTCTTCAGCAGTGCCTCATTCTTGGCAGCTGTTGACAGTGCACGCATCACCGGTTCTGTCTCTCTGGCTCTGCGCCCGATCGTATCCAGCAGTACATCGGCATCCGCAAAAAAGCGCTCCTCCGTGATCAGATACTGCGGGCAGATATCATGTTCTGCCGCCGGAACCTCATCCATCATCTGAAATTCAAATGCAACTGCAGCAGTCGTATGCTGTGTATGCACACTCAGGTAACGGTCATAAAATCCCTTACCGTAACCGCAGCGATGACGGTTTGTATCGAATCCGACTCCCGGCACAATGAGAAGAGCCTGCTCATCCTCCACTTTCTTTCCGGTTACAGGCTCCGGAATATCGTAATAACCCGGTGCAACATCTTCATAGGAAGAAATCTCATAATAAGTCATATCCTCACCGTGAACACGCGGAGCCGCAACAGTCTTACCCTGCTTCCATGCTTCCTCGATCAGCAGTCTGGTTGACACTTCTCCTTTGCAGTCCATATAAACATAGACTGTCTTCGCACTGCGAAATGCATCCATCTGCATGATCTGTTCACAGATAAGACGGCTTTTCTCCTGCAGCTGTTCCTCACTCAGTGCTTTTCTCTGCGCAAATACATGCTTTCTAATTTCCTTTTTTTCCATACTTTTCCCCCAGATTCTCGATCGTGCCATCTTTATTGATGATATCGATGTTATTCAGCTGTCCTCTCAGATTCCTGCGCACTGCTTCAATATAAAGTCTGCGGAGCTCAGCCTGTTCCTGCTTCTCCGCTTCTGTAAGTCCCTCCGCCTTTGATTTTCTGGCCAGTTCATTAATTCTGTTCAAATTTAATTCGCTCATCTCATACCTCCCGTCAGTCCGCATGATCAGCCGACTTCTTTCTCAAGAACATCGATCAGATAAAACTCTTCATTATGTTTTCCCTGAAACAGAGTACCGATATTGGCTCCGCCTATAATCCGGTGGATTGCATGGAAGTCAGTTCCATTTGCTATGATCATATCAGCGCCGGATGCCGTTGCAATCTTTGCTGCGGAAAGCTTGGTAGCCATACCGCCTGTTCCGACATCACTGCTGCTGCCTTTCCCCATTCCCATCAGATGTTCATCCACTTCGGCAACGTAATCAATAAATTCCGCTTCCGGATTCTTCTTTGGATCATCCGTATACAGGCCGTCAATGTCCGACATCAGCAAAAGCAGATCCGCATGCACCAGAGCTGCAACAATTGCAGAAAGCGTATCATTGTCACCGAACTGAATCTCGTATGTAGATACCGTATCGTTCTCATTGACGATCGGAATCGCGCCCAGCGCCAGCAGCTCATCAAATGTATTGCGTGCATTGGTACGGCTTAAATTGTCTATCATGGTATTTTTGGTCATCAGTACCTGAGCGGCACGGTGGCTGTATTCGCTGAACAGTTTCTGATAGATCATCATCAGCTGAGCCTGACCAATCGCCGCACATGCCTGCTTTTCCGCCACCGTACGGGGACGATGATGAAATCCGATCGCCTGCCGTCCGACTGCAATGGCACCGGAAGATACCAGAATAACGTCTTTTCCCATGTTCTTCAGATCGCAAAGTTCACGTACCAGAATCTCAAGCTTTGTCAGATCTACCGCACCTGTCTCCTCGTGTGTGATCGAAGAGCTTCCGATCTTGACAACAATGCGTTTTTTCTCTTTCAGCATCTCTCTGTAATTCATAACATAACTCCTCACTTGTTCTCGATGAATACAGTGCAGAAACGGACCTGTCCGTATTCCGCCTGCCTCATCATCAGCTGTCCCTGAACAGCCACAAATCCGGGATATTTTACCTGCTGTGAAAATACCCCGGAATCCTGTTTTTAACGCAGCAGACCCAGTCTGCGCATCAGTTTAATGATCAGATGCCCTTTCGGGAAACTGGAAAGTTCATTAATTGTAATTCCCTTAAATGCAACAAGTCCTACACCGTATACAGCCACACCGGCCAGGATACCAATCACGGTAGAGAATGTATTTCCTGCAAACACATGGAATGCAGAGTAAACAAGATATGTTGCAGCACCCATAATAATCGAAACAATCGATGGTACAATAAATGTCTTATACCACTCCTGACGGTAACCGAGATAACGTTTGATCGCGATTGCATTCAGGATACAGATCACAAGTGCAAAAAAGATGTTGGCATAGACTACAGCATAAATATTCAGATTGCCTACAGTCAGCAGCACATAGAGCAGAATAAAATGCAGTACCAGCGAAATACTGCAGTTGATCAGCGGTGTCTTCATCTGCCCCAGTCCCTGAAGGATACCGGTAGTCAGCGTAGACAGTGCATAGAATATGATCATCAGTGCACCGACCTGCATAATACCCGCAGACAGAGGTACTCCTGTCTCCTGACTGAACAGCATTGTAATGATCGGCTTTGCAAGAGCCGCCATACCGGCTGCACACGGAATCGTCAGCAGCATCGTAAATCGTATGGACATCTTGACCTTCTGTCTTGCCTCTACACGATCGCGTCTTGCCATAGCAGCTGTAAGACTCGGGACTATGGACGGTGCCAGACACGACGCAATGGCCAGTGGTACATTCATCAGTACACGGAACTGACCGGAGTAGATGCCCCAGATCGTATTGTACTGTGCATCAGTATATCCCTGGCTCTCAAGTACCCGGAAGAAAATTCCCTGATCCACCACATTACTGATATTGTAAATAACGGTGCTCAGAATGACCGGCAGAATAGTAAACACCAGCTGACGGTATATCTTATACTCCGATTCCGGTCTTGAACTCTGATCGCGGCGCATATTCCGGCGCAGCACTTTCTTCTGTGCCGTATAGACGAACATCATGAAAAACAGAGCGATGGTGATGCTGGCCACCGTACCGAATGTACCGCCTGCCGCTCCCCATGCCGGACCGAACGAGGCATTGTTTTCCTTCGCTGCCAGAGTCATACCGTAACTGTACATGATATCTGCGCCGATCAGCGTAACGACTGCATTCACGATCTGCTCTATGACCTGAGAGATAGCGGTCGGAACCATCGTGGAATATCCCTGGAAATAACCGCGGAATGTTCCGATGATCGCCGAGATGAAAATAGCCGGTGCCAGAACGCGCAGACCATAGACTGCCAGTTCATTTGACAGCAGATACTTTGTGATCACCCCGGCAAACGCGTATGTGAGCAGTGCAAGGGAACCGCCTGAAACCAGTGCAAACCGCACTGCGCACAGAAAAACCTTATGCGCATTGCGGTATTCTCCCTTGTGGATCCGTTCTGATACGAGCTTTGAAACCGCCAGCGGCATATTAAAGCAGGAAATCATCAGAAGGATTGCATAAATTTCATTTGCCGTCGAATAATAGCTGTTTCCTTCATTGCCAAGAATGTTGGTCAGGGGAATCCGGTAGACGAGTCCGATGACCTTGGCTATGATGGAGGCTGCGGCAAGAATGGACCCCTGTACTAAAAAGCTGTTTCCACTTTTCTTATTTTCTTTCACTTCGGACCTCTTTATCTGTCATAATTGTATTTCTGATCTCATCCGGAAATCAGCCTGCGTAGGATGCCAGATCCGCACAGATACGAACATCATCACTGTAGCTGTCCTGTATGATACATACCCATGTACGTCCCTGATTCAATGTGATCTCATTGCCGTCTGCATCATAATAATGAGTCACACCGAAGTTTTCATTGGCATACTTGTCATCATAGTTAACGGAATCCTTTTTCCATGTGACATCAATTGCTTTTCCTTTTGTGATGAACTTTCCGGAACCGCCGGAGAGTGTATTGATATTAAGATATCCGTTTTCATCATAGTTCTCCCACTGGCAGTACTGGAAAATAATGTTGTCATAGGTCAGTGCCTTGCCGGTCAGATAATCAGTCTGTGTGTCACCGTACTGATAGCGTGTATACATTCCTGTCTCCGCATCATATACAAAATATGCCTTGTTGTAGGAATATCCCGGAGCCACTACCCCTGCATCAGCTCCATTGTCAAGTGTAATGACCTCACCATCTGCAGCAAAATTGTAATGTCCGTTTTCTTCGATATACTCATCTGAATATTCGGTCGGATATCCAAGGTATTCGATTGCATCCTGGAGCATGCTGTAATTTGTAAATACATTGTGCGGTGCCTCGAAATCACTGGAACGGTAATATGCGATCTCGCCCTCGGAGTCCAGTCCGCTGATATTCAGTGTGGAATCCAGATTCAGGAGATCCAGTGCATATACTGCCTGTCCGAAATGTACATAATATGTATTAAATTCACGGGCAAAATAAATATAATAGTCTCTGCAGCTGCGCACAGAACCGATACGCTCAATATCCTGATAATCCTCGATAATACCCATCAGACGGGTGATACCGCCTTCCACCGGTGCCTCATACACGACCTCGGCATTGCTGATACCGGACTGTGGAAGAGCCGCCTGGATATTGTTGAACATAACAGAGATAGCCTTGGTCCGTCCGACAGATTCCGGTACAAGCTTACCGGTCAGGAAGCTTCGCACCATTCCATTCTCCTCTTCTGCCGATACACTCACTGCACATGTCATACTGCCTGCCAAAACAGCCAGAGCAGCTGCGCCTGCAATCAGTTTCTTCCTATTCTTAATCTTCATAATTCTTCCTCCTTATCTGATCACCTTGTGATACGAAGCCCGTTCAGAATATCCTCCTGAAGCCTTTCCATTTCCCGCGCATCCTCCTCGGTCATATGGTCATATCCCATCAGGTGAAGCATACTGTGTGTGATCAGAAATGCATACTCCCGTTTCACACCATGTCCGTATTCCTCTGCCTGCTCCACAACCTTATCTGCAGAGATCACAATATCACCGAGCATCAGCTCACCGCTGTCAGGTTCAAAGCAATCCTCTCCATCCTCTTCCAGAAAGGTAAAGTCTCCCGGTATCCCGAAATCAGCCATGGGAAAGGACAGCACATCTGTTGGACGGTCGATTCCGCGATGCTCCAGATTCATTTCATGAATCTCCTCATTTCCGGTCACCAGCAGATTCACCTGTGCCTCATACGGGCAGTCCATATAATCCAGTGTATAGGAAATCACATCAAGTGCCGTCTCATACAGGTCGATCCCCAACTCCAGTGTACTCTCATTTTCAAAATCAAGTGTCATTTTGTCCTAGCCTTTCTGACCGACGCACTTTTTCCGTCTTTGCGCGTCTCACGCCGCTCATATTCCTCATACGCATTTACGATCTTCTGTACCAGCGGATGACGAACCACATCCTGACTCGTCATGGTACAGAAACTGATATCATCCACTTTGCCAAGTACCTTCATGGCTGTATCCAGTCCCGACGGTGCACCTGTCGGCAGATCCTTCTGCGTCTGGTCACCGGTAATAACTACCTTGGAACCGAAACCGATACGTGTCAGAAACATCTTCATCTGTGCCGGTGATGTGTTCTGCGCCTCATCCAGAATAATAAATGCATTGTCCAGAGTACGTCCGCGCATGTAGGCAAGCGGAGCCACCTCGATCAGTCCCTTCTCCATATTTTTCAGGAAACTGTCCGGTCCCATGATCTGGTATAGTGCATCATACAGCGGTCTCAGATACGGATCGACCTTGCTCTGCAGATCACCCGGAAGAAAACCGAGCTTCTCTCCCGCTTCAATGGCAGGACGTGTCAGAATAATTCTGCTCACTTCATCATTCTTGAATGCAGTGATGGCCATTGCCATGGCCAGATAGGTCTTGCCTGTACCGGCAGGTCCCGTACCGAACACGATCATCTTTTTGCGGATCGCATCCACATACGCTTTCTGTCCCAGTGTCTTCGGCTTGATCGGCTTGCCATTGATCGTATGACAGATACAGTCGCTGTCTATGTCTACGATGGCTGACTCCTTCTCCTCATGAGAAAGTGCGATCGCATAGTCAACATTCTGTTCCGTAATAGCCGAACCGCGTACCGACAGTTCACAAAGACTTTCAAAAATCTTTTTCGCCCGTACTGCATTCGTCGGACTTCCGAGAATCTTCACCGCACCGTCACGGCTCAGCACCGTGACCTGAAGTGCCCGCTCCACTTTTTTCACATATTGATCAAACTGGCCGAAGATATTCTGTTCATGCCCTGCAGGAACAGAGAGCGTCATTTCAACCATACTCATTTTCCTGTAATTCCTCCTCTGTCTGTTCTGCCGCCACACGGACAACGGCATATTCACCGACCGTCACAGTCCCTGTCGCAATGGCAGACTTCTCAGTCCATTCTATTTTAACATCATTTTCAAATATTTGAACCCCTTTTTCCTCTAAATTTTTCATAAAATACCGCAAATTTGACTCAAGGATTTCCACAGCCTCTTCTTTTGTGTATATCATTTCCAGATTTTCATATTCTTTTGCTGTAAATTTCTGCACATACAGCGGAAGATAAAAATTTTCCATCAGCCGAAGCTGTGTCAATTCTGAAAGCATCGTATACTGTTCAAATGAATCAAAAGATGATCCCGGCAGCGCAAAGGGCCGATCACCTATGCGGATCATATATCGTGTCTTCTGCTTTCCTGTGAATACTTTTTCCGTATTTACAAGCGACACGGTATCACTATACTGCATTTCCCTTCGTATGACAATATCCGCATCCGAATTCACGTACTGCCACGAGACAATCTCGCCGCTGTCATTATAGACAGGAAGCGCACCGGATACGAGCAGCGTTCCTTTCTCTACAGCGTCACCGGCCGCTACCATCGGCATCCCTTTTCTGACATAGATTTCTACAACTGTACCGTTTTTTGACGCAGCAAGACTGGTCGCTTCCTGTTCAGAAACAGGAGAATCCTCCTCCGCCAGTATCCCTTCTTTTACATAGATGATCAGTCTGGTACCCTTCAGCTCAGCCGCCACCCAGGAAAACTGTGTAAAATAATTGCGGATCTGTGATGCCAGTGATTTGCAGTCGATTCCGGACTTTCTCATCCCGTGGACAATTCCTTCCTGCTCCAGATATTCAAAAATAATATCATCTGTCTGAGATACATTCCCCTCAATGGAAATATTCCAGATATGAGCAGACAGCCATGCCATGAACAGAAATGCAGCCGCAACTCCTGCAGCATAGACCTTTCTCTTTCTGTGCTTATGGATAAAAAAAGGAAGACCCTGCCGCCGGACGATCCGCACTGTGACATGGCTCTTTCGGACAATCTCCTTCAGCCTGCGAAAATCCTTCCTTGTGATGCACGCTTCATAGGAATCTCCGGACGGCAGCAGGTCCCACAGCCGGATATTATGGTAGGCACAGAGATTCAGAAAACGGTCATAGCTGTTGCCTGTGATCCGGACCCGTACATAACCCTGAAAAAAATTCAGCACATGCAATTCCATTTGAATTCCTCCCGGAAGACATAAGATAAGATCAGAAATATTCCAGCCGTTCTATCAGTCCTGAAATCTCAATTTCATCCTTTGAATAACAGTCTATCTTTAATCTCTTCCCGGTAATACAGATCCTCTTTTTTCGCGTCACCAGGCGGATCTCCTCCGAAGTATAACAGGATATTCCCTTAAAATTTTCAATGATCAGATGTTCCTGTCCCTGCATGGTCACCAGAATGTTCCCTTTTGCATAATCATCCGGAAGCTGCATGGAACGTGCCAGGGACGCAAAGGAAAAACGTTCTTTCGGTTCTTTCATTCCGGATCACCTCGTCAGAAGAATACGACACAGCACAGTCCATGACACCTGTCACTGCCCGCAGTCGCGCTATGTTCCAATATATGAATAGAAATGTTCTGTTATGACTTTCCTGCCCCGGACAACAGATTCTTTCTGCGCAAAAAGATGCCGGAACCTTTTGGCTCCGGCATCCTGCTGCTTGTGACTGAATTTCTGATTCGAACGTTCTGGTTAAATTTCCTGATCCGAATTCTGTTTCATTCTGCTTGGATTGTATTTCTGATCGGATCTTGATCTGATCGTGTTCTCATCCCAATCTGATCCTGGTCTGATTTCCGTATCAGACCCTTATTCTTTATCCCTGATCTCGCTGTGCAGTTCCTGCAGAGACTTCACAACACCGCATCCCGGCATCTTCATGGATTTGATACCGCTGACTGTTGCCTTGGCAGCTGCCATAGTGGTCATGTACGGAACTTTTTTCTTGATCGCTGCCTTGCGCAGATATCCGTCATCCACATTGCGCTCCTTGCCGATCGGTGTATTGATCACCAGATCGATCTTGCCATTTGTGATCAGATCAAGGATATTCGGTCTGCCTTCCTGAAGCTTGTTCACCGGTTCGGCCTCAATACCTGCTGCATTGATCGCACGGCATGTATTTCTGGAAGCCAGAATCTTGAATCCGGTGGCTGCAAATTCTCTTGCAACCTCCACAGCTTCTTCCTTATCCTTGTCATTTACTGTAATCAGAACAGTTCCTTCGAGCGGAATTCTGGTCTGGGTTGCTTCCTGTGCCTTGAAGAATGCCTCACCCCAGAACTGGGAAAGTCCGAGAACCTCACCAGTGGAACGCATTTCCGGTCCAAGTACCGGATCAACCTCCTGGAACATATTGAACGGGAATACCGCTTCCTTTACTCCATAATACGGAATATCCTGTTCCTTCAGCTCCGGAACCGGTGACGGTCTGCCTGTGAGCTCGGAAGTAACGATGTCGATTGCCAGCGGTACCATACGAATGTTGCATACCTTGGATACGAGCGGTACTGTACGGGATGCACGCGGATTTGCCTCAAGTACGTACACCTTGCCGTTCTCGATCGCATACTGCATGTTCATAAGACCGCTTACATGCATCTCTTCCGCAATTCTTCTTGTATATTCTTTGATCGTAGCTACATTCTCTTCAGACAGATGTCTGGACGGAATAATACATGCGGAGTCTCCGGAATGTACACCGGCAAGCTCAATGTGCTCCATAACAGCCGGCACGAATGCATGTGTACCATCGCTGATCGCGTCTGCCTCGCATTCTGTAGCATGCATCAGGAAACGGTCGATCAGAATCGGTCTGTCCGGTGTCACACCAACAGCTGCATTCATATACTGTGTCAGATTCTCTGCATCGTATACGACTTCCATACCGCGTCCGCCAAGTACATAGGACGGGCGAACCATTACCGGATAGCCGATGCGATCCGCAATCTCAAGTGCCTCTTCCACATTGACAGCCATGCCTGACTCCGGCATCGGAATCTCCAGCTTGTCCATCATTGCACGGAACAGATCACGGTCCTCTGCCAGATCAATGACTGACGGAGAAGTACCAAGGATCTTCACACCGTTCTTCTCAAGATCTGCTGCGAGGTTAAGCGGTGTCTGACCGCCGAACTGTGCGATCACACCGACCGGCTTCTCCTTCTTGTAGATGCTCAGAACATCCTCAAGAGTCAGCGGTTCAAAGTACAGTTTGTCAGATGTATCATAATCTGTAGATACTGTCTCCGGATTACAGTTAACGATAATTGTCTCGAATCCGAGCTTCTTCAGAGCCAGTGCCGCATGTACACAGCAGTAATCGAACTCGATACCCTGTCCGATACGGTTTGGACCTCCGCCAAGGATCATAATCTTCGGCTTGTCTTCATTTACCGGATTCTTATCCTCTGCATTGTAAGTGGAATAATAGTATGCGCTGTCCTGCGTACCGCTTACATGTACACCTTCCCATGCTTCTTCCACACCCAGTTCGATTCTCTTTGCCCGGATCTCATCCTCCGTCACATTGAGCAGCTGGCTCAGATACTTGTCAGAGAAACCGTTCTTCTTCGCAGAAATGAGCGCCTCATCAGACGGAAGTCCGCCCTTGTATGCAAGAAGCGCTTCCTCTTCTTCCACCAGTTCCTTCATCTGCTCGATAAAGTAGTGTTTTACCTTTGTAATCTCATGAATCTCATCTGCTGTTGCACCTTTGCGCAGTGCCTCATACATGAGAAAATGACGCTCGCTCGACGGTGTCATCAGCATACGAAGCAGTTCTTCCTTCGTGCGGCTCGCAAAATCCTTTGCATTGCCAAGACCGTAACGGCCCGTCTCCAGAGAACGGATGGCTTTCTGGAATGCCTCTTTATAAGTTTTACCGATACTCATGACCTCGCCTACTGCCCGCATCTGAGTACCCAGCTTGTCTTCCACACCCTTAAATTTCTCAAATGCCCAGCGGGCAAACTTGATTACAACGTAATCTCCATCCGGAACATACTTGTCCAGTGTACCGTACTTGCCGCACGGAATATCCTTCAGCGTCAGCCCTGTTGCCAGCATTGCAGAAACAAGTGCGATCGGGAATCCGGTTGCCTTGGATGCAAGTGCGGAGGAACGGGATGTTCTCGGATTGATCTCAATAATAATATCGCGGTCTGTCACCGGATCATGCGCCCACTGAACGTTTGTACCGCCGATGACCTGAATGGACTCAACGATCCTGTAGGATTTCTCCTGCAGACGTTTCTGAACTTCCTCTGAAATAGTCAGCATCGGTGCGGAACAGAAAGAATCTCCTGTATGAATGCCGAGCGGATCAATGTTCTCAATGAAGCAGACTGTGATCATATTGTTGTCTGCATCACGTACTACCTCCAGTTCCAGCTCTTCCCAGCCGAGGATTGATTCTTCTACCAGAACCTGACCTACAAGACTGGCCTGCAGTCCGCGCGCACATACTTTCTTCAGCTCTTCTACATTATATACGATACCGCCGCCTGTACCGCCCATCGTATAAGCCGGGCGAAGTACCACCGGATATCCGAGCTTGTCAGCGATCTCCAGCGCTTCCTCTACGGAATAGGCAACTTCGCTTCGCGCCATCTCGATGCCGAGACTCTCCATTGTCTTCTTGAACTCAATACGGTCCTCGCCACGCTCAATAGCATCCACCTGAACACCGATAACCTTTACATTATACTTGTCAAGGATACCTTTCTGAGAGAGTTCTGAGCATAAATTAAGACCGGACTGTCCTCCAAGGTTTGGCAGCAAAGCATCTGGTCTTTCTTTCGCAATAATCTGCTCAAGCCGTTCAGCATTGAGCGGTTCGATATAAGTAACATCCGCAATCTCCGGGTCTGTCATGATCGTTGCCGGGTTGGAATTCACCAGAACGATTTCATAGCCTAAATTCTTAAGGGCCTTGCAGGCCTGTGTGCCGGAATAATCAAATTCACACGCCTGTCCGATAATGATCGGGCCGGAACCAATAATCAGTACCTTATGGATATCTTTTCTCTGAGACATCGTATAGCTCCTCCGTTGTGTATTTTTTGTCTTCCAGGTATTATAACCCAAAATTTTAGCCTTAGCAATGCTTTTGTCCTATGTTTTTTCAAATAAATTTCTGTCAGGCAAATGTTCTCTCATTACTGAACCATTTTACTTATGATACGGTTCCCCATGCATGATCCGGTATGCCCGATACAGCTGTTCCAGCAATATCATGCGCATCAGCTGATGCGGAAATGTCATCTTTGAAAAACTCAGTTTATAATCGGCACGCTTTAAAACCGCATCGGAAAGTCCGAGAGAGCCTCCGATCACGAACACAATACTGCTCTCGCCCTGCACACCCAGAGTCTCTATTTTCTTCGAAAGCTCTACCGAATCCAGCATCTTCCCGTCGATCGCCAGAGCAATGACGTGATCTGAATCTTTTACATATTTCAGCAGGCGCTCACCCTCCGTATTTTTGATCTGCAGCTCCTCCGCCTCAGATGCGCGGTCCGGTGTCTTTTCATCCGCCACCTCTATTATATCCAGTTTGCAGTAACGGCTCAGACGCTTTGCATATTCTGCAATGCCGTCTCGAAGATATTTCTCCTTTATTTTTCCGACTGTAAGTAATGTGACTTTCATAGCAATTCCTTTCCGATCCACGTATTCTTGCCTGTATTACGGTAATTATAACGTATCCGTTCTTTTCTGTACAGGAAAATCCCCCTCTGCCTATCAGGAAGTCAGCAGAATCCTTTTTCCACAATGCTGGCAAAGTATCAAAAAAAGCATGGCAAAATTTCTTTCACCATGCTTTTCCTGTCATATATTGATGCGTTATTCCGTTTTTTAAAACTGATACAGCTCTGAATTATGCGTTCTTTGCACTCAGGAACTCATGAATTCCCTTTGCGGCAGCCTTGCCGGCACCCATAGCCAGAATAACTGTTGCAGCACCTGTAACAGCATCTCCGCCGGCAAACACACCATCCTTGGATGTCTGTCCTGTTGTCTCATCAGCAACGATACATTTTCTCTTGTTTACATCAAGACCGATTGTTGTGGAGGAGATCAGCGGGTTCGGTGAAGTACCAAGGGACATGATAACAGTATCAACGTCAAGGTCAAACTCAGAACCGGCAACCTCTACCGGACGTCTTCTTCCGGATGCATCCGGCTCACCAAGCTCCATACGGATACATCTCATACCACATACACAGTCATTCTCGTCTACGAGAATTTCCTTCGGATTGGTCAGAAGGTCAAAGATAATACCTTCCTCTTTTGCATGATGTACTTCCTCTACACGTGCCGGAAGCTCTGCTTCGGAACGACGGTATACAACATGCACCTCAGCGCCGAGACGAAGAGCTGTTCTCGCAGCATCCATGGCAACGTTTCCGCCGCCGACAACTGCGACTTTCTTGCCCTTGACGATCGGTGTATCATAATCCTCACGGAATGCCTTCATCAGATTGTTTCTTGTCAGGTACTCATTCGCAGAGAATACTCCCTTGGCTGTCTCGCCCGGGATACCCATGAACATCGGAAGTCCTGCACCGGAACCGATGAATACTGCTTCGAATCCTTCCTCATCCATCAGCTCATCGATTGTAACGGATTTGCCGATGATAACGTTTGTCTCGATCTTAACACCGAGAGATTTCACATTCTCTACTTCCTTTGCCACTACATCAAGCTTCGGAAGACGGAACTCCGGAATACCGTAAACCAGTACACCGCCTGCCTCATGCAGTGCCTCAAAAATCGTTACATCATAGCCAAGCTTAGCCAGATCACCTGCACAGGTCAGACCGGATGGGCCGGAACCGATCACTGCTACCTTATGGCCGTTCTTATTTGCCGGAGCCGGCGGCTTGATACCGTTCTCTCTTGCCCAGTCAGCAACGAAACGCTCCAGTTTACCGATGGAAACAGACTCTCCCTTGATACCGCGGATACATTTGCCTTCACACTGGCTCTCCTGCGGACATACACGGCCACAGATTGCCGGAAGTGCGCTGGACTCGGAAATTACCTTGTAAGCAGCCTCGATATTGCCCTCTTTTACCTGTGCAACAAAAGCCGGAATATTGATATTGACCGGACATCCCTGTACACACTTCGCATTCTTACAGTTAAGGCAGCGGGCAGCCTCTTCCATAGCTTCTTCTTTATTATATCCAAGACATACTTCATCAAAATTCTTAGCTCTTACTTCTGGTTTCTGTTCTCTAACTGGTACTTTCTTTAATACGTCCATTATTTGTCACCTCCACAATGTCCACATCCGCCATGATGTGTATCGCCTTCACGCTGTTTTAAAATGGCTCTGCCTTCTTCTGTTTTGTACATCTGCTGACGTTTCATAGCTTCATCAAAGTTTACTAAATGTCCGTCGAATTCCGGTCCGTCTACACAAGCAAACTTTACTTCATCACCTACAGTAACACGACATGCTC
>JBGVDJ010000033.1:0-2491 GCA_045119335.1 Candidatus Choladousia sp. | reverse complement strand
TCTGGGGAAAGACCCGGCTTTATGGGTGCTGCCACAGGATGACCGTTCCATTGCGGCAGATTATCTGCAGAGAGCGTATGGATTGGACGAAGGAGATGGCGGGCTTGCCGGAACCCTGTATCAGGCAGCACAGGAAAGTGTACGGGAGTGGCTTCCGGATGCGTTTGATGAACTGAAACAGGATGTGCAGGGGACATTTCTGGAAGAACTGGATGAGCAGAACCAGGAAGTGGAGTTTAGGGACCTTATGACGGACAGTGTATGGTATGTCCTTTTAAAGCGGTGTGGCATGGATACGGAAGCGTACCTGTCTGCGGACAGCCTGCGGCATATCACGGATTTTAATGGCCTCCGTGTGCTTGGGCACCTTGGCACAGCGGTCAATGAGATCTGCCGCCCTATCTTGATGCAGCTTGGACGGTATGTCCTTATGGATTTGGAAAATGACAGGAAAACGGTTGCAAAAGAATCGGAATTGGTCTATAATGAATTTAACACGTTAATTCGTGAAAGTGAAAATAATACAACAGAACCAGAGATAGAAGAAAACAAGGAGGAAACAGAGCATGAGAGAGATCACTTACAGCAGGAACGGGGATTATCTAATCCCGGATATCAAACTGGAGGAGACCAGGGGAACCATCGGGAAATACGGGATGATGCGGAAGGAATATCTGAGGAACCACAAGAAAGCCAGATTCAGCATACTGGCACTGCAGAACAGGCTGGACAGCCATCTGATGGAAGTGGACAGCGAAGCCAGACAGAAAGTGGAAGACCTGATCATGCAGCTTCTGGAGAAAGACCCGGCACCGGAGAAATCAGCCGACAGCATGGCATGGACCCGTCACATGAACCGGATCCGGGCACAGGCAGAGGAACTGGTGGTTCAGGAGATTATATACAATTAAGCCTGTTCCCCACAGAGGAAGAACAGTTTGGAGAGATCAGGAAAGCGGCAGCTGCACTCACACAGCCAGCCGCTTTTTTTGTTTCGGATGAGATCGTGGATGATGTGCTTCGTACCGGAAGCGGTCGGAAGAATACGTTATTCCATATCACTGCAAAACTTGTGGAAGGAATTGACCATGAGGAACTGAGAAGTTTTCTTATCCAGGAATATGGTACCGGCGGGAAAGGGTTTGAGTTTTCCGGCCAGAAATTCAGCGTCTGGTATGACGGGGACGGGATGCGATTCCGACGTGGGGAATCCGCAAGACGAGGTTATGACCGTATGCTTACCTGGGAAGAAGCGGCAAACCGCATTCAGGATATGTATGATGCGGGGACTTATGTCTCCAACGTGATTATGCAAAATTCCATTAAAGTGGAATGTGATGAGCTTTCCAGCCAGCTGGCACTCCATTTCCGGGATACCGGGGCTATTCAGGGAATATACAGCCATACCGAAACGACCGAAAGGTTCCGTGCAGGTCTGGATGACCGGGAGCAGACAAGGGAGTATTACCAGATGCTTGTGGAACTGGAACGGGATATGGAACGTCATCCGGAAAACTATATGAGGTACCAGATCCGGAATAATCCAATATACAAGCAGAGGGTCTATGACCTTGGAAGGACGCTCAATTGGAGCCGGCAGGAAGAAACCGTCACACCGCCGGAAATTGCTTTTATTACGCAGGATGAGATTGACTCTGTTTTACGGAGAGGTGGAAATGTAGGTGGCGGAAGAAACCGTATCTATGAGTTTTTCATGGAACACCATGATGAGAAAGAAGCAGCTGACTTTTTAAAACATGAGTACGGAGACGGAGGATGTACGCCGGGCATCCAGGGAAGCGACCTTTCCGATGAGTGGCATGACGCAAAAGGAATCCGTTTGAGCAAAGGGCAGATTTCCAACCCGAGCCTTAGAACAGTTGTCAAGTGGAAACAGGCAGCTTCCAGGACAAGGCAGCTGATCCGGATGGATGATTTTTTGTCACCGGAAGAACTGGAAAAGTATGAAGAACGGCAGGAAGCCCAGCGGTTTGCTGATATGGAAGAAGTAAAGCAGTCACTGGAAACGGAGGAAGTTCCGGAAGAAATTGAGGAGGTTCCTGCGGAAGAAAATGTGGAAGATAAGCTGGAAGAAAGCGGGCAGCCATTACGGGCTGAAGACGTGCAGAACCTGGTCTTGGTAAACCGCCAGTATTCCTCTGTGAGCAGGACGACGGAGTATGATTTTACCTGTGAGATACGTGGGGAGCAGGATATCCTGCATTATACGGTGGAATACCATGATGACGGGGAAGGGTTTACCATCCATACGGAAAAAGATGATATCTGGGAGCGGATGTCCGAACCGGAACTGGAACGGCTGGAGATGGTACTGGAACGGGAAGCCCTCTATTTTCAGTATCATGAGGATATTGAAAATGCAGCGAACCTGGAAGAACTCCAGGAAGTCAGCTACAGTATCATGGAAAATGAATCCATCTATTTCCGGCAAATATCGGAACGTGTCTGGAATGAGTATGGGCAAAGAGAA
>JBGVDJ010000032.1:0-44827 GCA_045119335.1 Candidatus Choladousia sp. | reverse complement strand
GGCCAGAGCCTGAAGAAACTCGTTAGCAATATAATTTAAAATTAAATCAAGAAAAGGAGAGAGAAAATATGACAGCATTACTTATTATTCTCGCAGCTATTGCTATTCTTGTCTGCGGCTATGTTTTCTATGGTTCATGGCTGGCAAAACAGTGGGGAATTGATCCCACAAGAAAAACTCCTGCAATAGAAATGGAAGACGGTGTTGACTATGTGGCTGCTCCTGCAGCAGTATTGATGGGACATCATTTTTCATCCATCGCAGGTGCAGGTCCGATCAACGGACCGATTCAGGCATCCGTATTCGGATGGGTTCCTGTATTCCTCTGGTGTATCATTGGCGGTATCTTCTTCGGTGGTCTTCAGGACTTTGGTTCTCTGTTTGCATCCATTCGTCATGAAGGTAAGTCCGTAGGTGAGATCATTAAAGACTCCATGGGACGCAGATCTCAGAAACTGTTTACCATTTTTTCTCTGTTGGTGTTGATTCTTGTAATCGCATCCTTCGTAAACGTTGTAGCAGGTACCTTCTACAGCGCGACAGGTGAATTCGGTATTACCTCCAACCCCACAGGTAACCAGACCACAGCGATGATTTCCTTACTGTTTATCGTATTGGCTATTATCTATGGTTTTGCTACCAATCGTCTGGGTGTTAAGACAGTACCGGCTACCATCGCTGGTATCGTAGCTATCGTAGCTATGCTGGTATTTGGTCTGAACTTCGGTTTCGCTATGAGCCGTACCGCATGGATCGTGTTTATCGGTGCTTATATTACTGTAGCTTCTCTGGTTCCGGTATGGATCCTGCTTCAGCCCCGTGACTATCTGTCCAGCTTCCTGCTGTACGTTATGATCATCGTGGCACTGATCGGTATCGTTCTTTCTGCATTTACAGGAAGCACTACTTTCACCATTCCGGCATTTACCGGATGGAGCACCAAGATCGGTAACCTGTTCCCGGCTCTGTTCATCACAGTTGCCTGTGGCGCATGTTCCGGTTTCCACAGCCTGATCGCTACCGGTACTTCTTCCAAACAGCTGGCAAGCGAAAAAGACGCAAAAGTAATCGGTTACGGCTCCATGCTGATCGAGTCTGCTCTGGGTATTATTTCCCTGATTGCAGTTGGTATGGTATATGAAACCTATACTTCCGGCGGATTTGGTTCACCGTCTGCAGCATTTGCAGCAGGTATCGCTACCATGTTCGGTGTAGAAGGTTCTTCTGTTTACGGAACCATCTACGCTATGCTGACACTGGCTGTATCCGTATTCGCACTGACCAGTCTGGATACCGGTACACGTCTGAGCCGTTTCATGTTCGCTGAGCTGTTCCTGAAAGAGGATGAGAAGTCCTGGAAGGATGCAACGGGTATCCGTAAAGTCCTGACACATCCGTTGGTAGGTACAGGTCTTATGGTACTGATCGGATGTATCCTTGGTGGTCTGAGCCTGAGCCAGATCTGGGGTCTGTTCGGTGCTGCAAACCAGCTGCTTGCAGGTATTGCTCTCATGGCAGTTGCTGCATGGCTTGGAAATGCAGGAAAGAACAACAAGATGTTCATCATTCCGATGATCTTCATGCTTGCTGCTACATTGACCAGCCTTGTTCTTACTGTTAAGACAAAGATCGGTATGGTAGGTGCTGGCACTGCTGCATGGGGCGACTGGTTCCAGCTGCTCTTCGCATCTGCAATGGCAATTCTTGCAGTCTTCCTTGTAGTGGAAGGATGCCAGACTTTTGCAAAGCAGTGCAAAAAGAGTAAATAAAAGTGCATAAAAGTACATAGTGCAAAGAGATATGGCGCTGCTGACGGGAGAAAATTCCGCGGCAGCGCTTTTTATATTCTTACTGCAATCCCTTGCACAATCCATCACTTTACGCTATACTTCAATATTATTTACTGGATTTTAACCGCAAAAAGGAGGTACCTGATGACAAAACAGGAGTTTCTTGAGACGCTCGGAAAAATTCTGAACCGCGAGCTGCCGGAGCAGGAAGTGGCGGACAATCTTCGTTATTATGAACAGTATATCGCACAGCAGATGAGGAATGGCAGGACAGAGGAAGAGGTGCTTTCTGAACTGGGCGATCCCCGACTGATTGCGAAGACAATTCTGCAGGTTGACGGGCAGAGGGAAGAGATGAATTCTTATGATTCCGTCTATTCAGAGAATGCGGACGGTACTTTTGAGGAAGAGGAAACGGAACCAGGGAACGGGGGATTCGGGGACAGAATACACGTTCACACTGTTTCAGATACAAAGGCACGCCTGACTCTGATCCTGGTGCTGATTGCTGTGATTCTGGTGCTCTGTACAGTTTTCAGGATTCTGTGGAGACTGCTTCCGGTTCTGGTGGTCATAGCAGCTGTGCTGTGGCTCTATCAGAAATTTGTGCAGAAATAGTTTGCAGGGATTTGTGAAGAAATAGTTTATATTGCGAAATGGGTCGGAAAATGCTATACTAAGAGAATATTTTGGTACCACATGTATCAGAGCTGAATATATTGAAAAAGAACGGGAAGGCTGAATTATGAAGAAGATTGAAGAATATGTAAGAAGTATTCCGGATTTTCCGGAACCGGGTATTATTTTCAGAGACGTGACCAGTATTCTGCAGGACGCGGACGGACTGCAGCTTGCCATTGATCTTATGCAGGAAAAGCTGAAGGATGTGGATTTTGATGTCGTAGCAGGAGCAGAGTCACGCGGCTTCATTTTCGGTACTCCGATCGCATACAACCTGCACAAGCCGTTCGTGCTGGTGCGCAAGAAAGGCAAGCTGCCGTGTGAGACGGTTTCCAGAGAATATGATCTGGAATACGGCACAGCTGAGATTGAGATGCACAAGGATGCGATCAAGCCGGGACAGAAGGTCGTTGTAATTGATGACCTGATTGCCACAGGCGGTACGATCGAGGCAGCGATCAAGCTGATTGAGGAGCTGGGCGGTGAAGTAGTCAAGGTCGTGTTCCTGATGGAGCTGGCAGGACTGAAGGGCCGTGAGAGGCTGGCCGGATACGATGTGGAATCTGTGATCTGTTACGAAGGAAAGTAATGTATAGTATGGACGAATCAGCCGGTTTCATGTGAAGCGAAGTGTGGCAGCAGTCGGGCTGCGGCCTCACGCGAGGAGAGGCCGGACAGCAGGTCAGATGCCTGTAATGCCCTGTATGGATGGCAGCGGATGACAGGCAGGTATACAGCAGGAGAAAGCATAAATTTGGACGAAGATGGTGGTGTCAGATGGCGATGGATACGAGAACGAAGCAGGAGAGAATCGAAGAAATCAAAAGGGCAGATGCCAGTGTAAAGACAATGGAAGATTTTACGAGCCCGGATATCTTATACCAGGAGCTGATTACGAGTGTAAGGAAATATCACCCTTCCGATGATATTTCCATGATCGAGAAGGCCTATAAGATTGCGTATGATGCGCACAAGGATCAGAGAAGAAAATCCGGTGAGCCGTATATTATTCATCCGCTCTGCGTCGGTATCATTCTTGCAGATCTGGAGCTGGATAAGGAGACAATTGTTGCCGGACTTCTCCACGATGTTGTTGAGGATACAGTCATGACGTCCGAGAAGCTGAAGGAAGAGTTCGGCGCGGAAGTGGAACTGCTCGTAGACGGTGTAACGAAGCTGGGTCAGCTGTCCTACTCTGCCGATAAGGTGGAGGTTCAGGCAGAGAATCTCAGAAAGATGTTCCTGGCCATGGCGAAGGATATCCGTGTTATTCTGATCAAACTGGCCGATCGTCTTCACAATATGCGTACCCTGAAATATATGAGACCGGAGAAGCAGAAGGAAAAGGCGCGTGAGACAATGGATATCTATGCGCCGATCGCTCACCGTCTCGGTATCTCCAAAATCAAGGTGGAGCTGGATGACCTGTCTCTGAAATATCTTGAGCCGGAGGTATATTACGATTTAGTTGAAAAAATTGCATTGAAGAAGGATGCCAGAGAGGCATTTGTCCGCAGTATCGTTGCCGATGTCAGCAAGCATATTGAGGAGGCCGGCATCAAGGCACAGATTGACGGACGTGTGAAGCATTTCTTCAGTATCTATAAAAAGATGGTCAATCAGCAGAAGACGCTGGATCAGATATATGACCTGTTCGCGGTCCGTATTATTGTCGATTCGGTGAAGGACTGTTATGCGGCGCTGGGTGTTATCCATGAGATGTATAAGCCGATCCCCGGCCGTTTCAAGGATTACATTGCCATGCCGAAGCAGAACATGTATCAGTCTCTGCATACAACGCTGATCGGTCCGAACGGTTCTCCGTTCGAGATTCAGATCCGTACCTTCGAGATGCACCGTACTGCAGAGTACGGCATTGCTGCTCACTGGAAATACAAGGAAGCAGCGAACGGCAAGAAGAGTGATACGAGAAGCGAGGAGGCGAAACTGAGCTGGCTGCGTCAGGTGCTTGACTGGCAGATGTCGGATAACCGTGAATTCATGAGTCTTCTGAAAAGTGATTTTGACCTGTTCGCAGAGAGTGTCTACTGCTTTACACCGGCAGGAGACGTCAAGAATCTTCCGAACGGTTCCACCCCGATCGACTTTGCCTACAGCATTCACAGTGCGGTCGGCAACCGTATGATCGGTGCGCGTGTCAACGGCAAGCTGGTGACCATTGATTATGTGATCCAGAACGGAGACCGGATCGAGGTTATCACCTCACAGAATTCCAGAGGCCCGAGCCGTGACTGGCTGAAGATCGTAAAGAGCTCTCAGGCACGCAACAAGATCACACAGTGGTTCAAGCAGGAGCTGAAGGAAGATAATATTGTAAAAGGAAAGGAAATGCTTGCAAACTACTGCCGTGCGAAGAGTATTGTGCAGTCGGATATCATGCGTCCGGAATATATAGAGCGCGTTCTTTCCAAATACGGATTCCGCGACTGGGATTCAGTGCTGGCAGCGCTGGGACACGGTGGTCTGAAGGAAGGTCAGGTCGTCAACAAGCTGCTGGAGGGATATGAACAGGACCACAAGAAAGAAATTACTGACGCACAGATCATTGAAGCAGTGCAGAGTGCGAAGGATACTGCACCGGTACGTGTCAAGAAATCAAAAGGCGGTATTACCGTCCAGGGTATCAATGATGTGAGTGTCCGTTTTGCAAAATGCTGCAGTCCGATTCCGGGAGATGAGATCGCCGGATTCGTTACCCGCGGCCGCGGTGTAACGGTACACCGTACGGACTGTATCAATATTATCAATCTGCCGGAAGACGAGCGTGTCCGTCTGATCGACGCGGAATGGCAGAAAGAAGCAACTGCAGGTGAAAAGGGGTTGTACCTTGCTGAAATTATTATCTACGGCAACAACCGTACCGGTCTGCTGGTGGATATCACAAAAATCTTTACGGAGCGAAAGATCGACGTGCTGTCTGTGAATTCGCGTACAAGCAAACAGGGGACAGCGACTATAGCCATGTCATTTGAAATACCGGATAAGGGAACGCTGCAGTATCTGATCGATAAGATCCGTCAGGTGGAGAGCGTACTGGATATTGAGCGTACAGCAGGCTGATACAGGGTCTGAACGGAAATCCGGACCGGAGGGAAATATGGGAAAACTTCAGGTGGAATCACTGGTTCTCGGTATGGTATCGACGAACTGTTATTTTGCAAAGAATAGAGAGACCGGAGCCCTGCTGATCGTGGATCCGGCAGATGAAAAGGATCGCATTATCGCGAAGGTGGAGGCAATGGGAGCAAAGCCGGAGGCGATTCTGCTGACACACGGACATTTCGACCACATCGGCGCGGCGCGGGAACTGCATGAGTATTATGGAATTCCGGTCTGTGCGCTGGACAGGGAAGTGGAGATCGCAGAGAGTGTGGAAAAGAATCTGTCTATGATGAGCGGCAGAGGATTTACACTGACTCCTGACCGGTTGTTCCATGATGGTGAGATTGTCGAGCTGGCCGGATTTTCTGTGAAGGTGCTTCATACACCGGGCCATACATGCGGCAGCACCTGTTATTATATTGAATCGGAGAATGTGCTGTTTTCCGGAGATACACTGTTCTGCTGCAGCGTGGGACGGACCGATTTCCCGACAGGAAGTATGGGCCAGATTCACAATTCCATTCATCAGAAGCTGTTCGTGCTGCCGGACGAGACGGTGGTCTATCCGGGACATGACCGGGCGACAGATATTGCATACGAGAAGCGGTATAATCCGTATTAAGATTACAGAATTACAGATACAGTGATGCGCAGCATACAGTGCAGTCACAGAGAGCGAACGGCGGTATGCCGGACAGAGAGAATCATGATAAGAGTAGAATTAGACAGACAGAATTTTGAATATGATGTTCATTCGCTGGTGAAAGCATTCTATCCGGAGCAGGATGTGCAGATCGCATATGTCGGAGAAGCGGCAGAGGCGCAGGTACAGCAGACGGAAGGCGGGAGCCAGAGTGCGATTACAGCGAAAAAACGTGAGAATCAGAAAAAGACACCGGAAGAGGAGACTGTGCCGTCTCTGAGGCTGGTGATTTCTTTCGTCGGGGAGAAAGACGGAGGCAGTCAGGATGGCTGTATCCGGATCGAGATTCTGGCATCAGACGGTGCCTGCCTTCGAAAGGAGGAGATGGCGATTGACTGGTCACTTGACCGCAGAGAGATCAAGAATGAACTGAAGCGCCTTCTTTACCGCACTCTTTCTTCCTATACAGGGCAGGAACTGCCGTGGGGAAATCTGACCGGTATTCGTCCGACGAAGATTCCGATGGCACTGCTGGAACAGGGCTGGAAGAATTCCGACATTGCGCAGTATATGCGCGATACGTATTATACAAGTAACGAAAAGACGGCGCTGGCTATTTCAATTGCCAACAGGGAGCGCCATATCCTGAAGGATATTAATTACAGGGACGGGTACAGTCTGTATGTGGGCATTCCATTCTGCCCGAGCATCTGTCTGTACTGCTCGTTCAGTTCCAGTCCGCTGCATCTGTGGAAAGATAAGGTGGATCAGTATCTCGACGCGCTGTGCAGGGAGATCGATTACGTCTCCGATGCATTTGCGGATAAAGAACTGAATACAGTATACATTGGCGGCGGTACACCGACGACGCTGGAGCCATATCAGCTGGACCGGCTGCTTACGAAGCTGGAGGAGCGATTCTGTTACGACCGTCTGCAGGAGTTCACAGTGGAGGCCGGAAGACCGGACAGCATCACGCGGGAGAAACTGGAAGTGCTGCGTGCACATGGGATTTCCAGAATCTCGATCAATCCGCAGACCATGAATCAGAAGACGCTGGATCTGATCGGCAGACGGCATACAGTGGAAGAGACTGTGCAGGCATTTCATCTGGCACGGGAGCTGGGATTTGACAACATCAATATGGATCTGATCGTGGGACTTCCGGGTGAGGAGAAGGCCGAAGTGGAGTACACGATGCGTGAGCTTGAAAAGCTGGATCCGGACAGCATTACCGTTCATTCACTTGCAGTGAAGCGGGCGGCAAGACTGAGGATGTTCAGGGAAGAACATAAAGAGATGACCATGACGAACAATCGGGAGATCATGGATATGACTGCGGAATATGCACGCAGGTCAGGACTGTCCCCGTATTATCTGTACCGCCAGAAGAATATGGCCGGCAATTTTGAAAACGTCGGCTATGCAAAAGAAGGAAAAGAGGGCATTTACAATATTCTGATCATGGAAGAGGTTCAGAGTATCCTTGCGCTCGGTGCCGGAGCATCCACGAAGATGGTCTGGGCACAGGATCGGATCGAACGGATCGAGAATGTAAAAGACATTAAAAATTATATTGAGCGCATTGATGAAATGATAGAAAGAAGGCGGGGCTGTATGAGCGGAACCAGCCATGAATACAAAAAAAAGTATCCGATCATCCGGCCAAGTATTGTGAAAGAGGTGGCACACGGCAGTATCGTCAGCAATCTGGCATACCGGATCGGGAAGCAGATGAATTTTTCGGAAGAGGAGTGCCATGAGCTGGCTGTTGCAGGATTCCTGCATGATATCGGCAAGCTGGAGCTGGCGAAATATGTGCGCGGGCACGAGGATGACACACTGATCATTGAGGAAATGAAATATGTGCGTCGACATTCTATGCTGGGAGCGGATATACTTGAGAAAAAAGGGTATTCTCAGCGAATCGTGGATATGGTAAAATTCCACCATGAAAACTGTGATGGTTCCGGTTATCCCAGGAACCTGACACGGGAGGATATTCCGATGGGTTCCAGAATTCTGCGTGTCTGTGATGTGTTTGCAGCGCTGACAGCGGATCGTCCGTACCGCAGGGCATTTGATATCGAGACGGCAATGGAACTGATGATCGAAGAGGCAAAGAATTTTGATATTCAGGTGTTTCTGGCACTGATGAATGTCGTTCATGAAGGGGAACTTGGAGAAATCCTTGATACAAAGGAACTCGAGGCGACACTGCTTCAGGAATCGGAGGATGAGTACTCCGAGATTCTGTAAAATACAACCCAGGGAGGTAGAGCAATGATTACACAGGCACCAAGAGGCGTGCAGGACTGGTACGGCGAAGACATGAGAAAGAGAGCGATCGTTGAAAAGACAGCCCGCGAGATCGCAAAGACATATCATATGACAGAGATCATCACTCCGATGTTCGAACATACTGTGCTGTTCCAGCGCGGTGTGGGCGAGACGACAGATGTCGTGCAGAAGGAGATGTATACATTCGAAGACAAGGGCGGCAGAAGCATTACGCTGAAGCCGGAGGGAACAGCAGGTGCGATCCGTGCATATCTGGAGCACAATATGTATGCACAGCCGGGCCCGACCAAGCTGTACTATGTGACACAGGCATTCCGTTATGAAAAACCACAGAGCGGCCGTCTCAGACAGCATCACCAGTTCGGCGTGGAGTTCGTCGGTTCAAAGAGTCCGCTGGCTGAGGTGGAGCTGATCACTCTGATCACTGAGCTGATCGGTAAACTCGGACTGAAGGATGCGAAGCTTCATATCAACAGTATCGGATGCAAAAACTGCCGCAAGACCTACAATGAGGCGCTTCTGGCTTATCTGAAAGAGCATGAGGATGCACTGTGCCCGACCTGCCGTGAGCGAATGCTGAAGAATCCGCTGCGTGTCATCGACTGTAAGGTGGATACATGTAAGCAGATCGTGGCAAATGCACCGCGTACGATCGAGTATCTGGATGATGAGTGCCGTGAGCATTTTGAAGAACTGCAGTCTCTGCTGAATGAGATGGGAATCGATTACGTGATTGATACAGGTATCGTTCGCGGACTCGATTATTATACCAAGACAGTATTCGAGTTTGTGGATTCCAACGGTTTCACTCTGTGCGGCGGCGGACGTTATGACGGTCTGGTTCATGAGATCGATGAGAAGCAGGATATCCCGTCTGTCGGTTTCGGAATGGGAATTGAGCGTATTCTCTATTTTATGGAGAATGAGGGTGTGGAATTCGAACCGGAAGAGCCGGTGGCACTGTATGTGGGAATTCTCGGAAAAGAGGCGCGCGGACGTGCATACCGCATTGTGGATCAGCTGCGCAGGAAGGGAATCATCGTTGAGACCGATTATATGGACCGCAGTGTGAAGGCTCAGATGAAGTATGCGAACAAGCTCGGTGCAAAGAAGACTGTGATCATCGGAACGCAGGAACTGGAGGACAATCTGGTGCATGTGAAGGATATGGAGACCGGAGAGCAGGTCGAGGTGGCACTGGATAAGCTTGCAGATCTGTTCTGATCTGTGTGATCGGGAGCAGGACCGCACTGATCTTTGCGGATCTATCTGGCAAGGATTCCTTTTGAACTGGTAAATAAGCGTTTACTTTGAATACAATTTGTGATAGATTATTCAGAAGAATTTAATTTTAAAGCATATGAGCTGTATAGGGACAGAATGCTTGAGGAGGAATAGAAATGGCTGAGGCTATGAAAGGTTTGAAGCGGACACACCGATGTACGGAAGTGTCCAAGGCAGACTGCGGCAGCACCGTCACTGTGATGGGCTGGGTGCAGAAGAGAAGAAATCTGGGAAGTCTGATCTTTGTGGATCTGCGTGACCGTACAGGTCTGCTGCAGATTATCTTTGATGAGAAGGATATCGGAACAGAGGGATTTGAGAAGGCAGGTACGCTGCGCAGCGAGTATGTGATCGCTGTAGTTGGACGTGTGGAGATGCGTGAGGGCGCTGTGAATGAGGGCCTGAAGACAGGTGAGATCGAGATCCGCGCAACGGAGCTCCGTATTCTGTCCGAGTCTGAGACACCGCCGTTCCCGATCGAGGAGAACAGCCAGACGAAGGAAGAGCTGCGTCTGAAATACCGTTTCCTTGATCTGAGAAGACCGGATATTCAGAAGAATCTGATGCTCAGAAGCCGTGTAACGACAGAGGTCCGTAATTTCCTTTCAGAGGAAGGATTCCTTGAGATTGAGACACCGATCCTGATCAAGAGTACACCGGAGGGAGCAAGAGACTATCTCGTGCCGAGCCGTGTGCATCCGGGACATTTTTATGCGCTTCCGCAGTCACCGCAGCTGTTCAAGCAGCTCCTGATGTGTTCCGGTTACGACCGTTATTTCCAGATCGCAAAATGTTTCCGTGATGAGGACCTGCGCGCAGACCGTCAGCCGGAATTCACGCAGATCGATATGGAGCTGTCTTTTGTGGATGTGGATGATGTTATCGACGTAAACGAGCGTCTGATCGCAAGACTGTTCAAGAATGTGCTCGGTGTGGAGGTACCGCTTCCGATTCCGAGAATGACATGGCAGGAAGCAATGGACCGTTTCGGTTCAGACAAGCCGGATATCCGTTTTGGCATGGAACTGAAGAATGTATCCGAAATCGTGAAGAACTGCGGTTTTTCCGTATTTACAAATGCACTGGCAGCAGGCGGCAGTGTCCGCGGTATCAATGCGAACGGACAGGGCAGCATGCCGCGTAAGAAGATTGATGCGCTCGTAGAATTTGCAAAGGGCTACGGTGCAAAGGGTCTGGCTTATCTCGTGATCAATCCGGACGGCACATACAAGTCCTCCTTTGCCAAGTTTATGACAGAGGATGAGCTGAAAGCCCTGGCAGAGGCAATGGATGGACAGCCGGGTGACCTGCTTCTGTTTGCTGCCGATAAGAATAAGGTCGTATGGGACGTGCTGGGTGCTCTGCGTATCGAGATTGCAAAGAACCTTGGCCTTCTGAAAAAAGATGATTTCAGATTCCTCTGGGTAACAGAGTTCCCGCTGCTTGAGTGGGATGAAGAGGATCAGCGTTTCGTAGCTATGCACCATCCGTTTACAATGATGATGGATGAGGATTACGACAAGCTGGATACGGATCCGGGCGCAGTGCGTGCAAAAGCATACGATATCGTACTGAACGGTACAGAGCTCGGCGGTGGAAGTGTCCGTATCTTCCAGAGTGATATCCAGAGTAAGATGTTCGACAAGCTTGGATTTACCAAGGAGCAGGCACAGGAACAGTTCGGATTCCTGCTGAACGCGTTCAAATACGGAGTACCGCCTCACGCAGGACTGGCATTCGGACTTGACCGTCTGATCATGCTGATGGCAGGCTGTGACAGCATCCGTGAAGTCATCGCATTCCCGAAGGTGAAGGATGCATCTGATCTGATGACAGAGGCACCGGGACCTGTGGATGACAGGCAGCTGCAGGAGCTTTGCCTTGCATGTACACAGGCAGAAGAGTAGGATTGCTGTATAACGCTGCAGACTGGCGAGGATGCAGTGCAGGACTGCACGAAAAGATAAAAAAGATTAAGAATAAAGATTATGAATAAAAATCCCCCGGAATCCCGGAAGATACATTGGCATGTGACAGCTGTATCTGCTGAGGTTTCGGGGGATTTTGTGTATGGATGTTATGGACTGTACCGCGTCTCACATCCGGAACGATGCAGAGATTCCGGAACTTATATTGCAGACTTCAGAGTATCTGAGACATATTGCTGCCGGTTGGCAGTGCCGGTATGCATTGCATCAGCCGGGAGTGATGAGGCGGGAATTCGTCTCTGCAGTAGTATCTGAAAAGATACTGATCGCCTCTTCCATGCCGCCCATCAGTGCATCAGTAAAATCAGAATCAAAATAAACCTGCCAGGAAGAGCCGTTATTATAGAAAGTAAGATTGATATCAGATGCTGATGACTTCTCATTTTCCTGCAGAGACTGCAGGAGCAGCCGCGCGGTCTCATTGGAAAAAGTTGTTGAATCGTCCCGGATGGACTTTGTGGTGGCGGCATAAGTGAGAAGGTACTCTTTATAAATTGTCAGCACATTGGTCATGTCGAGACTGTGAATCCGTACGGCGGCAGTGGCGGTATCACCGTTCTCCGTGCAGCGCAGGATCTCATAATCAAAATATTCCGCGAGCTGTGCTGTGAATTCTTCATCGATCAGCGGATAATACTGTGAATTGTATGTGGCAAAGACATCTTCAATATCAAGGTATTTCATCCATTGTTCTGCGTTCAGTTCCTTCAGAGCATCCAGCTGGATGGAGAGAACTGTCGATGCCGGGAGAATATACGGGTCATTCATGTAGGAAATAAAGCCGCTGACAAGTTCATCCTCAAGCGTCTGATCCACAAGAATCACCCAGCCCGCCTCGTCCTTTTTCAGATGAAAACTGGCAGTGGAAGTGGTCTTGCCATAGGAGCCTGACTGAAGAGTATCGCGCAGCAGCCGGTAATAATCACTCGTGGTGGAATCAGTTCCATCAGGATATACCCGGACGGATTCCTTCAGGATAGCGGTGCACAGATCGGCAGCAAGGGCATGCATATCGAGATTTGTAATTTCTGCAGTGACTGTGGCTGTGTCACCTTCTATTGTTTCATCCTGAATATCATATTTGAAGTTTTTGAAAAAGAGAGTGACTGCATCTGTTGTTTCATCGCCGATTGTACCGGATGCGAGGTAGGAATTTGTGAGATTTTCATAGGAAACGTAGGATTGAATGGTGGAGGAATCCAGTTCACGGATCAGTTCCAGCTCATGCTGGACAGCCTGTGTCGGGCTGTCCATGCGCCGCATGTTCCATGTGAACAGAAAACTGATGAACAGCAGCTGGGCAACAAGGATTGCCGGAATGCCGATCGCAAACTTCAGATGCCGTGTCTTGTGATGGAACAGATACATGCCGATCAGACTGCCGACGCTGCCGAACAGAAGAGCAACGATAAGCAGAGTCTTTTCCGGTATACGCCAGCCACGTCGGATGGCCCGGCGTTTGTCGATTCCCATGAGAAAGAATCCAATCAGGTTGATAATAATAATGTAGCCAATCAGGATCAGTTTCATGATATCCTCCGATAATAAGTGTATAGTCAAATACATATTATAGGAAAACAAAGAGAATGTCAAACGAGATTTATGATTTCAGAAAACTAGTCAGGATTCGACAAAGCAAGTACGCGGCACGCGGACAAATGAAAAAATGTGACGAACACTCTTGACTTTTATAGAAAATAGAAGTATGATGAAAATCTATCGCTTATATGAAACATAAGGAAAATAAACTGGAGGATGAAGAAATGTATTCACTTGACGAGGTTAAGAATGTGGATCCGGAAATCGCTGAGGCAATCGTTGCTGAGCAGGAGAGACAGAACAGCCATATCGAACTGATTGCATCTGAAAACTGGGTATCAAAAGCTGTTATGGCAGCTATGGGCAGTCCGCTGACGAATAAGTATGCAGAGGGCTATCCGGGAAAGAGATATTACGGCGGGTGTGACTGCGTCGATGTAGTAGAGGATCTTGCCAGAAACCGTGCAATGGAGCTGTTTGGATGTACTTATGCGAATGTTCAGCCGCATTCCGGTGCGCAGGCCAATATGGCAGTATTTTTCGCACTGCTGAAGCCGGGTGATACGGTAATGGGTATGAACCTTGCACATGGCGGACATCTTTCTCACGGAAGTGCCGCAAATATGTCCGGTGCATATTACAATTCCGTTCAGTACGGAGTGAATGATGAAGGCTTCATCGATTATGATAAAGTAAGAGAACTGGCACTGGAGTGCCGTCCGAAGATGATCGTGGCAGGTGCAAGTGCATATGCGCGTACCATTGATTTCAAACGTTTCCGTGAGATCGCGGATGAGGTTGGAGCATATCTGATGGTGGATATGGCACATATTGCAGGTCTTGTTGCAGCCGGCGTGCATCCGAGTCCGATCCCGTATGCACACGTTACGACTACAACAACACACAAGACACTGCGCGGTCCGCGCGGAGGACTTATCCTTTCCAGCGCTGAGTTCGCGAAGGAAGCGAATTTCAACAAGGCGATCTTCCCTGGCATCCAGGGCGGCCCGCTGATGCATGTGATCGCAGCAAAAGCTGTATGCTTCAAAGAAGCACTTCAGCCGGAGTACAAGGTATATCAGCAGAATGTAGCAAAAAATGCAAAGGCACTGTGCGCAGCTCTGATGAACCGTGGCCTGAAGATTGTTTCCGGAGGTACGGACAACCATCTGATGCTGGTTGACCTGACAAGCGTAGGAAAGACAGGAAAAGAGGCAGAGCATCTGCTCGACAATGTAAATATTACATGCAACAAGAACACAATTCCGAACGACCCGCAGTCTGCATTTGTTACGAGCGGTGTACGTCTCGGTACACCGGCAGTTACTTCCCGCGGTATGAACGAGGCAGATATGGAAGTGATCGCAGAGGCAATTGCATGTGTGCTGAAGGAAGAGCCAGGTTGTGTTGAGAAGGCAAAAGGCCTTGTGAAGTCTCTGACAGAGAAGTATCCGCTGATCTGATGAACCTGTCAGCTTCAAAGCTATCTGTTTTCATGCGGACATGAAATGGATGTCCTTCTGATACCGGTATTATAACATTTAAAATAAGAAAAGAATCTCTGCGCGCCCCGGCCTGTTCCGGGGCGCAGTTTTTATTTCACATTTCATCATTAGGAAACTTGGTCTTACGTGAACAAACGCTTCGCAGGCGGGGAAGCCTGAGGAACAGGATTCCTTTTGCATCACAGAAAATTGATTTGTACATTTAAAAAAGCAATACTTCAGGAAGTATTAAGAAATTCATTATTCCTTTTAAAAAAAGTTGTGGTATAGTGTTAAGGTAAATAATTACGTGCGAAGGGATGTATAAATATTATGAAGAAAGCTTTGATTACGCTTGTAGTGCTTGGACTGCTGGGCGGCGGAGCATATGGCGCATATTATTATTTTTATAAAGATAAGGAGACAGTACAGGAACGTGTTTCGTCGACAAGTGAGGACGCAGTGTACGTTGACTCCGTTGCGACCATTACCGGATACGGCAGCGGAAATGGCCTGCAGGAACGCTATGGCGGAGAGATCGAGCCGCAGGCGACACTGGAGGTAAAGCTTGACGGAGATAAGAAAGTCAAGGAATGTTTTGTAAAAGAAGGGGACGAAGTGAAGGAGGGGCAGCGCCTTTTTATTTATGATACCCAGGAGGATGAAGACAATCTCGCACAGGCAGAGATCGACCTTGAACGTCTGGAGAGTGACATCGAGGTATCCGAGAAACAGATCGAGCAGCTGGAAAAGGCAAAGAAAGAGGCCAGTTCAGATGACCAGCTCACGCTGACGACCGAGATTATGTCACTGCAGACCTCTATCAAGAAATCGGAATATGAGATCAAGACAAAGAAGCTGGAGATGGAGCAGCTGAGAGAATCCATTGCGTCTGCGACTGTTAATGCAGAGATGGGGGGAATTGTTCAGGAGATCAACGACCCGGATCAGGGCGATTCCTATTCTTCCTACTATGGCAGCAATGATTCCGCATATATCACGATACTTGCAGCGGGGGATTTCCGTGTCAAGGGTTCTGCCAATGAGCAGGCGATCAATCAGAATCTTGTGTATGAAGGAATGCAGGTCATTGTGTATTCAAGGGTTGATGCTTCCATGTCATGGAAAGGCGTGGTTTCGGAAGTAAAGACAGACAGCACAGAGGATTCGAATTCCGAATCAATGTACTACTATTCCATGGGCAGTTCATCAGGATCCTCCAGTTATGCATTTTATGTGGATCTGGAGAGCTCAGATGGTCTGATCCTGGGACAGCACGTATACATGGAAGAGGATCTGGGACAGGATGAGAAGAAGGATGGACTGTGGCTGGAAGAGTATTACATTTTTAATGAAAACGACAAGTCCTATGTATGGAAGGCAAATGCTTCCAATCTGCTGGAAAAACAGGAAGTCACGCTCGGGGAATATGATGATGAGCTCATGAAGTATGAGATAACGGACGGACTGAGTGCAGAGGACTATATTGCATATCCGATGGAGACGATTCAGGAGGGCAGTCCGGTCATCTATAATGATTACAGCATGACCTCCGATGATATGTATACGGATGAAGGTATATACGACGATGATGAATTCATGGATGATGGCATATATGAGGATGACGCCGAATTTATGGACGAAGGCGTATATGATGATGAGTTCATGGATGAAGGTGTATATGAAGAGGATGCCGGATTCATGGATGACGGTGTATACACGGAGGATGCCGGATTCAGCAACACCTTTGGCTGAACAGAAGATTACGTCGAAGAACAGTAATACGGGGAGGTTATCCATTGATTCTCAGACTGGAACATATATATAAAGATTATATTCAGGGAAAAATGACTGTCCCTGCACTGAAGGATGTATGCCTGGAGGTTGAGAAGGGTGAATACGTGGCAATTATGGGACCATCCGGTTCCGGCAAGTCAACACTGATGAATATCATCGGCTGTCTGGATCGCCCGACTTCAGGTACATATGAGCTGACAGGTCAGAATGTAATGGGCCTGAGCGAGAATAAGCTGGCAGATGTACGGCTGCACAGCATCGGTTTTGTATTTCAGAATTTTCAGCTGCTGCCGCGTATGTCTGCACTGGATAATGTGGCGCTGCCGCTTCTGTATGCGGGAGTACGCAAAAAAGTGCGAAGAGAGCGGGCAAGGGAGGCATTGGTTCGTGTCGGACTGGAGGATCGTGTAACGTTCCGGCCGACACAGCTTTCCGGCGGACAGAAGCAGAGGGTTGCGATTGCCAGAGCGATGGTGAATCAGCCGGAGATCCTGCTGGCGGATGAGCCGACCGGTGCGCTCGATTCAAAGTCGAGCCGCCAGATCATGGAACTGTTTCAGAAACTGAATGACGAGGGTGTGACCGTGATCATGATTACACATGACAGTAATATTGCGGGATATGCCAAACGCGTCGTGGAGATTCTGGACGGAGAACTGACGGAACACAGGGAGGTGACACAATGAAGCTGAGAACAGCACTGATCAGCGTCGTAGTATCGGCGTCTCTGGTAGCGGGTGTCGGATACGGTGCGTATTATGCCATGCGGGGGAAAAAGACAGTTGTAGAAGTCGTGCCCGTGTCCAATGTCAATGTCGGCGGCTATTACTGGGAAATGACGGACACCGTTTACGGTACGGTCACTTCACAGGTCTCCCAGCGTGTGACTTTGGATGATGAGTATTCCGTAGCTGAGGTGTATGTAGAAGAAGGCGATTACGTGACAGAGGGAACTCCTCTGTTTTCCTATGATATGACACTGCAGGAGCTGGAGCTTGAGATGGAGCAGCTGTCCCTGCAGACGCAGGAACTCACTATGACCAGGCTGGAAAAGGAACTGGAGAAGCTGCAGAAGACGACTGCATCAGCATCACTTCAGTACAACGACAGTACGCTGACGGCTGCCGCTGAAGAAGGAGATGCGATCCTTGGTGAGACGCAGGAAACCGTGGAACAGTCCGGTCAGGAAACATCTGACGACAGCGGCGGAACAAAGCCGGATACAGCATCAGACGGAGTAGAGATCGATAAGATCGAAGAGGTCGAGGATCCGAAACTGAATGAAACGGAGACGGAGGAGGATGCTCTTCAGAATGCGATCAGAGAATATGAAGGCTTACTCGATTTGATTGAAGAAAATCTGCGGGATTCAGAACTGAATGATAATCAGATCAGCGTGATCAGTGAATCCATGGATACGGTAATTTCCTTTTATCTGAACCGCCTGGTGGACGAAAAGACCGCTCAGCAGACGGCAGCAGACGGCTCGGTAAAAACGATCCGCACATACGAACTGAAGGAATCAGTAAACAGTGTTCTGAACGAAGATGAGCTGGAACAGCTGAAGGAATACAATTCAAAGCTGCAGTCCTGCCAGATCCGGTTCATTCATCTGATGATCAACAGAGCAGAAAATCTGAATGGACAGGATGCAGATGAATTTGCCCAGGCAGTAAGTCAGATCAGGAAAGAGTATGACAGACTGAGTACGGAGGCGCAGGAAAAGGCAGACTGTCTTGAATCAATCACGGTTCTGGAAGAGCAGGTAAAGCAGGGGTCTGAAAGCGAAACCGGAACAGAAACAGAAGATGAAACCGGAAACGGAACGGAAGCTGACAATGAGAATGAATCTGAGTCAGAGAATGAAAGTGAATCCGGAACTGAGCCGGAGACCGGGAATGAAACTGAGACAGACACACAGGGAAGTACTGAAACAGAGACAGAACCGGATACACAGGGAAGTACCGAGACAGAGTCTGAAACGGAAAGTGAGTCCGAAACAGATACAGAGAGTGAATCAGAAACAGAAGCATCAATAGATAGGAATGCCTATATCAACAGTTATCTGGAACTTGCAGATGCTGCGCTTGCCGATGGTGCCGGCGAGCAGGAAGGATATCTGCTGAAACTGGAGAATGCACTTGTATTTTATCAGGAATGGCTGGCACAGCCGCAGGATGATATTCTGGATGAAACGGCCGCAGAACCCAAAATGTCAGAATTCGTTCTGAAGTCAGAAGTGAAGAAGCTTCTGAATGCGGATGACAGGACACATCTGATTCAGGAACTGGAATCCTCTTACAAGGAGATATGCATGCGTTTCGTGCAGAGCGGTATCACATCCCTGGATCCGCAGGCACTGGAGCGTCAGGCACTGGAAGACGCAAAATCGGCCTATCATTCATTGGGAGAATCCTGGCAGGTGGAACTGGAAGAACGATGGATGGCGGAGCAGAATACTTCCGGTGCGGAGGATATGGATGGTGAAGGCGAGGTACAGACAACCCTGACACTTGCGCAGACACTGCAGGCATATGAGGTTATCCTGCTGATACAGGAACTGGATCCGGAAGAATCCGAAGATCTGTTGTATCCGGCACTTGAGGAGGCACGGGATGCATATCTGGCATTGAATGAGAGCCAGCAGCTGATTGTATGGAACAGTGATGTGCTGATCGGTCTGCTGGAACAGTATGGACTCTGGGAACAGGAGACAGAGACGGAGTTCTGGGATGACGGCGGCTGGGGTGATTATTATGACGGATATGGCGATTACGAGTATACCGCAGAGGAGCTGAAGCAGCTGATCGAGGAAAAAGAGCAGGAGATCAAGGAGTGCAGCCTGACGATCCGCGAGATGGAGCTTGCTGTTGCAAAGCGCCAGAGAATCGTAGACGGGAAAGTAGTCAAAAGTACGCTGGACGGTACTGTGGCTGCAATAGGAGGAGTGGACGGCTCCAGCGATGATTACTTTGCTGAGGTGACCAACTCTGCCGGCCTGTATGCGAAGGGTGTGATCAATGAGCTGGCTCTTGAGAATATCAAGGTCGGTGATACGATCTCGGGAATGAGTTATGAGACAAGTATGAGTTTTACTGCAGTCATCAAGGAAATTTCCGAATATCCGGATCCGGATGGCAGTTATATGAGCTACGGCAGTGAAAATACGAATGCGTCCTACTATCCGTTCTATGCGCTGATTGATGATCCGGAAGGAATTCCGGAAGGGGAGGTGGAGATTCAGCTTTCCTCCTCAATGGAAAGTGCGGGAGATTCTATTTATCTGGAGAATTATTTTGTGCGGACCGGAAACGATGGAAAGACATATGTTTATATGCAGGGTGAGGACGGAAAGCTGAAAAAGCAGTATGTAACTACCGGTAAACGGCTTTACAGTTATGCAATTCAGATCGTATCAGGGCTGACCGCAGAGGATAAGATTGCGTTTCCGTATGGAACCGGCGTAGAAGAAGGGGCAGATACGAAAGAAGTCGACATGCTGACGGATGCCTACATGTAAATTATGGAAGGAATGCAGCAGGAGGTGTTAAGAGTTGCTTGAAAATGTAAGATTGTCCTTTCAGGGTATCTGGTCACATAAAATGAGATCTTTTCTGACCATGCTCGGAATTATCATAGGTATTGCTTCTATTATTGCCATTGTATCCACGATCAAGGGAACAAATGAGGAGATCAAGAACAATCTGATCGGTTCAGGAAATAATACGGTGGAAGTTGCAATGTATCAGAGCGGATATCAGTATTCGATCTATTCGGAGTCAGATATCCCGTACGGAATCCGTGAAGTATCAGATGAGGTGCGTGAAGAGATTCTGGATCTGGAATCTGTGGCGAATGTGACGTGTTACAAAGAACGCCAGGCTTCTGAAAGTGTTTTCTATAAAAATACAGGATTGTCCGATGTCATGCTGCGAGGCATTGATACGAGTTATTTTGATACGTGCGGTTATATCATCCGGACAGGGCGGAATTTTATTGAAGAGGATTATACGAAATTCCGTAAGGTGCTGATCATTGATCAGACAGCGGCAGAGAATCTGTTCCAGAATGAGGATCCTGTGGGCAAAACGGTTGAGATCAATCAGATGCCGTTTACCGTTATCGGTGTCGTGGAGAAAGCGCAGAAATTTTCACCGACGATCACATCCATTGATGATTATTACAGCTATGTGGATGACAGTTCGGGATATATGTATATGCCGAAGGCATCCTGGCCGATCGTATATTGCTATGACGAACCGGAGAATGTGATCGTCCGTGCAGTGACTACAGATGACATGGAAGAGGCCGGAAGAAGGACTGCGGAGATTCTGAATGCAACGATTTCCTCTCTGCAGACAGAGGTGAAGTACAAGCCGGACGATACACTTGAACGTGCACAGCAGATGCAGGAACTCAGCTCTGCGACAAACAATCAGCTGATCTGGATCGCCAGCATTTCACTTCTGGTCGGCGGTATCGGTGTAATGAATATCATGCTGGTTTCGGTAACGGAGCGTACGAGTGAGATCGGTCTGAAGAAAGCGATCGGTGCCAGAAAGAGATCCATTCTGGGTCAGTTCCTGACAGAGGCGGCCGTCCTTACCAGCATTGGCGGAATGATCGGTGTGGCCAGCGGTATCGGTATGGCACAGGTCATTAACAAGGTCTCCGGTGTGGCGGTGTCGATCAGTGTGCCGGCTTCAGTGATTGCAGTGGTCTTCTCCATGCTGATCGGTATTGTATTCGGTCTGATTCCTTCTGTAAAAGCAGCGAATCTGGATCCGATTGAGGCACTGAGAAGAGAGTAGCATCCATTGAATCGAATCGGCAGCCGGAAAAAATGGGCAGGAAGGATGCCGGTATAGTATCAGAATGGCAGAATAATATCAGAAAGGGAGCAGTGTCTGGCGGCACTGCTTCTTTTTAATTTATAAAAATCCTTATAGTTTTCACAGTTTGGAAGAAAATGGTTGAATTGCATTTGGGTGTAGTGTAAAATAAACATAATTAAGTAACTTACAAAATATACTTTCAGGGGGATCACAATGGAAGAAGTGAGCAGGTTTCGTGACATAACGGTTGAACAGACATGTAGGATGATTGACCTGCTGGACCCGTGCACGAATGATTATCTGTATGTATACGATTTTGTAAATGATTTCTATTATATATCTGCACATGCACTGCAGCGTTTCTGTATGCAGAGTAATTCTTTCTATGATGCTGAGCGGACACTTGCAGAAAGCATATGGCATGAAGACAGGAGACAGCTGGGGGCAGAGATTGAGGAGCTGAAGAATGGATCCAGGGCGTTTCACAACCTGGTCTATCGCTGGATGTCTGTTGAGGGAGTGCCGATCTGGATTAATTGCCGCGGATATGTGGTGCGCAGAGAAGGTGCCGGATTTATGGTCGGCAGTATCAGTGAGATGGAGCATCATCCCATGGCGGACAATGTCAGCGGGCTGCTGGGGGAGTCCAGTCTGCGTGTGCGGCTGATGAATGCCGGTGAGAAGCTGCCGGATGGTTACCTTCTGCGGATCGGTCTCGATAATTTCAAGGGAATCAATGAAAAGCTTGGAAGCGATTATGGTGATATAGTGCTGCGCAGAACGGCAGAATGCATTCTTACCTGTATCCATCCGGGGCAGATTCTGTACCGGATGATGGCAGATGAGTTTATGGTTCTGGACCTGCAGGGCAGAACGAGGGAAAATGCGCAGGAGCTGTATAACAATCTGCGCCGGGCCATTGACCAGTTTGTTGCTGAGAATCATTACGAGGCATTTGTAACTGTGTCAGGCGGTGTTCTGGAGTGCAGTGCACTTTCAGAGAATTCCTGGTCGGATATCATGAAATATTCAGAGTTTGCGCTGAACGAGGCAAAGAGGCTGGGAAAGAACCGGTGTTACGTATTCAATCCTGACGATTATGCAACGTTCATGAGAAGAAAGAGACTGACGCAGACGATCCGGCAGGCAGTGAATCATGATTTTGAAGGCTTTGAGGCATATTTTCAGCCGGTATTCCATGTGAATGGCCAGATGTTTGGTGCAGAGACACTGATGCGCTTTCATGCGGAACCGTTCGGCAATGTGTCACCGGGGGAATTTATTCCGATTCTGGAGGAAACCGGTCTGATCATTCCGGCGGGACGCTGGATTCTGCACAGAGCGCTGGAATTCTGTCACAGAATGCGGATGGTGCTTCCGGATTTCAGAATCAGCGTCAATCTGTCCCATGAGCAGGTGCGAAAGTGTGACCTGGTGGCTGAAGTCGAGGCTGCCGTGAAAGAGTATGATGTTCCGTATTCTGCGATCATTCTGGAGCTTACCGAGAGCGGGCTGCTGGATTCAGATAATTACTTTATCCGTTTGTGGGAGAACTTTAAAGAAAAGGGAATTCTGCTTGCACTGGATGATTTCGGCACCGGATATTCCAATTTCCATTATCTGAATGAACTGAAGCCCGATATCATCAAGATCAACAGGGCATTTACTGCAAAGGCCAGTGACAATGAACATGAGTATAATCTCCTGTCGCTGCTCACAAATATGGTGCACAGTCTTCAGCTGAAGCTGTGTGTGGAGGGAATTGAGACAGAACAGGAACTGGAGAAGATGTGGAGACTTCCGCCGGATTTCAGCCAGGGATTTTATTTTGGGCGTCCGTGCGCGAAAGAGCAGTTCATGAATCAGTTTGCGCATTAGGAATAGCGGGAAGAGGATTGGAGAGACTGTTTTACGAGGAGATCGGAGACAGTCTCTTTTTATATGAACAGGGACTGCTGTTCTGCAAAAGGCTCTGTCAGGATATGCATTAATGTAAAACAGAACGAAGAAATCCGTATGTAAAAATTGCATGGTTTTTACTTGCGGATGAAATGTAACTGAGTTACAATAAATATTAACTGTGGAAAACGGTGCAGGTGCCGTCTGACAGTTATGATTGCAGGAGGAACGGAAATGATAGAGACCATATTGGTACTGGATGGAGCAGTGCTGCTCTGGATTCAGGAGAATCTGAGAATGGACTGGCTGACACCCCTGATTCTGGCTGTGACCGGGACAGGAAACGGCGGCATGATCTGGATTCTTTTATCGCTGGTGCTTCTCTGCTTCAAAAAGACGCGGAAAGCCGGTGCAGCCGGTCTGCTGGGTCTGCTGTTTTCCCTGCTTCTCAACAATCTGTGTCTGAAGCCTCTGATTGCACGGACCCGTCCGTATGAGGTTGTAGAAGGTTTGCTCCTGCTTTCGGAGCGTGCAGCAGATTTTTCTTTCCCGTCCGGACATACAGGCAGTTCTTTTGCATGCGCGGCGGCGGTATGTCTGATATTGAAGAACAGCGGATGTAAATGGCGCTGGCTGCTTCTGGTGTATGCAGCGCTGATGGGATTTACACGGCTTTACATCGGAATTCATTATCCTACAGATGTATTCTGCGGATTCCTGACGGGAACCCTGTGCGGATATGCGGCGTATCGTGTGATCCGGCTGCTGGAAAACCGCAAAAAGAAAAGGGAGACAGCGGACAGATAATATTTGCGTATTTGCAGACGGAGGATTCCGGAACTGCATTTACTATAGAAGAAATAATTACAGAAAAATAATTCTGCATGACAAATTTGACGAAAGGTGGTGGTTTTTATGAAACAGAGCACAAGTATAAATAATGCATCTGATGTTCCTGGGCCTGGGCCTGTCATGAAAACTGCATATAAGGAGGTTTGTTATGTTAGATATCGAAACACTGAGAGAGTACATCGAACATAAGCAGTATGCCAAAATCCGCAGCGAGATCTCTGAGATGAATGAAGCGGATATTGCGGACATGCTGGAAGAACTGGAGCCGGATATCCGCGGAGCGGAGATGCTGAAAGTGTTCCGTATGCTGCCCAAGTCTATTGCAGCGGATGTGTTTGCATTTCTTCCGATTGAAGTGGAGCAGCGTATTATCACGTCTCTGACTGACCGCGAGGCTGCAAATATTATTGATAATCTGTTTGCCGACGATGCGGCCGACCTGATGGAAGAAATGCCGGCCAATGTGGTAAAGCGTCTTCTGGCACAGACGACACCGGAGACAAGGCGTGATATCAATCATCTGCTTCAGTATCCGGAGGATTCGGCCGGAAGTGTCATGACGGTCGAGTTCGTTGACCTGAAGGAGAATGATACGGTGTCGATGGCGATTGACCGCATCCGCAGGGTCGGTATTGATAAAGAAACGATCAATACGTGCTATGTGACGACGCAGGATCGTAAGATAAGGGGAACAATCTCACTCAGAATGCTGCTTTTGAGCGATTCCGCCGAGAAGATCGGCAATCTGATGGAAGAGAACGTTATTACCATCAATACCATGATGGACCAGGAAGAGGTGGCACGCCAGTTCCAGAAGTACGATTTTGATGCGATGCCGGTCGTAGACAGTGAGAACAGACTGGTCGGTATTATCACAGTCGATGACGTTATGGATATCATCGAGCAGGAGGCTACCGAGGATATCGAGAAGATTGCAGCTATTACCCCGACCGACAAGCCATACATGAAGACTTCCGTCATGGAAACGTATCGCAAGCGTATTGTGTGGCTGCTGCTTCTGATGCTTTCGTCCATATTTACCAGTAAGATCATTCAGGGATATGAATCTGCGCTGACAAAGTATGCGGTGCTGACCATGTACATGCCGATGCTGATGGGTACAGGCGGAAATGCCGGAGGCCAGGCATCTGTAACCGTGATTCGAAGCATTTCTCTGGGAGAGCTGGAGTTCCGGGATATTCTGCGTGTTATCTGGAAGGAAATACGGGTAGCTGTTCTCTGCGGTATTACTCTGACAGTATGTAACTTCGCAAAGCTGATACTGATCGACGGTGCTGCGATGCAGGTAGCGCTGATCGTCAGCCTTACTCTGGTTGTTACAGTCATCATGTCAAAGATTGTGGGCTGTGCGCTGCCGCTGCTGGTAAAACAGGTCGGTGTAGACCCGGCCGTCATGGCGAGTCCGCTCATCACGACGATCGTGGATGTGGTATCCCTTGTGACCTATTTCCAGATCGCAACAAGAGTGCTGGGAATTTCGTAGATCAGAAAAAAACTCAAAATCAAAGGCCGGAATAGAAGACCGGAATAAAAGACCGGAAAATCAGAATAAAACCAAAATACAAAACAGGAGAGAACCGCTGTCGGGATGTACTGTTCCGATGGCGGTCTTTTATTATGTTAATTTAAGAAAATTTCAGAATTTACAGGGTTAAAAAACCATACAAGGTATGATAGAATGTCGGAGAAGAACGGTAGATATCGTTTTGATACTGAAAGATATACGAGGTTAACAACGTGGAAAATAATGAAGAATTGACTCAACATGAGATGCAACAGGAAGAATCAACGCAAAATGAAAAGAAGAGCAGAAATCTGTGGGAGAATCTGAAGGCTGTCAGCCAGAAATTCAAGAAGGCACAGCTTGTGCCGGAGGAATACCGGCTGCCGGAGCGGATTGCACCGCCGATGAAGCGCTATACACCGGACCTGGCAGTGGGACTGACAAAGACCCAGGTGGAGGAAAGGATTGCGCAGGATGCGGTCAATCATGCAGTGGAGTCTCCGTCGAAAACAGCGAAGGAGATCGTTTGCAGTAATATATTTACGTATTTCAACCTGATTTTCTTTATCATCGCTGTTCTGCTGATCCTTGTCGGTTCCTTCCGTGATCTGACATTTCTGCCTGTCATTATAGCAAACACACTGATCGGTATCATACAGGAGCTGCGGTCCAAAAAGACACTGGACAATCTCAGTATTCTGAATGCACCGAAGAATACAGTGCTCCGCGATGGGCAGACCAGAGTAGTGCCGGCGGAGGAGCTGGTGCTGGATGATATTGTTATTTTTTCCGCAGGCAATCAGATTCCGGCCGATGCCATTGTAGAGGAAGGCGAAGTACTTGTGAATGAATCCCTGATCACAGGTGAAGCGGATCAGATTTCAAAGAAAGTCGGAGATACGCTGCTTTCCGGCAGCTTTATCGTTTCCGGCCAGTGCAGGGCACGTATTGAGTGCGTAGGCGGAGATTCCTATGTGGCGCAGCTTACGCTGGAAGCCAAGGCGATGAACTTTGAGGAAACCTCAGAGATGATGCGTTCCCTGGACCGTCTTGTAAAAATCGTAGGTGTGATCATCATACCGATCGCGATCATTCTGTTCAGCCAGCAGTATTTTATCAATGGCACTTCGCTGCGGGACAGTGTAACGGCTACGGTGGCAGCCATCGTCGGCATGATCCCGGAGGGACTGTATCTGCTGGCCAGTGTGGCTCTTGCAGTCAGTGTAATGCGTCTGGCCATGCAGAAAGTGCTTGTACACAATATGAAATGTATTGAGACGCTGGCACGTGTGGATGTGCTGTGTGTCGATAAAACAGGAACAATTACAGACAATACAATGACTGTAAAGAAGGTGCTTCCGCTGCGCAGATCCGCAGTGGACAATGAAGAGGCAGTACAGAGTGCAGAGAGTGCACAGGCGGCGCCTGCTGTGGATGGAGTATATGAACCGGAGAAGGATCAGTGTGCACGGGAAGTAAGTGCTGCGGAGCGTGGATCCGGTGAAGCATACGAAACAGGCGGTGCATGCAGTGCGGAAGCCATGCAGGCATCTTCAGAGAGACCTCCGCTTCCTGAATTCACACCGGAAGAGGCTGCGGAGATCGAGCTGGCGCTGGGTGATTTCGCTGCTGCTATGGCTACAGACAATATCACAATGAAGGCAGTCAAGGATTTCTTCCGCAAGAGAAGCGGCAAGCGTCCGGAGAAGGCGTTTTCCTTTTCATCTGCCACAAAGTACAGCGGTGCCGTATTTGAGGACTGCAGTTATGTGCTCGGTGCACCGGAATTTATCCTGCGTGACGGGTATGCTGCTTATGCGGATTCCATTGAGCGGTGCAGCCGTCAGGGGTATCGCGTCCTTGTGTTCGCAAAGTATCTGGGTACACTGGACGGAGAGCGCCTGAGTGCCCCGGTCGAGCCTATGGGTATGATTCTTCTGGCAAACCCGATCCGCGCAAATGCAAAAGAAACATTTGAATATTTTGCGCAGCAGGGAGTTGAGATCAAGGTTATTTCCGGGGACAATCCTGTCACGGTATCTGAGGTGGCCAGAGAAGCAGGAATTCAGAATGCGGAATCTTATGTGGATGCGTCCACGCTGCTGGATGAGGAGGAGCTGAGAGCAGCAGCGACTCAGTATACGGTTTTCGGACGCGTGACACCGGATCAGAAACGCCAGCTTGTCAGTGCTCTGAAGGGTGCAGGCCATACCGTTGCCATGACGGGTGATGGTGTCAATGATATTCTGGCTTTGAAGGATGCGGATTGCAGTATCGCGATGGCATCCGGAAGTGATGCGGCGACACAGGTATCGCAGCTCGTTCTTCTGGAATCAGATTTTTCCAAGATGCCGTCCGTGGTGGCAGAGGGAAGACGTGTTGTGAATAATATCGAGAGGACAGCCAGTCTGTTCCTTGTGAAGAACATTTTCTCGCTTCTTCAGTCGATTTTCTCCATTATACTGATGGTGAATTATCCGCTGGAACCGTCACAGATCTCACTGATCAGCATGTTTACGATCGGAATTCCGGCATTTATCATGTCACAGGAGCGCAATACAGAGCGGATTCGGGGACATTTCCTGAGCAATGTCCTGTTCAAGGCGCTGCCCGGCGGCCTGACCGATTTCCTGGTAGTCAGCAGCCTGTATCTGTTCTGTATGGAATTTGATGTGGGTGCGAATGATGTCTCCACTTCCTGTACGATCATTCTGGCGATTGTGGGAATGATGATCCTGTATCAGATTGCATCTCCGATGACAAAGTATCACTGGCTCCTGTGGTTCGGTATGGCGGCCGGTCTGATTTACTGCATGACCTTTGTCAGCCAGATTTTTGCGATCACCAGCATTTCCAAGAGATGTATGATGCTGCTCGTAATGTTCGCGATCATAACTGAGCCGACTTTCCGGTATCTCAGTATCGGTATCAGAAAATTGTCAGAGATTTATATGGAACGTAAGAAGAAACAGAAAATTGCGTAATTTTTGTGGATTTTGCTCCGAATACTTGGTATAATGTTCACAAAAGCGCATTGCGTTATAGAGGAAAAAGCAAAAAGGAGAAACAGCAATGAAGAGAGTTCTTTTGAAGCTGAGCGGCGAAGCGCTTGCCGGCGATAAGAAAATGGGATTTGACGAACCGACGGTAACGAAGGTTGCGCTGCAGGTACGTACACTCGTGGAGCAGGGCATGGAGATCGGAATCGTGATCGGAGGCGGTAATTTCTGGAGAGGACGTTCCAGTGAAAATATTGACCGCACAAAGGCAGATCAGATCGGTATGCTGGCAACTGTGATGAACTGCATTTATGTTTCAGAGATTTTCCGTTCCGTTGGAATCAGGACGGCTGTAATGACACCGTTTGCATGCGGAGCATTTACAGAATTGTTTTCCAAGGATAAAGTGAACGAGTATTTCGCAAAAGGTGTGGTTACGTTCTATGCAGGCGGAACAGGACATCCCTATTTCTCCACAGATACAGCGACTGTACTTCGGGCGATTGAGATCGAGGCGGATATGATCCTCCTGGCAAAATCCATTGATGGTGTCTACGACAGTGACCCGAAGGACAATCCGGATGCGAAGAAGTACGATGAGATCACGATTCAGGAAGTCATTGACCGGAAGCTCGGAGTAGTGGACATGGCTGCTTCTATTCTGTGCATGGAGAATAAGATGCCGATGCTGGTATTTGGACTGAATCAGGAAAACAGTATTGTGAATACAGTGAACGGAACACTGAACGGAACGAAGGTTACCGTATAGAAGGAGGAAAATGGAAATGGATGAGAGAATTAAAGTTTATGATGAGAAAATGACAAAGTCATACAACAGTCTTCTGGCAGACTTCGGCACAATTCGCGCAGGACGTGCGAATCCGAACGTTCTGAGCAAGATCAAGGTAGATTACTATGGAACACCGACACCGCTTCAGCAGGTGGGCAACATCACTGTTCCGGAACCGCGGATCCTTCAGATCCAGCCGTGGGAAGCATCCATGGTCAAGCCGATCGAGAAGGCAATTCTGATGTCTGATATCGGAATCAACCCGTCCAATGACGGAAAGATCATTCGTCTGATTTTCCCGGAACTGACAGAGGAGCGCAGAAAGGATCTCGTGAAGGATATCAAGAAAAAAGGCGAGGCAGGAAAGGTAGCTGTCCGCAATATCAGAAGAGATGCAAATGATTATCTGAAGAAGCTCGGCAAGACAGAGGTTTCCGAGGATGAGATCAAGGATCTGGAGGATACGATCCAGAAACTGACAGACAAGTATATTAAAGAGATTGACAAGGCTGTAGAAGAGAAGTCCAAAGAGATCCTTACAGTATAAATTTATCTGGCTGATCCGCTGCTTCAGGTCGGAAGAGAAACGGGCAGCTGAAGTTTGCAGATAAACTGTTTACAGAGAGGCAGATCACAGCTTTGAATGAGAGAAGAGGGGTGTTGCAGCAGTGTGGGAGAGGACACGACTGCAATGCCCCTGTTTTTTGGGAGGAAATGAGTATGGTAATTCCACAGCATGTTGCAATTATCCTGGATGGAAACGGCCGATGGGCCAGGAGCAAGGGGATGCCGCGCAATTATGGCCATGTGCGTGGGGCAAAGAATCTGGAGGTCATCTGTGAGGATGCCTATAATATGGGCATTAAATATCTGACTGTATACCTGTTTTCGACAGAGAACTGGAAGCGTTCAAAAGAAGAAGTGGATGCGCTGATGAAGTTGTTCCGCTCCTATACAAAGACGTGTATCAAAACAGCGCGTGATAACAATATGAAAGTCCGGGTACTTGGAGATCCGACAGCGCTGGCACCTGATTTACAGGAGAGCCTGGCAAATCTTGTGGAGACATCAAAGAACAATACGGGACTGAACTTCCAGATCGCCATCAATTACGGCAGCAGAGATGAGATCGTGCGTGCGGTACGCAAAGCAGCGCAGGATTGTGCGGAGGGAAGAATTGCACCTGAGGAGATTACAGAAGAGAGCTTTGCAGGATATCTGGACACAGCAGGTGTGCCGGATCCGGATCTGCTGATCCGGACGAGCGGAGAGCAGAGACTTTCCAACTATCTGATGTGGCAGCTGGCATATACTGAATTCTATTTTACTGATGTACCGTGGCCGGCATTTGACAAAGCAGAACTGATGAAAGCAATTGAAAAATACAATAGCCGTGACCGTCGTTACGGAGGAATCAAGGAGGAATAACGTATGTTTCGGACAAGACTGCTCAGCGGGATTGTGCTTGTTGTTCTGGCACTGGCCGTCATTATTACAGGAGGACCCGTTCTGGCTGTAACATTGGCGATCATTTCCATTATCGGACTGAATGAACTGTACCGTGTGCTTGGAGTAGAGGACGGCAAGGTTTCGCCGCTTGCGCTGACCGGATATGCGGGCTGTATTTTGTACTATGTAATAGTATTTTCCGGTCAGTCAGCATATACTATGACAGTATTGATCGCATTGCTGATCGCGATCATGGCAGTGTATGTGTTTACGTATCCGCGTTACCGGACAGATCAGGTAACAGGCGCGTTCTTTGGAGTTGTGTATGTGGCGGTCATGCTGTCCTGTATCTATCAGATCCGCGTAATGGAGAACGGACAGTTCCTTGTATGGCTGATCTTTCTCGCATCCTGGGGCTGTGATACATGCGCATACTGCGTCGGCATGCTTATCGGAAAGCACAAGATGTCACCGAAGCTCAGTCCGAAGAAATCAGTGGAGGGAGCAGTTGGCGGTGTGGCAGGAGCAGCTCTGCTGGGCGCAGTTTATGCAGCTGCAATTTCCGGGCAGATGGGCGGCAGCCATGTGGCATCATTTGCTGTGATCTGTACTGTGGGCGGACTGATTTCCATGGTAGGTGATCTGGCTGCTTCGGCAATCAAGCGCAACCATGACATCAAGGATTACGGAAAGCTGATTCCGGGGCATGGAGGAATTCTGGACCGGTTTGACAGCGTGATCTTTATCGCACCGGTAATTTATTATCTGGCAGAAGCACTTGTCGGCAAACTGTGACGGGGAGGAGATACAGATGAAGAAAATTGCAATTCTGGGGTCGACCGGTTCTATCGGCACACAGACGCTGGACGTTGTCCGGGCAAATGGAGATATTCAGGTGCTGGCTATCAGTGCCGGTAAAAATATAAAGCTGGCAGAACAGCAGATTCGCGAGTTCCGGCCGAAGCTTGCGGCGATATGGGCAGAAGAGGATGCAAAGCAGCTGCGTACTGCAGTTGCGGATCTGCAGGTGAAAGTGGTATCCGGTATGGATGGACTGATTGAGGCAGCCACCTGCGATGGTGCAGAAATTCTGGTGACTGCAATCGTTGGAATGATCGGAATTCTTCCGACGATTGAGGCGATCAAAGCAGGTAAGGACATTGCACTTGCAAACAAGGAAACGCTGGTAACTGCCGGACATATCATTATGCCGTTGGCAAAAGAGTACGATGTGAAAATACTTCCGGTTGACAGTGAGCACAGCGCGATCTTTCAGTGTCTGAACGGTGAGAATAGCAGACAGATCGACAAAATTCTGCTGACTGCGTCAGGCGGACCGTTCCGCGGGAAAAAGTGGGAGGATCTGACCAAAGTCCGTCTGGAAGACGCACTGAAGCATCCGAACTGGGCGATGGGACAGAAGATTACCATTGATTCTGCATCTCTGGTCAATAAAGGACTGGAAGTGATGGAGGCACGCTGGCTGTTCGGGACATCCCTGGATCAGATTCAGGTTGTCGTACAGCCGCAGAGCATTATACATTCGATGGTGCAGTTCACGGACGGCGCTGTGATCGCTCAGCTTGGTACACCGGATATGAAACTTCCGATCCAGTATGCACTGTACTATCCGGAACGCAGATATCTGGCCGGCGAGCGGCTTGATTTTGCAAAGATTGGAAGTATTACGTTTGAGAATCCGGATATGGATACATTTCTGGGACTGAAATATGCGTTCGAAGCGGCACGTACAGGCGGTTCCATGCCGACCGTGTTCAATGCGGCGAATGAGCGTGCAGTCAGTAAGTTCCTGAACCGGAAGATCGGTTTTACAGATATTTACGAGATCATCCGCACCTGTATGGACGCGCATCAGCTGATCGCGGATCCGGATGTGGAGCAGATTCTGGAAACAGAAAAGAGTGTTTATGAAATGATTGAAAGCAGGTGGTAGATTGAAAATCATAATTGCACTGCTTGTGTTCAGTGTGATCATTATTATACATGAGCTGGGACACTTTCTGCTTGCGAAGGCAAACGGAATTGTGGTCAATGAATTTTCGCTCGGCATGGGGCCGCGGCTTCTGAGTTTTGAAAAAGGCGGTACACGGTATTCATGGAAGCTGCTGCCGTTTGGAGGCTCCTGCATGATGCTTGGCGAAGACGGAGAAGAGGATTGTGAAGGTTCTTTCGGAAGTAAATCCGTCTGGGCCAGAATTTCAGTCATAGCAGCGGGACCGCTGTTCAACTTTCTGCTTGCCTTTGTGATGGCTATTTTTATTATCGGGAATATCGGCTATGATGTTCCGGTGGTACTGGGTGTTACAGAAGGACTTCCGGCGGAGGCCGCAGGAATTCAGAAAGGTGATATTATCCGGAAAATGAACGGCAGGAAAATTCTGCTGTATCGGGAATTTTCCAATTACGCATATTTTCATTCCGGTGAAACAGTGGAATTTGAACTGGAGCGGGATGGAGAGATCTTTACAGTTACGGTCACTCCGCAGATGACAGAGAACGGCTATAAATACGGTATTTCAGGAAGTGTCAACTACAGACAGGAGACAGGGCCGCTGGAGACACTGAAATACAGTGCGCATGAAGTTTCCTACTGGATCGATATGACACTGCAGAGCCTGAATATGCTGCTGCACGGCGGTGTGGAGCTGGATGATATGTCGGGACCGGTGGGTGTGGTCGATGCGATCGGAGATACGTATGAGGAGAGCAAATCCGATGGAGCGCTGTACGTATGGCTGAATATGCTGAATATTGCGATCCTGCTGAGTGCGAATCTCGGTGTAATGAATCTGCTGCCCATACCGGCACTGGACGGAGGAAGGCTCGTGTTCCTGATCGTGGAGGCTGTCCGGAGAAAACGTGTGGAACCCGAGCTGGAGGCAAAGATTCATTTTACCGGACTGATGCTTCTGATGGTGCTGATGGTAGTCGTAATGTTTAACGATGTGAAGAAAATCATTATGTAGGACTGCGTGAAAAAGATAAAACAGAGGAAAAGGAAGGGGATCTGAGAAAATCGGATTCCTTTTTTCCTGCTCTGCACTCTTTTTTATTGACAAAACTGTGAAAAATGATATAATATCACATATTGATAGTCTTGAAGGCAATTGAAAATACAGATCTGATTCATGAAATTTCAGGAACTTTCCCTTGACAACTGCACAAAAATATACTAGGATTAACACAGGTAAACGAACATAAGTTCGGGATAAGGAGAACAGATATGGCACAGGAAGATAAGCTGAAAGCATTGGATGCTGCGCTTGCGCAGATTGAGAAACAGTTCGGTAAAGGCTCCGTTATGAAACTCGGAGACAACAGTGCGAACATGAATATAGAGACCGTTCCGACAGGCTCACTGAGTCTGGATATTGCACTGGGACTCGGCGGTGTGCCGAAGGGACGTATTGTCGAGATCTACGGACCGGAGTCCAGTGGTAAGACAACGGTTGCTCTGCATATGGTAGCAGAGGTTCAAAAGCGCGGCGGTATTGCAGGCTTCATTGATGCGGAGCATGCACTTGACCCGGTATATGCGAAGAATATCGGTGTAGATATTGACAATCTTTATATTTCCCAGCCGGATAATGGAGAACAGGCGCTGGAGATCACAGAGACTATGGTGCGTTCCGGAGCAGTGGACATCATTATCGTGGACTCTGTAGCGGCACTTGTTCCGAAGGCAGAGATTGATGGAGATATGGGAGACAGCCATGTAGGTCTGCAGGCCCGTCTGATGTCACAGGCACTGCGTAAACTGACCGGTGTGATCAGCAAGTCCAACTGCAGTGTTATTTTCATCAATCAGCTCCGTGAGAAGGTCGGTATTATGTTTGGTAATCCGGAGACCACAACAGGAGGACGTGCGCTGAAGTTCTATTCTTCTATCCGTATGGATGTCAGAAGAATCGAGGCGCTGAAGCAGAACGGTGAAGTGATCGGAAACCGCACACGTGTCAAAGTTGTGAAGAACAAGGTGGCACCGCCGTTCAGAGAGGCAGAGTTTGATATTATGTTTGGCAAGGGTATCTCTCAGGAGGGAGACATCCTTGATCTGGCGGCAAATAATAATATTATCAATAAGAGCGGCGCGTGGTATGCATATGAAGGAAACAAGATCGGTCAGGGACGTGAGAATACAAAGACCTACCTGAAGGAGCACCCGGAAATGATGGCTGAGGTAGAGCGAAAGGTTCGTGAACATTTTGGTCTGATCGAGGCGGAGGAGACTCCGGCCGTTGACAAGACTGTTTCAGACGAGGAAGAGTAAGCCTGTATAAACGGGAGGTTATAGACTTACAGCGAATCAAACCGCGTACGTATCGGGGGGATTTGCCGATCGATCTGCAGATCGATCATACAGGCAGTCCGGTCAGTGGAAGCAATGGCGGAATACAGTCGTATGATGAATGAAAAAAACAGTACACTATGAATGAAGTTCGGTGAAGTGATGCCGGAGTGCAGACGAATGGTGGGTGAAGAGAAGCAGTGCACTAGGAATGAAGTTTGCAGGAACAGTGGCAGAGTACAGTCATATGAGAGTGAAGAGAAGCAGTGCACTAAGAATGAAGTTTGCCGGAACAGTGGCAGAGTACAGTCATATGACGAGTGAAGAGAAACAGTCATTATGAATGAAGTTCGTTGAAATAGTGGCGGAGTGCAGTCGGATGAGACAGATAACAGAAATAAAGAAATTGACAGGAGGCAGATACCTTGTTACTTTGGAGGACGGGGTCTGCTTCCCACTTTATAAAAAGGAATTGAATGAATTTAATATAGAAGAAGAGGGAATACTGGAAGAAGAGCAGTTTTCACAGATTATGACAGAACTTCTTCCCAAACGCGCTAAGCTTCGGGCCATGCGTATTCTGGAACAGATGGATCGGACCGAGCATCAGCTGCGTACAAAGCTGGAAGCAATGAGCTATCCGGCAGGGATTGTCACAGAGGCGGTCGAGTATGTGAAGAAATACCGTTATGTGGATGACCTGCGCTATGCGGTCAGCTATATGGAATACCGCCGGGAAAGCAGAAGTCTTCGCCAGATGGAACAGGAACTGTATCAAAAGGGCATTTCGAAAGAGGTATTCCAGGCGGCAGCAGAGCAGATCGAACAGCCGGATGAGGAGAGCCAGATTCAGGCTCTGCTTCGTAAGAAAAAATATGAGCCGGGTGTGACAGACAGGAAGGAGACTGACAAAATTTTTCGTTTCCTTTTGCGGAAAGGCTACAGTATTTCAGCGGTTCAGCACGCGATGCATGCCGAATCTTTGTATGAATAGACAGAAATTTCAAAAGCGTGGCACAATTACTTGACATAAGTAACAAAACAGTATAAAATTGAAGTGTTGTTTACGGACAATGAAAATTGAATAAGGAGGTGCTCCTGTGTCTGGGACAGTAATGATCGTTATTGCTGTTTTGATCACCCTGATTGTTGCAGTACCGGTATCCGCTCTTGTTGCCGTCAGCTACAGAAAGAAAGTAGTGGAGGCAAAACTCGGCAGCGCTGAGGAGAAGGCAAGACAGATCATCGATGATGCACTGAAGGTTGCAGAGACAAAGAAGCGTGAGGCACTTCTGGAAGCGAAGGAAGAATCTTTGAAGACGAAGAATGAGTTGGAAAAAGAGACGAGAGAACGCAGATCAGAATTGCAGCGCTACGAGAAGCGAGTATTATCAAAAGAAGAAAGCGTTGATAAGAAAGCAGAATCCCTGGAACGCAGAGAATCAGGTCTTACAGCGAAAGAAGAAGAGTTAAAGAAGAAGAGCGCAGAAGTGGAAAAGCTTCGCGGTCAGAGACTCCAGGAACTCGAACGAATCTCAGGACTTACCTCTGAACAAGCAAAAGAATATCTTTTAAAAACTGTTGAAGATGAAGTAAAAATTGACACTGCCAAGCTTTACAAAGAGCTTGAGAGCAGAGCAAAAGAAGAAGCTAACAAAAAAGCAAAAGAATACGTGGTTACTGCTATTCAGAAATGTGCAGCTGATCATGTGGCAGAGACGACAATTTCTGTCGTTCAGCTTCCGAATGACGAGATGAAAGGTCGCATCATCGGAAGAGAGGGTCGGAATATCCGGACTCTTGAGACACTTACCGGTGTGGATCTGATTATTGATGATACTCCGGAAGCTGTCATTTTGTCAGGCTTTGACCCGATCAGAAGAGAAGTAGCGAGAATCGCTCTTGAGAAACTGATTGTGGATGGTCGTATCCATCCGGCCAGAATCGAAGAGATGGTGGAGAAAGCACAGAGAGAAGTGGAAACAATAATCCGCGAGGAAGGAGAAAATGCTACACTGGAGGTTGGTGTACATGGTATCCATCCGGAGCTCGTACGTCTGCTTGGACGAATGAAATTCAGGACAAGTTACGGACAGAACGCATTGAAACATTCCATCGAGGTAGCGCAGCTTTCCGGTCTGCTTGCCGGTGAGATCGGTGTAGATGTGCGTATGGCAAAGCGTGCGGGATTGTTACATGACATTGGTAAATCCATCGACCATGAGATTGAGGGATCACATATTCAGATTGGTGCTGATCTGTGTAAGAAGTATAAAGAATCACAGATCGTTATCAATTCTGTAGAGTCTCACCATGGCGATGTTGAAGCAGAATCGCTGATCGCCTGTATTGTACAGGCTGCTGATACTATTTCTGCAGCTCGTCCGGGTGCTCGGCGCGAAACACTTGAAACATATACAAACAGATTAAAACAGTTAGAAGATATTACCAATACCTTTAAGGGTGTTGAAAAGTCATTTGCTATTCAGGCAGGTAGAGAAATCCGAGTTATGGTAGTACCGGATCAGGTAAATGATGCAGATATGGTGCTCCTTGCAAGAGATATTGCAAAGCAGATTGAAGCAGAACTGGAATATCCGGGTCAGATTAAAGTCAGCGTTATCCGCGAGAGCAGGGCAGTTGACTATGCAAAGTAATACCAACAAACGGAGTATACAAATAAACCCTGTGGGCTGTAGAACGGCCTGCAGGGTTTTTTTACTTTATCGGAAAAATGTCCCCTGTGAAATAAACGTTCCGCGATGATGACACAGCGGCGGAATGGGGGATATCCGCACTGCAGCGGAATGGAGGATATCTGTACAGCAGCGGAATGGAGGATATCTGTACAGCGGCGAAATGGGAGATATCTGCACTACGGCGAAATGGACGATATCCGCACTGCGGCGGAATGAAGGATATCTGCGCTGAGAGAAATGAGAACTGCCTGCTTTGCATTTCCTGTGATATGAAAATATCGTGTACAGCCTGCAAAGATGCATCAGAAATGAAAATGCTGAGTTGAAAATAAATCGGTATGGAAATATAATGATACGAAGAACAGAATGTCTTTTATCCAAATGATAGAAGAAAAATGCGAACCTGTCAGATAAGGAGATTTATTATGATACATGAAATGATTGAAATAAAGGCACCGGGATATGAAGAGAAGGGAAGGCTGTGTACATACTTTCTGGATAATTCAGAGGAAATGAGACCGGATCAGGTGCGTCCGCTTGTGATTATCTGTCCGGGAGGGGGATACGGTATGACATCGGATCGTGAAGCGGAGCCGATTGCAATGCGATTTCTTGCAATGGGATATCATACGGCAATTCTTCGATATTCCGTTGCACCGGCGAAATATCCGGTTGCTCTTCTGCAGTTGGCCAATGCAGTAAAGTATCTGAAAAGTCATGCAGAACAGTTTCATATTGATCCGGACCGGATCGTAGTGCAGGGTTCTTCAGCAGGCGGTCATCTGGCTGCCAGTTTTGGTGTGTTTTGGAATCGTACATGGATTCAGCAGGCACTCGGTGTTCCGGAAGGATATCTGCGCCCGGCGGGACTGATGCTGAGTTACCCGGTAATTACTTCCGGTGAGAAGGCGCATCATGGCTCTTTCCATAACCTGCTCGGGGATCATTATGAGGCGATGAAGAATGAACTGTCTCTGGAAACACAGGTGTCAGCCGATACACCGACTGCGTTTCTCTGGCATACTGCCACGGATGACACAGTGCCTGTGGAAAATTCCATCCTCTTTTTTCAGGCTCTGAGAGCATATGGGATACCGGCGGAGCTGCACATTTATCCAGTGGGAGGACATGGCCTTGGACTGGCCAATTATGAGACAAGCAAAAGAGACGGATACGGCATTCAGGAAGAGTGTCAAAGTTGGATTGAACTGGCCGGAAGATGGATGGAACAGTTCCGATAAGAAAACTGGCTATGTCAAAAAGTGTATAAATGGCACTTTTCGTTCAGACCATATAGGAATATACTGGGGCTTGTCCAACAGGAGCAATGGAGTCGAAATCTGACCGGGTATTCATGTTTCATGCAGAGGCATTGAATCTGAACAGACCCGAATTCGATTTTCCATGAAGAAGGACAGCTGACAGTCCTATAATACGATAAAGGCAGACAGAGGACTGACGGCTCTACAAGGAGGAGAAGACTATGGAAAAAGAGAGAATGCAGAAAATGGTAATGACAGGAATGTTTGCAGCGCTGTCCTATGTTGTATTTACATTCCTGCAGATTAAGATTACGCTTCCGGGCGGTGATGCGACATCCATCCACCTCGGAAATGCAGTTTGTGTGCTTGGTGCACTGATTCTTGGCGGAGTCTGGGGCGGCATTGGCGGAGCAATCGGTATGACGATCGGTGATCTGCTGGATCCGGTATATGTGGTATACGCACCGAAGACATTTATTCTGAAGCTCTGTATCGGACTGGTGACAGGACTGATCGCACATCGTATTGCAAAGATTAACGAATCACACGATAATGCATATGTGCTGCGCTGGACCGTCATTGCAGCGGCGGGCGGACTTCTGTTCAATGTGATTTTTGATCCGCTCGTAGGATACTGGTACAAGAGAATTATTCTGGGAAAAGCAGCAGCAGAGCTGACACTTGCATGGAATGTGACCTCAACATCCATCAATGCGGTACTGTCTGTGATCGTTGCAACAGCCGTATATATGGCACTTCGTCCGGCTCTCAGAAAGAGTGGCCTGATGATGCAGGCAAAATAAGACTGAACTGCGGTTCATGTGAAGGAACGTAAAATAATAAAAATAAGAAGTCAAAATTAAGAAATCCTTTCGTGACAAACGGCATGTTTTCTATTATACTTATAAAAGATAGAAATATACAGGAGACGGTGCTATGAAGAAACGATTTAGGAACAAAGGAAAAAACATAGCAGCAGGCATTTTGCTTGCATTCAGTATGATTCTGGGAACCGGTTCGGCGGCTGTGCAGGCGGAGGAGCTGATTATCTATTCGGAGGATTCAACAGTTCTTGATACGACAGATGTTACAGTGAGCAGCGCACCTCTGACAGGTACATATACGGTTGCAGATGGATGGACTGAGGACAGTGAGGCCAGTACAGATGAGGAGACGGTGTATAAGATGAGCTCCCTTATCGGACAGACAGATACCTCGACCATTACATGCAGCTATATGGATACGAATTATTCTGTACTGGAATACGAGCAGCTTCGTGATATGCTGACAAACAGTCTTGTTTACAGCAATGTCAATGCGCAGATCAGTACGAGCGCTGTTTACACGAAGGAAAAGGATTGCCTTTATATTGTGATAGTGGATGATTCCGCCCAGGAATATCGTGATATTTATCATTATGTAGTAGGTGATTACCGATGCTTCTGTGTGGAAGTACGAGAGTATCGTGCGGAGGCGGAACAGGCGAAGGCTCAGGATCAGAAGACACCGCAGGAAGCGGGGCAGAAGATGGCGGAGGAGTTCGTCTGGGACACTGCATTTTAACAATTCTATAACAAAGTGAGAAGGGTGAGGGCATGCTTTCACCCTTCGTTAAATTTATGCAGGCAGTGAATCGGGCATTTTTCTGAAGCCATCTGACTGCTGTGCAAAAATCTGAGAAATACGAAACGCATTTTGCGAGGCAGGAAGGGGAGTGGACAATAGTGATTCAGGATATAGGAGCAGGAAGATTTCATAATGAGTACAGACTGGTACAGCCGGGGGTGGAGAGCCGGGTTCTTTTTTATCGGGGCAGGGAATTGTTTGTGAAACGGCAGGGAGACGGAATTTCTTTTCTGACTTACGGGGAAGTAATACGGCATTTTCCGATGCTGCGCGGCAGAGAGACGTATTTGTTTTCTCTGGATAATGTGAATTATTATCTGTTTCGCGATGCGGACAGGATGAGAGTGCGGGATTGCGGTGAGAGGAACCGGAGGACAGAGGAGAGCAGAGATGCACAGCTTTGCGATGGACAGGCAGCAGAAGAACGAAAAATTCTGCACTGCAGCGGCCAGGAGGACGGAGAAGAACCGGAGGTTCTGCACTGCGATGAGCAGATGGGATTTGCAGTAGAGCGGTCGCTTACGGAAGCAGTTGAGATTTTTTCAGAATATACATGGGAAAAGATCGAGATCCTGCGTACGGTATCTTCGAGAGAGGAGGCCTTTGCCGGAGTGACTGGCATGCAGCTCTATAGCTGGTATGCGAGCCGCCGTTTTTGCCCGCGCTGCGGAGAAACGATGAAGCATGATGGGAAGGAACGAATGATGCGCTGCCCATCCTGTGGTCAGGTGGAATATCCGAAAATCTGTCCGGCAGTGATTGTCGGTGTGATCAACGGAGACAGACTTCTGCTTACGAAGTATGCAGGGCGTACAAACAAACGTTATGCACTGATTGCAGGGTTCGCAGAGATTGGAGAGACGATTGAAGAAACTGTGCAGCGTGAAGTCATGGAGGAAGTAGGGCTGAAAGTAAAAAATATCCGTTACTACAAGAGCCAGCCATGGTCTTTTTCTGATACGCTGCTGATGGGATTTTTTGCAGACCTTGACGGAGCAGAAAATATCTGTCTGGATGAGACAGAACTGTCGGAAGGGAAATGGTGTACAAGAGAAGAGATTCCGGAGGATGATGGGATCAGCCTGACGCGGGAAATGATGCGGATGTTCCGGGAAGGGAAAGTACGGTAAAAGCAGAAAAATACCGCGTGGAATATGTTGGAAAAGAAGTAATACTGATAGAATAGCTATATCAGTTCAAAAAGCGCGGTTTCGTAATCTTTTACAAAGTATCTGATATTTGTTCTGCCCTTTTGGATAATCGTATGTCCTTCAGCTTCCAGCTCTGCTTTTTGTGCTTCAATGCCGCCGGGATATTTTGAATTTAATTCGCCGTTGTCTTTTAGGGTCCTCCAGTAGGGTGTTTCATTTTCAGAACGCTGATAACTTGCCCACGCGGAAATAGACACAAAAATACCTGCTGTAATCGGTTCTGTAAAATCAGCATTGTTTAGCCTGGCAAAATATTCCCGAATTCTGCCTACTGTGGTAACCTTTCCATAAGGAATTAATTTCATTACTTTATCGTAATCAATTGGCGGCGCAAAATACATTCTGTTTCCGCCATATTTTTCGATACTTTTTTGATCTGTGATTATTTGAATCTTTGGCATATCCTTGCTGTCGTTCAGCATAGCATTAAAGTCTTTTTTATCTTCATTAGCCATGTATGTCCACCTCCTTTTTCTCTAATTATAATGTCATATTTTAGGCAATACAATGAGACAGTTTTAATTTCTTGAAAATAACGAAGGATTGGAGTATTAACTTCAATGAAGCATCATGAAATGCTCTCAAAAACATAGAAATGCTGTCCAACATCAGTCAGACAGCAAAAAACTTTATATTATCAATTGCCTATTTAATGGGATGACACCATATATTTTTTCAACAGTTTCATGAATGATAGAATATGTGATTTGAAAAAACTGTAATTAAGGTGCAGTTGAGTCAGATATCAATCCATGCCGGATCAACCCATTCATTTTTTGTATCGTTCCATCGGCGATATTGTTGGCGGCCGTTGTATGTGCGATATTTTGTAACTATGATATCCGCTGCAAAGGGGATCAATTGGTTTGAAGATTCGGTATATACAACAGGCAGGATATTGTCAGCGAATGACCCTGCGCTGGCAGGATTAGAGAGGGAAAAGCAGGTGATCAAAACGAAAAATAATATATTTATTTTACATTGTATTAGTTTTTTCATTATTAGTTATTCTCCTTTTTTACAGGGAAAGCATCTTCTTTGAGGTAAAAGTTTACCTCATTTTCAGATAACAGAATTTCGGTTTGCCCATTTAGCATCATGTAATATGTACCATCACGGTTAATAAGATAAGTAAGCTCAGGATCGATATATATAGCGCCATCCTCTTCAATTTCAGCAATGGGCGCTTCGTAGGAGGGGAGCGGGCGAAGGATATATGATCCACCAAATAACAGCAGTGTAGCTATTATTCCGAGTAAAATTGTAATGATCCGGTTACTTGAGATAGATTTATTCTCTGCGCAAAGAATTCGGAATCGTTCTTTCATGCTGTATCCACAGTCTCTTTTTGCTAAGCCAGCAGAGGCGGCATTAATTAATGAGGTATACTGTTTCTTATCAGAAGTAGAGATTTTTCTGATGTTATTCAGCAGAACAGACATATATTGTTCCAGTTCAGGGGTACTGAGTTTTTTTGAAACGGATAGATCACATTTAATCTCGAGCATTTGACTCAGGTCATTACGAAGTAAAATAAAAAGTGGATTCCACCACATAATGCAGCATAAAATACAAATCAGGAATTTTAAATACAGATCTCCATTTGCAAAATGTGTATACTCATGCAGCAGTATATAATATAGTTCTTCATCCGAATAAGTAGTATCAGGCAGAATTATAGTTTTGTGATTCTTGAATAATCCGATTGCCATAGGGATACTTTGCTCAGGACTGTATATGATAGAGCAGTTAATTTTTTTGCTCATTTTTCTACTTACTGAAAGGCATACACGTTCGATTTGGGATGGATGATATAAAGGAAGATTTTTCAAGTTTCTCATGTATATGAGATAACGGCGGAAAAAAGAAAAAAGATTCCGGATAGCACCAAGTGCTGTAATAATCAGAAAGATGTCCCAGATAGAAAACGATATTGTATTACAGATAATTCGCTTTTCTGTCATTAAACTGTAAAAATCTGAGAATAATCCTCTGACAGGAATGCCGACAGAAAAGGAAAAATCGATAGGAAAAATCATGCGTGTTATGCAGAGAAAATAGATAATAAACATTCCGGCAACTTCTATTTTTCTGGTAAACACATATTTTTTCCGAAAAAAATATAGAATAAAGATTATTATACTGCCCAAAAAAAAGGAGTGCAGACAAGTGCCGAAAGAGATTTCCATAGTATCAGACCTCCTTTCATTTGCGGAGACTTTGGATCATTGCCTCAAGTTCCTGAATAACATCATCTGAATCGGAGGAAATTTCTTCGATAAGTGCAACAGCTACTTTAGTAATGGAATGCCTGTCCAAATCAAGTGACATAGTAAGCTTGGCTGCATATTCTTCTTTGGTAATTGCCGGGCGAAATTGTCTGGCATATTGGGTGTGATATTGAATTGTTCCGCACTCCCTGATCATTCCCTTTTTTAAAAGAGAACGAATCATGATATAAACATAACTGCTTTTCCAGTCGGATTCAACAGAATATTCAGCTAAATCAATACTGGTCATAGGTTTGTCATTTGACCAGAGAATTTCCATCAATTGTTCTTCACTTTCTGTCAGAAGTTTTTTCTGCTTTTTCAATAGTGTTTACCTCACTGTTATGAAGTGACCTCTTGTCAAGAGTAAATTTTACATTAACAAACTTTTCTCCCGACAATTGTCACATTTGTTGATTGACAGTATCTGGAAAGAGCCAGATTTAACAGTTCCCGGCATTTGGCCACTCT
>JBGVDJ010000031.1:0-97107 GCA_045119335.1 Candidatus Choladousia sp. | reverse complement strand
AGCGAGAGCCAAAGCTGTTTGCCCATTGGAGCAATCTGTATTCGTATTGTTGAATGATAGGAGCCGTATGAAAGGAGACTTTCACGTACGGTTCTGTGAGAAGTTTGAGGTGGGATTCCTCTTACTTACTCGACTGGGAGGTCGGGAAATTTAATTAAATTTCCCTCCTACCCGATTGTAAAATCCAGGAATGGATTTCCATGCAAAATGAGAATATCTCCTGATCCCCCAGGGGGGCTTGTTACAAATAGGTAAAATTGCTATTCTCAAAAAAAAGGAAAAGGAGAACATAGTTATGAAACGATTTATTTCAATGTTGCTGGTATTTTGTATGCTGGCACTTCCGGTGAACTGTTTTGCAGAAGAAACATCCGGAGAAGGTTTTACAATTACTGATATTGCCGGGAGAGAAGTTGTTTTTGAAACACGGCCGAAAACATTCGTTGTAGCAAACTATATTTTTAACTTCATGCTGATCGGCGGCGGCGAGTCACTGGATCAGGTGGTTGGTCTGACAATGGACGGATGGGAAGATACACGTTATGGTGAATATACAGCGCTGACAGATGCTTTCCCGCAGATTAAGGATATCAAAAGCATCGGCGGATATCATGACAACGTTCTTGACCGCGAGCTGATTCTGGAACTGGATCCGGATTGTCTGCTGATCAACAATTCTCAGTATACCGATAATGAGACAAGCATTCCGGCATGGGAAGCAGCAGGTATCAAGATCGTAGTTCTTGACTATCATAAGATGATTCTTGATAACCATGTAAAGAGTACAAAGATTCTGGGTCAGTTGCTTGGTAAAGAAGAAATTGCACAGGAGTTCTGTGATAAATACACAACTGGTATCAATACGGTTCAGGAACGTATCGCCGGTCTGTCAGACGAAGAAAAGAATATCAAGGTTTATGTAGAGCTTGGTAATTTAGGTGTTGGCGAAATCGGTAATACATACGACGGAATGCTCTGGGGTGCAATCGTTGACAATATTGGTGCGAAAAACATTGCGGCAGGCAAGCTTCCGGAATCCTATGGTCCGCTTGACAAAGAATACATTCTGGAACAGAATCCGGATGTGATTATCATTGGTGGTTCTATCTGGTCAGGTGATGATGCAAATGATCAGATGCGTATGGGTCTGACGATTGATGAGTCACTTGCACAGGAACGTCTTGCAGGTTTCGTAAATCGTGACTGGTTCCAGTATCTGAATGCAGTAAAGAATGGTGAAGTATATGGTGTAGACCATGGTTCTCTGAGAAATATTCTGGACTATACATTTACTACATATCTTGCGAAAGTATTATACCCGGAACTGTTTGAAGATATCGATCCGCAGGCTGAGTATCAGGCAGTTCTTACAAAATATCTTCCGGAAGTAAAGGTGCCGGGAACATTTATGATTGAGTACAAAGCACAGTAAATCAACAGGATAATTATTTAGAAATATCAGGGGGCGGATTCCGTCCCCTGCATTTTCGTGGAGGTACTTATGGAACAGCAGCAGGCTAAAAAAATATACAATGCGATTACTCTGAAACGTCGGATTGTAATGATTGTATCTATTATTGCTGTGATACTAATGATTCTGGTGGATCTGGGGATTGGATCATCCGGTCTGACTTTTCGTGAATGTATATCCATTATTTTGACCGGTCCGAAAGCGGAAAATGTATATACACTGATTGTCTGGGATGTTCGGCTGCCTATGACACTTACCTGCGTCGGGGTGGGAGGATGTCTTGCATTATCGGGACTTCAGGTACAGACAATCACCAATAATCCACTATCCAGTCCATATACTCTTGGTATTTCATCCGGTGCCAGTTTTGGCGCTGCGATTTCTATTGTGACGGGTTTCAGTCTTCTGGGATTACAGTGGCTTGGAACCGCTTTGACAGCCTTTTCTTTTGCAATTTTTGTTACCATGATGATCTTTTTTCTTGGTCGTTTGAAAAGAATGTCTGCTCAGACTTTGGTTCTGGTGGGAATTATTATGAACTTCTTTTTCTCTGCACTGCAGCAGTATCTGCAATATCGTGCAAGTGCAGAGATTGCACAGATCATAGCAAACTGGTCCTTTGGTAACCTGTCAAGAGCAAGCTGGACAAGTGCTGTTTTTGGTATTGCAGTTATGACAGTTGGAGTTTTGATTTTTTCAAAACTCAGTTGGAAACTGACCGCTTTTAATGCAGGTGAAGAACGTGCGCGTAGTTTGGGTATTGAAGTAGAGAAGCTGAAAATGTTTGTGTTTCTTGCCAGTTCAGGGTTGATTGCAGCGGCGGTGGGATTTATCGGTACGGTTGGATTCGTCGGCCTTGTGGCGCCACATTGTGCACGACTTCTGGTAGGTGAAGACCAGCGATATCTGATGCCGATATCCTGTATGTTTGGAATGCTGGTTATGCTGGTGGCATCTTCTGTTTCCAAACTTATGACAGAAGGTTCCATGCTCCCGGTTGGTATTGTGACTTCAATTGTGGGTGTACCGTTCCTGTTTGTTTTGCTGATGCGGGAGGTGAAATGATGCGTGTACTTGAAACAAAAGATATTACAGTACAGTTCGGAGATAAGGTTGTTTTAAATCATATATCAGCAGATTTTCAATCAGGAGTCATGACAGCGATAATTGGAAGTAACGGTGTTGGAAAGACAACTTATCTGAAATCTATAGCACGCATGATCCGTGCAAAAGGAAGTGTGGTATTGAATGAAGAAGGAAAACGTGGATTAAATAAAAATGATATTGCATATGTTCCACAGCTTGGTTCATTGCAGACAAAACTGACTGTTTTTGAGATGGTTCTTCTTGGTCTGGTCAATAATCTGAAGTGGCATGTCACAGATGAACAGGTACAGACGGTATATCAGACTCTGGAAGAACTTGGAATTTCCCATATTGCAGAACAACCTTTTGATACTTTGTCGGGAGGTCAGAAACAGCTTGTATCCATGGCGCAGTCTCTGATTGGTAAACCAAAGGTGCTGCTTTTGGATGAGCCTACTTCTGCATTGGATCTGCGGCATCAGTTGATTGTAATGGAACTGGCCAGAAAATATACAAAGGAACATAACGTCGTGACTATTTTTGTAGTACATGATCTGATGCTTGCATCGCGCTATGGAGAACATCTGCTGGTGCTGCATGAAGGATCCGTATATGCATACGACAAAGCGAACAGGATTCTGACATCAGAATTAATTGCTGATGTGTATGGAGTAAAGGGCAGAGTGATTGATCTGGAAGAGGGATATCAGCTTGTCCTTCCCCTGACACCTTGTCGCTGAGACAGATGATTGATCCGATAATTGATTAAGTAGAGAGTGATGGGAAAATGAGTAGAAAAAGTACAACGGAATTTTATGATATTCATGTGAGCTTTCTGGATTATCTGAAAGTGGCACGATATGCCAGGTACATTGTGAAAGAAATCATGGGAAGGATTTTACTGGGTCTTTGTGTAACAGCAACTTATGTAGTTCAGGCAATTTCACTGGCAAAGGGTGTTGGTGCTGTGTTTGCAGAAGAGAGTCTGCAAAGCAGTGTGACCTGGTATGGGATAGCAGCAGCCTGTATTATCATACGTGCATTTCTGACCAGATATCTGGAAGGCTATACCAAACAGATTGGAGGTAAAATAAAAACGATTCTCCGTGAATTTCTGGTAGAAAAATTGATGGAACTTGGACCCGGATATCAGGTGGATAAGCGGTCAGGACGATTTCAGTCTCTGGTAACAGATGGTGTGGAATATATAGAACCCTATTTTGTGGGATATATCCCGCAGGTATTTGTTGTTTCGTTCTCTGTAATTCCGATGGTGATCTATATTTTTATAAATGCACCGATATGCGGAGCAATTGTCCTGATCTCTACGATTTTTGCAATCTCCATGCCCCACATACTGATGCGTTACTATACGGTTGCCTGCATCGGATACTGGAAGAATTATGCGGTATTAAATGCGCAGTATATCGATACCATGCAGGGGATGAATACTCTGAAACTTTTTAATGCAGAGGTATATAAAGGGGAAGAACTAAGGGAACTTAGTGACAGATTCAAAATACTTCAGATTGTAAATACCAGAAATTCTTTGTTTTCCAATGGAAATATTGCGTTGATGACAGGGATTGCCACTTCCATTACGACGGGAGTTGCAGCGTATTTTTGTTGTGACGGGAACATCAGTGTATCTGTCTTGATGACATTTATGTTCCTGGTAATTGAATGTGTACGTCCGATCGGCGATCTGAATAACGCGTGGCATGCCAGTATGATGGGATTCTCAGTGGCGAGTGAACTTCTTGAGATTCTGGATGCTCCGGTAGGTACGAAAGAAACAGAAAATCCGATTCAGACTGGTTTGGATAATGAACTTCCTTCGGTGGAATTTAATCATGTAAGCTTTCAGTACAACAGCAAACGTGAAAATGCATTGGAGGACGTTAACTTTAAGATTCGTCCAGGAGAAACAGTTGCTGTTGTGGGAAGTTCCGGGGCCGGTAAATCCACGCTTGTAAATCTGCTTCTGCGTTTTTATGATGCCACAAAAGGCAACGTTCGAATCAATGGAATCGATATTAAAGATTTTGGACTGGAATATCTCAGAAGTAAAATAGGGGTTGTTTTTCAGAATACTTATCTTTTTTATGGTACGGTAAAAGAAAATATCAGTATGGCAAGACCGGATGCCACGGAAGAAGAAATTATTCAGGCAGCCAAAGTCGCCAATGCCCATGAGTTTATTATGGAACTTCCAAAAGGGTATGATACTTTAGTTGGAGAACGTGGCGATACCCTTTCCGGTGGTCAGCAGCAGAGAATCGCCATAGCGAGAGCAATCCTGAAAGGAGCACCGATCCTGCTGATGGATGAAGCAACTTCCAGTGTCGATGCTGCAAGTGAAACGATGATTCAGCAAACCATGGAAAATCTTCAGGGACAGTTTACAACTGTTTTAATTGCACACAGACTTTCTACGATTCAGAGAGCACAGCGTATTTTTGTTTTGGATCAGGGAAGACTTGCAGAGTGTGGTACACATGAAGAACTATTAAACAAGAATGGAATTTATGCCAGACTGATCGCTGCACAGAATGGAGGTGGACAGGATGAATATTAAGAAAGTGGGGCGTTTGGAAAGTGCACGTTATCTGCTTTCTCAACTGAAAGCTTACCGTGTCAGGATGATCTTCAGCATTATCTGTGGAATTATAAAAGAAGCAAGTATCATCTGTGCAGTGGGTATCTGTGCCTATATGGCGGCGGTTGCAGTCAGAGGAGGGAACCTTGCAGGTGTTCCATGGCTGAAAATTCTCGCAGTATGTGTGATCAGCCGTGGGGTAATGACTTATTTGGAAAGTTATCATTCTCACGTAGTAGCATATCATGCGTTGGTAGATTATCGTATTAAGCTTTATGATAAGTTTATTACTCTTTGTCCGGATATTCTTTTGAAGCAGCGTTCCGGACAGGTGGCAACTACCCTTATGAATGACGTAGAGCAGTTGGAATGGTTTTATGGACATACCGTTGGATATACAGTTGTTGTTACTGTAGTATGTTTAGCAATGACCGGATTCCTGGGATGGCTGCACTGGAGTCTGGCAATTGCACTTGTTCTGGCATTGATTCTGCTTATGTGTATCCCTGTGATTATGAAAGGAAAAGCAGACAGTCAGGGATTAGAGAGCCGTTTCCGTCTTGGAGAAGCGAACTCTGTTACACTGGAAGGTGTAAACGGAATGAATGAGATTCTTACCCTGAACTGGCAGGAACGTTACAAAGAAAAGAATAAAAAATACATGTCATCTCTTACAGAAATACAGGTAGAGTATGCAAGAAGAATGGGCGTGGAAGGTGCATTGTTACAGACAACAGCGGGTGTTTCAGCAGTCGTGATCAATTTAATAGGAATCTGGCTTGTTTTTCAGGGGAAACTGGAGATGGAATGGTATGCGGTAGTCGGTACCTCGGTGTGGCTGGCATTTAATCCCATGCTGACAATCTGCAGTCTGGCAAGAACTTTTGGAATGGTGTTTGCTGCATCACAGAGAGTAACCGGTATGATGGAAACGGAGCCGATTATACAGGATCAGGGGCAGAAAACAGATATTGCGTCTCTGGAACCGGAAATCTGTTTTGCAGATGTTGATTTCAAGTATGAAGAAGATGGAGCCCAGGTATTAGATAAAGTATCTTTCCGGATTGCTCCGGGAGAGATTGTTGCTCTTGTCGGTGAATCCGGTGCAGGCAAAACTACCTGTACGAATTTGCTTACCAGACTTTGGGATGTAAAATCCGGAAGTATCAAAGTAGGGGGCAAGGATATACGTGATATGCGTCTGGAAGATCTTCATGAAATGATTTCTGTGGTTCTGCAGGATGTATATCTGTTCAATACTACCATCCGTAACAATATCAGTCTGGGAAAACCGGATGCGACAGAGGAAGAAATCATTCAGGCCGCCCAAATGGCGAAGATTCATGATTTTATTGTATCACTTCCGAAAGGATATGATACGATTACCGGTGAACGGGGGATTCAGATGTCAGGTGGTCAGAGACAGAGAATTGCCATTGCGCGGGCACTGTTGAAAGATTCACCTATTCTGATACTGGATGAGGCAGTATCCAGTCTGGATACCCGTACCGATCAGGAGATTCAGGAAACAATCCGAAATCTGGCGCATAAGAAGACAATTCTGATGGTAGCACACAGATTGTCTACCATCAATGAGGCTGATCGACTGATTGTGTTGAAGCAGGGCAAGGTGGTACAGCAGGGGACACAGGAACAGCTTTTACAAGAAGGTGGCTATTACCGGGAACTGATTGCATCACAGTTAAAATCTGAAAGTTAATCATAATGTATACAACCAGACGGTATGCATATATATTCTGAAATAGAATATCGAAACATCCCCCCCGGGGGCTTGTCGAACAGATGCATATTTGATAATTTAGAAAAAAATGATAATTCAGAAATATAAAGGAGGATATCATGAAAAAGAGATGGATGAAATTAACAGGTCTTCTTCTTGCGGCAGCAATGATGGCTGCTCCGACAACCTGTGCATTCGCAGAAGAAGCAGAAGAGACACTTGTATACGGAAGTGGAGATTATACAAGAATTAACCCGGCAATGGACGAACATGGTGAAATTAATATTCTGATTTTCAACGGTCTGACAGGACATGATGGAGACAATCAGGTGGTTCCGGCACTGGCAGAAAGTTGGGAATTTGATGCAGATACATGTACATACACATTCCATCTGGTTGAGGATGCAAAATGGCATGACGGAGAACCGGTTACAGCAGACGATGTAAAATTTACAATCGAAGCGATTATGAATCCGGACAATGGTTCAGAGAATGCACCGAACTATGAAGATGTACAGGAAATCACAGTGATTGACGAGCATACAGTAGCATTTAAGCTGGCAGCTCCGAACGTGGCATTTCTTGATTACATGACCATGGCAGTTCTTCCGAAACACCTTCTGGAAGGCGAAGATATGCAGACATCTGATTTCTTCCGCAATCCGGTAGGTACTGGTCCGTATAAACTGGAATCCTGGGATGAAGGGCAGGCAATTACTCTTACAAAGAATGAAGAATATTTTAAGGGTGAACCGAATATCGATAACATCGTGTTTAAGGTCGTTCCGGATGACAATGCAAAAGCATTACAGTTAAAATCCGGTGAACTGGATATGGCTCTTCTGACTCCAAAGGATGCAGCAACATTTGCAGAAGATGAAGCATATACATGCTATGATATGAAGACTTCTGATTACAGAGGAATTCTGTTTAACTTCTGGAATGAATACTGGACAGAAAACAGAGATATTATTCCTGCAATCTGCTACGGTATTGACAGAGAAGCGATCATTGATGCAGTTCTTCTTGGACAGGGTATGACTGCTTACGGACCGCTCCAGAGAAATATTTATAATAATGAAGATGTGGAGCATTATGATTATAATCCGGAAAAAGCAAAGGCAGTTCTGGAAGAAGCAGGCTGTGTGATGGGAGAAGATGGATTCTACTATCGTAATGATGAAAAAGTTGGTTTTGTGATCAGTGTTGGCGCTGGTGATCAGGTGCGTGTTGATATTGCACAGATTGCAGCTCAGCAGCTTCAGCAGATCGGTCTGGATGTAACTGTTGAGATCCCGGCACAGGTAGACTGGGGTGGACAGATGGCTTACCTGATTGGATGGGGAAGCCCGTTTGATGCAGATGACCATACATACAAAGTATTTGGAACAGACAAAGGCGCAAACTATTCAGGATACTCCAATGAGTTGGTAGATCAGTATCTGACAGAGGCACGTCAGTCTGATGATCCGGAAGTTCGTGCAGCTGCATATGATAAATTCCAGGTTGAACTGGCAAATGATCCGGCATATGCATTTATTTGCTACATCGATGCAAATTATGTTGCAGATGCAGCTGTTTCCGGAATTGATGCAGAAACAGTTATGGGACATCATGGTGTTGGTATTTTCTGGAACGTTGCAGAGTGGACAATGGCAGAATAAACGGTATAATAGAAGGGGCATTTTGATATGCCCCTTTATTTCATTTACAGACAACGAGGTTTTAAGATGGAAGATCTTTTACAGGTAAAAAATCTGTCAGTCAGTTTTGACAGTGCGGCAGGTGAAGTACAGGCAGTCAGGGACGTTTCCTTTTCACTGAAAAAAGGTGAAGTTTTGGCAATCGTAGGAGAATCAGGCTGCGGAAAAAGTGTATTGTGCAAAAGTATTATGAAGCTGCTTCCGGCAAGCGCAAAGATCAAAAAAGGAAATATTCTGATTCATGGAACGGATATTAGCAGTTACAGAGAGCAGGATATGCAGAAGATCAGAGGAAAAGTTTTTTCCATGATCTTTCAGGATCCGATGACATCATTGAATCCGACGATAAAAATCGGACAGCAGATAGCAGAGGCTGTTCTGGTTCATGATAAAAAGAAGACGAAAGAGCAGGTTTATCAGAGAGTGATTGAGCTGATGGAGCTTGTGGGGATTGAGCATCCGCATGAGAGATACCATCTTTACCCATATAATTTTTCCGGAGGCATGCGTCAGAGAAGTGTTATGGCGATTGCTTTGGCATCCAATCCGGATATTCTGTTTGCAGATGAGCCGACCACAGCACTTGACGTGACGATACAGGCTCAGATACTGGATCTTTTGAGAGAAGTTCAGGAGAAACTTGGAACGGCTACGATACTTGTATCTCATGATCTTGGAGTAGTAGCTAGAGCGGCTGACCGTGTGGCAGTGATGTATGCAGGAAAAATCGTAGAAATCGGAACTGCTGAAGAAGTCTACTATGATCCAAGGCATCCTTACACATGGGGACTGATGCGGTCTCTTCCGGCATTTTCAAAAGGAAAAGACTCGCTGTATACAATTCCGGGCATGCCTCCTACACTGGTAGATCCGCCCAAAGGAGATGCGTACGCCTGCAGAAATGAGTATGCACTTGGGATTGACTATGAGGAGATGCCGCCGATGTTTCGGATTACTGACACCCATTATGCAGCAACCTGGCTGCTTGATGAGCGTGCCCCGAAAATAATTCCACCGATAGGAGGAGACAGCCGTGCATAAAGAAGTATTAGTTGATGTGAAAAATCTGACACATCAGTTTCATCTGACCAAAAAAGCAGTGATACGTGCTGTAGATCATGTATCTTTTCAGATTCATAAAGGTGAGATATTTGGCCTTGTAGGAGAATCCGGCTCAGGAAAATCCACAGTAGCCAGATGTCTGATGAATATTTATCAGCCTTCTTACGGTGAAATTTGGTATCGTGATGTAAATGTCTGCGATAAAAAAGCATTTCAGGAAAATAAAAAAATGCTTCAGACGAGGCGGCAGATAATTTTTCAGGATTCTACTTCAAGTCTGAATCAGAGAATGAAAGTGGCAGACATTATTGCGGAACCGATGAGGATTCATCATATGACACCTGCACGCGGCAGTTACCGGCAGGAAGCAGAATTTCAGATGAATTATGTTGGTATGGATGGAAGCTTTCTTGACCGCTATCCGTCTGAATTGTCAGGCGGTCAGCGGCAGAGAATTGCCATCGCCAGAGCACTTGGCATGGAGCCGGAATTTCTGGTGGCAGATGAGCCGGTGGCGTCTCTTGATGTGTCTATACAGGCACAGGTCATCAACCTGTTTAAGCATCTGCAGCAGGAGCATGGTTTTACCTTTTTGTTCATTGCCCATGATCTTGCTATGGTGGAATATCTCTGTGACCGTGTAGGGGTGATGTATCACGGAAGGCTGGTAGAAGTGGCTTCTGCAAAGGAACTGTTCAGTAACCCGCAGCATGGATATACAAAGACCCTTTTATCTGCTATTCCGATACCGGATCCGATCAGGGAAAGGAAACGGAAGCTGCAGATATACGATGAAGCAGATTTTGGAGAAGGAGAAATGCAGGAAGTTTCACCGGGGCATTTTGTACTGAAACCATATGAAGGAGGAAAGACAAATGGTAAAGCGTAATCGTGTCATTTATTATGGGAAAAAGCTCGTGGTCTTTCTTCTGAGTGTGTTTGTCTTATCGCTGGTTGTATTTTATGTGGCGCGTCTTGCACCGGGAGATCCGCTGATTTCCTATTACGGTGACCGGACAGAAAAAATGAGTCCGGAAGAGCGTGAATGGGCAATGGATAAGCTGGGGTTAAATGAACCCATACACGTCCAGTATATAAAGTGGGCAGAGAATGCGCTTCATGGAGAGTTTGGCATTTCCTTTAAATACAAGCGTGATGTTACAGAAGTGATTGGCGGCAGAATTGTAAATACACTGTTGTTGGGGGGCATTGGTTTTCTTTGCATTTTTATTGGTTCACTTCTGCTTGGAGTGTTCTGTGCATGGCATGAGGATCGGTGGATTGACAGGATATTATGTAAATTGGGGACGATCACAAGCTGTATTCCGGAATTCTGGCTGTCTCTGGTACTGATTTTGATCTTTGCAGTAAATCTGAGGATACTGCCCAGCAGCGGAGCATACAGTACAGGCAAGGCAAATGACATTGCAGACCGTGCGGTTCATCTGATCATGCCGTTGATTATCGTAACCATTGAACATCTCTGGTATTATGCCTATATGATCCGTAATAAGATTCTGGAAGAAGTGAGGGCAGATTATGTCCTTTTGGCAAAATCCAAAGGACTGAACAAGAAAAAGATTCTTTTCCGACACTGTCTGCGAAATGTGCTTCCGGCTTATCTCAGTATTATGGCGATAGCAGTACCGCATGTACTTGGCGGTACTTATGTGGTGGAAAGTGTATTTTCTTATCCGGGGATTGGAGCTTTGTCCTATGAGAGTGCCAGATATCATGACTATAATCTTCTGATGATTTTATGTATGATGTCGGGGATTCTTGTAATATTCTGCAATATGCTCAGCCAGATCATCAACGAACATATCGATCCGAGAGTAAAAGCCAACGAGGTAGTGGAAACATCGGAGGTGACCAGTATATGACAAAAGATGCATTTAAAATCGTAGGTCAGAAGACGGAAGAAGCGAAAGATGTCATCAGAATGAAAAAATGGTATCAGGGAAAGCCGGTTGTATCAATGGGTATTCTTCTGTTGATTGTTCTTGGCTGTTTGTTTGCAGAGTGTCTGATGACAAAGGATCCTACTTTTATGGACCTGCTGAATTATAATAAAGCTCCGGATGGGGAATTTTGGTTTGGAACGGATACCATGGGAAGAGATATTTTTTCCATGATCTGGTATGGTGGACGGATTTCACTTCTGATCGGAGTTTTATCTACTGTGATTTCCACATTTATAGCAATTGTGGTTGGTTCGTTCAGTGGGGCAGCTTCTCAGTGGATTGATAATCTGGTCATGCGTTTTACGGAGATTTTTCTGAGTATTCCGTCCCTGTTGCTGGTGATTCTTCTTCAGGCAATCATGGGAAAAGCAAATATTGTAAGTCTTTCTGTAGTAATAGGTATTACAAGCTGGACCAGTATTGCGAAAGTGGTTCGTACAGAGGTAAGGCAGATCCGAAACAGTGAATATGTCATTGCTTCCAGATGTATGGGCGGCAGTTTCTTCCATATTCTCTGGAAGCATCTGACTCCCAATTTTGTTTCTTCTATCATGTTTATGGTGATTATGAATGTGAGAAGTGCGATCATATCAGAGTCCACACTGAGCTTTATGGGAATTGGGCTTCCATTGGAAGTGATTTCATGGGGAAGTATGCTTTCATTGGCTGAAAAGGCATTGATGACAAGCTCCTGGTGGATTATTCTGGTTCCTGGCGTTTTTTTGGTAGTGACGCTTCTTTGCCTGACCAATATAGGAAACTATCTGAGAAAGAATGTAAATCGGAAGGAAAGTAATCTATAAGTTGTAAAAAGGGTCATATCAATAAAGTGTTTCGGCAAGAAATTCCAATACAAAAGCTACAACTGACAGGAAATTCTCTTTATCCGGTCAGTTGTAGTTTTTCAAAATTAGACTGGTGAATAAATGTATATATAAATTAAGCATGTGCTCTCCAGCGTTTTTTTGGTTCAAATTTTCCGCATCCATCACAGGTCTGTGGCCAGTTAATTTTCCATTCAAAATATTCATTTCTGGTAATACTGCCGGATTTTAACTCTTCTTTTCTGACAGCCCATTCTTTCATGAAATCATTGAGAACACCATAATTAAACCATATACCAACAGGAGGGTGTGCAGGCCAGTTGTCTGAAGAATGATAACGGACAGCAGTATCTTCGCTGGAATTGCATTTTTCGCCCGGATGAGTCTCTAACTGAAAAAGATTTATCATAGATGGATTAAATTCATCGAGCCAGAAAAGGATTTCCATGAGTTCTTCTGCACTCATAGTAGTTGGATCCAGAAGAGCAAGCGGATTTACATCCAGAACTTTTGCCATTTCTATTACCAGATCTTTACGTGGAACCCGATAGTTTGTTTCATATTGAGCCAGACGGTTTGCACCTTTCTCATCCCAGCCGAGTGCAAAACCGAGTTCTGCCTGTGTCATATTCCGGAAAGTCCGGATTTTTTTTATTTTATCACCAATCGTCATTTCAGATGTCTCACTTTCTCTTTATAAATCTATTTTACTACCAACTTTCTGTATTGTAAACAGAAAGTTTCGCAAAAATGCGAATGGATTGCTTGACATTAACATTATTGCGAAATATAATAACAGTACACTGATATTCGCATTAAAGCGAATGTAAAGAAGGCTTGAACATTGATAATTGAATGAGCTGTATGATCTGCTAACACAGATGCCAGGACCCTGTTATGTCAGGCGAGCGTCGAAGATACTCCGGAAACGATCGGTATGTTTGGAAAGAAGCTGCCGGTGACCGAAAGGTAGAGGCCAGTTGTAACACTGGCGGCAGATGATACGAATGGAAGCCAAATACGCTGAAATAAATCTATTATTTTATAAAAAATTGCTGGAAAGAATACTTTTCCTTAGGAGGTGGTGCTTGAAAATTTGATGGAAGAAAGGGGAGATAAGTATTATGAGAAAAGAACTGGAATTTACAATGAAAATTGCACTGGTATGTAAGCTGTTCCGTTCCGGAATGCTGACAGAAAAAGAATTTGAAAAAGTCAGGAGAAAACTGACAGAAAGCAATTTTTCATCAGTTAATGATGATGGTTATAATAAAATTCCTGCATAGAGCAGGAAACAGAAACTCTGTTTTGTCGTTTTGGATGAACAGACAGAAAGGAAAAGAAGATGAAAGAAAAAGTATTGCGGGAATCGTTCATAATTCGATTTCAGGCTACAATGACAATAAAGAAACCAAAGGAAGCTGCAGAAAGTGAAAAAATACTGTGGTGGATTCAAAGAATGGAGGGACTATATGAGTGTAAGAAATGTAGAAGTTTTACAGGCAACAAAAACAGCACCGAGCAGTCTAAGAAGAAGTGGGATACAGGTTGACCGCATCCGGGTGGCAGCATATTGCAGAGTATCTACGGACGGAGATGAGCAATTAGGCAGTTTTGCCTCACAGAAGGCATATTATGAGGAAAAGATTTTACAAAATAAGGACTGGGTAATGGCAGGGATCTTTGCAGACGAAGCAATTACAGGTACAAAAGTCGATAAAAGGGAAGGGTTTCAGGAGATGATACGGAAGTGTCAGAAAGGGGAAATAGACCTGATCCTTACAAAATCCATCTCCCGTTTTTCCAGAAATACGCAGGATACAATCAAATATGTGCGTATGTTGCGTGATAAGAATATTGCTGTTTATTTTGAGAAAGAAAATATCAATACCCTTGCCATGCAGGGAGAAATGCTCCTAACCATTTTAAGTTCCCTGGCACAGTCGGAAGTAGAATCTTTGTCGGAAAACGTAAAAATGGGTTTGAAGATGAAAATGAAGCGGGGAGAACTGATCGGTTTTAACGGTTGTTTTGGATATGATTATGATAAAGAATCAAAAAGTATATCTGTGAATGAAAAAGAAGCTGAAACAGTCCGGATAATCTATGATCTTTATCTGCAGGGATATGGAACGAGTACCATTGCAAAGCGATTGATACAGCTTGGAATCAAAAATAAGAGTGGAAAGGTAGAGTGGCATACCCATGGAGTGATGGGAATCATTAAAAATGAAAAGTATAAGGGAGACCTGCTTCTGGGAAAAACCTTTACCGTTGATCCTATTTCAAAAAGGCGGCTGGCAAATATGGGAGAAGAAGACCAGTATTACATCCGTGATCATCACGAAGCAATCGTGTCCAGAGAAATCTGGGACAGGGCAGAGGAAATACATTTGAAACGGGTACAGCCGAGACTGATGGAAACGACAGGAAACAGGGAACGTTATACAAGACAGTTTGCGTTCAGCAGTATGCTGGAATGTGGGTATTGCGGTCATAAACTTTCCAGACGGACAAGGCACCAGACCACAACGACCAAGAAACCGGTATGGCAATGTATGAATGCCACAAAAAATGGAATTGATAATTGCCCGCATTGTAAAGCTGTTGATGAAGTGATTATTGAAAATGCATTTATAGAAGCTTTCGGGCTGCTGGCAGACCATTTTGAGGATGTGATGGATTCCGTACTTGATACAATTGAAGAAGTTCTGAAAGATGATACGGAAATAAAAAGGGTAAAGCAGTTGGAAAAAGATATTTCCAGTATTGAATCGAAAAAAAGCAGGTTAACAGATTTACTCATTGATGGTAAAATAGAACAGGAAGCTTATGAGGAAAAGAATCTCAGTTTTCAGCGTAAGCTCCACCAGCTGACAGAAGAAAAGGCATATCTGGAAGAAAATATCGGTCAGCAGAAAAATATCAGCAAGCGTATGACGCTGCTTCGGCAGACACTGGAACAGGAAGACGCTCTGGATGAATTTGACCGGATTGTGTTTGAAAGCATTGTTGAGAAAGTGATTGTGGGCGGATTTGATGAGGCAGGAAATCCTGCACCATATAAACTCACTTTTGTACTGAAATGCAGCCAGAACATGAATGTAGCAGATGCGAAAGCAGACTACCGGGCAAATAAGAAAGGGAAAAAGGTGTCATAATGAAGCAGATTAGAAAAGAAATTTTGGAAGTAAATGAAACTGAAAAAATGTGTTCATTAAGCGTTGGCGAGACTGGGGAAATGTGTTCCTCAGTGAGTGCCGACACATGTGGAGACCGTCTGCCTTCTGTCGAGAAATGCCCCCAATTAAAGTATACTCTGAATAAGAGTGATATCAATGCCAGAAAGCAGACAAAGATCGATGCTGTAAAGCTGTCTCAGAAATCAGGATGTCCTGTAGTGAATACCGTTTCTATTTCCATCGGCGATAAAGGTCTGGCAGAGGCAGTGAAAACAGCAGCTTCCCTGAAGGGAAAAGGCCAGAAGGCGCCTTATACACAGGGAAATGTTGATTGGCGAAATAAAGACCTGAAGGTGAGGTGTCATCAGTATGGCGGCTGCCAATAATTCTGAAGAAGAAAGAAGCGGCGGTTTCTGTGAAAAAAGAAAAGCCTGCTGAGAATTGTTTTTTGTCTTGACGCTCAAATGAATTGGTGTTAAACTCATGAAAACCGCAGATGAGGAAGTTGGCTGTCAAACGGTCTTCAGCGAATCCGAGATGGTGTGAGTCGGACAGATACAGCGGCAGCAGGTGGGCCTCTGAGGGCGAGGTGAACGAGTGATCCAGTAGCCAAGACGCATGACCGGCGTTAGAGGGTCAGGAATGTGATTGCATTCTGTTGAGTGGGTATGTGGAAGACATGCCAAACAAGGTGGTACCGCAGGTTTCTGACCTGTCCTTGAGTTATATCAAGGACAGGTTTTTTTTCGTTATGAAAAGACGTTGCTGTGCTGAAGCACATCTTTGTTTTTTATATAAAATAATACGGGATTGGAAGGTGAAAGTATGGAGAAAAAGAAAACACATTCACTGGCATGGGGAATTGCTTTTGTGGGCTTTACGACGCAGTTCGGAGGAGGGTTTGCTTCCGGCGCACAGCTGTATCAGTATTTTATTAATTATGGAATCTGGGCGCTTGTGATGCCGTTCATCGCGCAGTTCCTCCTGTCGCTGTTCTACTGGTATGGTATGCGGTATGCACATAATCATCAGACGTATGATTACAGGACTTTTTCGGACAGCTTTTATGGGAAATACAGGGTGATTTTTTCCAACCTGTATGAAATAGAATATCTGGTAATGGTATGTATGGCCCCTGCGGTGGCATTTGCAACAGGCGGTTCAACGCTGGAAGCACTGACCGGAATGCCGTATCTGCTGTGCACTCTGATCATCGGAATTTTTATCTTTTTTGTCACTCTGTTCGGAACAGAACTGGTGCGGAAATGTTCTTCTGTACTGTCTGTCCTCATTATTGCAGGATTGTTCATTGTTCTTGTGCCGAATATTATTGTACAGTGGGACACGATTGTGGAGTCGATCAGCCGTATGACAGCAGGTGAGCTGCCGGTCGGATCCGGGGAAAGCGGCGGATTTTTCAGTGCACTCGGCGGAGCATTGGTATATGGAATCTTTCAGATCACGGCGATCGGACTGATGTATCAGCATACGGCGAAGGCAGAGGATGAGAAAGAGATCGGACGTTCCATGATCTATATGTTCATTGTTGATGCGGTCATCATGGTGATTGCGATCGTTGGACTGATTGCGGTTGCATTTCTTCCGGAACTGGCCGAATATGATGTTCCGATGCTGCTTCTGGTACGGACCGGTGCAGGTGCAGACATTCTGACACCTGTCATATCGCTCCTGATCATTCTGGGCTCCGTTTCAACAGGAGTGAATATGATCGCCGGAATCGTAGAACGTGCGGTCAATCAGCTGGAGCGGCAGGATGCGGCCGGTACTTCTGAAAAGCAGCATCGGAGAAGAAGTGTCATTGTGGCATTCGGATTTACTCTGCTGGCATTTGGCATTGCACAGTTCGGTCTGATTCCATTGGTTAAGAAGGGATATTCCTACATAGGATACGCGACATTATTCGTAATTATAATTCCTTTCATCATACACTTTGCAGCAGGAATATTAAAAAAGAAAGAGGGATGATTTATGCGACTGGAAAATTATGAAATGCATCTGCCAAGTTATTCTATTGGTCCTGACATTTATAAAAATATCGGTCCGGTCTGCTGCTCTTATGGAAAGACAGTCCTGATCATCGGAGGCAGGAAGGCACTGGCCGCAGCGGAAGAGAAGATCCGGCAGGCAGTTGCCAAAACACCGCTTCAGATCATCGGGACGGAATTCTATGGTGATGACTGCACCTATCGCAATGTTGAAAGACTGCGGAATCTTCCGGTCTATCAGGACTCGGATATGGTATTTGTGGTCGGGGGCGGCAAGGCGCTGGATACCGGAAAATGCCTTTGCATAGAGGATGATAAGCCTGTTTTTACATTTCCGACGATTGCTTCGAACTGCGCTGCCAGTACCTCTGTTTCTATCATGTATAACGACGATGGAACTTTCCTGAAGCCGCATTTCTTCATTCGGCCGGCCATGCATGCTTTTGTGGATACAGAGATTATCTCGAAGGCACCGGTGCGGTATATGTGGGCCGGAATCGGGGATACGTATGCGAAGTATTATGAAGCGACCATTTCCTCAAGAGGGGAGCAGCTGGAGCATTATACAGCTCTGGGCGTGAATATCAGCCGCATGTGCCGGGATCCTTTAATACAGTATGGTGTAAAGGCATATGAGGATCATAAAAAACAGCAGTGCACGTATGAGCTGGAGCAGATTGTTCTGGCTATTGTGATTACAACCGGTCTTGCCTCCATTTTCCTGACCAGGGACTTTACACCGGATTATAACAGCGGACTTGCGCATGCAATCTTCTATGCGCTGACCGGGTATCCGGTGATTGAGAAACGGCATCTGCATGGGGAAGTTGTGGGATTCGGCGTTCTGCTTGCACTTCTGTATGACGGGCAGGAGGAGGAATTTCAGAAGATCCATCAGCTGAACAGAGCAGTCGGACTTCCGACGCGGCTTGCGGATATTGAAATTACATCGGAAGAGTTTGACAGAACGATTGAGAAGATTCCGTCCATGTCTGATGTGCGGCATTATCCGTATCAGATTGAACCGCAGAAACTGCGGAGGGCGCTTGACAGGCTGGAGAGCATTTAATACAGCAATTTATGCGGAAAATACTGATGATAAAACCCCGGGAGGACGCTGTCTGCGATTATCCCGGGGTCTTTATATAAAAAATAGAATATACTATATATCCTATTGACATACTAGGATAACAGGTATATAATTCCATTATCAAACAGAAAAGGGAGTATCTCGGAGGAGGCAAATTATGGCAAATATTTACAGAGGAACATTGGGACTGATCGGAAATACACCGCTCGTTGAGGTGGCAAATATTGAGAAAGAACTCGGACTGGAAGCGACCATTCTGGTAAAACTGGAGTATTTTAATCCGGCAGGAAGTGTGAAGGACAGGATCGCAAAGGCAATGATCGAGGATGCGGAAGCAAAAGGAATTTTAAAAGAGGGTTCTGTTATCATTGAACCGACGTCGGGAAATACCGGTATTGGTCTGGCATCGATCGCAGCAGCGAAGGGTTATCGGATCATTTTGACCATGCCGGAGACCATGAGCGTGGAGCGCAGAAATATCCTGAAGGCATACGGAGCTGAACTGGTACTGACAGACGGCACCAAAGGAATGACAGGCGCGATCGCAAAGGCTAATGAACTGGCAGGGGAGATCCCGAACAGTTTCATACCGGGACAGTTTGTGAACCCGGCCAATCCGGCCGTTCACAGAGCGACCACCGGTCCGGAGATCTGGAGAGACACAGACGGAAAAGTCGATATTTTCATTGCCGGAGTGGGCACAGGCGGAACACTTACAGGAACAGGAGAATATCTGAAAGAGCAGAATCCGGATATCAGGATCGTTGCACTGGAGCCGGCTGCATCTCCGGTACTGTCTGAGGGCAAAGCGGGTCCGCACAAAATCCAGGGAATCGGAGCCGGATTCGTACCGGATACATTGAATACTTCTGTTTATGACGAGATATTCAAGGCAGAGAGTGATGATGCTTTTGCGGCAGCAAAGCTTCTGGCGAAAAAGGAAGGTATTCTGGTGGGAATCTCATCAGGTGCGGCACTTCACGGAGCAATTCAGCTGGCAAAGCGCCCGGAAAACAAAGGAAAGACAATTGTGGCACTGCTTCCGGATACAGCGGACAGATACTATTCCACACCACTGTTTACAGAATAAGGGTATTTGCGTATGACACTGATGCAGCTTCGCTATATTATTACAATTTCAGAAACAGGCTCCCTGAACAAAGCGGCAGACCTGCTGTATGTATCTCAGCCGTCTCTGACAAGTGCTGTAAAAGAGCTGGAGAAGGAGCTGGGGATTTCCATCTTTTACCGGAGCGGCAAAGGGGTTACGCTCACGAATGACGGAACGGAATTTCTGCTTTATGCGAAGCAGATCTACGGACAATACGAGAGCGTTCTGGAAAAATACGGAAAAGGCGGTTCCTATAAAAAGAAATTCGGCGTATCTACGCAGCATTATTCATTTGCGGTCAAAGCATTTGTGGATATGGTCAGGGAATTTGACATGTCGAAGTATGAATTTGCGATCCGGGAAACGAAAACAGGAGAGGTCATCAGTGATGTCAGCACCCTGAAGAGCGAAATAGGGGTGCTGTACCTGAGTGATTTTAACCGGAAATCCATGTTGAAGCTGTTCAGCTCTGCCAGTCTGGAATTTCATCATCTGATCGACTGCCATGCGTATGTCTATCTGTGGAAGAATCATCCCCTGGCAAAGGAGCCGTCCATAAGCTTTGCGCAGCTCGGGGAGTATCCCTGCCTTTCCTTTGAACAGGGAGATAACGGAAGCTTTTATTTCGCAGAGGAGATTCTTTCCACCAACGAGTATGCGCGTACGATCAAAGCAAATGACCGTGCTACCATGCTGAATCTGATGATCGGTCTCAATGGGTATACACTCTGTTCCGGCATCATCTGTGAAGAACTCAACGGCAGTGACTGTATTGCGGTTCCGTTCAGGGATGACGAGCAGAATCAGAACTGTATCATGGAAATCGGATATGTGACAAGAAAGAATACCATTCTGAGTAAAATGGGGGAGCTGTATGTTGCTTCTCTCAAAAAATATCTTAAGATCCAATAGAAGAATGAGGAAATAATTCATGAAAGGAATCGTGATGGAAAACGCGGCACAGATCGTGAGATAATCTGTGGATAAAGAATACCTGGTTATAGACTGAATCTATAACCGGGTATTCTTTTCGTGTATTAGACAAATATTTCCTACCATGTTAGTATGTTTTACAGAAAGAGCAGGGAGGAAAACAACATGTATCAATACGCAGTAATGCTGAGCAGAGACCGAATGTGCAGTGAGGACGGAACAGAATCCGGCAGTGGCCAGAAACAGCTTATCAGAATAGATCAAAATCAGACGGAAGAATACAAAAACAGATAGTATGGAGGAAAAGAAAATGGCAGATATCAGAAATTCAAAAAACTGGGGATTTGAAACAAGACAGTTGCATATCGGACAGGAGCAGGCAGATCCGGTGACGGATGCGAGAGCGGTTCCGATTTATGCATCCACATCGTACGTGTTCCACAATTCACAGCATGCGGCTGACCGTTTTGGTCTCCGTGATCCGGGAAATATTTACGGAAGACTCACCAATCCGACACAGGATGTTTTTGAACAGCGTATCGCATCTCTGGAAGGCGGTGTGGCAGCACTTGCAGTAGCATCCGGGGCGGCAGCGATCAGTTATACATTTCAGGCACTGGCAAAGGCGGGAGAACATATCGTAGCATCCAAAACGATTTATGGCGGCACCTACAATCTGCTGGCGCATACACTTCCGCTGACCAGCGGGATTACCACTACTTTTGCTGATCCGGAAGTGGAGGGCTCCTTTGAAACAGCGATTCAGGAAAACACAAAGGCCATTTTCGTGGAGACGCTGGGCAATCCGAACTCCAACCTGGTGGATCTGGAGGAAATTGCAAAAGTTGCTCACAGACATAAAATTCCTCTTGTAGTCGATTCTACCTTTGCAACACCGTATCTGGTACGGCCCATCGAGTATGGTGCAGATATTGTAGTTCACTCTGCGACCAAATTTATCGGCGGACACGGTACAGCAATCGGCGGTGTCATCATTGACGGCGGCAGTTTTGACTGGAAGGCAGCCGGCAAATATCCGTGGATCTCAGAAGCCAATCCAAGCTACCACGGAATTTCCTTTGCAGATGCAGTGGGAGCGGCAGCGTTTGTTACCTATATCCGTGCGGTCATCCTCAGAGACACGGGCGCGACTCTTTCTCCATATCATGCATTTACGTTCCTGCAGGGACTGGAAACACTGTCACTGCGTGTGGAACGTCATGTGAGCAATGCACTGAAGATCGTGGAGTATCTCGCAAAGCATCCGCAGGTAGAAGCGGTGCATCATCCTTCTCTGGAGAGCGAGCCGAGCCACGCACTGTATCAGAAGTATCTGCCGAACGGCGGAGGCTCCATTTTTACCTTTGAGATCAGGGGAGATGCGAAGACCGCTCAGACTTTTATTGATCATCTTGCAATCTTCTCTCTGCTGGCAAACGTAGCTGATGTAAAATCGCTGGTGATTCATCCGGCAACTACAACACACAGCCAGTGCACAGAGGAGGAGCTGCTGGATCAGGGAATCAGACCGAACACGATCCGTCTTTCAATCGGAATTGAAAAGGTGGAGGATCTGATCGATGCACTGGACGCTGCATTTGAAGCAGTAAAATAAATATCTGAAGGCAAACCTGCAGCGATTCAGGTTTGCCTTTTTGAATTACTCTCTATATAATGAGGATAAGGAGAAAACAGTGCTGAAAAGGTGTGAAAGCACACGCGGATCCGGGAATGAGAGCAGGGGGGAAACAAACGATGATTATAAAAAATGTAAAGGTATATACCGAGGACAGAACTTTTGAAGAAGGAACCATTTATATAAGAAACGGTCTGATTGAAGCTGTAAAGTTGGGTGCAGGGGAGGATGGAAACGAAGCGGACCCGGGAGTACGGAAAACGACTGGAAATGAGTCAGATTCGGGAGAAGAGAACGCAGCCGGAGCTGCATCAGAGTCGGTGGCAGTGGAACCTGACGAAACGGAATCTGACGTGATTGACGGGGGCGGTGCATATGCTGTTCCGGGACTTGTGGATATTCATTTTCATGGGTGCAAAGGATATGATTTCTGTGATGGTACACAGGAGGCGCTGGCCGAGATCGCTAAGTATGAAGCGCAGGTCGGCGTGACAGCCATCTGTCCGGCGACAATGACACTTCCGGTGGAAGAGCTGGAGCAGATTCTGGCGGCGGCTGCTTCCTATAAAAAAGAAGCTGCCCGGATCAATCCGGAGGGGGCAGATCTGATCGGTGTAAATATGGAAGGCCCGTTTATCAGTAAAGTAAAAAAGGGTGCGCAGGATGCACGCAATATCATTCCGTGCGATGCGGATATCTGCCGGCGCTTTCTGGAGGCATCAGAAGGTCTTGTGAAATTCGTGGGAATCGCGCCGGAAGAAAATGAAAATGCCGGGGAATTTATTGAACAGATGAAAGACCGGGTAAATATCTCTCTGGCTCATACAAATGCAGATTATGAGACGGCCAGCAGAGCTTATCGGGCCGGGGCGAACCATGCAGTACATCTTTACAATGCAATGCCTGCATATACTCATCGTGCACCGGGTGTTGTGGGAGCAGTGGCGGACAACGAACATGTAAATGCGGAGATTATCTGTGATGGTGTTCATATTCATCCGGCTGTGGTTCGCTCTACATTTAAAATGCTGGGATCAGAGAGAATGATCCTGATCAGTGACAGTATGCGGGCCGCGGGAATGCCGGATGGAAGATATCTGCTGGGCGGACTGGAAGTGGATGTTGCGGGAAATCGCGCAACCCTCGTTTCAGACGGTGCACTGGCCGGCTCTGTGACCAATCTCATGGACTGTATGAAAACTGCGGTAAAGGAAATGGGGATTCCGTTGGAGACTGCAGTGGCGTGTGCAACTATGAATCCGGCAAAGGCACTGGGAGCATACGACAGATATGGCTCTGTCACAGCCGGAAAGAAAGGAAATGTTGTGCTGCTCGATCAGGATCTGAATATAAAGACCGTGATCAAGGACGGTAAGGTTTTGAGACAGGAAAGTTCTGCAGAAAAGCGGTCATAGCATTAAGAAAAGTGAGAAAAAAGCAGAGCCGGTACACCGGGATAGAAGGTGTATCGGCTCTGCTTTCAAATTATGTTATGATCCAAGTATAAATAATATATGGATCAGATCCGGACAGATCCTGAATCAGTGACGGATATCATAGTTCAGAATATCAGTTCATATCTGCCAGAAGCTTCTCCACGCTCACGAGCTTTACACAGAGGACAAATACTCTGGAAGCTTCTGCCATCTCTTCCGGTGTCGGGAAAGACGGTGCGATACGGATGTTGGAGTCCTGCGGGTCTTTTCCATACGGGAATGTAGCGCCGGCACCGGTAAGTACCACGCCCAGTTCCTTACACTTTGCAACGATCGCTTTGGCGCAGCCCGGAAGCGCATCGAAGGAGATAAAATAACCGCCGCGCGGTTTGATCCAGCTGCCGATCTCCAGACCGCCGAGTTCGGATTCCAGTGTGTTGAGCACTGCCTCGAACTTCGGGCGAAGCAGCTCGGCATGCAGCTTCATATGGGCATTGAGACCGTTGATATCCTTGAAGAATCTGGCATGTCTCAGCTGATTGATCTTGTCATGCCCGATGGTCTGAACCGTCATCTGGCTCTCGATAAAGTCAATGTTCTTAAGAGAGGATGCGATTGCGGATACACCGGACCCCGGGAAGCTGATCTTGGAGGTGGAAGCAAAAATGTAGACCATATCCGGATTGCCGGCTTTCTCACATTCCTCCAGAATGTTCAGGATCTCATCCTGGGTATCTTCGTACAGGTGATGGATGCAGTACGCATTGTCCCAGAAAATGCGGAAATCTTCGGCAGCCGGTTTCAGGTTGGCGAAGCGCTTTACCACCTCATCAGAGTAGGAGATACCGGTCGGGTTGGAGTATTTCGGTACGCACCAGATACCCTTGACAGCCGGATCATTGTTGACATATTCCTCTACCATGTCCATGTCCGGACCGTCACTGTGGAGCGGGATATTGATCATTTCAATTCCGAAATATTCGGTAATCTTGAAATGTCTGTCATATCCCGGAACCGGGCACAGGAATTTTACTTTGTCCAGTCTGCACCACGGAGTGGAGCCGTTCACACCCTTGATCATAGAACGTGAAACAGTATCGTACATGATATTCAGGCTGGAATTACCGCAGACAACGACATTGTCCTTCTTTACGGACATCATATCTGCCATCAGGCGGCGGCATTCACCGATACCGTCCAGGTCACCGTAGTTACGTGTATCATTTCCCAGAACTGTTCTCATATCAGAATCGCCGCTGATGACATCCAGCATCGGCATGGAGAGGGCAAGCTGGGAATAGCCCGGTTTGCCGCGTGCCATGTTCAGATTCAGGGCCTTTGATTCCATGGTTCTGTATTCTTCTTCCAATGCAGCCTTTACGGTAAGAAGTTCATCCTTGCTCAGATCTTTGTATGGTTTCATATGGGTCACTCTCTTTCTGTTTTTTCATTCGCTGTAGAATTCGCTGTAGGATTGTACACTTCCGGTGCACAAAATTTTTTTTATAATACACAAAAACGCAAGGAAATGCAATATGCAAAAGAGAGGAATCCTGATATAATGCAGGAAAATGCAAATTTTTCAGAGATGTTTCCTGTATGGGAAAAAGAGGTCACAGTATGTCGACGGTTGACCTTATGGATCGGGAAGAATGGCTTTTAATACATGTATGAAAAAAGTTGCCAACGTTTGCTTGACAGTAACTACAGAAATGTTTTTTAATACTTATTAAAAATCAGTTAGAATAGATTGTTTTTGATCAGGAGCTGATAATAGAAGCAGGCTTCTGGCGCAGAGAGGAAAAGCATGAAGATTGCAAGAAGAGTTACCGTACTGGTTTTCATATGTGCAGGAATATTTTGGGCTGTGGGCAAAGTCCATACCATGAGACTGGATACGACTGCTCCCGTCATCTATGCGGACAGCGATGAGATACATGTGCAGGCAGGATGTCCGGAAGAAGAACTGAAAACAGGCCTGACAGCAGCCGATCCGGAGGACGGGGATATTACAGGTGAAATCATAGTAGGTACTATTTCACCGTTTACAGAAAAGGGTGTAAGCCGGGTGGAATATATTGTGTTTGACCGGAACAATAATGTCGGCCGGTATGAAAGAACCGTCTGTTTTGACGGTTATACTTCACCGAAATTTGAACTGACGAAGCCTCTGGTATATAAAAAGAACAGTGATATTGTAATATCGGATCGTCTGTATGCAGTGGATGTGCTGGCCGGAGATATTTCGGATAAAGTCCGGTATGCTTCTGCGGATGCTGTTTCCTATGAGGCAGGTACTTATGATCTGGAAGTGGAAGTGAAAAATCCATATGGAGACGTGGTGCAGGAGAAACTTCTGCTGAATGTTGTTCCGTATGATACTGAGACGGAGTATATCCGGCTGAGCAGTTATCTGATCTATGTATCAAAGGGAAGTACCGTCTATCCGGCAGATTATATTGAAAAGGTGGTCGATACAGAGGGTCATGAACTGGGAGCCGGCCAGGTGACCATTGTTTCTGAGGTGGACCTGAATGTGCAGGGAAGCGGACAGTATCGCTATGAACTGCGCAATGAAAACAACGAGATCATTTACGTTACTTACCTGGCGGTAATTGTAACGGAGTAGAGAGGAAGCTATATGGATCAGAATGACAATTTGTTTCGTATGGATGAGATAAGTATACGCTGTATTCTCAGAGACGTGATAAAGAACAGCTGGATGATACTGCTGGCAGTTCTGTCGGCACTTGCTGTCCTGTCTGCATATCAGTCGCTGTTATACAGTCCGGAGTACACTTCCAGTGCTACAATGGTTGTTTCGGCCAAAGGAAGCGGAACTGCAGGTGCATATGCGGATCTGACGACCACTACAGAGATGGCGGAGGTGTTCCGGGATGTGTTCAGCAGCAATATTCTGAAAAAAATGGTACGGCAGGAACTGGGCGAGGATGACGTGAATTTTGCGATCAGTGCCGAGACCATACCGGAGACGAACCTTCTGGTGCTGCGCGTGACCGGAGACAGGCCGAGAGATGTGTATCGGGCAATCTGTGCAGCAATCGAACTGTATCCGGAAGTTTCTGATTATGTGTTCAGCAATGCAGTTCTGGATCTCCTGGAAAGTCCGACGGTTCCTACATACCCGTCCAATACATTTTCGACGGGAGCATACCGGAAGAAAGCCGTGTTGGGGACAGCTGTGCTGATGATCGCAGTGATCGCAGTACTGTCTGCGATGCGCGGCACCGTGAAGACAGAGCAGGCAGCCCGGAGAAAACTGGGAGGAACATGTCTGGCACTGATCGGACACGAGGAAAAGAACCGGACATTGAAGTCTAAAATACATAATATTAACAAGGCAATTCTGATTACCAGTCCCATCACCAGTTTCGGGTATGCGGAGTCTTTTCGAAAGCTGGCTTTTCGCCTGCAGTATGAGATGAAGAAGCAGAGACAGAAGACGCTGCTGGTGAGCAGTGTAAGTGAAAATGAAGGAAAATCCACAGTGGCTGCGAATATTGCCCTGGCGCTGGCCCAGAGCGGCAAGCGGGTTATTCTTGCGGACATGGATCTGAGAAGACCTGCAATTTACAAGATTTTTGACAGGCAGAATGAGCCGAGAAATGGTTTCTGGGGAGATGTGATTCCATTGGAAGGAAGAGCACAGCTTTCCCTGCTCCTGAATAATAAGGCAGCCCAAAATCCTGTTGCCGGCATGAGAACAATGGGAATCGGAACTTTGATCGCACGTGCGGCCGAGATGGCAGATTATGTAGTCCTGGATTCATCCCCCATGAGTGTCGCAGCAGATGCGGAGCTCATGTCTTCTTATGCTGATGCGGCAATTCTGGTGGTACGACAGGATTGGTCTTATACAGCCGACATCAATCATTTTACGGAAGTACTGGAAAAGAGTTCTATTGATTTTCTTGGATATGTACTGAATGATTTTGAAAATGAGATGCCGCTTGGCAGTCGTCAGTATAATTACGGATACGGGAAAAAATACGGTTATTACGGTTACGGCGAGTATCGAAAAGCAGACAGGGAGAACAGGAATGAATAGACAACAGGAAGACGACTACATAGATATAGGGGTATTCGTCATAGACTTTTTGAAAGGCATGCGGAAGTTCTGGTACTGGATCCTGGTGTTCGTGATTGCCGGAATAGCGGTGTACAGCGGGTATCGGAGGGCATCTTATGTGCCGATGTACAAGGCAACAGCGTCATTCACGGTAAAAACGGCAGGAGTGGGGACACTGAACGAAGTGAGTACGGCTTACAATTTCTATTACGATAAAAATACGGCAGGTCAGATCGGGAAGACATTTCCTTATATTCTCAGCAGTAATCTTCTGCAGGGACGTCTGCAGGAGGAGCTTGGGACGGAGAATGTCAACGGGTATACGACGGCGCAGGTAATTGAAGATTCAAACCTGGTCACGCTGACGACTGTCAGCAGCGATCCGCAGGATGCTCTGGATATCCTGAAGGCAGTCATAGAAGTTTATCCGGAAATTTCCCAGTATGTAATCGGAGAGACCAGACTGGAAATGATTGAAGAGCCGGAGACAGATGAGGATCCATACAACAGTCCGGATCAAAAGAAGAATATTGCAGTCGGTGCAGGAATGGGATTTCTGGCGGCCATGGCATTGATCTCTGTTTATGCTCTGATGCGGAAGACCATTCGAAGTGAAACGGATCTGAAAAAAGTACTCAGCGCGCCCTGTCTCGCGCTGCTTCCTGAACTCAGGGCGAATCAGAGCCGGATGAAGCTCAGTGATACAAAAATAAATGCCGGATTTCTGGAGAGCATGTATTCCCTGCAGAACCGAATTGATTATCTGATGCAGAAGAACGGTCAGAAAGTATTGCTGGTGACCAGCACGGGACCCTCTGAAGGCAAATCCACGGTATCGCTGAATCTGGCTATTGCTATGGCACAGCGTGGAAAGAAGGTGCTGCTGTTGGACGGAGACCTGCGCAAACCGGATATTCGGAAAAGACTGGGAATAAAGCAGGAAACTCCGTCGATACAGAGGGTTGTGAGCGGTGCGGTATCACCGGAGAATGCTGTATATTATCTCGAAGATGAGGGTGTGTATTTTCTGGGCAACAGCAAACCCACCAAAAATCCCATTCGGCTGGTTGATTCCAGAGAAATGGAGAATCTGATCAAAAAGCTTCGGAATTTTGCAGATATTGTGATCATTGATACACCGCCCTGCGGTATGATGGCAGACGCAGGACATTATTATGAATATGCAGATGCGGTGCTTCTGATAATCCGGCAGGACTGGACAGATGGAAATCGTGTCATGGATGCGGTCTCAGATCTTCCGGAGGGGGGGTGCAAACTGATCGGCTGTGTTCTGAATATGGTCAAGACGGGACTGGCAGGCTACGGCTATGGATATGGACATTATGGTTATGGCAGATACAACCACTATAAAGGAAGAGATTACGGCTCCTACCGGTCATCGGGCAGGGATGAGCGGGACTGAAGCAGACAGGAGAAATGTGAAATGAAAATAAAAAGCGGATTTGTGGTTCGCAAAATAGCAGACCAGTATATGGCTGTTCCGGTGGGAGCAAGGGCGAAGGAACTGCACGGTATGATCGGTCTGAATGAAACAGCAGCGTTTCTGTGGAATCATCTGACGGAAGAGAAAACACCGGAGGAGCTGGCAGCGCTTCTGTTTGCGGAATATGAGATTGAAGAACGGAAAGCGCTCGATGCGGTGCTGAGATTTGGCGGAATGCTGAAAAAAGAAGGTGTGCTGGAAGATGAGTGACTGTCAGATGCTGAGTCCGGAGATGGAGCTGTTTCAGCCTGTGCTGGAAGTGAAAGCATATCAGGAGGGGATTCCGCTGAGGGGTACTTTTGAACTGACTGCCAGATGCAATTTCAACTGCAACATGTGTTACGTGCATCTGAATGAAAAGCAGATCAGAGCGACCGGAAGAGAGCTGACCAATGAGGAATGGCTGGAAATTGCCAGACAGGCCAAAGCGGCAGGAATGCTGTATCTCACCCTGACCGGCGGAGAGGTGTTTGCCAGGCCGCGTTTCCGGGAACTGTATGAAGAACTTTCGAAGATGGGATTTCTTTTGCAGATCCTGAGCAATGGCTACCTGGTTGATGAAAGCGTGATGGCATGGCTGAAGGAATGCCCGCCGTATCTGATGCGCTTCACTCTGTATGGGGCATGCAATGAGACGTATGAGGCAGTATGTGGATGCAAAGATGGTTTTGAACGTGTATCACATGCCATAGATCTGGTGAAAGAAGCGGGAATCCCATTCTACATGACAGGAACCATTGTAAAGGAGAATGCGGCCGATCTTCCGGAAATGTATCGGTTTGCGAGGGAAAAGGGTGTTCAGTTTCAGCATACCATTGCAGTGGTCAATCCCGTTCGGGGTGCCACAGCAGATGCCCGGTCGCATAGGATCGACATGGTTTCGCTTCCACCCGAAGCATTTCTTAATGTAAAAAAAAGAGCGAGGATATATCCGAAAACGAAACATATACTGGAGCGCTGTACAAATTATCGAAAATCCTTTGAAGTGACCTGGAATGGAAAGATGGTGCTGTGCTCATTCATGCAGACGCCGGCTGTCTGTCTTTTGGAATATCCATTCGCAGAAGCCTGGCAGCAGCTTCTGCAGGAACTGGAGAGGCTGCAGATGCCGGATGAGTGCAGAGACTGCAGATATGAAGGATTCTGTCAGAACTGTCCCGGTATGCTTGCCGCGGAATGCGGGGCAGCGGACTGTGTGACGGAAGCGTTCTGTGAAAAAGCAAAGGTGTTTTATGAAAACTGCTGCAGTTGTAAGGAGGAATAGTGATGAGAAAAGTATTTGTTGAACCGGAGCTGAAGAGAATTGAGCTGAATCTGACGGAGAATATTGCAACATCCGCTGAAGAGGTCTATTCAGGAACGAGCGGAGGCTTCAGTGTTACACAGTACGTGGAGGGCTGTACCGGAAATGTAAAGGGAACCGGATTCTCTCTGCAGGAAATAAGCACGGATCAGGGGAAATTTACGGCATCATTCGGATGCCTTGTTCTGGGAATGACTATGCAGCAGGCTGCAAAGCAGCTGGGAATATCAAATTATGAGATGTACTGATTTTAAGGTGCAGATGCTTATATGGGAACATTGAGGAAAGACGAACGTGTCAGGAAACTATTTGATTTTAAATAATTATATTGCCATTAAAAACAGGGATAATCTTGCCGAACCGTCAGGCCTGTCAGATTTCTCTGTCCTGCGTTGTCCGGATGGACAGGCACAGATGATTCTGAAGGTTTCAGAACGTGTGCAGACTGACAGCTGCTATGGGCTGCATTATATGATGCCGGAAACGCTGAGGAATATAAGACAGCTTTTTTTCAGCCGGAAGAGTCCGTCTGCACTGCTGTATGCAGAGGATGACGATTACTCGGATCTGACACTGTACTGCGGCGGAGATCTGGGCGAAGAAGCGTTCATGGAACTGTTCATGGCGGGGTTTTATTCCCGGATGGCGCTTCATCAGACAATGCTGGTGCATGCATCGGCGGTGGAATACGAGGGACATGCTGTTGTGTTCACGGCATCCTCCGGTACAGGAAAGACCACACAGGCAGAACTGTGGAATCAATATTGCGGTGCAAAGATCCTGAACGGGGATAAGGTGTTCCTGAAGCAGGAAGAAGATGCCATTCATGCGTGGGGCTCTCCATGGAAGGGGTCTTCGTCTTATGGAATGAATGCAAGCGCGCCGCTTCGGGCCATTGTGGTGTTGGAGCAGGATAACCGGAACAGCATCCGCAGACTGGATACCATGGAAGCGATGGAACTGTTTGTTCCGCACATTTTTTTCCCGCGCTGGGATGAGAGGTGTGAACTGGCTGTAATGGAATTTCTGGATAAAGTGATGAGTGAAATTGACATTTACCTTTTGAAGTGTCGCCCGGAACAGTCGGCTGTGGAACTGACAATTCGTATGCTTCGGGAAGAAAAGCGGGTATTCTTGAGCGGAGAGTAGTTTATGATAGGACTGATTAAAAAAACAGTACGCAAAGTCCGGGAAGGGATGCTGAAGGAGATCCTGAGAGAATTGCGCTGGATCTACCGGTACGGACTGCGGTACAAAGGAAGTATTCTGTGGTATCTTTGCCTGGGTGTGTTCGGCACAGCCATGGGACTTTGGGGAAGCATTGTCAGCAAGTATATCATTGATGCAGTGACAGGATATGATTTTGAAGGAATCCTGCCTGCAGCTGTCTGTTATATTCTGATGCAGCTTCTGATGATAGGCAGCAATGCGTGGACCGGACAGATTTCGGCGAAGATTGAGCTGAAGGTCGATCAGGAGATTCGGGCTGATGTATACGACAGGATCATGGAAGCTGACTGGGAAGTCATGTCGGAATTTCATTCCGGTGATCTTCTGAACCGTGTAGACAATGACGTGCGCAGTGTGTCAGCCAGTGTCATCGGCTGGGTGCCGGATTTTGCTGCACGCCTGATTCAGTTCGCCGGTGCATTGGGAGTCATCCTTTATTATGATCCGACACTTGCCCTGCTGGCGCTTCTGAGTGCACCGGTGACCATTGCCGTATCCAGGCATCTGACCGGGAGGATGCGGTCATACAATCAGAATCTGCGCATCGCGGGTTCCGAATTAATGGCGTTTAGCGGGGAATCTTTCCGGAATATCCAGACGATCAAATCCTTTGGAATTGCGGAAATGTATGGAAAAAAACTGCGCAGCATACAGAAAAAGTACCGGGATGTCAGGCTGGATTATAACAGGTTTTCTGTTTTCACTTCAGCGTTTATGTCACTGGTTGGTACTGGTGTCTATGTGGTGTGTTTCGGTTGGGGTGTATACCGGCTGTGGACCGGTCACATTACGTACGGAACCATGGCGCTGTTTCTGCAGATGTCCTCGTCGCTTACTGCATCTTTTTCCGCACTGGTCCAACTGATACCGGGGGCTGTCTCTGCGGCGACGGCAGCAGGAAGGATTATGGCAGTGACAGACCTTCCGAAAGAGCGGCGGGAGTGCGAAGAACAGGTCAGAGAACTTGCTGAGAAAAAAGAGGATATTACAGTAGAGATAAACGGAGCCTACTTTCATTACAGTACGGGAAAACAGGTGCTTCAGGATGCGGATCTTGTAGCTTATCCTGGGGAGATCGTTGCTCTGACCGGTCCGTCAGGAGAGGGAAAGACGACAATGCTGCGTATTCTGCTTGGAATTGTGAATGTTCAAAAGGGAACAGTTACGGTCCGCGGCAGGGAACAGAACCGGCTGATTCCGGTCAGCGCCGCTGCGAGACCGCTGTTTTCCTACGTGCCGCAGGAGAATGTGATGTTCGCCGGCACTATTGAAGAGAATCTTCGCATGATGAAAGAAGATGCCACGGAAGAAGAAATGAACGAGGCTCTGAAAATCGCATGTGCCTATGATTTTGTACATAACATGCCCCTGGGGCTGAACAGCTGCATCAAAGAAAATGGAGGCGGTTTTTCTCAGGGACAGATACAGCGGCTTGCCATTGCAAGAGCTGTGCTGTCGGATGCACCTGTACTGCTTCTGGATGAAGCGACCAGTGCACTGGACACTGAAACGGAACAGAAGGTGCTTTGCAATATCAGGGCTGGAAAACAGAGGCGAACCTGCATTGTTACAGCGCATCGGCCGGGAGTTCTGTGCATTTGCGATCGGATTTATCGAATTGAGAACTGCAGAATTGAAGAGATCCGGCAGCGTGCAGGTGCAGAAGAAAAATAATCCGGAATTACAGGCAGGCCGATGATCCGGCAGAGCAGGCAGAGAAGAAGGCGGATGATACAGATGGATAAAATCAGTACAAGAGAATATGTATCTGCACTGCGGGAACTGACGGAGCAGGGGAGTGAGGTCTCCATGTCGGTGCTGGGGACCAGTATGGAACCGTTTCTGGTTCATCAGCGGGACGAAATTTACTTCCGCAGACCGGATCGTCCTCTGAAAAAGGGGGACATGGTCTTTTATCAGCGAAAAAACGGACAGTTCGTTATGCATCGTATTTATAAAATAAGGGAAGACGGCTGCTACATGGCGGGGGATCATCAGACGCGACCGGAAGGTCCCGTAAAGGAGGAGCAGATCTTTGCTCTGGTTACCGGTGTAAGACGGGATGGCAAATGGCTGACGGAAAAAGATCCGGTCTGGAAATTCTACAGAACCTTCTGGCGCATGGCTCTTCCGATCCGAAGAGCCGCTGGAAAACTGCATTGTTTCATATGCGGACGGGAAAACGGGTGAAATCTTATGATCGATATACACACACATATACTGCCCGGAATAGATGACGGCGCAGAGACATTTGAGGAAGCCTACCGGATGGCGGAGATGGCTGTCAGAAGCGGAGTAACGGCGCTGGTGGCTACACCTCACAGCAACCATGAGATCGGGTTCGTAAATTATGAATCAGACAGACTGGAGAAAGTATTTCTGGAACTGAAACGGATTCTGGGGAAGGAAAAAATGCCGCTTCAGGTCTATCGTGGCATGGAGATATGGGCATCGGAAGATATGGTGCAGAAAATAGAGCATCGGAAACTGGTGACGTTAAATAACTCGCGCTATGTTCTGGTAGAATTTGATTATGGTGAGGAGCACTGGTGGATTGACGGAATGGTTCAGGAACTGCTGGATGCCGGTCTGGTCCCGGTCATTGCGCATCCGGAACGGTATTACTGCGTACAGGAGAATCCGAATTTCCTGTATGAATGGCGTATGCGGGGGACTCTGGCACAGATGAATAAAGGGAGTGTTCTGGGAAAACTGGGAACAGCAGCAGCTTGTGCTGCACGGATTCTTCTGCGCCATAACATGTATTCGTGCATTGCCAGTGATGCACATCACTCCTGGATCAGGACTACGGATATGGTGGAGCTGGAGCGGTATCTTCAGCACCATTATTCAAGCCGATACCGGGATATGCTTTTGTACGAAAATCCACTGTGTATGATACAGAACAGAGTCATCAGGAACGGTGGACAGCCTGTGAAGATAATTTGAAGATACATGGGAAGAGGAATGTAGAGGAGCAGAAGATTCTGTTAAAGACTGTGGAAGTCGTACTGACCGGGGATGGTTCCATGTGAATGATGCAGCAGAATTTATCTGCAGGAAATGCGACTGGGATGACGCAGTGGAGCAGACGTTGCAGGTATACAGGGAGTAAATGCGTATGTGTGAAAATGCGGATTTTGATGGTAAATAAGTTCCTGTATCCAAACAGCGGGTCGGAAACTTACATATTTCAACTTGGAGAATTTTCATCCGGACGTGGTTCATCTGAATAATTTCACCCAGAGGAAGGGTGGTCATTACTTCACCATCTACTACAAGGAGCAGAGCATGCACAATCAAACACATAACTTTCTCACCCTGCTTGGCAGTGTGACGACCCCCGAATTCATGCCTGATTTAATTCAGCCGGTTTCCTGGTCCGGGATTTTAAATCTGGCCAGGGCCCACAACGTCTATGCTCTGATTTTTGACAGAGCGTCCCAAATTCCAGAGTTCCGGGCAAACCCGGATTACCGGTCTCACATGACCGGAGCAATGGCGCAGGTTGCGGATCAGACCAGGAGAACGGCTGCTTTTCTGGATCTGTATCGAGCTTTTGCTGAAAACGGCCTGTATCCAATCGTAATGAAGGGGATTATATGCCGGCAGCTATATGGCGAATACTGTGATCATCGTCCATCCGGCGATGAGGATATCCTGATTCAAAAAGAAGATTACAGACTGGCTGAAAGGATACTGAAAGGTCGGGGATATATTCCGCAACACGGGCAGATCACAATGTCGGAGCTGGATGATCTGCAGGAGGTCAGCTTTTTCAAAGCGGATGTACAGCTGCATGTCGAACTGCATGTAAATCCGATCGGGCATGAAAACAGGCTGAGAATTCAGATGAATGCCCTGTTTGAGGATGTATTTGCGAGGTACCGTGAAGCAGAGATAAACGGAGTCATTTTGCACACAATGAATCATACCGATCATTTTCTGTTTCTGGTACTGCATGCTTTCAAGCATCTGATGACATCAGGGTTCGGCATACGCCCGGTTCTGGATATTCTATTGTATGAGCAGGAATATGATGCGGAGATTAACTGGAAGATAGTTTGCAATGCATTGGGTGAGATTGGTGCTCTGGAGTTTGCGAATGACCTGACGCATATCGGTAATCAATACCTTGGTTTTTCCCTGCCTGTCCGGGGCAGGACGAACTGCCCGGAGGATCTGCTGGAGGATATAATGAGCAGTGGTGCATTTGGCACGGCTACGCAGGCGCAGAGGACAGCTGTTCACATGACCAATGCCGCAATCATGGCACCGAAGAACGGAAATAAAGCAGCGGTCCTGTTGGCGGCAGTATTTCCCGGCCGCGCGCAGCTTTTGAATCATTATCCTGAACTTCAGGAAAAGAAATGGCTCCTTCCTGTGCGTTGGGTGCAGCGGTGGGGCAGATTTTTGAGACACAACAGAAACAACGGCGGCAATCTGGCGAAGGAGAGTATGGAGATCAGTCAGCGCCGGATAGAACTGTTGAAGAAATATAAGATTTTATAAAACAAAAGGAGATACAAAAAATGGAAAAAGATGTTTTGGCAGTTGTTGCCGGAGAAGAAATCACAAACGCAGATCTGGAGGCATTTCTGCAGAATGTACCGCAGGAGCAGAAAATGTACGCATCCAATCCGCAGTTCCGCGACAGTTTTTTAGACAGGCTGGTCGTGTTCCGCGCCTATGCAAAGCTGGGTGAGGACATGAAACTGGACGAGACGGAAGAGTTCAGGACGATTATGACAAATGCAAGAAGAGAGATTCTGGCACAGCTGGCGATCAACGAGACATTGAAGGAGATCACAGTGACAGATGAGGAGATCCTGAAGTTCTACGGTGCGAACGCACAGCATTTCGCCAAAGGTGCTACTGTCAGTGCAAAGCACATTCTCGTATCAGATGAGGAGGAGTGTAAGGCCATCCTTGCATCTATTGTAAACGGGGAGAAAGAATTTGAAGCTGCAGCGAAGGAATCCTCCACCTGTCCGTCAGGAGCGAAGGGAGGAGACCTCGGTGAATTCGCCAGAGGACAGATGGTAAAGGAATTTGAAGAGGCCGCATTTGCAGCAGAGATCGGTGAAGTAGTCGGACCGGTAAAGACACAGTTCGGCTATCATCTGATCAAAGTTGAGAAGAAGAACGGACCGTCCGTGACCCCGCTGGAGGAAGTAGAGGAGCAGATCAGAAGAACTCTTATGCAGCAGAAGCAGAACTGCCTTTACACAGAAAAGGCAAAGGAATTGAAGGAAAAATACGTACAGAAATAGAAATGACAGCAGCTGTATCTGATCTGCATGGATTGAGCCGTGAGAAATTGCTTTGCATTTCCTGCGATATGAAAATACTATGCGCAGTACATTTTTTGCGGAACAGGACTGAGAGGAGGCCTACTGTATGTCCATGATCAGTGTGACAGATCTGACCTTTGCATACGAAGGCAGTTATGACGATATTTTTGAAAATGTAAGCTTTCAGATCGATACGGACTGGAAGCTGGGGTTTATCGGAAGGAACGGGCGCGGGAAGACGACCTTTCTGAATCTGCTGCTCGGAAAATATTCCTACAGCGGAACTATCAGCACGAGTGTGCAGTTTGAATATTTTCCGTATGAGGTGACCGATAAGAGTGCGGATACGCTTGATGTGGTGCATAATATCTGTCCGGAGTGTGAAGACTGGGAGATTATGAAGGAAATTTCACTCCTGAATGTGGAGGTGGAGGTTCTGTATCGTCCATTTGGGACGTTATCCAATGGCGAACAGACGAAGGTGCTGCTGGCAGGACTGTTCCTTGGATCAAATCGGTTCCTGCTGATCGATGAGCCTACGAACCATCTGGATGTGGAAGCGAGAAACGTGATCGGCAGCTACCTGAAAAAGAAGAAAGGGTTTATTCTTGTATCCCATGACAGAGTCCTGCTGGATACGTGTGTGGATCATATTCTTTCCATTAATAAGACAGATATTGAAATTCAGAGCGGTAATTTTTCCTCCTGGTGGAAGAACAGACAGATGCAGAATCAGTTTGAACTGGCTGAGAATGAGAAACTGCAGAAGGAAATAGGGAGGCTGTCGGCAGCAGTGAAACGCACGGCGGGCTGGTCAGATCAGGTGGAGAGCAGCAAGTACAGGCAGAAAAATTCCGGGTCGAAGGTGGATCGGGGATACATCGGACACAAGTCTGCGAAAATGATGAAACGTGCGAAGGGCATCGAGAACCGGCAGCAGACCGCGATAGAGGAAAAATCAAAACTGCTGCATAACCTTGAAGATCAGGAAAGTCTGCAGCTGCGGCCGCTGACCTATTTCCACGATGTGCTCGTGGAAGCAAAGGATCTGAATATGTTCTACGGAGATGTTCAGGTCGGCGGCGAGGTGAATCTGATCGTGCGTCAGGGCGACCGGATCGCGCTGGATGGGAAAAACGGATGCGGTAAATCAACACTGCTGAAACTGATATGCGGAGCGGGAACTCCGCGCACGGATGCATTTCCGGATGGCGGCGCTGTGAGCGGTGAGATACGATCCGGCGGAAATCAGAACACGGGACGGGATCAGAGGTCCGACAGAGAATCGGAGCTGCAGTATTCGGGAACACTTTCCGTAGGAAGCTGTCTGAAGATCTCCTATGTTTCACAGGACACCTCGCACCTGAAGGGCAGTCTGAATGAGTATGCAGGGGAAAAGGGGATCGAGGAAAGCCTGTTCAGGGCAATGCTTCGCAAACTGGGGTTTGAGCGGATCCAGTTTGAAAAGGATATGGCTGACTTCAGCGGCGGTCAGAAGAAAAAGGTGCTGATCGCAGCGAGTCTCTGCGAACAGGCGCATCTGTATATCTGGGATGAGCCGCTCAACTTCATTGATCTCTTTTCGAGAATGCAGATAGAGGAACTGATTCTGGAATATCAGCCGACGCTGCTGTTCGTGGAACATGATACCTCCTTCCGGGAACAGGTAGCAACGAAGACTCTGGAGCTGCAGTGAAATCTGCGCATTAAGCAAAAGCGGTTGAAAATTCTGAACAAATCTGGTATTTTACGAAATATGCCAATAAACCGACAGATATTTTACCGCGAGGTAAGAAGAAAGGAAGGATAATTATTATGAAAAAAAGACTTTTCGCGCTGGTACTTGCAGGAGCAATGGTACTCGGAAATACATTCTGTGTAGCAGCAGAAGAGACAGAGGCTGTTACTGAGGCAGCAGCAGAGGAAGTAGTTGAGCTGACCATGGATATGCTGGAGGAACCAGCATATGAGGGAGCATGGCTTTCATTTGATGGAGGATTCGACCTTTATCTGCCGAGTGACTGGGACGTGCCTGAGATTTCTGAGGAGGATGCCGCAAAGGATGTTGTTTTTCAGGCGGTAGCTGCAGATGAGAGCGGCAACAATGTGGCAGTCTCTGCATCGGAAGTTGGCACAGAGTGCACACTGGAAGCAATTGCTGCAGATCTGGAAACAGCCGGATTTTCAGATGTAACTCTGATGATCATCAACGGTATTCCGGCAGTCTCTTTTGAGACAGCGGTTGATACAGCTGTTGCTTACGGCATTGCATTTGTGGATGATGCAGGAATTATGTATACAGTCCAGGTTGGCGCAGCAAGCGAAAACGAAGAAAGCCTGGCAATCGCACAGAACATCTTCATTTCTCTGAGTCCGACAGAGATTCTCGAGACAGAGGCTGTTACAGAGTAATTCGGGGTGAGCATCTGACAATGGAATCAAATTATGAAAAACAGGTATATATCGCCCGCAGTCTTTTTCTTGATTATGATCAGAATGAAATGATCAGGAAATTTTCTCTGAAGCATGATGAGCAGTATCTGTATATAGAACTTCTGGATGCGCAGTACCGTATCTCAAGAGCGGGCGGTGAAATAGAATATTGCCGGAATCGCGGGGAAAACAGGGATGTGAAGGAATACCGAATCTGCCTTGACTATCAGGTGGTCATGACGATCTGTGATGTACTGTGCCATTCTGACAGGCTTCCCGTACTGGCACATGAATGGTGCCCGCTGCATGCTCTTCAGGTCACAATGAGCAGTCCCGGCGCTGATACCTTTACACGAAGCTATGCAAAGCTTTTTTCCGGAAATACGGATCGGCTGCTGCAGGCATGCCGGTATCTGGGAGGACAAAAGCCGGAGATTACTGCAGGTGCAGATGTCTGCTGGCAGTTCGATCTGTTTCCGTTTTTCCCGGTTCAGCTGCGTTTCTGGGACGGAGACGAGGAATTTGAGCCGAAGATACAGCTTCTATGGGATCGGAATACATTGGATTTTATGCATTTTGAGACTGTTTATTATGTGCTGGGTCATTTGCTGGAACGGCTGGCAGCGTGTATGGAGGAAGGAGAATGAGAGAGATTACTTTTGAAGAGATCAGAACGAATGAGGAGATCAATGCGCTGATTGACCGTGGAAATGATGTGATGAAGGCATTGGGATTTACAGAGTATTCCAGAAGGATCGCAAAGTGATTCAGATGAATCTGGAGCTGGATGATTCCATGTGCAGTGTGATGGACTATTTTGAGATATTTCTGCAGCGCATGATCATGTGCAAAAGAGCAGCCGGGGTGCTGGTCTACCGGTTCAAGCTCGTGGCGAATGGAAGTAAGGTGTGTTGAAAACTGCTGTACCGGATCACGAAGCCGACACGGAAAGAAAAGGAGAATCAGAAATTGTAAATAGAAAAATAATACCGGGAAGCGATTGGGCTTCCCGGTAATTTTGCAGTTCAGATTGTAATCGGTATCAGTCAGGAACGGATTACATTGCAACTTCTTCTGCTGCCTCAGCCAGTTCTTCAACAGACTCAGCCTCGCCAGCCTCAACAGCTGCGATTGCTTCTTCCGGAACTGTGATAGCTTCTGTAACTGTATCGTAAGCTGTTGTTACATCGATAGAGATGTCGTTGATTACGAGTTCAGCTGTTGTAGAAGTATCAGTTGTACCATCCTCAGCTGTTGTAGCCATGGATGCTGTCAGAAGCTGATTCAGCATTGTTGTATCCCAGTCGTTCATGTCGATGTGCATCTTGACCGGCAGGAATGTTGTTGCATCAACATAGTATACAAGCTTCATGCTCATACCATCCAGCAGAGCCATAGCCTGAGCAACAGACTCATCAGCAGTGAGATCCTCACCTGTTGTCTCAGCGAGCTTTGTCATCATTGTACTCAGAGTAGCGGAATCAATTACAGCAGAAATCTCATAGCACTCTGTACCGTCTACATCAGCAGCTTCAGAAGCCAGCTCGAATACAAGACCGTACTCAGCATAGTCTGCAGCAGTGAAAGCAGTAGCTTCAGCAGCCATCAGCTCTTCCATGCCTTCCATAGTATCATATGCCCACTCACTCTCTCCTGTAGAAGAGTCAGATGTGTAGATGTACATATCAAATGCACCTTCCTCGTTTGTCACACCGTACATCTTCATGTCGATAGCCTGTGTCTCACCGAATGTGGACAGGTTCATGGAACCTTCCATAGCCATAGCCAGCGGATCCACAGTTGCATCAACATCAAATGCACCGTCCATCAGGATAGCGATAGTGGAAGTTGTTGTGCCGTCTCCGATATTTACTGCTATGTCACAGTTCATACCCATATCCATGCATACGCTGGTAGCAGAAGTGCTTGCTTCCTGCATCTTTGTCATTACAGTGTCAACTGTTTCAGCACTGTCAAATCCGCAAAGCATAGAAGCGGCGCCAAGTGTGAAAAGACCAACTAATAATTTCTTTTTCATAACTCGAATTCCTTTCTTCGTGATATAAAATATGTAGTAGTAGTCCGCGTACCGTCCATGTATAGGCGAGCATGGTTGGAAATCGCGAAGATACTGGCAATATATCACCTAATTTTTCTCGTGTCAATACAACAAATTTGGGTCAAAATAAATTTAAGGAAAAATTATGATTGAATATAGGAGTTTTTGCGAAAAAATGTTTTAATTAATGAAGTGAGCATGGTATACTACGTTGAACGTCAATAATATTTTGCGTTACCGGAGGAAGAAAGGATATGAATTATACAGAGGCAGTAGCATACATAGAGGAAGTACCGAAATTTACCAAAAAGAACAAGCCGGAGAATACGCTGGAGCTGATTCGCAGGATCGGACATCCGGAGCGGAAGATGAAGGTCATCCATGTGGCCGGCACGAACGGGAAAGGTTCTGTTTGTGCATTTCTGTCATCAATTCTGACACATGCCGGCAAAAAGACGGGTCTGTTTACCTCGCCGCATCTGGTCGATATCACCGAGCGCTTTCAGGTGAATCAGGAGCAGGTGTCAGAGGAGTCATTTACACGTGCATTCTGCCGTGTGAAGCAGGAAGTGGATGGCATGATGCAGGATGGTTTTGCGCATCCGGCATATTTTGAACTGCTGTTTGCAGCAGGCCTTCTGATGTTCGAGGAGGCCGGGGTGGAGTATCTGGTGCTGGAGACAGGTCTTGGCGGCCGTCTCGATGCGACCAATCTCGTGGAGCATCCCGTTGCCTGTGTACTGACGACCATCAGCCTTGATCATATGGAATATCTGGGAGATACGGTAGCAAAGATCGCCGGGGAGAAGGCAGGAATCATAAAGGAAGGTGTTCCGGTCATTTATGATGCGCGCAATCCGGAGTCTGCACAGGTGATCGCTGAACAGGCGGCAAAGATGCACGCACCGGCATACGGTTACGATGCGTCCATGAGCCGGATTACCGGAAAAACGGACAAAAGCATTGATTTTATCCTGAATTGCAGGTATGATAATGAGAAGAATGCCGCTGAAAATGCGGGTTCTTCGTCATTTGGCTATTCGGAGACCGCCGTTACGGTGCCGTATCTGGCAGAGTATCAGCTGGTCAACAGTTCTCTGGCAATGATCGCACTGCGCGTTATTGATCCGCAGTGTACCATCAGCGATGCTGCAGTGGTACAGGCAATTCGCGAGACCCGCTGGCAGGGCAGAATGGAAACTGTAATGCCGGGAGTCGTTATGGACGGTGCTCATAATGCGGACGGAATCAGGGAATTTATCCATACAGTGCAGAGTGTGCGGGAGCGTATGCCGGTATCCATGCTGTTCTCGGCAGTGGTGGAGAAGGAGTATGAGAAAATGATTCAGACGATCTGTGAGAACGCGAAGCCGGTTTCCGTGGTGGTGACACAGATTGAAGGAGCACGTGTCGTACCGGCAGAGACACTGGCGGAGGTGTTCCGCAGATATACGGATGCTCCGGTCATTGCGAAGGCCGACGTGGAGGAAGCATTTGATGAAGCGCTTGCGCGCAGAGGGGACAGCATGCTGTTCTGTGCAGGTTCCCTGTACCTGGTGGGTGAGCTGAAGGCGATCCTGCGCAGCCGGAAGAATGCATAATTATTGAGAAACCGGAAGAAGCGCAATATATTTTGTCCGGATTATCCGGAGACGCAGGATCAGAGTAACAAAAAGGGAGTGTATGCGGCGGAAAGGCTGCTGAAATAGGGAGAATTACATATGATCAATTATGAAGAAGAATTAAAGAAATTTCATCCGAGCATGGATGTGAATGAGGCGGAGGATGCGATTTACAGCCGTGATCTGACGGATGTGACAGATATCCTGAAGGAAATGCTGCAGGAAGAAAAGAAGAACAGAAAGTAGGGGAACACATGAAATGCATTTACTGTAACACCCCTCTTGCTGCAATTGATTACTGCACGGGATGCGGAGCAGATATTACGATTCAGAAACGAATTGTCCGTATCTCAAATCTGCTCTATAACGAGGGGCTTGAGAAAGCGCTGGTCAGAGACATGGAGGGAGCCATTACCTGCCTGAAGCGCAGTCTGAAATTCAACAAGGAAAATATCGATGCACGCAATCTGCTGGGTCTGTGTTATTACGAGACCGGTGAGGCAGTGTCAGCGCTCTGTGAATGGGTAGTCAGCAAGAATCTGCAGCCGCAGGACAATCTGGCTGACCACTATATCAATGAACTGCAGAATAATAAGAATCGTCTGGATACCATTAATCAGACTATCCGCAAGTATAATCAGTCTGTTCTTTACTGCCGTGAAGACAATGAAGACATGGCGATCATTCAGCTGAAGAAGGTCATCAATCATAACACAAAATTTGTGAAGGCATATCAGCTGCTGGCTCTTCTTTACATGAAGCGTCAGGAGTACGAGCGTGCCAGAAAGCTGCTGAAAAAGGCGGCTCTTATTGACACGACGAATACGACCACACTGCGTTATCTGCAGGAGATTGAGGATGTAACAGGCAAGAGTACGAGTCTTCACCGCAAGCATAAAAAATACGAGAAGGAAAAAGAAGAAAAGGTATCCGGTACACTCCGCTATATGAGCGGCACGGAGATGATCATTCAGCCGACGACTTTCCGCGACAGCTCGGCAATTGCCACGTTCATCAATATCATTCTCGGCATTCTGCTTGGAGGAGCGATCGTCTGGTTCCTTGTTGTTCCGGCGAACCGGCAGGCTGTCAATGATGAGGCGAACCGTACGGTGACGGAGGCAAACACAAAGCTGGCAACTGAATCTGTAAAGGTGCAGGAGCTGCAGGATGAGATCGATGATTATGTGCAGCAGGCAGAGAATGCACAGCAGGATAAGGAAGCGGCTCTCGCGAAGGCTGACAGTTATGATGAGCTGCTGGCGGTAGCCAACATTTATCTGAGCGGCGACCAGTCTCAGGCTGCGAACCTTGTATCGGAATTGAATGCGGATGATTTTGAGGGGAATGCCAAGGCGTTGTATGAGACACTGAACGGGGCGGTGCAGACGAGTCTGTTCACACAGTATTATTCTGCGGGAACACAGGCTTATGTGAATAAAGATTACGCAACGGCATCTGATCAGCTTCAGAAAGCAGTCGATGCAGATCCGGAGCGTACCAATGAGCAGCACTATGACGCATTACTGTATCTGGGAATGGCATGGTATTATCAGGGCAATACCAAGAAGGCAGATGCGGCATTCAATCAGATCGTGAAGTATTTCCCGGATAAGGCTTCGAGTGTGCAGGGATACATAACGGGTTCGGCAGACGACGCAGATAATGCATCAAATGCGGCCGATCTCAGCGGTGTCGGGGAGGCGGCTACCGGACAGTATGCCGATAGTGACGACGGAACCGCAACAACTCAGGATGAACAGGTGATCGATGTGCTGGATGATACGGCATCGGAGGATCTCGGTGATCCGGTTGCAGTATGGACAGATCCGACCACAGGGATTGATTATGACCAGTATGGACAGCCGATAGCGTGATTCCTTTTTCCGGTGCGGAAACTGACGCAAATTGCGATGGAAAATTCTTTGAATCGGAAAACGGCTGTGCTAAAATGAAGAAACACAAAGCTGCAGATGGACAGCATAACAGAGAAACCTCGGAGAAGGGGGCTGCTGTATGACAGAAGAAGCGTATTTGCTTCCCTGTTGTATGGCAGCTCCCTTTTTGTCTCATGGAATATCAGGATTGCGAGGCACATTTTTGTCCTTTCATAGAATCTTACTTTTTTTACATTCTGAAACCTGATTTTAATATTATCCGGCAGCAATGCGGCCAGTATGCCGGACAGGGACTGCGGGTGTGCGGTCTGACTACGCAGCAAAAAAGGAGGAACCGGCTTGAACAGTATCTTTACAATTACAGGGACAACACTGACGATTCAGCTTCCGGCTGAGATCGATCATCATAATTCAGAACAGATCCGGATGGAGGCGGACCGTCTGGTCCAGAGACGGAATATCCGATGTATTCTGTTTGACTTTTCAAAAGCCGTATTCATGGACAGCTCAGGAATCGGCATGATCATCGGGCGGTACAAAATGATGCGGTTTATGGGAGGAAATGTGATAGCGATGAATGTAGGGGAACGGATGCGCAGGATCCTGACTATGTCGGGAATTTATAAGATTATCGATATTTATGAAGGCATGCCGCAGCAGTCGAATTTGTTGTAAGGGGGAGGACATTATGCGGGAGGAAGTGAAAATGATGCAGGAAGGGTTCGAAGCGCAGGAGTGCAGCGGATTAGCGGGGCAGATACATATAGACGGCAGCGAAGAGGAAAGTGCACAGAGAAAAGTGGAAAGGAACAGGGAAGGAAGACGGGAGCACTCCTGTGAAACGGCTGAAAAGAGAAAGTCGGAAAAGAAATGTGATAACGAAATGTATCTGGAGTTCGACAGCCGTTCCTGCAACGAAAGCTTTGCACGTGTGGCCGTTGCATCATTTATGACGCAGCTGAATCCGACGCTGGAGGAGGTGGCGGATGTGAAGACAGCTGTCTCTGAGGCGGTCACGAATGCGATCATCCACGGATACGGAGGAAAAGTGAATAAAGTTGTGATCTGCTGCAGGATCTGTGGACAGACGCTGGAGGTTGAAGTGCGTGACAGTGGAAAAGGTATTCCTGATGTACCGCTGGCAATGGAGCCTCTGTATACTACAAAGGCGGAGTGCGACCGCGCCGGGATGGGATTTGCATTCATGGAGGCTTTCATGGATTCGCTGGAGGTGGAGTCTGCGCCTGGAAAAGGTACAAGTGTGCGCATGACGAAACGGATTCTGAGAAGTCAGGAAGAAAAATATAAGGCAGAAAGGTAGAGGTCTGGCAGATGGAGCATACCCTTGCGTTGATCAAACGGGTACACGAGGGGGATAAAGAAGCCAGAGAACAGTTGGTAGAGGAAAACATGGGACTCGTCTATACTGTAGTTCAGCGCTTTCTGGGGCGTGGCTGTGACCGGGAGGACCTGATACAGATCGGGAGTATCGGGCTGCTGAAGGCGATCGACCATTTTGATACATCGTATGAGGTGCGGTTCTCAACGTATGCCGTTCCGATGATCGCCGGAGAGATCAAGCGTTTCCTGCGGGACGACGGGATGATCAAGGTCAGCAGGCTTCTCAAGGAGACGGCAGCCAAAGCGTATCGCGCAAGAGAAGAGCTGAAAAAACGCGGAGGCATGGAGCCTACTATGGAGGAGATCGCAAGGGAGACAGGGATCAGCACAGAGGAACTGGTGATGGCAATGGAATCCGTGTCCGATGTGGAGTCCCTCAGTCAGACTATTTACAGCGGGGACGGGACACCGGTTCTGCTGGGAGATCGCCTTCCCGATAAGCGGGACCGGAATGAGGAACTGCTGAACCGGCTGCTTCTGACAGAATTGCTGAAGCTGTTGGAACCGCAGGAACAGGAGATCATCCGTATGCGATATTTTGATGACCGGACCCAGACGCAGGTGGCGGCCAGCCTTGGAATGACGCAGGTGCAGGTATCGCGGGCGGAGAAGAAGATACTGGTGAAGCTGCGCAGGGCGGGAGAACTGTAATGTTGCGAATATCAATAAAATGCGATGAAACCACAGATGATTCAGGACAAAGGACTGACGTGCCGGGAACTTCAGCAGCTGCTGCAGTACATGGAAGATTATTAAAAAAAACTAAAATTCACTTTCCGTCATCCACAAATACTTTTTCATTCCGTCAAAATCTGCTATACTAAAGCGAAACGACAGTTTTACCTGGTCTATTGCGGCCATTTTGGCCCAGGAAATACAGAGAAAACAAGTTATGCAGTAATTGGTGGTGTTACACAGATGAATGAACAGGGAAAAGCAGTCTACACAAAGGAAGAGCTGGCCGCCAGAGTTCGTGTTCCGGCCATTGTGGAGACAGATTTAAAGAGAATAATCAGTGAACGTCTGGAACAGTGCGGCATGTATTACCGTGTCTTTTCCCGGATTAAGACCGCGTCCTCCATGGCACGCAAGTTTGAACTGAAGGAGTACGGAGAGGATCGCAAACTTCAGGATCTGATCGGCGTCCGGATCAACCTTTATTTCGATGATGATGTGGATATCTGCAAGGATATTATGGAGCGCACCTTCGATGTGATCGACTGGTCGACATCGGAGCGCAGCGAGGATGAGTTCAAGCCGGCAAAGTTAAACGGTGTGTTCAGACTGCCGGAATATCTGAAGAAAGAGATTTCTTCGGATACATGGAAGATGTCCATTGATGATACATTTGAGATTCAGATCAAGACCATGTTTTTTGAAGGCTGGCATGAGATCGAGCATGATATGCGTTACAAGGGTGAGGAACTCTGGAGTCATTATCCGGGCTTTTCCAGATATCTGAACAGTATTCTGGCAACGCTGGAGCTTTGTGACAAGTCAATGATCACGCTTTTTGAAGATCTGGGGCATGCGCTGTACAAGTCCGGGCGCTGGAGCGACATGATAAAGAGTCATTTCCGGCTGAAAATGGGCAATGCGCCGCTGTATCCGGAGGTCGAGCAGCTCCTGAACGAGGATATGGATCAGGTTGAGAATCTGGCGAAGCGGATGTACAAGACGCGCAAGCAGTTTCTGATAGATCAGCTGCTGAAGCGGGGCCGCAAGATTCCGATCAATGTAAACACGATCATTGCGCTGCTGAACGACAGCCTGTTCCATGACAGTCGTCTGACAGCCATTTTCAAGGCGCGTGATGTATATAATGACGGAAGAGAAGAGAGTCTGGCCGAGTCACGGCATTATGAGCTGAGACCGCTGACAAGACATACGGTCTTCCAGATGTGTACAAGAGTGGACGGCAGTCGGCTCAAGACAGAGCAGCCTGCGACTTCACGGCAGATTTTTGAGCGGTCGGCGGATTATATTTACAAGTGGATCGTCCGCAAGTACGGAGAGCTTTTTACGGATATGCCGCAGGAAGTGACGACATACCATGCGGATGTGCTGGCATATCATGTGACAGTCAATTATGACCGGGAGAAGTGCAGGATGAACATGCATGTCCGGCATATGGATATGGAAGTCGGCGGCAGGATCTGGTATTCAGAGGCAAGCCTGGAGGTGACGGAGCAGGATCAGGTAATGCTGAGACTCTGCAACGGATATGCGGAACCGGACCGGGAAAATTCTGCCGGTCAGGAAAGCGCTGGTATCTTTTTCAGTTATCCGGGATACTATAAGGCAATTGTGGACAATGTGGGTATTTTTAATGGAACAGAATGTCTGAACCGCCGCAGGATCCTGCGGGAGGAGCAGGTGCCGGAGCTTGTCCGGGCAATCGGTGATCCCGAACGGAAATTTCCGATCGTTGTTATTGCATCGAAGGAGACGGAGGATGGTATGATGGACGAAGACTGGCTGTGCCAGTTTCGCGTATCCGACTTCACAAGGACAGTGTGGCGCTATGCGCATGTATTTACCTGCTATGAAAGTGTCGGCCGTCAGGTGCTTGCCAGAACGGGACAGAATGCACAGGCAGACGAGGCAGTACCGCGGCTGTATATCTTCTGGCCGGATGGTGAGACAGACAGCTATGGCCCGGAGGATATCGAAAACTGCAGTTTTGGCCGTCATCTGGAAGTCAGAACAGCCCGTACCTATGATATCGTGCGGGGAGGTCAGGCATTCTATCACAAGATCGTAACAGACCTGCGTGACTGGAACGTGTGGGCAGACATGTGGGACGGATTTAAACTGGAAATTATGACAGAAATCCCCAAATAAAATACAGAATTAAAAAACATAATCCAACATAAACAGGCAAAGGAAATACAGGAACAATCAAAAAATCCTGTGTTTCCTTTTCTTTTTTGCTAAATCTTAGTCAAATATTAGTTGAAAAGGCTTGACAATCGCCCGATAACGCTGTTAAATATGGAATTATATTGATAAAAAACTAACAAGCATCCCATGAAGGGGATACAGGAGGAAAAAATTTATGGGCAGAAAGATTACGATCATCGGTGCAGGAAGCGTTGGATCTACTATTGCGTACACACTGGCAATGGACAATGACAGTGCGTCAGAAATTGTGCTTATTGATATTAACAAGGAGAAAGTACAGGGTGAGGTAATGGATATCGCACAGGGTACTTATTTCCGTAACCCGGTTTCTATCGTTGCAGGTGAATATGCAGATGCAGCAGGTTCTGATATCGTTATTATTACATCAGGTGTTGCACGTAAGCCGGGACAGTCCAGAATCGAACTGACCCAGACAAATGTAAACATCCTGAAGCAGATCACTCCGCAGATCACAGCTGCAGCTCCGGATGCACTTTACATCATCGTAAGCAACCCGGTAGATATCATGACATACGTGTTCACAAAGATTTCCGGTATCCCGGAGAACCGTATTATCGGTTCCGGTACAATTCTGGATACAGCAAGACTTCGTTACGGTCTGTCTGAGCATTTCCAGGTTGCACAGAAGAACATTCATGCATACGTATTCGGTGAGCACGGCGACAGCGCATTTGTTCCGTGGTCCTGCGCAGACGTATCCGGTGCAAAGCTTGATGAGTACATGGAGCTTATGAAGGATAACAAAGATGTAAAACCGATCGACAAGGATGCAATGGTAGAGTACGTACACACATCCGGCGGACAGATCATCTCCAAGAAGGGTGCAACATTCTATGCAGTATCCGCATCCGTATGTCAGCTGTGCTCTCTCGTATCTGCTTCCAGCGATTCCGTAGCTACTGTATCTTCCATGATGCACGGCGAGTACGGTATTGAAGATGTCTGCATCAGTACACTGACAATGGTTGGCCCGAACGGTGTAAAGGGCAAGCTGGCAGTGAAGCTGACAGATGAAGAGATTCAGAAGCTGCAGAAGAGTGCAAATACATTGAAGGATGTTATTTCACAGATCGAGCTTTAATTTGCAGAATAACGGCTCAGGTTGCTGCCGGAGCACAGAAATGTGTGCCGCAGTGATCCGGAGGGATGTTTCCTGTTTATAATATTTGTAATATCGAATACTTTACCGGCTTCATTCAGAGAAATGGAGCCGGTTTTACATTATGCGAAAGGCGAGGCCGTGCCGACAGTGTATTCTTTTAAATTCACGGGGTTCTGCAGAAGAAATCGCTTGATGGAGAACCGGTTACTTGATATTATGGTACACAGAAGAAATGCAGGTTAGGAGGGAATTTTCTTGAGAGAAATTCAGGCAAGTACAATCACGGATGCAGTGGAGCGTCTGTGCATCGCAGCGAACGAACACCTTCCGGAGGACGTAAAGTGCGCAATCAGAGGATGCCGCGCATGTGAGCCATGGGAGATTGCACAGGGTGTACTGGATCGTATTATTGAGAACTTTGAAATCGCAGATGAGCAGAATGTGCCGATCTGTCAGGATACAGGAATGGCATGCGTTTTTCTTGAAATCGGGCAGGATGTACATATCGCAGGCGGAGATCTGACCGAGGCGGTCAACGAAGGTGTACGTCGGGGCTATGACAAAGGTTACCTGCGAAAATCCGTTGTAAAAGATCCGGTGCGCCGCGGAAATACCGGCGACAATACACCGGCCATGCTGTATACCGAGATCGTACCGGGCAATCAGATCAAGATAACGGTCGGCCCGAAGGGCTTCGGCAGCGAGAACATGAGTGCGATCCGTATGTTCAAACCGTCCGCAGGGCTGCAGGGCATCAAGGACTTTATCCTGGAGACAGTTGAAGCGGCAGGTCCGAATCCGTGTCCGCCGATGGTAGTCGGTGTCGGTATCGGAGGAACCTTTGACAAGGCAGCTCTTCTTGCAAAGAAGGCACTGATGCGCCCGATCGATTCCGAGAATCCGGATCCGTTCTATGCAGATCTGGAGAAAGAAATGCTGGAGAAGATCAATCAGCTCGGTATCGGACCGCAGGGATTCGGCGGAAGAACCACGGCGATTGGCCTGAACATCGAGACGATGCCGACCCATATCGCCGGAATGCCGTGTGCGATCAATATCAACTGTCATGTGACTCGTCATAAAACGGAGGTGCTGTAGAATGGAAAAACATATTACACTGCCGCTCACAGAAGAGCTCGCAAAGACACTTCATGCCGGTGACACCGTTTATCTGACCGGTACCATCTATACCTCCCGTGATGCAGGTCACAAGCGCATGTGTGAGACACTTGCAAAAGGAGAGGCGCTTCCGTTCGATCCGACGGATGCTACTATTTATTACGTGGGTCCGACTCCGGCCAAGCCGGGTCAGGTCATCGGTTCCGCAGGTCCGACCACCAGCGGACGTATGGATGCGTACGCTCCGACCATGATGTCGGTGGGCGCGCGCGGCATGATCGGAAAAGGTGCAAGACTTCCGGAAGTAATTGAAGCGATGAAAAAATACAGCGGTGTTTATTTCGGTGCGATCGGAGGTGCCGGAGCGCTGCTTGCAAAGTGTATCAAAAAAGCCGAGCTGATCGCATACGAGGATCTCGGTGCCGAGGCACTCCGCAAGCTGTATGTGGAGGATATGCCGCTTGTGGTTATTATCGACAGCGAAGGTAACAACCTGTATGAGACCGGGCATGAGGCATATCTGAAGAGTCTGGAATAAAAGTAAAATCATGGAAAAGCACTTTTGGGCGAACGTTATCATAAGATAACATAAAACCGCTTAGAGGTGCTTTTTTTGAAGACGTTTAAACAACCGCTCTCTCCGGAAGAAGAGAGGGACTATCTGGCACGCTATAAGGAAGGGGATATGGCAGCCAGAAATCTGCTGATAGAGCACAATCTGAGACTGGTTGCGCACGTGGCAAAAAAATATCAGTCACCGGAACATGATCCGGATGACCTCATTTCCATCGGAATCATCGGCCTGATCAAGGCAGTCATGACATTTGACAGTGATAAGAACAACCGTCTGGCGACGTATGCGGCCAGATGTATCGAAAATGCTATCCTCTCACAGATGCGTTTATGGTGGGGACCAATCCCCTCAAAGCAGAAAAGCACCAAAATGGTGTATTGTGGCACAGGTTTCCGAGAATATCTACATTCTTTGTTCCACTTCGGACGGCTATGTGAGGTATGCACCGATGTATATCCATAGTTTCCGCTTGATAGCCCCTCGCAGACTGTTGGAGGCTCAGTTGTTCAATCAGCAGTATCAGAATTATGAAAATATACCGAATTTGCAGGACAGGCTCCGTTGGTGCCGTCATCATATGGGACTGATGCAAAAAGAGGTTGCTGACCTGATTGGCATCTCCAGAGGGCATTACATAGACTTCGAGGTTGGATATGTAGATTACTATCCGAAAGAAATCGTAGACAAACTGGCAGCACTCTACCAAGTGCCCGTTGATGATTTGCTGGACGATTACAATCGCTTCTTAATATAAAGGGCAAGGAAAAATGATACGAGAATATCGTGAAAGTCTTGGTCTAAAGAAGAAACAATTTGCCCGGATGCTTCATCTGCATCCTAACACTCTGAGAAAATGGGAAGAAGATGAAAAACGAATGAACATCAATTCCTGGAACAAATATTTTAAGGATATTATCAAAGTATAGAAAAAAGCAGGTGTTCAAACTTACACAGTTTGTTCACCTGCTTTCTTTGTGGATGCGGATTTGATAACCGCATCCAGTAGCTGTACCTTCTGATCAGAAGGACAATTCAGTTTTTTAATATGTTGATTGACCATATCTGCGTGGACACCGGCAACACGCTCTGCCAATTCACACTGACCCTCTATGGTTTTCGGATAATGGACAATCACATGGATTGGAGCACTTTTTCTTGCGATACCACGCACCTCCCTCGGTATTTCAGTCTATGAGAGAGAAGTTGTCCGCTATTCCCACGATGTTACGTCTGTTTTGCTACTTCAAAAATTGGCGTTGTTCCAGACCATCGAATCTGTGATAATGCAGATTGAAAATGATGATATGCCAATGTATCTCCGCTTCTTGGAAGATGTATTCCCGTACATGGAGAATTATCATTATTATCAGGGAATGGAACTGGTTATTGATACACTGTCAACTCTGCTTAAAGATACGGCTATCGATTCTGTATCTGATAGAGTACTACTGCTCAGCTATCAGGCAGCTTATGAAAAGAAAGCTGATAATGATTAAACAATGCGATAAAACCGCTTCACAGAGATTGAAAGAAATTGTAGCTGCACCTAAAATGACGAAGAATCCAAACGGTGGAAATGCACCTATAGGATTTATTTCGCTTAGTAGTGAGTAACTATTTAAAAGACGATTCTTTAGATTGCAGTCATGCACTACGGTGTGTGGCTGCTTTTTCTAAAACAAAAACTCGACTATAATACAGGATAATACTTGCTGCTAAAGCATATAATATGGTTGTAGAATGGAAAAGTGTAACAAGTTGCAAAAAACTATTCTAAAGAGTGGTTGATATATTGTTTTTTGAATGTTATTTGGATATAATAGAAAGGAAAAGTGCAACAAGTTGCAAAAATCTTTCGCAAGGAGACTTGATGATGGAAATTCGTAGAGATTTTTATTTGAATAAATTGATAAAAAGAAAGAATAATGGACTGATCAAGGTAATTACCGGTATTCGTCGATGCGGTAAATCCTATTTGCTGAATAATCTGTTTTATCATCACTTACTGGAAAACGGAGTGGATGCCGACCACATTATCCGTTTTGCATTTGACTCCGCAGATGATCTTTATCTGATTGGAGAAAGCTTGATTCAGATTGAAAAGGAAAAGCGTGGAGTAGATCCGGAAAAATTCATGGCTTATATCCGTTCCAAGGTTGCTGGCGACGGAATGTATTATCTGCTGCTTGATGAAATTCAGATATTGGACTGCTTTGAAGCCGTTTTAAATGGTTATCTTCGCAAAGATAATATGGATGTATTCGTGACTGGAAGTAACGCAAAACTCCTGTCCAAAGACATTGCTACTGAGTTCGCTGGTCGTGGCGATGAAGTTCATATGTACCCTTTGAGTTTTGCAGAGTTTATGTCTGTATACAAGGGTGACAAATACATGGGATTATCCGAGTATATGCTATATGGTGGTATTCCTCTTGTTGTTCTGCGTGAAGGCGCTGGAGATAAGGCTGCTGCATTGCAGAATCTTTTCAACGAGATTTATATTCGAGATATTACCAAACGTAACCGAGTGAAGAATATCGGAGAGTTGGAAGATTTGTTGAACATCCTTTCCTCTGCCATTGGGTCGTTGACCAATCCGGAAAAATTAAAGAATACTTTCAAAACCGTGAAGAAATCCAGAATCACTTCCGTTACAATAAAAAAATATCTGGATTATTTTGGGGACTCTTTCCTGATTGAATCAGCGCAAAGATACGACATCAAGGGAAAGGCATATATTGAAACTCCAAAGAAATATTACTTTTCTGACCTTGGACTTCGCAATGCCAGGATCAATTTCCGCCAGTTCGAGCAGACCCATTCTATGGAGAATGTAATCTATAACGAACTTCGTATGCGTGGATACAGCGTGGATGTAGGCGTAATACCGATTGCAGAGCGAGATCCGGACGGTAAGGTTATCCGTAAACAACTTGAAGTTGATTTTGTATGTAATCTTGGTTCGTCCAGATATTATATTCAGTCAGCATATTCATTGCCTGATGAAGCGAAGCGTACTCAGGAAATCAGACCGTTCAGAAAGATTGATGATTCTTTCAAAAAGATTGTTATTACAAAAGATATTGTGCAGCCCTATTATGATGACTATGGCATCTTGACTGTGAACATATATGATTTCCTTCTTGATCCGCAGATTCTCGAAAAATAAATAATGTAAACTCTTGTTGCGGAGATGTAAAGTTGATGTGGTGGAGTTCCTTAACAGAATTATGTACAATGAAACCACAAAAGCAGAGGAGGTTTTCAAATGAAGCTATCAGATAAAATTATCGGATTAAGGAAATCTAATGGAATTTCGCAGGAAGATTTGTTACATCAAATTGTTGACCGTTTCTTTGCATAAATGGAATCCCTATATGTACTGATGCACTGGCACATATAGGGATTTTGTATTTCAATCATTTTCGCAAACTACTCAATCAGCAATTTCTCGGAGAACATATCCGCAAGAAGAGCAGCAATTTCTGCTGGTGTTTTCTTTATATCCTCCTGAAGCCATAAAGCAAGCAAAGAGTATCCTCCGCCTGACATATAAGCAATCATGAGCTTTAACAAATCTTTGTCCTTTATTTTAACTTTTGAATTTTCAATCACTCTCAGATAAGACTCGTTCATCATCTGTTCCAGATCACGGTCTGAGAAATTACGGATCAGGATACGAAGTAAGTCTGCATGCTCGTACAGATAATGGCACATGATTTCAGCACTTGCTCTAATGCTCTTGATTTTTGACGGCTGAAGTAATTCTGTTAACTCGTCCATTAAATTATGGGACCCGACACGCCTTACAACAGTTGCCTGTGTTTCCATGACACCGATTGATGACCCTTATATCAAAGTACCTGATGTTATTTCTTATAACCATTATTTCGGCTGGTATGGCGGTGATACAGGTATGAACGGCCCATGGTTTGACAATTTCCATTCTGTAAACCCGACAATTCCTATCGGTGTTTCAGAATACGGCTGTGAAGCACTTGACTGGCATACCTCAGACCCACGTCAGGGTGACTATACAGAAGAATATCAGGCATATTATCACGAAGAACTTATCAAACAATTGTTTACACGCAAATATATCTGGTCTACTCATGTGTGGAATATGTTTGACTTCGGTGCCGACGGCAGAAACGAAGGCGGCGAAAACGGACAGAACCACAAAGGTCTGGTGACAATAGACCGCAAATACAAAAAGGATTCTTTCTATGCCTACAAAGCATGGCTGTCTGATGACCCGTTTGTACACATCTGCGGCAAGCGTTATGTGGACAGAGTGGAAGATAGAACAAAGGTTACGGTGTATTCCAATCAGCCGGAAGTAGAACTGTTTGCAAACGGCGTCTCCCTTGGTAAACAGACAAGTGATGTTCATTTCTTCTATTTTGATGTTCCTAACAAAGATGTAACAAAGCTTAAAGCGGTTGCAGGTGAATGTATTGATTACAGCGAAATTCACAAGGTTAAAAAATTCAACGATAAGTATCTCCTGAAAGAAAAAGGGGCAATCCTTAACTGGTTTGATGTTACAGAAGTTGAAGGCTGTTTCTCAATCAATGACAAACTTTCAGATATAGGCAAAAATTCCGAAGCATTTGATGTGTTCATTGCTATGATGAAAGAGGCAATGGCAGGCAAAAGTGAAAAAGGCGAACTGGACGTAACTGCTTTGCTTCAGGGGCCTATGGCAGAAATGATGGGTGGTTTCACGGTTCTGCGTTTGTCCGGTATGATGGGAACAATGGGTGCAGTATTCACAAAAGAAATTCTGCTTTCTGCCAATGAAAAACTGAATAAAATCAAAAATACATAAAATAAGAGTATAGCAAAACAAAAGGCAATCCATTTTATGAGGATTGTCTTTTGTTTTGCTATTTTTGCCTCTGTTTTAGTTGTAGATTAATTCATGCAGTACAATTTCTTCTGCAGCATTACGAATATTATTCATAGCGCCGACTCATGCCATCTGGTCACGAGCTTTCAGGGATTCATTTACGCCTTGGCACTCCTGCATTTGCAGGGTGGCAACTCCATTCTCTGATTAGCAGTATCATCTACCTCATTCAGATGCTTGACCAGTTTTCCATCCAGCAAAAGCGTAGTGTATAACACCTTATGATTCTCTTTCAGATGACGCAGACGCATTCTGCCATATTTACCGTAATGCGGTTCTTCTTCCGGAAGTGCAAGATCCGGATAATACATTCCATCTGCGCCCAATCTATAGGTTCCCCCCATTTCTTCGTACAAAGACTGCGTCTTTGACTCACGGGCAGTCGTCAAATTCATGCCAGCATGACTTTGGCTCGTTGCTTTCGTGGAAAACAATGATTTCATAGAAAACCCTCCAATCTGTTTATTTTAATGATACGCTATGTTATAATTGCATAAGGCACATCACATATCAAGATAAGGAGGATATGAAAATGAGGAAAAATGAAGAAATGATAGCCATCTATTCCCGAAAGTCTAAATTCACAGGCAAAGGCGAAAGTATCGGCAATCAGGTCGAACTCTGTAAGGAATATATTCGCGTGCATTATGGGGATGCCGCTGTTGATAAAGTTGTTATTTATGAAGATGAAGGTTTTTCTGGTGGCAATCTGAACCGTCCAGATTTTAAGAAGATGATGGACGCAGCCAAGAAACGTAAGTTCAAGGCCATCATCGTTTACCGCCTTGACCGTATCAGCAGAAATATCAGCGACTTTTCTGCTTTGATTGAAGAACTGGCTCGCTTGGATATTTCTTTTGTTTCTATTAAAGAGCAGTTCGACACAAGCACTCCTATGGGACGAGCTATGATGTATATTGCATCTGTTTTCTCTCAACTGGAGCGTGAAACCATTGCAGAGCGTATTCGTGACAATATGCACGAACTGGCTAAGACCGGACGCTGGCTGGGTGGTACAACACCTACCGGCTATGCTTCTGAAGCGGTTAAGAGTATTACCATCGATGGTAAATCCAAGAAAGCCTGCAAGCTGAAACTGATTCCGGAAGAAGCTGATATTGTCAGAATGATTTACGACTTATATATAGAAACGGATTCTCTGACATTGACTGAAGCCGCTTTGATTAAACAAGGCATTAAGACAAAGAACAATAATTACTTTACCCGTTTTTCCGTCAAAGCGATTTTGCAGAATCCGGTTTATATGATTGCGGATGAAGATGCCTATAATTTCTTCATTCAGCATGACACAGATTTGTTTTCCGAGAAGGATGCCTTTGACAATAAGCATGGTATCATGGCCTACAACCGTACTGATCAGGAAAAAGGCAGAGCTACAAAGTATCTGCCTGCAAGTGAGTGGATTGTATCAGTCGGCAAGCATCCGGGTCTGATTCCAGGTAAAGTGTGGGTGCAGATTCAGGAGTCTTTGGAACGCAACAAATCCAAATCTTTCAGAAAGCCACGCAGTAATGAAGCACTTCTGACGGGTTTGTTATTCTGTAGCTGCGGTGAACGTATGTATCCGAAGATGAGCAAGCGCAAAACTGCGGACGGCAAGGTTATTTATACCTATGTTTGTAAAATGAAGGAACGCAGTCAGCGTACTGTATGTAATGGTAAGAATGCCAACGGCAACACATTGGATATGGCTGTGGTCGAGCAGATTAAAATGCTTGCAGAGGACAAAGACACTTTCATCGCACAGTTGGAACAGAGCCGCAGATTTTATACCGGTAATCGCATGGACTATGAACAGCGCCTGGATGATTTGCGAAAAGAAAAGGCAGAAACCGAGAAGAAAATCAATTCTCTGGTAGACTCCCTTGTTGATATAGGTGACAGCGCTGCCAAGGCTCATGTAACCAAACGAATTGAACAGCTGAACCAGGAATACCAGTCCCTTGAACAGCGTATTCAGGAGCTGGAGGGACTGACCTCGCAGCACGCTCTCAGCGATATCGAATTTGATTTACTGCGTCAGTTGCTGACTATTTTCAAAGATGGCATTGATGAAATGACAGTTGAACAGAAACGTGCTGCCATTCGCACTATTGTGCGTAAGGTGGTATGGGACGGTGTCAACGCCCATGTCATTCTGTTCGGTGTCAAGGATGATGAAATCGAGTATCCGGAAATTGCCGCTGTAGCATCTGGCAATACCGAAGATGATGACGAAACAGAGGAATTAGTAGACTTCTCCGATGTAGATTATGATGATGACGATATGGAGGATGAACGCCTGGGAAAAACTAATCCCCTCAGTGCATCAAAAACGCATTGGGGGGAGGATAGCAAATGAGCTGCTGATGATGCTGCGTTCACGCAAGAAGCTGACGAGGGAAGTATCCATGTATGAGAAAATCGGGATCGACCAGGAGGGACGTGAACTTCGTCTGATGGATGTACTGGAGAGTGAACCGGTCGATGTGGTGGAGGACCTTGAGAAGCGGAAAAATATCGACAGGCTGCGTGAATGTATGCAGGATGTATTGAGCGAGCGGGAGCTGCAGGTCATCTGCGAACGATACGGGCTGTTCGGATGTCAGGAGCGTACGCAGAGAGAGATTGCGCAGGGGCTTGGAATCAGCAGATCCTATGTATCGAGGATCGAGAAGCGGGCGCTGGAGAAGCTGAGGGGGGAGTTGGAGGAGGCGTAGGAACGGTGTGTTTTGCGAGCGCCGTTGAAGAAGTATGAGGAGAATCTGATCGCAAAAGGAATTGCGAAGGAGCGCATTCGGGCATATGGATCTGCGTTTGAGGGAAAGAATGTATTGATCGGGTAAGAAGGCATTTAATAAACAGCATTTCAGCAACAGGGAAACTTATTGCTGAGATGCTGTTTTTTTGCCCTTTTTAGTCGATAGAATCATCTTCATCAAAGCTGTATTCATTTAGTTCGGGGAAATCCAGAAATTCTGAAATGGTCATGTTGAATGCAAGTGCGATTTTATGAAGTGTTCTGGCTTTGGGATTCCGGGTCATTCCGCGGACAATATTATCTAAGTCTAAAACCACTCATTGCATAATTTTAAGCTTCCCCGTCTGTAGCGTTTGTTAAAGTGCGCCTAAAAATGAAAAGTTATCACATTTGTGAAATCCTGCCAAAGCAGGATTTCTATCGCTTTTAATTCAGGATTGCGGAACTTGTTTCGCAATTACCTAACATGAAATAACGAACCCCGTAAAAAATTTTCCGAAAGGAGAACAAAAATATGCAAAAAGTACTTTCTCTGATCCCTGCGGTGGCTTTGATGCTGAGTCTGAGCATCACCGCCTTTGCTTCCGGGCAGGGTGGCAGCAAGGATGTCACCGCGAAGTATCAGAAGACCACCGGCGGCTGGGACAAGACCGAAGCGGAGATCAAGGTCACCAACCATTCCAACGTGGCAGTGGACGTGGCCATGGACGTGGAGCCTGTGGCCGGCAACGGCGTGAATGTTGCCCTCACCGGCGGCAATGGCACTCTGGCGGCAGGCGTTGAGGGCGATGTGGACGGCGCGGCTTCCCTCACCGGCAAGCTGACCATCTCCGGCACCCCCAACAGCACCGTCACCGCAACCGGCGTTAAAGTCGCAGAAGTCAAAATCACCGTCGAGTAAATTCAAAATTCATAATTCATAATGCAGAATGTATCAAGTTTTGCCAATTATGAATTACGAATTATGAATTATCCGAAAGGAGAAATACTATGAAAAAACTTCTCTCCCTGATCCTGGCTTTTGCCATGATCTTCTCCCTGGCTGCGCCTGCCATGGCTGCGGAGACCACTGACGACAAGAAGCAGGAGGTCACCGCCAGCTACACCCCCAGCCCCGCCACAATCACCGGCGTGAGCATTGAAGTAGACGGCAAGACCTACACCAACGGCACTGTTACCATCACCCCTGAAACTGAATCCGTCATCTACACTGTCAGCGGCACATGTTTTGCAGGGCTGAGTGAGAATAATGGACTTACATATGCTTAGTAGTCCACCTGGGCTTCATAACTGGTGAACTGTTCATCGCTGTCGGTGGAAACACGGGCGTATCCGGCGACCCGGCGCTTTCGCTGCATATAAATCGGTAATTGACTGATGGGATTGATTGTCGCAGGGATAATCCGTACATTTCGTGCTGCCTGTGCCATGGAATCCTTCTCCTTGAAGTCATGGACACGCTGCGGTTCGTCCGCTGCGATGCCGACATACTGTATCAAATCGTACTCCTTGGAAAGGCTACGTAGGTAGCGGTCAATGACACGCTGTTTCAGCATGGCAGTACACCACCGATTACGGGGACCAGCCCAGCTGTATCCTTTGCGACCGAACAGTTCAGGGTTCTTCCGCTTCGGCATATGCTCCAACAGCAAATATTCAAAATCGTAATCAGACTTAAGCCTGGTGATCGGTCTGCTGATGTATTTTTCCAGTTTGTCGATGTGATGGTACATACCTTCAAATTCCAATCCGGTATCGCAGAACAGGATGATGTCCACAGGCATTCCTTCCTCCAACATTCGCAGAAGCATTGCTGTGGAGTCTTTGCCGCCTGAGAGGGACACAATGTGCAATGCGGGTTTCGTTTTTCTCCCTCCCTTCTAAAAATGAGCAAAAGAAAAGCACCTGCTGTGATAGCAGATGCTTAACCTTATTATTTGGTTCGTTCCCTTAAAACGGTTGGCGTTTTAAGGGAAGTGATTGATGAATGAGGGCATCACTTCAATCTGAAGTAGCAGATGTTTTTGCCCGTACCCTCGCGTTTGAGTTCGCCGGAAGCTACCAATTTGCGGAGCGCGCCCTCAATGGAACTGATACTGAGGGAAGGACAGAGTTCACGGATGTCCTGCTTGGTAAATCGTCCGATCTTATTCATAGTGGCTCGGCGCACCGTTTCCAGGGCGGGCAGTTTTGTTTCCACCAGGGCAAAACGGTCTTCAAAGTCACGGTATGCTGCCAGAATCGTGCCAAGCAGATATTTGATGAACGGAACCGGATCTTCCGTTCCTTCGTGCCATCCGGTCTGTGCTTGACCGAGTGCATCGTAATACAGATCCTTGTTCTTTGCTATTTTGGCTTCCAGGGAAATGTATTTTCCCACATAGAAGCCGTTTCTGTAGAGCAGAAGTGTGGTCAGTAGGCGGCTCATTCTTCCGTTGCCATCATTGAACGGATGGATGCACAGGAAATCGTGAATGAAAATCGGAATTGCAATCAGCGGTTCGACTTCCATATTTCCAATGACTCTGTTGTATTCTTCGCAGATTCTGTCCAATGCCTCCGGTGTTTCATAGGGCGCAAGCGGAGTAAAGAGCGTCTCCACATGACCGTCGGGGTAAGTGGCGCTGATATAGTTCTGCACACTCTTGGTTCTGCCCGCCATAGGGTTATTCATGTGGCTGTACAGAATTTTATGCAGTTGCAGAATATAGTTCTGCGTAATGGGAATGGCATCGAAGCTCTCGTGGATAATGTTCAGCACATCACGATAGCCTGCGATTTCCTGCTCATCGCGGTTCTTGGGTGTAGTTTTCTCTTCGACCAGTTGCTTGATACGAGTGCTGGTGGTGACGATGCCCTCGATGGCATTGGATGCCTCGGTGCTTTGCACCTTTGCGATCTCCACCAGTTTCTCCAATTCTTCCGGGCGCTGTTTCAGGTACATCTCCTGTTTCCCAGCTTCCTTATATATCGCAGCAATGAGACCGAGGATATCGGAATCCCACATCTTGCTCTTGATTTCAGAATAGTTAAAGGTTCTCATTACCTCACCTCCGATTTCTTTCCCTTAAATCATGGCACAAAATGAGGGAAAAGTCAATGGATTAAGGGGAAGTTCCCTTAATAGTATAACGCAATTAAGGGAAAGTTATCCTGAAATCAGATAAATAAAATGCCTCGGCTGTCATAGACCGAAGCACCGGATTCATTACCACAGCGGATCGCACGGTCGAGGGCCATTATGGTGGCAACCGCGCCATCAATCTTTTCTGAAGATTTTTCCTTATCCGGCTTGATGTTGCCGGCGGGGTCGGTGCGGATGAAAATGTTATCCATCATCCAACGGAGAACGGGATACAAAACGCAACTGTCCTTATTATAAAGATATGATTGGAGATCTGGCTAAAACTTTAAATAGTATCATGGAAAAGGAGTCCAGATGATAATTATTCAGTAGACCAGAGCCTAAAAATAATAAAAAAATCGAGGAATCCGTCGGGAAGATATCTATTATCCCGATATATAAATTAAGAAGAAAAATTCATTCTTCAAATTCAAATGAATCAGGGAGATAATTCTTATGTCATCAGGAAAAAATGCTTATTCAGAGATGTTTCAATTCAGAAGATAGAGGAGGAATTGGAAGAATATTTGGTGCAAAGTCATATGAAGAGCCGGGGGCCGGTGGAAACAGTGCTGGAAGAGTTAAAGAAAATGAAAATCCAGTACTCGCCGGACTATAAAATTTTTGAAGATTCCTATTATTGGAGTTCATTTATTTGTATACAGAATATGTTTTGAGCGCAGAGCTCTGTTTTATGTGTCGGTGACATATGAAGCAGGGCTCTTTTTAAAAAAATTTTGAGTTTCTGTAAGTTTTCTGCTTCGAAGTGTCATTTATATATAAGAAAAGGAAAGGAGGAGGTATATTGAGAAAACAAGTCGGATTAACGGAAACGAAGAGCAGGATTATACTCATTATATTGTATTGTTTTGAGATGTGTGCGATCTTTATACCGTATATTGTAAACAGAAAACTGGGTTTGGAGAGTTCCTTTGAAAGTGTTATCGCATATCTTATGTCGCTTATCATATTCGGAAGTTATTGTATGCGTTGGAGCAGGACAAAGGAAGTGTGTATTCCATCCGTGTGCATCACCTTTACAGGTATAGCAATCATCAGTCAGCCGAATGTTTCGTATGCCTGTCTTGTGGGAGGGATTATTTTCCTGTTGTATATTATTATGTATGCAGCAAAACAGATGAATACGTCAGCATTGGAGGCAGTACTGTATTCAACGATTCTTTTTACTGTGTATGAGATATGTGTGTTTGGAATGGAGTTCACACCATATCAATACCCGGAAGTTTTGCCCTATTTCATCGTTGGGGTTTTTAGTGCGATCTGGATCGGTGCAGCCTGGAAAATGGAAAAAATCTGCAGGAAAAATAAAGAGATGGAATGGGATAAATTTTCGGCTGAATTAATGGCAGAATTGGAGAAAACAGATTATTCGGAAGAAAAGCCATCAGAAGAGATGCTGCAGGCTTATCAAAAGTGGAAAGAATGCGCAGCGACACGGAAGGAACAGCTGACGAAATGTAGTTCAGGGGAAGCTGAGCATGAGAAAGCGGAGGAAGAAACAGGAACAATCGCTTCTTTGCTTCAGGAATACGAAGGTTTGATTAAGAAGGAAGTTCAGGCTGAACACTGGGAGAATGCTGAAAAAATATTTGATTGCTATATGGAAGTTCTGGATACCTGCAAAGAGAAGAATGATTCTCTGAACCGTGGCGCTTTGTATCTGAATGCAGCCTGTCTGGCGAAAGAAATAGAGCGGCCGGACTTTATAAAATACGGTGAAAAGGGACTTGATATATTGCTGGAGGAAATGCAGGGAATGATGGTTGGAGAAGAGGAAGAAAATATGCCGGTGTGCGGCGATATGCTGGCACGTAAGATGCTTGCATGGATTCAGAAACAGGAAGAAAAACTTGAGTTTATTTTGGAGGAAAAGAAAGATGAGTAAGAGAAACACAATGAAAAAAGTACTTGTAATCAGCATGTTGGTATTGATTCTGTTGGCGATATTTGCGGCGGATGGGATTCAGCAGCGTCGGTTTAATGTGGTAAGGACTGGGTATGAGTACATGGAAGACGGGCAGTACTCAGCTGCCGCAGAGGCATTTGAACAGTATCTTTCTGTAGACTCTGATCTGTACTGGCTGTGTATTGATTGGGTAAATGGAGATTCATATACCAGGGAAGGGGTCAAGGCAGCATTGGAGGAATGTCTGGAGAAGGGTGACTTTTCCGAAAATGCAATTCAGAATTGATCAGTCGGGAAGAGAATGCGGACAGAAGCCCCGGCCATCTTCCTGAGCATGAGAACACCAGAGGGAGGGACAGCTATCAATGATAACGAACACTTCTCCTCTGAACACGGACGAACTCCTTATCAGCAGCCGGTTGCGACAGATGAAGCTCTCCGGAATGGCAGATGCCTTGGAGGTACAGTTTGATGACTTTGCATGTGGTTCCGTGATAGAACGGTTTTCATATTTTATTTCAATATTCCGCGAGAAAAACATTTCAGTCACTATGCTTCTTCAGTCAGAATTACAGTTGAAATCCATATACGGGAATGATCAGGCAACTGCTATCATAAATAACGCAGACACCTGTGTGTTTATAGGTACAAGGAACGGGTGGAATATATGGAAAACGGACAGTATTCAGAAGCGGCAGAAACATTTGAAAAGTACCTTGATGTTGATTCGGTGCTGTACTGGATGTGTACAGATTTTGTAAATGAATATTCTTATACGAAACAGGGTGTAAAGAAAGCTTTGCAGAAATGCCATTATTTTGCCTGATATTAATTGATAGAATCATCCTCATCAAAACTAGATTCATTGCGTTTCTGAAAGTCGGGAAATTTTCAATCTTCCATTTGACCTGTTTTTTATTATTATTACCCGTATTTGGGTTGAATTAATCGCAGCAAAGAAACGAATTGAATACAGCTGATTGGATAGAAATGTAGATGGAAATAACCCCTGAGGTATGGTATACTTCCGTCGAGGAGACTTTCTGCAAAAGAAAGCAGTCGGACACACATTGGGGGATGTGCTGTCAGGACTGCAAAAGAATACACTGGCGCCGGTCTGCCGGGACGCGGTGAGAGGATGGAGACTGTACACGGGAAAACGGGGGTAGCGTTATGAACGAAAAGCAAAGTGGCTGGAAATGGATGACATTCCGCGTGATCATGGTGGTTATCGGTACAACGATCATGGCCGGAAACATCAGCAGTTTTGTGCATTATGCGGGATTAATCCCGGGAGGCTTCACGGGACTGTCACTGCTGATTCAGGAAGTGGTAAGAAAATTTGCGGGAATCGAGATTCCGTATTCGCTGATCAATCTTCCGCTGAATATTGTTCCGGTGTATATCGGCATACGGTTCATCGGCAGGAATTTTACACTGCTGTCGTGTCTGTCTATTTTTCTTTCCAGTTTTCTGATTGATGTGCTGCCGTCGTTCCATATCACGGATGATATGCTTCTTTTGGCGGTGTTCGGCGGAATCATCAATGGAATCGGTATGACATTCTGTCTGAGAGGCCGGGCAACCTCAGGAGGTACGGATTTTATTTCCATCTTCCTGTCGGAACGGTTTGGGGTGGATGGATTCAGCTACATTCTGACATGCAATGCAATCGTGTTGGTGATTGCCGGAGCTCTTATGGGATGGGACAAGGCATTGTATTCAGTAGTGTATCAGTTCGTGTCCACGCAGACGCTGCATACATTGTTCAGACGTTATCAGCGAAATACCATGTACATAATCACGGAAAAGGATCAGGAGATTTACGAGCTGATCCGAAATGAAACGCATCATGACGCAACTCTTTTTAAGGGAATCGGCTGTTATCAGGGCATGGAGCGTAAAATGCTGTATTCGGTTGTGTCAAGTGATGAGATCCGCCGCCTGATGCCGAAGATCAGGGCAGTGGATCCGGCAGCTTTTGTAAATGTGGTCAAGTCGGAGCGTATCTGGGGAAGATTTTACCAGAAGCCGAACGACTGACGGGAGACAAAAGAGAACGGACAAAACAAAAGCTGATAAAACAGGAAAGGACGAAAAAAGAAAGGGTAAAACAGAAGCGGACAAAACGGGAAAGGACGGAAAAAGAGAGGGCAAAATAAAAGCCGACAAAACGGGAAGGGACGAAAAAGGAGAGGGTAAAACAAAAGCGGACAAAACAGGAAAGGACGAAAAAGAAAGGGCAAATCAGAAGCCGACAAAACAGGAAAGGACGAAACAGGGATGACAATACAGGAATTTAAGCAACTGACAGAACATGGTGTGGTACTTCTTGACGGAGCGACAGGCTCCAATCTGCGCAGGGCGGGGATGCCGGTTGGTATCTGCACGGAGCTTTGGGCACTGGAACATCCGGAAGTGATTCAGTTTCTGCAGCGTGCATACGTAGAGGCAGGCAGCAGAATTATCTATGCGCCGACGTTTTCAGCGAATCGCATCAGTCTGTCCATGCACGGACTGCAGGACCGGCTTACGGAACTGAATACGAAGCTGGTGGCGCTTTCGAAGGAAGCATCCGGGGGGAGGGCATACGTGGCCGGTGATGTGACGACGACCGGCAAGATGCTGGAGCCGCGCGGAGAGATTTCATATCAGGAGCTGTTCGATGTATATAAGGAGCAGATCAGAGTGCTGGCGGATGCAGGTGCGGATCTGATCGTGGCGGAAACGATGCTGGATGTGGAGGAGACGCTGGTTGTGCTGGACGCTGCACAGGCGGTCTGTGATCTCCCGGTAATGTGTTCTCTGACGATGGAGGCGGACGGAAGCGGCCTGTACGGCGGAAATGCAGTGGAGATGGTGGAATCACTGCAGGAAATGGGAGCTGCAGCAGTCGGACTGAACTGTTCTGTGGGGCCGGATCAGCTGGAGGCGGTCGTTGCATCCATGAAGGCAGTGGCGAAGGTGCCGGTGATCGCGAAGCCGAATGCCGGAATGCCGCTGATTGATGAGAAGGGCATTGCGCATTATAATATGAAACCGGAGCAGTTTGCGCAGGCGATGAAGCGGCTCGTTGAGAAAGGTGCGCAGGTGATAGGCGGATGCTGCGGAACAGATCCGGAATATATCCGGAAGCTGGCGGAAATTATTATATAAAATTTGTATCCCCCGGGGTGGCTTGTGGCCACCCCTTTTTGTATGGTATAGTTAAAAACATAACAAAGATTACAAGGAGACAGATGGTATGAAAAAGAAATTGCTTGCGCTGCTGTGTACAGCCGTACTTACATGTGTAACTGTATCAGGAGCGGCTGTGACTGTATCAGCAGAGGAACAGGAGGAGAATTCTGTAGTGGTGACGATGACCGCCAGCTCCGAACCGGCATCCGGTTTTGATCCGGTGTATGGCTGGGGTGCGGGGGAACATGTGCATGAGCCGCTGATCCAGAGTACATTGCTGGTGACAAATACGGACCTTTCTATTGGTATGGATCTGGCTACAGAATATGCTGCATCAGAGGACGGACTGACATGGACGGTAAAGATCCGGGATGATGTGAAATTCACGGATGGTGAACCGCTGACGGCATCGGATGTTGCCTTTACCTACAATACCTGCAGGGAAAACAGCTCAGTAAATGATTTTACGATGCTGGATCATGCTGAGGCAGTGGATGATACAACGGTGGTGTTCCATATGTCGAGAGCGTTTTCGGCATGGCCGTATACCATGGCGATCACGGGAATCGTTCCGGAACATGCGTATGATGAGAATTACGGCATGAATCCCATCGGTTCCGGCAGATATATTCTGAAACAATGGGATCAGGGGCAGCAGGTGATCCTGGAGGCGAACCCGGATTATTATGGCGGTGAAGTGAAGATGGAGAAGGTCACGATCCTGTTCATGGATGAGGAGGCATCTCTGGCAGCGGCGATGGCCGGTCAGGTGGATGTGGCATACACAGCTTCTACATACGCGGAGATGGTACCGGAGGGCTACAGTCTGCTTGAGGTGGCCAGTGTGGACAATCGGGGGATCAATCTTCCGGTGACTTCTGCTCAGGAGGTTGACGGAATAACGGTTGGGAATGATGTTCTTGCGGATGTTTCCGTGCGCAGGGCGATCAATATCGGAATCGACCGTGAGACAATGATCGAACATGTGCTTGGAGGATACGGCACACCGGCATACAGCGTGTGCGACCAGATGCCGTGGTATAATGAGGAGTCGGAAGTAGAATATGATCCGGAAGGTGCAGCAGTACTTCTGGATGAGGCCGGATGGACAGTCGGTGAGGACGGTATCCGCGAAAAGGACGGGTTTCGCTGTGAGTTTACGATCATGTACAATCCGTCTGATTCCGTGCGTCAGGGACTGGCAGAGGAGCTGGCTAATCAGCTGAACATGCTGGGGATGGATGTCACTACGGAAGCTGCAGGATGGGATGTTGCTTATGACAAGGCACAGTCACAGCCGCTGGTGTGGGGCTGGGGTGCACATTCCCCGATGGAGTTCTATAATATTTACCACACGGCTCCGGGAAGTGATAATGCGGAATATTCTCCCTATGCAAATGAGACGGTGGATGCCTATATGGATGCGGCACTGGCTGCGGCCGATCTGGAAGAGTCTTATGAGCTGTGGCAGAAGGCTCAGTATGACGGAACGACCGGTGTAACACAGGACGGTGACATTCCGTGGGTATGGCTGTGCAATGTGAGTCATCTTTACTTTGTGAGAGACGGCCTGCAGGTGGCGGAACAGAAGATTCATCCGCACGGACACGGCTGGTCGATCGTGAATAATATAGATCAGTGGGAATGGGTTGAATAAAGTGAGAAAACAATGCGGAATATTTATAATAAAACAGCTGATCCGGATGGTGCTGCTGGTCATCGCAGTCAGCATTGCAGCGTTTGCTCTGATGACAATGTCACCGGTCGATCCGCTTCAGGCAAATGTCGGTCAGGCGGCACTGGGGTCGATGAGCCAGGAACAGAAGGAGAAACTGGAAGCGTACTGGGGTGTGGATGAGCCGCCGGTACAGCGTTATCTGACCTGGGCGAAGGACTTTTTTACCGGAGAGTTTGGTGTATCGCTGCAGTATCGGCAGCCGGTGGCGAAGGTCATTGCAGTGAAGCTGGGCAATTCTCTGGTTCTGATGGTGACGGCATGGATCCTGTCCGGTGTGATCGGATTTATTCTTGGTGTGACCGCCGGAGCTATGCGCGGCAGGTGGCCCGACAAACTGATAAAGGGTTACTGTGTCGTGATTTCCAGTACACCGGCATTCTGGCTGGCGCTGCTTTTGCTGATGATATTCGGAGTGTGGCTGAAAGTGCTGCCGATCGGACTCAGTGTGCCGATCGGTCTGGAAGCGGAGGGGGTTACGGTTCTGGATCGTCTGCGCCATGCAATACTTCCGGCGGTGACTCTGTCCATTACAGGGGTTTCGAATATCGCACTTCATACGAGAGAGAAAATGATTGACATCATGGAGAGCGACTACGTGCTGTTTGCCCGGGCGAGGGGAGAGAGCACCTGGCAGATCGTGTGCCGCCATGGGCTGCGCAATGTGCTGCTGCCTGCAATTACACTGCAGTTCGCATCCATCAGTGAAATTTTCGGCGGATCGGTTCTGGTGGAACAGGTGTTTTCGTATGCGGGAATGGGACAGGCGGCCGTAACGGCGGGGCTGAACAGTGATATGCCGCTTCTGATGGCGATTACGATCGTAAGTGCCCTGTTCGTATTCGGCGGCAATCTGATCGCGAACATTCTGTACGGAATCGTTGACCCGAGGATCAGGAGAGGGGGAGCGAAGCAGTGAAAACGTGGAACAGAAGAAAATCAATGCTGCTGTGGCTGATCGTATCCTTTTCTTTTCTGGTCGTGATTGCTGCTGCAGGCAGCTTCTGTACAGAAGCTGCAAGAGCAACGGATTTCTCCAGAAAGAATCTGAAGCCGTGTCTGCAGTACCCGTTTGGCACGGACTGGATGGGACGGGATATGTTTGCGCGGACATTGAAGGGACTGTCGCTCAGCATTCTGATCGGTACGCTGGCGGCCGGTATCAGTGCAGTGATCGCACTGGTTCTCGGTATCTGCGCGGCAACGCTCGGAAGACGGGCAGACAGTGTGATCACCTGGATTATTGATCTGATCATGGGAATTCCTCATCTGCTTCTGCTGATTCTGATCTCAGTAGCAGCAGGGCGCGGCCTGAAAGGGGTAATTATCGGTGTGGCATTTACGCACTGGACTTCCCTGGCCCGTGTGATCCGGGCGGAGGTCATGCAGCTGAAGGAAAGTCCGTACGTACAGATAGCCGGAAAACTTGGAAAGGGCAAATGGTATGTTGCAGTTCGTCACATACTGCCGCATCTGGTACCGCAGTTTGCAGTGGGGCTGGTACTGATGTTTCCCCATGCGATTCTGCATGAGGCGAGCATCACGTTCCTGGGATTCGGACTGACCAGCGAGCAGCCGGCAATCGGAATTATCCTGTCAGAGAGCATGAAATATCTGGTGCTCGGAAAATGGTGGCTGGCTCTGTTCCCGGGGCTGGCGCTGGTACTGACAGTGATCCTGTTCTATCTGCTCGGAGAGAATCTGCGCAGACTGATCGATCCGAACAGTGTGCATGAATAGGATTTGGAAAAAGAAATCGAAACAGAAGCAATCTGCAAGGAGACTACAGTGGAAAATAACAGCAGACCGGTCCTCGAGATCAGGGGACTGAAAATATCATTTACACAATATGAGAAAGGCTTTCGTCAGACGCAGCTTGATGTTATACGGGATCTCGATGTGACAGTCCATCCCGGCGAGATCGTGGCGGTGGTCGGTTCCAGCGGTTCCGGCAAGAGTCTTCTGGCTCATGCGGTGCTCGGTATCCTTCCGTACAATGCATCAGCAGGCGGCGAGATCCTGTATAACGGGGAATTGCTGACGGAGAAACGTCTGAAGAAGCTGCGTGGGGAGGAGATCGTACTGATTCCCCAGAGCCTTTCTTATCTGGATCCGCTGATGAAGACTGGAGTACAGATACGTAAGGGAAAGAATGATGAGGCATCCAGGGAAAAACTGGAGCAGCTTCTGAAGGAATATGAGCTGGATCCGAAGGTACAGGATCTGTATCCGTTTGAACTGTCGGGCGGCATGACGAGACGCATTATGAATACCACGGCGCTGATGGCAGGCCCGAAGCTGGTGATTGCGGATGAACCGACACCGGGACTGCATATATCTGCAGCGAAGCGGGCGATGGAACATTTCCGGGAACTGGCGGATCTGGGAGCAGGTGTGCTGCTGATCACGCACGATCTGGAGCTGGCGATTGAAACGGCGGACAGGATTGCAGTGTTTTATGCGGGCTCCACGATTGAGGAAGCTCCGGCCGGTGATTTCTCATCCTGTGAGACACTGCGTCATCCGTATTCGAAGGCTCTGTGGCAGGCCATGCCCCAGAATGGATTCAGGCCGATTCCGGGAACGCAGCCGTATGTAAAATCCATGCCGCAGGGATGTCCGTTCGGACCGCGATGTGAGAAGTGTACAAAGGCGTGTCAGAGAGAGATTCCGTGGAAGACAGTAGGAGAAGGACGCGTGCGGTGTATTCTGTAAGAAAATCTGTATGGTAAGCAGATTTTTCCCTATGACACACGGCACGAATACTGCATTATTATAGAAGAAAGAGAGCTGTGAAATTATGATTTTACAGGCAAGAGATGTTTCATTTCGATATAGCGAAAACGGACCGATGGTACTGAACCATGTTTCCTTTGAAGCAGCGGAGGGCGAACGCATCGGGCTGCGCGGAAAGAGTGGAATCGGCAAGACCACACTGTGCCGCCTTCTGGCCGGATATGAGAGGCCGACGGATGGGGAGATCCTGCTGGACGGAAAGCCGGTCATGGAGTATAAAGGATATTGTCCTGTTCAGATGATCTGGCAGCATCCGGAGTTTGCAGTGAATCCGAGAAGAAGAATGCGCACTGTGCTGGAAGAGGGAGACCGGGTCAGCGCACGTATCGTGGAGGGACTGGGCATCGAGGAAGACTGGAAGGAGCGTTTCCCTTCGGAGCTGTCCGGCGGCGAGCTGCAGCGGTTCTGCATAGCGCGGGCTCTGGGAGAAAAGACGCATTTTCTGCTGGCTGACGAGATCAGTACCATGCTGGATCTGATCACGCAGAGCCAGATCTGGAACTTCCTTCTGGAGGAGGCAAAGCGGAGACAGCTGGGAATGGTGGCGGTCAGTCACAGTGATGCACTGCTGGAGCGGGTGTGTACGCGAATCGTTGATATCAGATGAGTTAGTTGATATCAGATGAATTAGTTGATATCAGATGAGTTAAGTATTCAGATATATTTATAAAAATTTAAGGAATTGAATAAACAGAAACCTTGAAAAGCAGCATCATCTGTAGTATGATGTTGCTACTTCTTTTTAACAACACTATGCATTGCATAGTGTCATGGAACTGGAAACCTGCTGTCAGAGGATTCCCGGTTCTACGCACCAGAGGTGAAATGGTTCACCGTATTTTCAAGGAGGGAAAAAATTGGAAACAAAATTTGACAAAGGAAAGGCGTTTGGCAAGGCAAAGTACATAGTGATTGCCGTAGTCATTCTGGCAGTGGTCGCCATCTTCGGCAACGGTATGTGGTACCAGATCGAAGAGCAGGAAGAAGCAGTGGTCGTGACGTTCGGAGAAGCGAAGGCTGTTACGGAAAAGGGACTTCACTTCAAGATTCCGCTGGTCCAGCAGGTGAAGAAGGTGAATACAACGATTCAGGGATTTGCTATCGGATATGATTCGAATACGAATGAATCCGTTGATGAGGAATCTGTCATGATTACATCGGACTACAACTTCATCAATGTTGACTTTTTTGTAGAGTACAGAATAGCCGATCCGGTCAAATATCTGTATGCATCCGGCTCACCGGAATCAATTCTGAAGAATATTGCGCAGAGCAGCATTCGTACCGTGATCGGAAGCTACGATGTGGACAGCGTTCTGACGACCGGAAAGACAGAGATTCAGGCGGAGATCAAGGAAATGATTCTTGCGAAGCTTGAAGAACAGGATATCGGTCTTACTCTTGTAAATATCACGATTCAGGATTCTGAGCCGCCGACACAGGAGGTCATGCAGGCATTCAAAGCTGTTGAGACTGCAAAGCAGGGCAAGGAAACCGCACTGAATAACGCAAACAAATATCAGAATGAGAAGATTCCGGCCGCAGAGGCGGAGGCAGATGAGATCATCAAGGATGCCGAAGCGCAGAAGCAGACGCGTATCAACGAGGCAGAAGCTCAGGTGGCCCGCTTTAATGCCATGTATGAAGAGTATGAGAAGAATCCGGTTGTGACAAAGCAGCGTATGTTCTTCGAGGCAATGGAAGATGTACTGCCGGGTCTGAAGGTCATTATTGATGACGGAAGCGGTGTGCAGAAGGTACTGCCGCTCGACTCATTTGCAGAAACAGTGACGCAGACCGAGGCAGAGCAGTAATCATCCCGTTGAACGAAACGGCATAAGAAGAAATTCTGTGCCGGAGCAGATGGCGCAGCAGTTGCGCTACAGGAGGAATTATAATATGAAGAAAAAAGTGATAGGAATCGTGGCTGCAGTCCTGATACTGATACTGCTCGGATCATCCATCGTGGTGACAGCAGAGAACCAGTACAGCATTGTACGCCAGTTCGGTCGTATCAGCAGGGTCATTGAGGAGCCGGGTCTGAGCCTGAAGATTCCGTTCGTTCAGACCGTTGATACATATCCGAAGCAGACGCTTCTGTATGACCTGACACCGTCAGAGGTCATTACCCGGGACAAGAAGACCATGATCACAGACAGCTATGTGCTGTGGAAGATTTCTGATCCGACAAAGTTTGCACAGTCACTGAATGGTTCTGTGTCCAATGCAGAGAGTCGTATCAATACAGCTGTTTACAACGCGCTGAAGAACGCGATCAGCAGCATGACACAGGATGAGGTGATCACGAGCCGTGACGGTGAGCTGTCCGCTCTCGTTATGGATCGTATTGACGACAATATGGACCAGTATGGTGTAGAACTGCTGATGTTCGAGACGAAGCAGCTGGATCTGCCGGAGGATAATAAGGCGGCCGTCTATGAGCGTATGATTTCCGAGCGTGATAATATTGCGGCTACCTATACGGCGGAAGGTGCTGCTGAGGCACAGGTAATCCGCAATACGACTGACAAGGATGTCACGATCATGATCTCCGAGGCGAAAAAACAGGCGGAAATCCTTGTGGCGGAGGGCGAGGCAGAGTACATGCGGATTCTTTCCGAGGCATACAGTACAGAAGAGAAGACAGAGTTTTACTCCTTTGTACGCAGCCTGGATGCGCTGCGCGAGTCCATGACCGGAGAGGATAAGACAGTGGTACTTTCCTCTGATTCTCCGATCGCTCAGATTTTCGCGGGATACGCAGAATAGGAGAAAACACCAGCCGACAGCGGCAAAAGTCAATGAAGGCCGGGAAATTTGAGAGATACAGCAGGCAGCATCTGACCTGCGGAATAGGAAACAGGAAGCGGAATGCTCCGGAACAGTTTTGTTCCGGAGCATTTTTGTTTGCGGAGCAGGCTTTTTATGCGCCCGGTTGAGAATGAAATGACAGCAGTTCTCACCTGATTTTTGTCAGAATATGTCTTCTGCCTTTACAAATGTCTTTTTTTCATTACCGCGATTTTACTTTTCTTTTACTCTGGGGAGATTTTATATTTTACAAATGAAAACTAAAATACTGGCTGTAGCATGAGTGCAGGCTGACAGAGAAACGCCCGGTGACAGATAATTCTGCATTCGGCATGAAGCGGGTTCGGGTGTACGCTTCGTGTGTTACATATTAAGTAGCGTTGCAGTTACAAGTTCAAAGCAAAGTTGCGCCCATGAAGTATCCACGCGGCAGGAAAGAAAGTGCCGTACATAAAAAAGAGAGATGGCGCAAGGAAAAGGAGAAAATTATGAAGAAAGCAGTAGCAATGGCAATCGCAGCAATGATGACAGCAAGTATCGGAATGACAGCAATGGCAGCAGCAGAGGGAGACATCGTAATCTGTTCCAGAGAAGAAGGATCAGGTACAAGAGGTGCATTTATCGAGCTGTTCGGCGTTGAGGAAAAGGACGAGGACGGAAATAAAATTGACAACACAACAGAGGCAGCAAAGATCACAAACAGCACATCTGTAATGATGAGCACAGTAGAAGGTGATGTAAATGCAATCGGATACATCTCCCTTGGTTCTCTGAATGACACAGTAACAGCTCTGAAGATCGACGGTGCAGAGGCAACAGCTGAGAACATCGTTTCCGGAGATTACAAGGTAGTTCGTCCGTTCAACATCGCAACAACAGCAGAAGTAAGTGATGCAGCAGCAGACTTCATCGCATTCATCATGAGCGAGGAAGGTCAGACAGTAATCGAAGACAACGGATACATCTCAGTAGGCGAGCCGGAAGCATTTGACGGCGGAGATGTAGAAGGTAAGGTTGTAGTAGCAGGTTCTTCCTCTGTAACACCGGTTATGGAGAAACTGGTTGAGGCTTACAACGCAATCAACGACAAGGTAGAGATCGAAGTACAGCAGAGTGATTCTACAACAGGTATGACATCTGCAATCGACGGTCTGTGTGACATCGGTATGGCATCCCGCGAACTGAAGGACAGCGAGATTGAGGCAGGTCTGACAGCAACTGTTATCGCACAGGATGGTATCGCAGTGATCGTAAACAACGAAGCAGGTGTGGAAGAGCTGACAAGCGAGCAGGTTAAATCCATCTACGTCGGCGAGATCACAACCTGGGAGGAACTGCAGTAAAGAAAAGCTGAACGAAGTGAAGCTTTTCGCTACGGTGCGATTTATGGAATAAATTGCAGCGGTTCCCGAGGCTGAACGAAGTGAAGCTTTTCTTTAAAACAGAATTTTATTCTATTTCCCCGGGCCTGTCGGACAGCAGCCCCGGGGAACAGCAACAGGAGGATGTTTAATGACAGGTAAAATTTCAGAACGGATCATGCGGATCGTTTTCATGGTTGCAGCCTTCGTTTCAGTGGTGGCAGTTGCCCTGATCTGCATTTTCCTTTTTGCCAACGGTATTCCGGCTATGCACGAAATCGGGTTAACGGAGTTCCTGTTTGGACAGAAATGGAAGCCGTCGAATAACTTATACGGTATTCTGCCGTTCATACTGGGCAGTATTTATGTTACTGCAGGATCCATCATCATAGGAGTGCCGGTCGCACTTCTGACAGCCATCTTTCTGGCATTCTACTGTCCGAAAAAGCTGTATCCGATCTTAAAGGCAATGGTGAATCTGATGGCAGGTATCCCATCGGTTGTATACGGATTCTTCGGCCTGGTTGTGATTGTTCCGCTGATGCGGGATCTGACCGGTCATGACGGAAGCACGATGCTGACAGCGTCAATTCTGCTGGGTATCATGATTCTCCCGACCGTTACAGGCGTTGTGGAGCCGGCACTTCGCAGTGTGCCGACGAGCTACTACGAAGGTGCTCTTGCTCTTGGAGCGACTCATGAACGCAGCGTGTTCCTGACTGTCATTCCGGCTGCAAAGTCAGGTGTGATTGCAGGAATCGTACTTGGAATCGGCCGTTCCATCGGAGAGACGATGGCCGTGATCATGGTAGCCGGCAACCAGACGTGGATGCCGCAGGGAATCATGAAAGGCCTGCGTACCATGACAGCGAACATCGTTATGGAAATGGGATATGCCGCTGACTTACATAGAGAGGCTCTGATCGCAACAGGCGTTGTACTGTTTGTGTTCATCCTGATCATCAATCTCTGTGTATCGGCACTGAAACGGAGATCAGCTTATGGCTAAAGATAGTTCAGATATTTTAGATATTTCAACAAAAGAGAATGGCGGAAACAACAGGCCGGGCAAACTGGCCCGGATGAAGAATCTCTGGAAACATCATCCGCTGTCGGCGGTCGTGGCCTGTCTTGTATGGCTTGCTGCAATCCTGACTATGGCGGTTCTGATCTTCCTGGTGGGATTCATTGTGATAAAAGGTGTCCGTCATCTCACACCGGATTTATTCTCATTCACCTATAATTCCGAAAATGTATCACTGATGCCGGCGCTTGTGAACACACTGGTCATTACACTGCTGGCATTGATCATCGCGGTTCCAATCGGAATATTCGCAGCAATTTTCCTGGTGGAATATGCGAAACCGGGCAGTCGTCTCGTTCGTCTGATCCGTATTACGGCGGAGACACTGCAGGGAATTCCTTCCATTATATATGGTCTGTTCGGACTTCTGTTCTTCAGTACGGCCCTTGGCTGGGGATACTCGCTGCTGTCCGGTACCATGACACTTGTGATCATGATTCTTCCGCTGATCATCAGAACAACGGAGGAAGCACTGCTCGGTGTGCCGGATATGTATCGCGAAGCTTCATACGGACTGGGTGCCGGTAAACTGAGAACCATCTTCCGTGTCGTTCTTCCAACAGCTATTCCGGGTATTCTTTCAGGAGTTGTGCTGGCAACAGGGCGAATCGTCGGAGAGACAGCGGCACTGCTGTACACGGCAGGTTCCGTAGCCAAGATACCTTCCAGCCTGATGGGTTCCGGAAGAACTCTGGCAGTACATATGTATGTACTTTCCAGTGAAGGACTGTATATGGATCAGGCATATGCGACAGCAGTAGTGCTTCTGATATTTGTACTGGTGCTGAACAGCCTTTCCACACTGTGTGCCCGCGGATTGTCGAAGGGCAAAGGGGAATAACAGAGAGGCAGAAGGAATTACATTAGTTTGAGTCTGGAATTATGGCGCAGACAGCGCCGGAGGGAATAATGGGAAAGATTGAAGTTAAAAATACAGATTTGTTTTACGGTGATTTTCAGGCGCTGAAAAATATCAACCTGGATATCCCGGAACATAAGATTACCGCATTTATCGGACCGAGCGGCTGTGGTAAATCCACGCTGCTGAAGTCACTGGACCGTATGAATGATCTTGTGGAAGGATGCAGGATCACAGGCCAGCTGATGCTGGACGGCGAAGATATCTATGGAGACATGGATGTAAATCTTCTTCGCAAACGAGTGGGAATGGTATTTCAGAAGCCGAATCCGTTCCCGATGAGCATCTACGACAATATTGCATACGGTCCGCGTACACACGGAATCCGTTCCAAGGCAAAACTGGATGATATCGTGGAAAAGGCCCTGCGTGATGCCGCTATCTGGGACGAGGTAAAAGACCGTCTCAAAAAGAGCGCACTCGGAATGTCCGGCGGACAGCAGCAGAGACTGTGTATCGCCAGAGCACTGGCAGTTGAGCCGGAAGTGCTCCTGATGGATGAACCGACTTCTGCACTGGACCCGATTTCCACCTCACGAATTGAGGACCTCGCAGTTGAACTGAAAGAGAAATATACGATCGTCATGGTAACGCATAACATGCAGCAGGCAGCACGTATCTCAGACAAGACAGCATTTTTCCTCCTCGGTGAAGTGGTTGAGTATGATGATACAATGACACTGTTTTCTATGCCTAAGAACAAGAAGACAGAAGAGTATATTACAGGAAGGTTTGGTTGATATGAGAGAGCGATATCAGGAAAAGCTGGCACAGGTTCAGAATGAGCTGATGGATATGGGAATGCTGTGCGAAAACGCGATTATGAAAACATACCGTCTTCTGATTTCCATGGAAGACAGAGACGAACAGATTGAAGAAATCAGCAGACTTGAAAAAGAGATTGACGGCAAGGAACAGGTGATTGAGAGCGCCTGCATTCAGCTTCTGCTTCGCCAGCAGCCCATGGCGACAGATCTGCGCCGTATCTCGGCTGCGCTGAAAATGATCACGGATCTGGAGCGGATCGGTGATCAGGCCGTCGATGTTGCAGAAATTCTGCAGATCGGCAGCATCAAGGTTCCGGTAGAGGGTGTGCGGATTACGGAAATGGCTGAGTTTACAATGAATATGGTAAACAAAAGCATTGAATCATACGTGAACCGCGACCTCAAACTGGCACAGGAGGTTATTGAAAGTGATGATACACTGGATAATCTTTTCCTGGAAGTGCGCAGAAACCTGAATGAAAAAATGGCAGACGGCAGTTTTTCGACCGATCAGACACTGGATCTGCAGATGATCGCAAAATATTATGAGCGAATCGGCGATCATGCGACGAACGTTGCTGAGTGGGTAGAGTTTTCCCTCACAGGTATCCACAGAAGCGGCAAGGAAGTCTATGATGTCTTCGGTCTGGGGCAGCATTAACCGTGAATTTCGCGGATTATGCAATAGAATTTATCAGTATCTGTAAATGTGTATTCATCAAACGACATTGACAAGAGGAGACTTAACGTATGAATATCAAAAAAAGACTGACAAAAACGACAGCAGCAGTTCTTACAGCAGCAATGGCAATGACAACAGTACCGGCAGCAACGGCATTTGCTGAGGAAACTGCAGCAGCACCGAAATACATCTTCCTGTTTATCGGAGATGGTATGAGTTATCCGCAGATCCAGATCACAGCAGATTATCTGGGCGCAATGGCGCAGGATCCGGATTCCGATATCCTTTCCGGCCATCAGGATCTGACCATGATGACATTCCCGGTAGCAGGATCAGCAACAACATTTGACTCTACATCCTTCTGCCCGGATTCTGCATCCACAGCAACTTCCATTTCTACAGGACACAAGACCTACAGCGGAAGCATCAACGTGGATGAGACAGGAACAGTGGAATACGAGACGATCGCAGAGAAGCTGAAAAATCAGCTGGGCTACAAAGTTGGTATTCTTTCTACTGTAAACCTGAACCATGCAACACCGGCTGCATTCTACGCACATCAGGTAAGCAGAAGCAGTTATTATGATATTTCCAACGAGCTGATCGAAAGCGGATTCGACTACTTCGCAGGCGGCGGACTTCTTCAGACAACAGGTAAGGAAGGCGACCAGGAAGACAGCTACGCACTGGCAGAGGCAGCCGGATACAAAGTGATCAAAACGCAGGAAGAGGCAGAGGCTCTGACAGCAGAGGACGGCAAGGCAATCGTAATTGCAGAAACTCTGGCAGACAGCGATGCAATGTCTTATGAGAATGACCGTACAGAAGATGAGTGGGCACTGGCTGATTACGTGGAAAAAGGTATTGAGGTACTTGACAATGAGACCGGTTTCTTCATGATGGTTGAGGGCGGTAAGATCGACTGGGCATGTCACGCAAACGATGCAGGTTCTACAATCTCCGATACGATCGCTCTTGACAATGCTGTTGCAAAGGCAGTTGAGTTCTACAATGAGCATCCGGATGAGACTCTGATCCTGGTAACAGGTGACCATGAGACAGGTGGTCTGACAATCGGTTTCGCAGGAACAGACTATGATACATTCCTTACAAACATCAGCAACCAGAAGATTTCCTATGCGAAGCTCGATTCTGATTACGTTGCAAAATATAAAGAAGAAGGAACAGACTTTGATACAGTAATGGCAGACGTTACAGAGCTGTTCGGACTCCAGGCACCGGTGGAAGGCCAGGAAGAGACAGAGGCAACTATGGACAGCAAGGATCAGCATCCGGAATCTGACGACACAGGAAGCCTTGTTATGACACAGTATGAGTATGAGAAGCTTCAGGCTGCATATGAGACAACAATGTCAAGAACAGGTGAGGAAGAGATCGGTCAGGAAGAGTACGTACTGTACGGAAGCTACGAACCGCTCACAGTAACGATCACACACATTCTGAACAACAAGAGTGGTGTTAACTTTGCATCCTACGCTCATACAGGACTTCCGGTAGCTGTATTCGCACAGGGCAACGGACAGGAACTGTTCGAAGGTTACTATGACAACACAGATATCTACAATAACCTGGCAGCTCTTCTCGGAGTAGAGTAAAGCGGGCGAAGTGCAGACAGCCAATTCTGAATAAAGAAAAGCGGACACCGGAGCTTTTGGGCAGATGGTGCCCGCTTTTGGTAAAACATAGAAAAATGATGCAGAACAATAACAGAAAAATTTCAGATACAAAGGCTTCCGATTTAAAAAAATTAAATAAGAAGGGTCCTCTCGGAAAGCGGATCAGACAGGCGCTTCTGGCCAGGGAGAATGCCGCGGTATATGTTTCAATTCTCCTTCTGATCCTGCTGATGCTGATTCTCACCGGCTATGAAGATGCCGTGATCTATCAGGGTACGGACCGGTGCGCAGCTGAGGTATTGGAGACCAATGAGGACAGTATTATTGATACAGGATTTGTGCGCAGCGGAGAGCAGACGTGTACCGTGCAGCTTCTGGGCGGAAAGTTCAAAGGGCAGGTAACAGAGGCCTTCAATATGCTGAACGGTTCACTGGAAAATGACAAGCTGTTTGCTGTCGGTGACAGGGCACAGGTGGTGATCAGCTATGAAGGAGATGAGATCATTTCTGTCAACATGATCGATCACTACCGGATTCCGCATGAGATCCTGCTGGCGGCATTGTTCATCCTGGTACTGATCCTGGTGGCAGGCAGGACGGGAATACGGGCAATTCTTTCCTTTGTGATCACGGTGCTGATGATCTGGAAAATACTTGTTCCGATGTACCTGAACGGATATAATCCGGTAATAGTGGGAATCATTATTACAGGAATCCTGACAGTCGTGATCATCTCGCTGGTATATGGATTTGAGCGAAGAACAGCTGCTGCGGTCAGCGGTGCAATGGCAGGACTGATCGTGACGGCGGTCATGGGAATCCTCTTCACGGATGTGATGCAGATTCACGGAGCGATCATGCCGTACTCGGAGAGCCTGCTCTACAGCGGTTACGCGGAACTGAATCTGACACAGATCTTCATGGCAAGTATTTTCATCGGAGCTTCCGGTGCGGTAATGGATCTTTCCGTTGATATTACCTCCGCAGTGTGGGAAGTGGTCTGCAAGAAACCGGATATCGGATGGAAGGAAGCAGCCCGTTCCGGAATGAATGTGGGTCGTGCCGCGATGGGAACCATGACAACGACACTGCTTCTGGCATACTCCGGAGGCTATGTGACACTGCTGATGGTATTCATGGCACAGGGAACACCGATTTACAATATTCTGAATTACAAATACGTAGCTTCTGAAATTATGGATACCATAGTCGGAAGCATGGGACTCGTAAGCGTGGCTCCGCTCACAGCACTGTGTGCCGGATGGCTGCTGACACGGGGAAGAAAAACGGAATTGAAAAACTGTCCGGGCAGGGATTCATATGAGGATCCTGAACTGACCGATACAGACATGGATCCGGAGGAAGATTACGTACCGGAAGAGACAGATATCCTGTAGAATTCATGCATTAGACACAAAAAAACAAAACCATACATTTTACTCCTTGTTGCAAAATGACGAAAAACGTCTGACGGCCGCTATTTTACATAGATTTTACATAAAGTGTTTACAAACTTTACTTTCCTTAGGTATAATCCCCTTGTATTTTGGCGCAGAAGGCAAAATGCGTCGGTAAGCGACAGAATCCGCAGCGGGATTCTGCAATCATGCAGGTAGGCCGCAAAGGGGCGGCACTGGAGGAGAATGTATGGATATTTTTAGTGTATTGACGATGCTTGGCGGTCTTGCATTGTTCCTGTACGGAATGAATGTCATGGGCGACGGTCTTTCCAAAGCATCAGGAGGACGACTGGAAAAGATTCTTGAGAAACTGACATCAAACACGTGGAAAGGCGTTCTTCTCGGCGCCGGCGTAACTGCTGTCATTCAGTCTTCATCGGCAACAACTGTCATGGTAGTCGGGTTCGTTAACTCCGGAATCATGACACTGCAGCGTGCAGTCGGTATTATTATGGGTGCCAATATCGGTACCACGGTTACGTCATGGATTCTCAGTCTTTCCGGACTGGAGGGCGACAGCTTCTTTATTAAAATGCTGAAACCGACTTCTTTTTCACCGATCCTTGCAATTATCGGTGTCTGTTTCCTGCTGTTTTCCAAAAAGGAAAAGAGAAAGGATATCGGTTCCATCATGGTAGGATTTGCTGTGCTGATGTTCGGTATGGATACCATGAGCGGTGCGGTGAAGCCGCTGGCCAATATTCCGGAATTCACCAGTCTTTTTGTAATGTTTGAAAATCCGATCCTGGGTATGATCGTCGGTACTGTGCTGACTGCAGTGATTCAGAGTTCTTCTGCATCGGTCGGTATTCTGCAGGCACTGTGTGCGACCGGTGCCGTAACGTTCGGTTCAGCGCTTCCGATCATTATGGGTCAGAATATCGGTACGTGTGTGACAGCGCTGATCTCAGCAATCGGTGCGAAGAAGAATGCCAAGAGAACGGCATTCGTACATCTTTACTTCAACCTGATCGGTACGATCGTGTTTATGATCCTGTTCTATGCAGTGAATGCTGTGGTGCATTTTGAATTCCTGAGCGAGTCTGCAACTGCTGCCGGAATTGCCGTTGTGCATACTCTGTTCAATGTATTTGCGACACTGCTGTGGCTGCCGTTCAATGGACTTCTTGTGAAGCTGGCCAAGCTGACTGTCCGCGACAAAGAGGGAGCGGAGCGTACGATTGAGGAGTCTCTGAAAGGACTGGAGGCGCTGGATGACCGTTTCCTGGACAACCCGGGATTTGCGATGGAGCAGTGCCGTGAGGCATGTGCACATATGGCGGGAGTGACGATCGAGGCGCTGGATACTGCCATGTCACTTCTGGATAAGTATGATGAGAAGAAACTGAGACAGGTAGTGGAAGACGAGGATGTCGTAGATAAATATGAGGATCGTCTCGGCACATATCTGGTACAGGTGGCAAAGAACGAGCTGCAGACGAAAGACAGTCATACGCTTTCCGTGCTGCTGCACAGCATCGGTGATATTGAGCGTATTTCCGACCATGCGGTGAATATTGTAAATGCGGCAAAGGAAATTTACGACAAGAATCTTGCATTCTCCGAGGCTGCGGTTGCAGAACTCGAAGTATTCTCTGCTGCCGTGAAGGAAGTTGTGCGCATGACAATGGAGGCAATGAAGACAGAGGATATCAGTATGGCGCGCAATGTGGAACCTCTTGAGGAGGTCATTGATGATATTGGCGATGAGATGAAGAAGCGCCACGTTGACCGTCTGCGTGAGGGCCGCTGTACGATTGAACTGGGCTTCATTCTGGCTGATCTGACCACGAGCTACAAACGTATTGCAGACCACTGCTCAAATATTGCGGTATGTCTGATCCAGGCAGATAATAATGAGTATGGAAGACATGCTTATCTTGATTCACTGAAGGCGGAGGATGACAGATATTTCCGCGAGAAGTTCCGTGAATACAAGTCGAAATATGCACTTTCCGAGCGTGTAAAAGGTACACCGAAGGTTGACATGCGCGCACGTATGAGTGCAGAATAAGAAAGAACAGAGTACATCCGTCCGGACAATGAAAACGGGCGGATGTGCCATACAGTGTGAACAGCAGAAAGCGGGGATAGGCGATGGCACTGATTTACATAGTGGAGGATGATGAGAACATCAGAGAAATCGAGATGTTTGCATTGAAGAATGCAGGATATGAGGTTCAGGGTTTTGAATGTGCAGCATCTTTTTATGCCAGACTGAAAGAAAAGGTTCCGGCGCTGGTGCTGCTGGATATCATGCTTCCGGACGAGGATGGTCTCTCCATCGTGAAGAAGCTGCGTTATACAGCTGAGACGCGCAAGCTTCCGATCATTCTGGCGACTGCCAAGACAACGGAGATCGACAAAGTAAAGGGTCTGGATATCGGGGCAGACGATTATATCACGAAGCCGTTCGGAGTGATGGAACTGATCTCCCGTGTCAAGGCGCTGATGCGCCGCAGCCACGGCATGGAGGAGGAGCGGATGATCCGTCTCGGACCCATCTTTATGGATGATGAAAAACGTGCTGTATTTGTAAATGATACACTGTGCGAGCTGACCTACAAGGAGTACGAGCTGCTGAAGCTGCTGCTCCTGAATGCAGGTATTGTCGCATCGCGCGATATGATTCTGGACCGCGTTTGGGGTACAGATTTTGAAGGAGAATCACGAACACTTGATATGCATATAAAGACACTGCGGCAGAAGCTGGGCACGGCAGGTGCCATGATCCGTACCGTTCGCAATGTGGGATATATGCTGACAGGAGAAAATTAGAACGATGAAGAAGAAGATTAACAGATATCTTCTGCTCACGGTATTACTTACACTGGTGGCAACCCTCTTAATGGCGGTTGCCATCTTTCATCATATGTACCGTGAACAGGTAATCGGAGACATGCGGACGTATACGGAACTCCTCTGCGGAATGGCGTCATCCGGCGATGAGCTGGAGTCGCGCTATAAAAATACGGCATCCGATCAGGAACTGCGTGTCACGGTAATTTCGCAGGAAGGAAATGTGGAGTACGACAGCAAGGCCGAAGGGACATCACTGGGTGATCATTCCGACCGGCCGGAGGTCCAGGCGGCTATTGCAGATGGAGAAGGATATTCCATCCGTCATTCCGATACGCTGGACAGTGATATGTATTATTATGCCATGCGGTTGGAGAGCGGCGAGGTTCTGCGTGTCAGCAAGGCGGAGGCCAGCGTCTGGAGCATGTTTTTCAGTACGATCCGGGGAATGGCGGCCATTGCTCTTCTGATGTTCCTGATCTGTTTCGTGTTTGCGCGTTACATCACTGCAAGTGTGGTGAGTCCGATCGAAAAGCTGGCCGGCGATATTGACAGTATTGATGAAATTGACACGTATGAGGAACTGATGCCCTTTATCACCACCATTCATCAGCAGCATGAGGATATCATTAAAGGTGCGAAGATGAGACAGGAGTTTACCGCGAATGTTTCCCACGAGCTGAAGACTCCGCTGACTTCGATTTCCGGCTATGCGGAGCTGATTGAGACCGGTATTGCCGGGGAAAATGAAGTGCGGCGTTTTGCGCATGAGATTCACCGCAATGCCAAGCGGCTTCTGACACTGATCAATGATATCATCCGTCTGTCCGAACTGGATTCGGATCATATGGAAATCTCTTTCGCGGAGGTCGATCTGCATGATATTGCCTCCACCTGTGTCGAGATGCTGAAATTTAATGCGGAGAGCCACGGAATCAAAATCGACTGTCACGGTTCCCGCTGTATGCTACATGCCAATCGCGATATGATGGAAGAACTGCTGTTCAATCTGTGTGATAATGCGATCCGCTATAACCGCCTCGGCGGAAGAGTGGATGTGACGGTGGGAATGCAGGACGGAAAAGCAGCCCTTACTGTCAAGGATACCGGAATCGGTATTCCGGAAGAGAGCCAGGAACGCATTTTTGAGCGGTTCTACCGTGTGGATAAGAGCCGTTCCAAGCTGACCGGAGGTACAGGTCTCGGCCTGGCGATCGTGAAACACATTGTAGCGCAGCACCACGCGAAGCTGAGTCTGAAGAGCGAATTTGGTGTGGGTACGGAGATCACGGTGGTATTTCCGCAATGATCCGGGCATGTTAAGATGTGCAGTCCGGAAAAATATTAAGAATCCTCTACTTGACTAAAGTTCCTGAATAGTGCAATATATGGAAAGGGGCAGAAAACTGACGCTTTGGGGCGGAGTGAACATAATCTGCAGGATTGCAGGGGACAATACTGTGGACAGATATTTAGAAGGGTAAGGGACGTAAATTGAAAAAGAAAAGAAAAGGACTCAAAATAGCAGTTACTATCATCATTCTCCTTGTGGTGGCAGGCCTTGGAGCGGTGGGATATTTCCTGTATGAAAAGGTCAACAGCGGACTCTTTTTTGAGAATACAGTGATGAACGGCTACGACGTGTCGGGGAAGACATGCAAGGAAGTATTGCTGATGCTTGAGGAGGATTACAGTGCACCGAAGCTTACACTGACGGAGCAGGGGGAGACGGCACTGACGCTGACTCTGGAGGATATGGGATACACCATCAATGAAATGAAGCTTCTTAATATGATCGAGAACTGTATGAGGGAACAGAATGTGGGTCTCCTGTTCAGCCTGCTTGACGGAAACACGTTTGAGGTGGGTGTTCCTTTTGAGTTCGATGAGGATACATTCAACAAGTCAGTCACGGCGGCAAACCTGGCTCAGCCGCGTGTGGCCAGTACGGATGCCTATATGGATTTCGACGGTACAGAGTACTATATTGAGCCGGAGACGTACGGAAATGAACTGGATGATGCGGATCTGAGAGTTATGGTCAGAGATTATGCCGATAAGATGGCCGAAGCTGACCGTCCGCAGGAGGATGGGCAGCTGGAGATTCCGGAGGCACTCTATTTCCTGCCTGCAGTGACGCAGGATGACGGCGAGATGAATTCGCTGATGAATATCTACAATTCCTTCTGCAAGGCCAAGATCGTGCTGCAATTCGGCAAGAAGAAGGAAGTGACCGACTGGGAGCAGATTAAGGAGTGGCTGATCATCGACGGCGATGAGGTGACTCTGGATGAGGAACCGATCTATGAATATATTTATGAGCTTGCGGCGAAGTATGATACACTGTACTATTCCCGTGAGTTCACGACTACCGGCGGCAAGACGATCACTTTTGACAGCAGTGATTACGGATATCAGATCGATAAAGATGCCGAGGCAGCACAGTTCATTGCCGATATTTACAGCAATACCAAGGTCAAGCGTGAGCCTGTCTATGCAGTGAAGGGTTATACACGAAACGGCAGGGATGATCTCTGCGGCAATTATGTGGAGGTCGATCTTACGAAGCAGCATCTGTGGTTCTACAAGGACGGTGAGCTGGTGATCGAAACAGATATTGTATCCGGCCTGCCGAAGAATGACCGCGAGACGACTACTGGAGTCTTCACAGTTCCGTACAAGAAGAGTCCGGAGGTGCTCAAAGGAGATACCTGGGAAGAAGAAGTGGAATACTGGATGCCGTTCTATGATGGCCAGGGACTTCACGATGCACCGTGGCGCAGTTCGTTCGGCGGAAATATTTACAAGACGAACGGTTCTCACGGATGTGTCAACCTGCCGCCTGCAGCAGCAAAGACGATTTATGAAAATATGGAAGAGAGAATGCCGATCATTCTTTACAAGTAAAGGAAAATGGCTGTACCGGATCCGGTACGATAAAAGAAAGACAGACTTTGGAGATTCCAGGGTCTGTCTTTTTATTAGGAAGCTTCAGCTCCGGTTCAGGTCATGGCCGGGTAAGCAAATTCTTGTCGATATAGTGCGCCACACCGTCTTCCTCATTGGACAGCGTAAAATCATCTGCCACTTCTTTCAGTTCAGGTATGGCATTTGCGACAGCAATGCCCAGTCCGCATTTCTGTACCATCTCCAGGTCATTCCGGTCGTCTCCGAACGCGGCTACCTGCGACAGCGGGATTCCCAGTTGGTCCGCCAGCATCTGCAGAGCGGGGAACTTCCCTGCCTTCTTATTCAGCAGAGAATGCCGGTTCTCGCCGCGGTACTGGAATGTCTGACAGTCAAACTCGTCAGCGAGGGATCGGAAGAAATCAGAATGACCATTCAGGTTTCCATCGGAAGGTTCGGCCACAATTTTGTAGACCGGATAAAGGAACGGTTCTGAAAAATCAGTGAGAAGTCCGGGCGGCCGTTTCATCAGATCCGCCTCCGGAATGTAGTTACGGTAGATCTGCTCGTCGGAGGCAGCCGTCAGCCGTATAGCGGGGTCATACTGTTTCAGCCGTATGATCAGTGCATTTGCCGCATCCGGCGACAGCGGCAGACCGGACAGAAAGGAACCCCGATGGTACAGCATGGTGCCGTCATTTAAAAGTGCATAGTCCGGACGCACCTGTTCCATATAATCCAGACAACCCGTAATGAATCGTGCTGTCGCGAATGCGGTCAGGATTCCCTGACCGGTGCATTTATGAAAGACTTCTGCCGTGTAAGCGGAGATAGTTTTATCTTCATGCAGAAGCGTGGAATCCAGGTCTGTAACGATGAGCCGGATTTCAGGCGTGTTGTTATTCGGCTTTTGCGATCCTGACCAGACGGCTGGTTCCGAGCCGGGACGCGCCGAGTTCAATAAATTTTTCTGCATCATCAAATGTTTTAATTCCTCCTGCTGCCTTACTCTTTACCTCCGGCCCGATATGCTCGGCGAACAGAGCGATGTCATCAAATGTGGCTCCTGCCGTGGAGAATCCGGTGGAAGTCTTGATGTAGTCCGCACCGGCCTGTGTGACCAGCCTGCACATCATGATCTTTTCACCGTCCGTCAGCAGACAGGTCTCTACGATCACTTTGAGGATCCGGTCTTTGCACACAGCTTTTACTGCTTTGATCTCCTCCAGAATCTCTTCGTATCGTTTATCCTTCAGTGCGCCGACATTGATTACCATGTCGATCTCGTCAGCGCCGTTTGCGATTGCATCCTGCGTCTCGAACACCTTTACCGCCGTAGTATTGTAACCGTTTGGGAAACCGATCACTGTGCAGACTGCCATGCAGTCTCCCACATATTCCTTTGCCTGTTTTACGTATGCCGGTGGAATACATACCGACGCGGTTCCATAAGCGATCGCGTCGTTGCAGATCTCACGGATCTGTTCCCATGTGGCATCCTGCGCCAGCAGCGTGTGATCCACCTTGCTGAAAATCTCTGAACGTTCCATGTATTCATCTCCTTGGGTAGTGTAAGCTGGCCGTCTCCGGATTTCGGTCTGAATTAGGATCCGGTTATGATCTGAACCGTGATTCAAACTGTGATCTGAATTGCAGTCTGAATTACAAACACGTATCAGGAGAGGCTTCTCTGTGATTCAGGTATCTTTAAATAATGGTAAAAAATGATATACAATAACTGTATGGTTCCATGATACCCGAGAAAACCGGGAAAGTCAATTTGCGCCTGTGGCATTTCCTTTATTGACTTTTCCCTCATCCATGTTATAGTTAAAAATGAAAAATACGAATCAGAGAAGACAGGAGAATACATCCTATGAAACGAATTATCTTAATGGTATTGATGAATCTCTGGTATGTTCCGTACGGTCTGACCATGCTGATCCGTACGGCAGCTCATCCGGAACGATATACCGTGCAGGAACGCTACAATGTGGTTAAAAAGATCGATAACCGCGCGATCAGAGGCGGAAGAATCGAGATCGAGGGACATGGAGTCGAGAATCTTCCGGAGGAGGATGGATTTCTTCTGTTCCCCAATCATCAGGGATTGTTCGATGTGCTTGCAATCATGCAGATCATGGATCGGCCGATTTCTGTAGTGCTGAAAAAAGAGCTGGCAAATATCCCGTTTCTGAAACAGATCTTCGCATGTCTGGATGCGATCGCGCTTGACCGCTCTGATGCAAGACAGGGAATGAAAGTCATTCTCGAGGTGGCAGAGCAGGTAAAAAAAGGCCGCAATTATCTGATCTTTGCGGAAGGAACACGTAGCAGACAGGGCAATCGTCTGTTGGAATTCAAGGGCGGCAGCTTCAAAAGTGCGACAAAAGCAAAATGTCCGATCGTTCCTGTGGCTCTGCTGGATTCCTACAAGGCATTTGATACCGGTTCCATAGCGAAGCAGAAAGTACAGGTACATTTTCTGAAGCCGCTCATGTACGAGGAATACAAGGATATGAAGACAACGGAAATAGCAGCTGAGGTGAAGGCACGGATTGAGGCGAAGATTGCAGAGTGTGAAGGTGCGGTCCCAACACAGGAAGATTGATAAAAATAAATTCAAAAGCAAATGAATTCGGAAACTGCTGTGAGATGCAAGATATGGTGTATTTCACAGCAGTTTTTTTGTTTGATTTTTAGATCAGGAACGCGCGAAGCGTATTTCTGATCTGCATAATACAGAAATTTATGGGAAATAATAAGGCCAGAGAATGAACCGGAAACAGAAGACGCGGATGATGCGTACAGAGAAACAGTTGAAATCATGGCGCAGCAGGCGCGACGCAGGAGGCAGATATGGCAGTGAATCAAATGACAGGAAAACAGAGTATTGAATTTCAGAATGCTCCCTATATTATCAGCAGTGCTTCCGCTGTTGGTCCGAAAGAAGGAGAGGGTCCACTGGGAGAATGGTTTGATCTGGTGGCACCGGAGGCGGAATTCGGAGAGAATACGTGGGAAGAGGCGGAGAGTACCATGCAGAAGGAGGCGCTGCAGACAGCAATCGGCAAGGCAAAACTGATGAATATGCAGATACGCTATCTGTTTGGGGGGGATCTGCTGGCGCAGTCGATTGCGACAACATTTGGAAACGGAGAGGCGAATATCCCGCTGTTCGGATTGTACGGAGCGTGTTCCACATGCGGGGAATCTCTGGCGCTTGCGTCTATGACGGTGGCGGGCGGATACGCGGATTATGCGGCGGCACTGACGTCCAGTCACTTTGCCAGTGCCGAGAAGGAGTTCCGGTTTCCCCTGGGATACGGGAATCAGCGTCCCCTTTCAGCTTCCTGGACGGTCACCGGAAGCGGTGCCTTTATACTTGCCTCCAAGGGCGGACATGTGAAAGTGACAGGAGTGACACCGGGCAGGATCGTGGATATGGGAATCAAGGACAACATGAATATGGGTGCCTGTATGGCACCGGCTGCCTGTGATACGATCTATCAGAATTTCATGGATTTCAATCGCCAGCCGGATGACTACGACCGCATCATCACCGGAGATCTGGGGCAGGTCGGACAGAAGATACTGATCGATCTGCTGAAGGAAAAGGGATTTGATATTTCACAGCAGCATATGGACTGCGGAATCGAAATCTATGACAGCGAAAGACAGGATACTCATGCAGGCGGAAGCGGCTGCGGCTGTGCCGCGGTTGTGCTGGCGGCGATGATATTGCCGAGACTGCGAAAAGGAATCTGGAAACGGGTGCTGTTCGTACCTACAGGTGCGCTGCTTTCCAAAGTGAGCTTTAATGAGGGACAGACGATCCCGGGAATCGCACACGGTGTTGTGCTGGAGCATGAATAGTGGAAAACATGTTGTACCGGAATATGCATAACAGAAAGGAAGGATGAAAGGAATGGAATACTTCAACGCATTCTGGGTCGGCGGTCTGATCTGTGCCCTGGTTCAGATTCTGCTGGAAAAAACGACGCTGCTTCCCGGCAGGGTCATGGTAATACTGGTGTGTCTTGGCGCACTGCTCGGCGCAGTTGGGATCTATGATCCGCTGATCGAGTATGCAGGTGCGGGAGCCTCAGTTCCGCTGCTTGGATTTGGAAACATGCTCTGGAAAGGAATCAGGGAGGCGGTGGATCAGAATGGTTTCCTCGGACTGTTTATGGGCGGTTTCAAGGCAAGTGCCGTCGGTATCAGTGCAGCTTTGATCTTCTCTTACCTGGCGAGCTGGATATTTGAACCGAAAATGAAGAGCTGAGATGGTTTTGTTTGTTGAATCTGACGGTTTTCCTTGTACTATTCAGGGCTTTCCTGTATACTAAATACAAAAAGGAGCATTTCAGTGTTTCGACACAGGAGCACAAAATCATGGGAATGCTTTGCGGCAGATGGCTGTGGCAGCAGGAGCAGGCAGCGAAGCGGACAGCGCGTCCGGAAGGTGATTGCGATATCGGATGGGCGCGGCAGAAAAGCAAGAGGAGATCAGGATGGAACAACAGTATTTTCAATGGGAAACGCTGGCCGGAGAGGCCGGGTTTCCGGTAGAGTCGATCGAGGAGGTTTTTCTTCTTGATATAAAAGAGAGCAGAGTATGGATTTCCCGCAGAGTTTCAGAGCTGCTGGCAGACGGCGGCGAGGCAGTTCCTGCATATATTTCGCTTCAGGAGTTTGAGGAATATCTGTCAGAGGCAAGCTGCAATGCGTTTCGGCAGGAGATACAGAGACTTCTGCGCGGAAAGGCAAAGCGCGGCAGCTGTCATGCAGCAGTATTGGGCAGAACAGGGTATCTCAGTTCTGTGATCTACTTATTCCGCCTGGAAGGAAAAGAGGAACTGTTTGGATTCCTGTCGGTGGACTATGAGCCTACGAGAGAGTACGACCGGCATCTGGAGGCTGTAGTGCAGCAGCTGCGCAAAGCGCAGACGGTAAATGAACTGATTCTGGAGGGTGCTTCAGATTACGTTTATCAGATTGATCTGATGAATAATGTCTGCACGTTTTCCTCCAAGGTTCTGGAGATTCTCCCGCTGGAATCACCGATTTTTCCGGATGCGATGAACCGGGTGCTTTCCTTTATCGTGCCGGAGGACAGACAGACCTTTCTGGATTCTTTCACACCGTTCCTTACAGGAAAGACGGACCGGCAGGCGGCAGAGTACCGTATTATGACGAAGCAGGGCGATATTATGTGGATTTCCTCTCAGGGTAAGGGACTTCACGACGAGGAGGGCCGGCCGGTAATGATCGGCGGTTCTCTGATGGACATTACGGAGCAGAAAAAACGTGAGGCGGAGATGGAGCAGATGCTGTACTCCGATTCGCTGACCGGTCTGAAGAGCAGACGCTGCTTTGAAAAAGAGCTGGAGGAGCGCCTGAAGGATGAGGACAGCCGCGGAAGCCTTCTGTACATGGATATCCGCAAATTCAAGCTTTATAATGAGCTGTTCGGACACAGCTTCGGCAACCGCGTGTTAAAGGATTTCGCCAATATGCTGAGTCTGTATTTTCCGGCTGCGCTGGGCATTTACCGGTTCAGCGGAGATGAATTTCTGGTGCATCTGAATGAATATGATCAGGAACAGATTCTCATGAAGCTGGCGCCGTTTCTGAATATTCTGGAAAAGACCAGAGAGATTGACGGGCATTCTCTGTACATCAATTCCTATATAGCAGTTGTGCGCTATCCCGAGCACGGCCGGACGGCAGAGGAGCTGATCAACAATGCCAATCAGTGTCTTTACCGCATGTCACGTGAGGAGAAGGAGACGGTGCAGTTCTTCTCAGGCAGGATGGGAGATGAAACCTCACTGCAGTTCATGCTGGAGACAGAGATGAGAAAGGATATTGAGCACGGCTTCCGACATTTTCGCGTCGTATATCAGCCGCTGATCCGTCTGGATGAGGACGGATATCACTGGATGGGAGCGGAAGCGCTTCTGCGCTACAGCAATCCGGCTTTTCCGAAGCTGGGACAGATGGAAATGATACGTACGCTGGAATATTCCGGTCTGATCCTGCCGGTAGGCAGATGGGTGATCGGGCGTGCCGTGCACGAGTGCAGCCGCTGGAGCCTTCTGGGCGGAGGCCCGGTCGTTCATGTGAACATTGCGGCACAGCAGGTGGCGGATGCCGGACTGGCAGAGTACATAAAACAGAAGTGCCGGGCAGAGGGACTGAATTACTCACAGCTTGTGGTGGAGCTGACAGAGACCTCTCTTCTGAACAACCTGGAACTGGCGACCGGTTTCTGTGAAGAACTGATAAAGCAGGGCATCGGTGTGGCACTGGATGATTTTGGCACCGGATATTCCAGCTTTAATTATCTGAAAAATCTGCCGCTCACTCAGATCAAAGTGGATCGCGAATATACGAAAAATCTGCCGGCCAATCGTTACAACCAGATCATTGTATCGTTCCTTTACAATCTCTCTGAGGATCTGAAGCTCGGACTGTGCGTGGAAGGTGTGGAAACGGAGGACGAGCTGAATCTGCTGCAGGAGATGGGAGTGACGATGATTCAGGGCTTCTATTTTGAACGGCCTCTTGAAGCAGATGTCTTCCGGAGAGAATATCCCAACCGGCTGAAAAAGGAGAAACAGAGTGAATAGCAGGTCGTTCATGAATTTATCAATAAAATTAAAAGCTGTCCGTATGAAAATGCGGTATTTTACAAAAAATAAGCATCAGACATCAAAATGACAGAAGGAGCAGGCACAATGAAAACATTCAGCTATGTGATAAAAGATGAACTCGGCATTCATGCCAGACCAGCAGGCCTTCTTGTAAAAGAGGCCAGAAAATATGAGAGCAGAATTATGATCTCCCGTGAGGGAAGACAGGCGGAGGCAACGAAGCTGATGGCTGTCATGAGCATGGGAATTAAAAAAGGACAGGAGATACAGGTCGAGATTTCCGGGCCGGATGAAGAAGCGGCATACGAAGGAATCAGCGCATTTTTTGAATCAAATCTGTAGTTTGAATGGAATCTGCAGAGGCTTTACGAAATTCAGGCTTGACGGAGGAGATGGAGATGCAGAGATTTACAGGAAAATCTGTTTACAAAGGGATCGCAGCAGGGCCTGTCTTTGTTCTGAAAAAGGATGATTGTCAGGTAAAGAGAAGACGTATCGAAGATCCGCGATCGGAGCTGGAACGGCTGGGAGAAGCCGGCAGGCGGTCGGCAGAACAGCTTCAGGCATTATATGAGAAGGCTCTGAAGGAAGTCGGAGAAACGAGCGCGGCTATTTTTGAAGTGCATCAGATGCTCCTGGAAGATGAGGATTATCTGGATGCCATCCATACGATGATAAACAATGAGCTCGTGAATGCGGAATATGCAGTGGCTGTTACCGGAGATAATTTTTCTGCCATGTTTGCGGGTATGGAAGATGAATATATGAAGGCACGTGCGGCGGATATCGAAGATATCTCCAACCGGCTGATTCGAAATCTGACCGGAGCCGGGGAAACGGATCTGACTTCCATGGAGCCTTCCATTATAGTGGCGGATGATCTGAGCCCCAGTGAGACTGTGCAGATGGATAAAGAAAAAATCCTTGCATTCGTTACGGTACATGGCTCTACCAATTCCCATACGGCAATCCTGGCACGTATGATGAATATACCGGCACTGGTCGGTGTGGATATGGAGCTTGACCGGATTCACAGCAAAATGACGGCTATTGTGGACGGCTTTGCAGGTGAAGTGATCTTTGAACCGACAAAGCAGCTGCAGACACAGGCCTGTCAGCGGATGCAGGAGGAGGCAAAGAAGCAGCAGCTTCTGCAGACGCTCAAAGGAAAAGAAAGTGTAACACCTG
>JBGVDJ010000030.1:0-84258 GCA_045119335.1 Candidatus Choladousia sp. | reverse complement strand
TCTCCTTCTTTCAAAAGTCTGGTATAAGAAGACTTTAAGGAAGTATCTTTTTGTGTCGCTTTTACAAATTTAAGTTCGAACTGCACTCCTGTTAATGGTTTTGCTCCTGTCTGATCATATTTTTTCAGCCGGATTTCACACGGAGCTTCCTCATTATATAGACGCTGTGTAGTAAAGAGCATTTTCTTTGTTACAAATCCTCGTACCGTATCGTCGATCATATACTGTGCCGGAGCCTTTACTTCCTGAATCGTCAGATATCCGCCGATTGGAAGAACCGCCTTATTGGTTGATGCATCCATATAAAAGGCATCATTCTTCATAGATGTATCTCCAGTATATAGATGGCTCTGATCCAGATAAATCTTACCCTGTGCATCTGATTTGAGGTACCAGGTCTTTTTAAGCTGCCCTGCATTGGCAGTTTTATCATCGTAATAGCATACTTTAAATACAACACCTTCGACCGGATCACCATACATCGACAATTTTTCCACCAACGCTTCTACATCCATATAATCGTATGGCTCACTGAAACCTTCTGTAAATGAAGCTGTTTTCAGTTTTAATGCATCGGTCGGCATGGAAACCGTTACAGCCACAAGATCTGTCACTACCTGATGACCGATTGGTGCTTTCAGTTCTTTCACATAATAAGTCGATGTTCCGGATCCTGCTTTCAGGTAATACGTTGGTGTCTTTCCGTTTTCATCTGTCGTAAATACATTGTTTGTCACCTTCGTTGTCAGCTTTTCATCAGAATACAGCTGAACCAGTTTTGTACATGCCTTGTCAGAATATACTGCAAAGGTAGCCCCTGCAAGGCTGTAAGGTTCCAGACCAAGAATCTCATCGCTAGCTTTTGACTCTTTTACCACATTTAACTTCCAATAGCGAAGTTTATCCACAGATGTAGGAATCGTTCCACTGACGACTAATTTTCGGATTGTATATGCTCCTGCTGTGTCCTTTTTGGCAACCAGTTTGATCGTATAAGTATTAGGATCTGTCTCATAGATATCAGATGGCGGCTTTACTTCTGTCATGCGAAGTATTCCAAATGGCAGCATTGCAACCGTTCCTGCAGCATTCGTGATCAGCGGATCACTTTTGTACGTGGTTCCATTATAAGTAAAGGATTCCACATAGTCCGTCAGACTATAGGACAAAACACCATTGGCATTTGTTTTGAAATACCATGTTTTTACCGTAGAAAAATCTTCTGCGTTGGTTGCGGTACTGTACTCCACTTTATAAATGGCGTCTGCTACCGGAAGTCCGGTATCATCAGTCTTTGTCAGGATTTTTCCATTGAAGTACATCGGATTATTGTAGATCCAGTTGTTTGATCCCATGGAACTATAATCTGCATTATTAACCTTTTCATGAAGTTTCACTACTCCACTGTCTTCCTCTGTGATCTCGATTGGTCCGAAAATATCCGTATTCTGCACACATCCTTTGATACGTCTGGATTCCACCATATAGTAAGTTCCCGGATCCAGGATATCAGATTCACCATAGACGGTATCATCTTCATCATCACTGAGAACAATGGTACTTGCAGGTTCTACTGTAGTATCCAGGATGCCTGTCGCTGTATTATAAGCGGATGCCGGGTAAATCGTAAAAGTGGTTCTCAGTGTTCCGTATTTATCCGGATTTACATCCATAAATGCTGGATCACGGAATCTCTTATACACACGCAGTCTTGCTCCATTTGTAACATCGCTGTAAGTTTTCGAACCATAAAATCCCTGATAATTTCCATGCTGGTCGCCTCCCGGATGCAGACTGCAGGTGATCTTCAAACGATAGGAATCTCCTTTTTTCTGGATATAACATTTAAAGGTTGCACTATAAGAACTGTTCGGCCACATACCTAAATAGTCATGTCCGCTGGAACAGCTTACTTTGAAATTTTTCAGATCACTGGCATCTATCGAATATCCTTTTTCTGTGATCCAGTTCGCAATCGTTGTTTTCTTTTCACTTACCTGTGCTGTTCCATAGTTACATCCACCGCTGCTTCCATTCACCCAGGAATGATTTGTAATATTTGCATTTCCAGTCGTTACACGGCCACTGATATTCTTACTTTCTACAGTTGTCCATGTAGCCGCAATCTCCATATATTCATCACTGTTCTCTGCCACGTTTCCAAGAACGGTTTCTTCCAACTGTTCCATCTCTTCTTTCGTTAATTCTGAAACGGAAGATTCTTCGATATTATATTCCTCACCATCAACCCAGCCGCCTCCGGTAAAGAGTTTCGCTGACTGATATCCAGGGCGATACATGGATAAGATCACTGCCTCATTCAGTTCTTCCGGAATCTGCAGCGTCAGTAATTTTGTACCATCTTCCTGTTCTGACAAGATGCAGATATCTGCCATCACATGTTCGGAAGAAGAAATAAAATTTATTTCGTATTCCGTATCAATGCATCGAATGGTATATACATCATTTGCTGATTCTACCTTCACCAGATCACCATATCCACAATAATGGCTGTCTTCCGTTTTTCGGAACATCAAAGTAGATTCGATGGAAGTAAGATAGATTCCTACGTCCAGATTTTCCTTTTCCACTACATGGACCGTATTTGCTACAAACCAGGTATATTCCGGATACATAAAATATGACATTTCATAAGTTACAGTATAAGTACCAGGCACAGATACATCAAAACCACCGTCATCCACAAGATTATTTACCTTGAAAGTTTCCGGGTTATAGTCAACTAAAAGACCATAAATATCAAACTCTGTATCATCTTTGAGAACCATAAATTCTCTTCCGGCTACCGTTGTTCCTGTATATTCAGGAACGATTCCCCCATAACCAGCATTTCGATCCTGATTTACCATTTCAGGCATCAATGTCTCCAGTACCTCAGACCCTTCCGTTGCTGTTGTTCTATCGTCTACAAATTCAAAAGTTACATAAAGGTGCCATTTGTAAGATTCCTCTTCTTTCAGACTGCAGATGTATTCCATCTGTACTTTTTCTCCTGCAGTTACTGTAAATTCAGGAACTTCACTACTACAGCTTACCAATACATTTTCATCTGCTTCATAAGGATTGTAAGAAATAAAATCATACGCCGCATCCTTTGTCCAGATCTTTACAGTATCGGAAATAGAAGAACCTTTCGCTGGATATGCTCCTTCCGTTTCTTCTCCTGCCATATCCTCCAGTTCCTCTTTTGTCAGGATATCAGCCTCCGGATCTATCACTTCCATATCATTCGTTTCATCTTCTACTGTCCCATCCTCAGTTTCTTCGGTTTCACCTTCAGTATCCGGAGTAGCCGCAACGTAATCCGTCGTATACACAACGCCTTCGTTAATCACAATACCACCTATACCAGAAAGAGAAACACAGCCGCTGAATTTCGCCGCAGCTTCTGAAGTCGTTCCGGCGATCACGTTATAATCTACTGTTGAACCATAATTCGATGAAGAAATACGGACACCATACTCATTGCAGGCACCGATAATATAAGCCGCTCCCACAGATCCCGGCATATAATTCATGACATCAGCTGCATTGTTTCCAGCTGCTCCTACTACAATGATCCCCATAGATACTGCTTTCTGAATCTCTGCTTCCAAGACTGCATTTAGACTATTTTTTGCAGATGAAAGCGATAAGTTGATGATAGATGCTCCATTTTCCATTGCATACTCCATACCAGCAACAATTGCCGATACCGTTCCACGTCCATCATTCCCCATTACTCGGATGGATAAAATCTGTGCATCCGGATTCTGAGACGTGATTGCTTTCACCATAGCATTTCCGTGAGAATGTCCCTCCAGAACATCATCAATCAGGGAGACCCTGCTTATCACATTTGCTGATCCCGAAGCTCCTGTATCAAGAAGTGCGATCACTCTCGTCTGCCCATCAGAAAGAACAGCAGCGCCCTCCGTATTGGAAAGCGCTGTAATTGGATTATCCTCTGTGATCGTATTTTCTGTTTCATCTATTGTTCCTGCTGATTCATCTACTTCATTTACCTCATCTGAAGCAATTTCCATAAATGTATCTGGCTCTACTGCATCCGCAGTTTCTGTGTAATAAACATATGCTTCCATACATTCTTCCACTGTCTTATATTCGATCAGATAAATGTTTTCATAACATCCAATCACCTGATCCATTTCCAAAATCTTAGATGCATCACTGCACATGACAATCAGTTTTTTGGAAGCAAAATCTGCCGGATTCAGATCATCTAAAATCATAGCAAGCTGCTCCGTTTCTTCAGCTCCTTCTTCTGGTTCCTCTGATTTTTCGGTTTCCTCTGAAATTACCTCTGCATCTGATTCTGCAATAGGTTCTTCATTAGCTGTGATACCAGTTTCTTCATCCGTTATATCAGTAACTTCGTTCACCTGCTCTTCCGCATTTTCTGTTGCTTCTATACGTTCTCGTTCATTCCATGTCAGGACCACACTTTCTAATTCTGGAGTATCATCCCTTACAATAATCGGATCGATAACAACTGTTTCTGCCATTTCATTCTCAACAGCTACCAAATCTTCCCAGGTATATCCTGATGGAATCACTACATCCAAATATCTGGCAGTCATAAATTCTTCCTGCCATTCTTCATGAAGTGTACATTCTACAGATATTACATCTTCTGATCCTGTAAGAAAAATAGAAAAATGCTCTCCTTCTCCCAATGCCGGAATTTCCAATTCTTCACAAGGATCCGTCAAAAGCTCATTAGGAATATTTTTTCCATTTTTTTCCTCGCCACTGTAATCCCAAAAATATAGCCGGAATTTCATTTCTTCTTCCGTTGGGTTCACTACGGTGATTTTCACTTCTTGTGCATCCCCCTGCAGAGTTTCGTGGATTGTTCCTGCTGAAGCTTCTGTCGCTACTAACTCCAGTTTGACCTGAATATCATGATTCTGCTCAGCAAGCGCTTCACTTTCCATTTTTGTTTCGGCATCACTTTCGCCTTCAGCATTTTTCTCTGATTCGGTTTCCACTTCTGTTACAGTCTCTGTTTCATTTATACTTTCTGTTTCAGCAACCGTCTCAGAACTATTTCCTGTTTCGGACTCCGTTTCATGAAAAGCAGAATCTTCTGTGTTTTCCTGACTTTCTGTCTCAACTTCCGAAGCATCCGTTCCGGCGATTACGTTTTCCATAGAGTCTGTCTGATTTTCTTCTATAACCCCTTCTGATTTTGTTTCACCAAAATGTTCTGTGACTACAGCGGTCTGCTCCGAAACATTCTCTGTTTCAGATATTTCTGTTATCTGGGATTCCGCTTCTTCTGCGAGCATAATACTGCTTTCTAAACCGGAATCCTCTTTTGTTGCTAATTCTTCTGTCAATGTTTCCGCTGCCGAAACTTCCATTTCTTCTGCATTGACAACCACGTTTTCACTTTCCATCACACCGGCTGTTGCAGACATGATGGGTGAAGAAATATTAGTCAATATTAAAGAAGTTAATAATGTAACAGAAGTGATCTTTTTTACATTTATCTTCATATAGTCTTATCCTCCTTCCGGTGCTTTTGAATACCCCGGACAATCAAAAATAAAATCATTGCTGTACCAAACAATGCAAAACTGATACAAAGATCTCTCTTGTATTCCTGCATCCATTTTGATTCCACAGCTTTCGCACGAAATACTTCTTTCTCTTCCGTGTTCTCTGCAGCTATTGTTCTCTGCCCTCGTACCAACAAACGATGTGTATTAACACCATACGGAGTACAGGTTACCAATGTACAGTAGTCTTTTCCTGGCATGATCGCAAGATCCTCCAATTCATAGGGCAGTACCGTTTTTATCTGATCCACTTCATAAACAAGCTTTTCCCCATAAATATGAAGATAAAAGATATCGCCCTTTTCCAATGCGACCAGATCGGTAAATAATTTTGCATTGCTAAGTCCCGTATGCCCAGTGATCACACTATGGGTACTTATTCCTCCAATCGGAAGTGAAGAACCCTCTAAATGTCCTGCCCCGACTTCCAGTGTCTGTTCCGCCGTTCCATGATAAATTGGCAGTGAGACATCGATGGATGGGATTTCCACGAATCCCATCACACCATCTTCTGTCATACACAGTAAACTTTCATATTCATTTACCATATCATTTGTAAAGTCCCCAACAAAAGGATCCTGCAGCTGCACATGCCCACTGGCTAAAGTCTCATTGTACTCTCCTGCCATTTTCAGTTGAGATATCCGCGTGGAATTATCAATCTTTTCTGCATTCTCTTCTACTGCATGCACCACAGAATCCGTTCGGTGTTCGAACACGTAATTTGCAATGAATGGATACAGGATCAGACCAAAAGAGACTAAAAAAAGCAGGAACACCAGAAGTATTTTTTTGATGTCCTGTTTTCTCATAAAGATCATGCCTCTTTTTTGGATTTTTTGCTAAGTACAAGTACTCCTGCAAATGCTACTGCACATCCTGCAATTGTGAAAAGAATGGTTCCAAAACCACCTGTCTGAGGAAGCTCGAAAGTAGCGGTATTTACAACAGTCATATCTACCCGTGCATTAGTTGAAGTTACATTCTTCACAGCATCCACGCTCATAGCCGTATTATTACTGTCTACTGTAGCACTTGCTCTGTCGCCATTTACCTCGATCATATTTTTGTGCTGATTTCCACTGATATCTTTGCTGTCATAAAGTGTTGTCTGGGACGGTGTAAAATCATCAACAGTACATCTGATATCCACAGTGATTGGCTCTTTCAGAAGTGCATAACCTGCAGAAGTATGGATTTCAGTTAGCACATAAGTATTTGCTTCCAGTCCATTGATGATCAGTTTTCCGCTTCCATTTGGACTAAATACAGTCCCTTCTTCTTCCTTCGCTCCCTTTATAGCATCTGTTACATAATAGATACCATCTTCGGATTTCTTTGCAGTTACATAATGTCCATCAGATTCATTTTTTAATACAAACTGAACCTTTGTTGGATCCCCTTTTGTACTGGAATTTGTAAATTCTTTTGTCAGATTAAGACCAAATGTGTAAATACGGCATCTGTCTTCCAAAGTATCCACATAATCCATGCTTGTTCTCTTCCAGGCAAGTTTTACATCGTTTGTATTTCCTGCATCACCAAGTACAACAGTTGCATCTGAATTTACAGTTGCAGAATAAGCTACTACGAGCCAACACTGGGAAAGGTTCGGATCGATTTCTTTCAGACCTTCACGGGTTGGCGCGATTGTCATCTGATTCCATTCACTGTTAGCACCTTCATAAGTTTCTGTAAATGCAGCACTTCCATGAGACCATGTTTTGATTGCATTTGCAGTGTTATTCGCCCTTGCATCCGCTTCGTTGTTATAAAAATAAATAGCCGCATCTTTGTTATAAGTCAGACCTTTGTCCATCTTATCGACAAAAGTATACTGTGTCAGGTAAGTAGCTTCTGATGTGATCTTCGGCAGATGGCTGACAAAAATATAATCCATCACATCACCCTCAGAACCGGTGGCAATGTCTGCGTATTCTGCTTTATTATAAAGAGCTGCATCATCATGCTGTCTTACCATCTTGTCCAGATCCGGAATGTTTGTCTGATTTTTCGGATAAACATTTACATCATAAAACCAGTCATTCCCTTCATTGTCTGTCATCGGCAGGGAAATAAAGAATGGATCTACTGTAGTGTGTACATTTGCCGGAACCTTTGTTTCCACAAACATATAAAGACCTACCGGAAGACCGGTTGCTGATGTTGTTCCGTCTGCTTTCGTAAGCGGCATCTTTGTAGAACCGTTAGCAGAAGCAATATAATTTTCCAGGATATTTTTTCCTGCTGTATTGTCTGCAAGCGTATCAGCAAGTGCTTTGTTCAGTTCGTCCGAAGTATGCTTATGATCACCTCTGTCATCAGTGATACTAAGAGCTGACTCCAATGTAGATGGGATATCATACATAATCTTCACATTTCCATTCACGCTTTCTGTATGAATATCACCTACTTTTACATATGTAAATTCAACGCCTTCGATCACATAATCCTGAAGCGTTGCCTCAGCCGCTGTATCCTGTTTTCCATTCGCAGTATACTGATAGATATCAATGCCATCATTGGTTGCCGCCGTCATATCATATTTGTGGATGGTAACAGATGCGCTTCTTGTAGTATCAATGATATCATTGGTTGCTGCCACAGTCGGCAGGATACAGGATGCTGCACACACAACAGAGAGCATCATTGCACTTAAATTCATAATCAATTTTTTCATAGAAATTGTTCCCCTTTCGCGTTATTTTAACAATTCTTCTGTTTGTTCATTTGGATCATGTCCCTTACTTTTTATTTTTTGATCGGGATAACAGAATAAGAATGAATAGAAATACACAAATAAGCGGCACGATTATACGTGCTTTATCTTCTTTTTCCGAAACTTCTTCCATAAACGTTTCCTCAATTACGATTTCTTTTTCTTTCAATTCCTCATCTATCATTTCCCTGACAGTGAGTTCTTCCGTTTCTTGTACATATGCCATGGTTTCTGTTTCTTCCTGTATTCTTTCACAAAAAATCACCAGACGATATGGTGTTCCCACAGACATATATGGATAACAGGAAAAAATGGTAACGATATCCTTCCCTTCTTGCAAGTTTAATATCTCTATCTCAGTTGCATGAATGATTTCTGTTCCGGTAACAGCGTAAACAAGTTTTTCCCAAGGATTCTGAATAATGATCCGGGAACCTGTTTTTAGCTGATCAATATCTCGAAAATAAGCACTACCGCTCCATCCACGATGCGCACAGATTACGCAATTGGTATTCATTCCTCCAATTGGCATACTGGTTTCACCAAGAACAACAGCTCCTTTGCTCATATTTTCTTCAGATGCTCCGATATAAAGTGGTAATTTCAGATCTATATCTGGAAGCTCTATTGTTCCGATTGCACCAGAGCTGCTTTGTAGTCCTGAAAGATCAATTGGATTTTGCTTAAAACTCCACGCATCCAAAATGGTCTGCCCCTCTATCAGAAGATTTCGATTATATTGCTCCATTTCCTGATATAACTGAATAGAATCTGCTTCGGATGCGAATAGCGTCTGTAGTTCTTCCGGAATCTCAGTTTTTGCTAAGTTTTCTGTTTCAGGTATAGGATTCGGCACTGATTTATCTTCATTTTCTGTATCTTCAATCATTTTTTCCTGCTGAAATTCCTTTCCTATAGATTCCATAATTTTTCCTGTCTTCCATTCTCTATAGGTGGGATAAAAGAAAATGCCAAGCCCTATCAAAAAAAGCAGTAATCCAAATAAGAACTTTACAATTTGTAAAAACCTATTTTTCATAATGCTCAACCTACTCCCAGCACATGTCTTACGATATTTTCTGCGCCGCTGGTGCATGCATTTGCAGCGATCATTGGCAGGCAGCTATCTACTACACTTAGTACTGCAAACGTAATATAGTATATAACATCAGGACTGTCAGAGGTTAAACCGGATACAATACTCAGACTTCCCATCAAGGACAGACTGATCTGCAGTGCAACAGCAATCACTACGGCTTCCAATGCATAACCAATAAAAGTCTTTATCCAGGCAATACCCGTTTGACTAAATTCACGACCACCTGCAAAACCTGCAAGGGATACCGGTGCAAATGGCACTGCTATTAGAAGCTTAAATATCCTTTGCATAACCGTAATGATAATTTTCACCTCATTGATGATAACAATTACAGACGCAAAGATAGACAATAACAGACAGATCATGCCACAGATTACGATCATCCAGCCATCTTCATCACCTTCATCTTCCAAGGCAAGTTTTACACTGGAAAATACATCTCCAACTTCTTCCATATTTTGTGCATTGGCATCTGCCACCTGCGTCACCATGGCTACTGAGCAATCGATAATTCCTGTCGATAAACTAGCGGCCGATGATACAAGTGTGGCAGTAATTGCAAATCTCACAAAAAAGCGGAACATGTTTTCCAGCGTAAAGTTATTACGGATATCAATGGATTCATTCAACCATCCCAGTACAAAATACAATACCAACAGGGAAGCACCTATCGTAGACATAAGTGTGTATATGCCAGACGAAGGCCCCACTACATCCCAAGCTGCGCTGCCATTCGGATTCTGCACAAGAATCTGGTTCGTAATGTCCATGCAACCTTTCCAGCCACTATACCCAATCTTCATCATTTTTCCTGCAAGGTTCAGCATCATGGTGCCAGCGCTTTCTATCAGGCCCATAGCATACCTCCCTTAGCTGACGATACTTACAATTGTTCCTGCAGCTACCATCAAAATTCCGGAAATTACTTTTTTCAATGATGCCGTCTGCTGTGTTGTATCATGCGACTGATATGCAGAAGCAAATTCAAATATGCCCCAGAGAAGTACAATTGCTCCGGCTGACTGTACAATTCCAAGAACTAATTCTTTTAGTGCATCAATTTTTGCTGTGATATCGCCAGCTTCGGTAGCATATACAGCTGGACAAGTTCCGATCAGCAAAATTCCAAACAGCATCACTGCAGTCAGGATTCTCTGACGTTTCTTATAATCTTTTTTCAATAGTCATCATCCTTTCTTACTTTTTCTGTTTCTTTCTTGTAATGAAAAGTACCATTCCCATTAATATTCCACCGGATACAAGAATAACCGGAAGTAAATAACGATTAAAATCTCCTGTTTTTACAGCAGAAGAAATGAAGTTTTTTCCATTACCTGAACTACTCTGAATTCCTCCGGTTACTTGCATTTCTCCCGTAGAGGTGATTTCTTTTTTCTTTCCAGTAAGATTCACAAGTTCATCTATCGGCATATCATATATCGTGAAGTTCTGTTCCTCAGCTGTATCCAGTACTTCAATCGTCACTGCATCAGCAACCTCATAGCCCTTTGGTGCAGAAATCTCCGATAATGTATGTGTGCCCTTTGCAAGTATAAATTCTACTGGCTCTTTATCACTCTTCCATTCTTTTTCTACCTGTCCTTCACTGTCAGTAATCCTCAATTTTGCACCTGGGATTTCCTCTCCAGTAATAAGATCCTTTTTCGAAATCGTTACTCTGATCGGTGTATCTACCATCGTAATAGCCTTTATTTCCTTATAACTATCTGGCTGAATTTTGAATGTAATATCCTCTGCAGATACATACTCTGCCGGTGCTTCCAGTTCTCTTAAAGTGTATTCTCCTGGATTCATTAGTAGTTCGTATGGCGTTTCTGTAGTAACCCACTTTCCAATTTCGCTTCCATCAGATCCATAAATTCCAAGTAACGCACCTGAAACTGCTTTTTGTGTTTCTGCATCAAGCTTCGTAATTACTACTTTTGTCTTCGGATAGCTATACATCACAAGATCCTGTTCGCTTCGCTCACTACTTACAATGAAATGAATATCGTCAGCTTTTACATAGCCTTCCGGTGCTGTCACTTCTGTAAGTACATACTCACCTTCCAAAAGATTTACAGAATAAGTTTCTTCTGTAGAAATCCACTGCGCTACCACATTGCCACCTGTATCTTTCACTGCCAGCTCTGCTCCAGATAACATCTGATCCGTGGCAATATCTTTCTTTGTGACATGCACCACCAAATGATCATCCACCATATCAATCTTCTGTGTTTCCATGGAATTAGATACTGCAAATGAAATCTCTGGTGCTACTGCATAACCTGCAGGTGCTTCCAATTCTATCAATCTGTAATTTCCAGCCGGAAGTGCACTGATCAAATGTGCATTTTCATCTGTTTCCCATGAATCGATGATTGTTTCACTTCCATCTTCGTTGATACTTCTGACCTCCATTTTGGCTCCAGATAACATTTTGCCATCTTCCGTTTTCTTCGATATTTCCAAATGGTTTGGCTGATTCGTAACAGTCATAGAATAGTTTTTCTCTCCATTGATCAGGCCATCCTGATCTACTTCGAATTCATACCGGTTTGTGTCCAGGTTAAATCCTGGAATCGTGCTGATCTCATATAGAAAATATGTTGTTCCTGCAATCAGTTTTTCCAGATGAATATGTCCTTCGGCATCAGTCACATACTCGCTTCCAGCAATTTGATCTTCAGAAATCTGAAGTTCACTCATCATCTTCTTTTCCAGATCTATTACCGCCTGCTCATGCTCGGCAGCCAATGTCTTAACTGTTTCTTTTTGCTCAGCCATTAATGCAAGGATTTTTTCTTCATACTCACCCTTTTTTGCCTGAAGCTGCGTCTGAAGTAATGTGTCATTGCTTTGCTGATATGCCAGAATTTCCTCCTCAGTATGTCCTTCAGCCTGATAATCCAGAAATTTCTGTGCGTGTTCTTCACGAATTACTGTTGCTTGCACATCATATTCTTGAAGTAGTTTTCCAAGCTCTGTTGCAGCTGCAATATTAGCAGAAGCCTCTACCGCCTGCTGTTCTTTACGAAGTGCCTCCACTGCTTCCGCAATCTGGCGCACTTTTTCAGCTTCTACATCTGCTGTAGAGAACAACCGGAACTTGATACCTTCCAGCTTTTCTGATACATCATCCGCATTTACCTTGTACAAATCAAAAGTAGTTCCGATGATTTCAGCCAACACAAAATCCTCATCAGATGCGGTGTCCAAATTTGTATCTTCTGTCACTTCTTCAATTTCATCAGCTACATTGTTCGCCTCTGTTTCAATGCCTTCTTCTTGTAAAGATGCGCTTTCCTGATACTCTTCCAAAATATTTTCCTGGTTATCTTCTATTACCACATTTTCTGTCATATCTTCTGAAACAGTTTCTGCCTCAACTCTTACAGGTCGAAGCGCATACCAAAAACGTTCTGTGTCTCTTTGCTGAATACGGTAAATGCAGCTATATACTCCTGGTGTCACATAATCAATGTCATCAGAAATATAAGTAATGTCATATTCCTGTGCACTAAACGTAATATTGGTGTAATCATGTTCCGGATCAAAATCCCATGTGTCAAATGGAATAGTCATCGTTTCCATTTGGATAATGCTTCCCTGCGTCGGCATACCATCCATTTCCATAACCATTTCATAAGACTGCGGCTTCTCTGGTTCTTCCTGAAAAGAAGTATCCGGCTGAATATTTCCGTCATTTTCCTGAGACTCTACTGTAGATTCTAGAAAAACATCTGATGCAGATCCATCATCATAGGTTTCTCCAGCATAGGTTTCTTCATAGTTACTGTCCAGGCCCTGGTCTTCCTGCTCATCGAACACTGTATACTCATTCGCATTTTCAGTAATCGGTACCTGATACTCTGTTTGCACTTCTGTTTCTTTCTCTACAATTTTTAATTCCAAAAACAGATCTTCTTCAGGCATAAAAAAATCCAGCTTACCGGTCTGAGGATCCCATGTATAAGCTGGTTCTTGTCTGTCCTTCTCATTTTCAGGAGTATTTTCATCAATCTGTCTATTATAAAGGTGCAGATCTGCCACCTCATATTGATCGGACGTGAGTATTTCCAATTTTACTTCTTCGTCCTTTTTGTAATTCAGAATAATATCCTGGTGCTCTTCTGACGTAACGTCTTCCGGAACATACCTGTGCGTCTGATCGTAAGAATACAAACAGCCTTCCAGATAAGGAAGATTCACGCGATACAGTGATGCTTCGGTTTCAAGCAAGGTCTGATCTGTTTCCTCATCATCAGCATAAGATACCATGCTTTCTGTTTCCTCTGCAAATACCACTCCTGCACTGAACAGATTCATCATCACCATTGCCACAGCTAGAATAAACAACAGTGGTCTTCGTAAATTAATCGCTTTTTCTTTCACGCTGTGTCTCCTTCATACTAATATCGATATTAATATAAACCTATCGCCGTTCTTTATATGATGCCGCGACTCCCCCTCCTTTCCTTCACAAAAGAAGGCATAGAAAAAGACGGATTTCTCCGCCTTTTCCCTGCCTGTGTACAGCAGATATTTTATATCACTATCATTGTATCACGGTTTCCGCAGCTTTCGTTTCCTTGATTTTCCTAGCCTTTCCCATTGTTTCCCGCATGTTCCCAAACTTGTTATCAAGTTGGTAACAAGCAAATTACTATATCATTTAAGGTTTTGCATCTAACAGTTTTTTCATCAAATTGGACCTACCCATTATCACTTATAAAACTCTAAAAATGCATACAGCAAATTCTTGAAATTAAGAATATCTTTTATATTGGTTTCATCATAAATAATAATCTTATCTTTCCTAACATCTGCTTCTCCTAAACTTTGTAATCCATGTGCAGCTTCATTTCTTGGTATAGTTGCATTTTTCACGGCTTGCGCAAAATTCCGAATTAGTACTGGATTGATAAGTTTCTGCATCTTTTAAATACTTATTCCAGAAGTCTATAACATATTCAGAAAGCTTTCCTAATTCTACATACATCTCTTCAACGTTATATGACACAGATTTATATATGGTGTTCATCGAAAGTACATTATATATGTATGTACAAAGAATCAAACTTAACCACCATAAGTCCCCTTCTTCGTGTCCTAAACGATAATTGTGAAAAGCCAATATTACATCCTCAAATGCTATACTATTTTCATAAAATGCCAATCCATTCATTACATATGGAGAATCATTTCCCAGAAAGGAACTATCATCAAATAGCTTTTTTGCCAACTGAAGGAACTCTTTATATGAATACTCAATACCATCCAATTTCAGTATTTGAGACTCAAAATCTATTCTGGTTTTGATAAAATCCTTTAATACAGATTTTTTCTTCATAACCGTTACTGATTCATCCAACAACATCTCTATAGCCGCACTTCTATTTACATTTATTTGTTTCTCAATTTCATTTGAGAGTCTCACTAACAGATCAAAATCATGTTGTTGCTCTTCTGAAATATATGCTTCTTCATCATATATCATTTGAATTTCACCCTTTAAATAAAAAAACACATAATCATTGATTATGTGCACCACATTTAATATCGAGTTAATGATTGCTATTACTAGCAATCATTAACTCCTTACCTGCATCAACTACATGAGCCGATACACGTTCTGCAGCATCAGCATCAATCTTGCAAGCAAGAATGACTGCTACAGCAGAACCGCCAAGAGCCAAAAAAGACTTCCAGTCTAAAACGACTTTAACATCCATAACCATACCTCCTTTCCGGAAATAACTCCTAGAATAATGTGCGGTAGGTTTTTAGCTCTCTGCGTGATAGATCATCATATTACGTACACTTATTTTTGTCAATCATTATTTTACATTTTCTCTAATTAATATTCATTATCACCCATGTATTCTCTTCGAATCTGGGATAAACTCTTACCTGTTGCTTTGTGAATGGCAAATGTATATGTTTCAACAGACTGCCATCCTGTTATTTTTCTAAGCCACTTCTGCATTGACATTTCTTCATCTTGATAAATCACATGTCCATTAGGAAGAAGCTCAGCTTCCTCTGTGCCACCTTTAACAACAAGAATATCCCCAGCAGCTACAGCCCCCCACTGAAGCATATCTTTTATCTTAGGGAGAATTGTTCTTGATACGGATCCAGTTGGCTTCTTCATTTCTTTCACCCAGTTGTTTGGTTGTTCTATAATTTCAAACTTTGGCGCCGGCTCAGAATTACCAATTCTAAAGACTTTAATCTCGCAAAGAATAAAGCCTACACCCTCATCAGTGTGGTTATTCAACCATTCGATTGCTGCTCTATGTTCCGGTCTTGCTTTTCTAACAAGCCATACCACCAACTCAGCATCTTTTCCAGAAGCATATGTTATAAGTTTTCCAAGGTGATCATGATCTGTCTCTTCTAATTGGTTCTCTATAATTATCCTACGACCGGTATCAGCGTCAGAAGCAAAAATATCCACATTAAAAACCCCCACCGATGATTCAGTTTCTTCTATGCTAATGTCGATTCCAATTGTATCACCTAATACACTTATATTCTTTGCAAGCCAGGGAGTAAAGTCATGAGCCTCGTGCGGCCACACCTCTCTTAAATCTTTTACTTCAGTTAATGTTCCTAAACTAACCATGAACTTCTCCTCCATTCCATCATGATTACACTTTATTATACTAAACCTTACATCTTTTTTCTACACTATTAATTATCAGGCATATTGATATGCTTGTACACCAGTACCCCTTGTACAACCTGTTTTATCTGGTTATCCCCTGTACAAGTTGATAAAGTTACTACCGGCGTTAATTCTTGTTCTGTAATATTAGCTTGTACAACACTGGAATCTTTCATATTCTGAAACCACTCATAATATTTTTCTGCAATTGCCAAACATATGGTATAGGTGGTGCTTTCGTTCTCTGCAAGATGAACACTGAATATTCTATATAAAATACTTCCCTGATTTGTATAAATCCAGAAGTACGGGCAGCTACTTAATACATTTTTCTGCTGAAAATCCTTTAATTTAGCAAACATGCTTCCATCACGCATATTGTGACCATACAGGATTGTATTAAAATTCTGGAAATCATCATTATTATTCGCATCCATAAATATGCTGCCTGCATATAGATATTCCTTATATATATCCCTATGCAGATAATACTCATTATCTTTTCCCTGTAGTATCGGATATGAAATATCTATAGCAGGAATATCAATCCAACCAACAATATCTTCATTGATCTGCATTAAGCTGTAAAAATCAATTGTTGCCGGCAGAGGTGCATCCGCCGGCAACTGTACTTCATTCTCTACTATTTGCGCTTCTGTATTCTTCACAGAAATCTTACTTCGATCATCTTTTTTATAATATACGCTGACCAGATCAGCATATTCTGTTTGTCCCTTACGATATCCACTATAAACAAGAAGCATTCCGATAATGCCCGCTACCAGAAAACATCCGGTTAGCAATACCAGTAATTTCCGCATTCCATTCCTCCATATTCTGTTTCAAAAGCAAGAGTTGCCTATTACAAGAAAGAAGCAGATTCTCAAGAGCCGTTTCCTTCAAAAGATTGTAACTGTTATGCCCCAGTTGTTGCGCCCTGCAATACGGTAACACTTTCTCGCCTTGGATATAGATATGTAAAATCACATCCCGTTGACGAGGTTCTAATTGGTCTACGCATTGATGAATACACTCCATCTGCCACTGCTGATATAATATTTTCCGAATACTATCTGATAAAAACTGACGGTGTGATTCATATGGTTCATATATTTTATACCATCGATTAAACAAAGTATCTGGATCATAGTGATTACTATTGCTACCCCCAATATCATTGCTGCCATGGAAACCGTATGCAAACATCTGGATACGTTCTTCGATGCTCTCACCATTGACGATTTTCTGTTCTTCCAGTTGCTTCAGCTCCTGTTGTAATGAATGCTGCCTTTCCCGGAGATAATTTTTCTGAAGCGGCATATCTTTCAGATAGCTGATCAGATGATCTCTTGTAAAAGGTTTGTATTCAAACATAACCATAATATTCTCTTTTTCAGTTCTTAATTCTTCCAAAAGCATATTCCTTTCCTTCACCTGTTACCAACTTGATAACAAGTGGCACGTTCTTATCTGAAACTGACCTGTTATCAAGTTGATAACAAGTGAACCGAAATATTATCTCCTGCTTCTTACCAAGCTAATAACAAATACCTTATCCGTAGAGATCTTGCTGTACTGCTCTCCCGTAATAATTATTGATCGTATTTGGTGCGTTATAAAGTGTAGTAATCATGTAACTTCGAATATTTCTAACCGGAGTATTCGTTTTTCTCATACATTCAATTACGTAAGAAATATGTTCCTCATTCAGTTTCAGATATTTTGATTTTACAAGTTCATATGGATAATCTTCTTCATTGATCCGTACTGTTTTTCTTTTCACGCATACTACATCACAAATAATTTCGAAAAGCTCCTCAAACATTTCCCAAGTATAAAAATCATCGTGTTTTTTATGAAAATCATAATTCAGATTTTCTTTAATGATTTCGATGTATGCAGTCGCTTCATCCATCACATCTATCTCATCTTTAGGTTGTTGTGGTTGTTTTATGTCTACGATAGATGGATTGATGGATGTATTACTCTCTGTAGTATTATTTGTTTTAATATTTGTATTTGAGTTGCCAATCCTGTCAGGGGTAATAGCCAAATTTGACAGACCATGCTGACAATTCTGATCAGGCATCTTACAAAATCTGTCAGGTATACTTACAAATTCTGTCAAGTTTCCCCGACAATTCTGGTCAACCTTCCTGACAAATCTGTCAGGGGTATTTACAAATTCTGTCAGTCTTCCCCGACAATTCTGGTCAGTAGCATTGACCAAGCTGTCAACCTCAATACTTTCCGTTGCTGTAATAACATGATCCGTAAAAGTCAGTTCGTATAACCGTTCCGGCTTCAACTCCAGAAAGAGAACATTTCGAACTATCATACCACCTTGCAGCGTAAGATCTTTTCGGTGCCGAATTACTACACCTAATTGTTCCAACTGTGCCACAGCTCTAATAATAGTACGTTCACTTTCCCCCATAAGTTTCGCATACTCCGTATAATTTCTTTGCAGCATATCATTATGAAATTTTTTCTTCCAACCAAGAAGCTGTCCCGTTCTTTCATCACGAATTTCCGTAGGTCGGTACCAGTAAACAATATCTGATAATATCATGATTGCCAAATAATATGGTTTTCCACTATCTGTAAGTATAGTCTTAAACCAGCTGGCCGGTACCACATTTCCAACAATACTCATTCTACCAACCTGATCAACAGCTGGATTACCAGAGGTTAAATAGCTCATTTTGACTGACCCTCCGTTTTCCACTTTTCAAGTAACTGGAAGATTGTATTTTCAATAAAATCATCTGTAACATCTGCATCGAAAAATGACCGAATCTTATCACGTCTAAGAGTGATCTGTTTTTTATTAGCAGCCCGGTCCTTCCCACCTAAAATCAGCGCAGTCATAACAGAAGATAATTCACCTCTTTGTGCACAATCCTTTAACCGTGCTGATTGTTTCATAGTAATACGGACCCCATTCGTCTGCATAGCATTCAATACCCAGCCCTGTGCTTCCTTTGAAAGATATGAAATATCCACTGCTTGCGACAAACCAACTCTTCCGGTATCTACAAACTGAAGCAATTCATCTATCAATTCATTTAATCGTAGCAAACGATGAATGGTCATCTGACTTTCACCGGATTCTTCTTCCAATTTTTTCAAAGATCTGCCGCCATTTTTGCCCTGATGTTTCATTGCATCATATTTCATCTTGTAGGCTTTTGCTTTCTCACTTGGATAGAGATGTTCTCTTTGAAGATTCGCATTTACCATAGCTATAGTTGCTTCATCATCCGACAAATCTTTTATAAGAACCGGCACTGTTTCGAGTCCTGCCAGCTGTGCACCTCTCTTTCTCCTATGTCCTGATATAATTTCATAACAGATATCTGATTTTTTTCGTACTACGATTGGACTTAAGATTCCCTGTTCACGAATACTTTCTGATAATTCCAGCATTCGTTCATCATCCTCTACACGATATGGATGTTTATCAAAGTCCATAAGCAAGACAATGGGTAATTCAGACACCTGATTATCATTCACACTCTTTTCCAAATCCATCGGCACTGTGGGTTGAAACAACTCATCGAAATTTGTCAGATTTATCTTGGAAGCACTTTTATTTCTGCTCATTTGCAAGCACCTCCTCTGCCAGTGCCTGATAGGCTCTTGCTACTTTTCCATTTTTATCATGCACAAAAATGCTGACCCCTTCTGCAGTAGTTTCTTCCGCACGAACAGAACGTGGGATATTTTCTTTGAAAATACGTACTTTATCGCCATAGGTATCACGCACCATATCGCAAATATCTTTGCTGAATGATGTTCGCCCATCTACCATTGTCAGTAAAATTCCTTCAATCTGTAACTTCTCATTGAGTTGTCGTTTTACAATCCCAATTGTTTTTATCAGCTGCTGAAGTCCTTTTACAGGAAGGAAACTACTCTGTACCGGAATCAATACACTGTTTGCACATGCCAGCGCATTAATCGTAATCATACCCAAACTTGGATTACAATCCGTGATGATATAATCATAAGAATCTTCCACCAACTGAATATAGTTTTTTAGAATACGTTCTCTTCCAATAATATTAACCATGGAGACCTCCAATGCAGCCAGTTCTATATTAGCAGGCATCAGATCAATCCCTTCCGGATGATGGAGTATTCCTTCTTTTGGATTCATTTCATCCTCATTGATCAATTTTTCCATAATCGCTGCAAGAGAAATATCAAGACTATCCGGATCACGATAACCAAGACTGGCTGTTAATGATCCTTGACTGTCGCCATCAATCAATAAAACTCTTTTTCCGGCTCTGGCAAGTCCTATTCCTAAATTTGCTACAGTAGTGGTTTTACCCGTTCCACCTTTCTGGTTACATACACATATCACTCTACTCATACCGTTGTTCTCCTTTATTATTTTGTGTTTTTTATTTCATTTTTCTTTTGTACCTGGCAATATGCCCGGTAATATTTCCTTGTATTTGCACACGAAAACACATCAGAAAAATCTATTAAATCCATTTGTTTATTTTTTGCCAACGTTTCCTGGAACCAATGAATTTCTTCTTTATTACCCATTACCCTGACTTTAAGCATTCCTGTTATTCCTCCCTGTTCAGGTATCCTATTTTATTTAATCATCTCCATAAACTCTTGAAGCCTGCATCAAACAGATACAAATCATACCACTCATCGCACCAATCATTGTTGCGATAAAATGTGTAACAACAACCATCATAGGCATCCCTCCTCTCATTTTTTCTTAATGCACACATTCTCTTGATGGCAGCCTCCCTTTCTTTTATTTTTTCTCGATTTCATTCCATAAATAAAAAAAAGACGAAATCATTGAAATTAATCAACAATTTCGCCTTAAATGAAACAATGGGGAAGCAACTATCGTCACTTCCCCATTAATTATTTAGTACATAAATATACTTTCATGACTATATCTTTAAACCTGTTCGCTTTTGTATAGATTTCATGATGACTCATGTACCTCTTTACATCTTCGCGAGTCATAATCCAGGTATCAAGATAGAATCTCTTGGTATATATTATTTGCTCACATCTGCGATTGCAGCCTGTGCAGCTGCCAGTCTCGCGATCGGCACACGGAACGGTGAACAGGACACATAATCCAGACCGATCTTGTGGCAGAATTCTACAGAAGACGGGTCTCCGCCGTGCTCGCCACAAATACCTACATGCAGGTTCTCATTGACCGGCTTGCCAAGCTTGAGTGCCATTTCCATAAGTCTGCCGACACCTGTCTGATCCAGTTTTGCAAACGGATCGTTCTCGAAGATCTTGGTATCATAATATGCATCCAGGAACTTACCGGCATCATCGCGTGAGAAACCGAATGTCATCTGCGTAAGGTCGTTTGTACCGAAGCAGAAGAAATCTGCATTTGCAGCGATTTCATCTGCTGTAAGGCATGCTCTCGGAATTTCGATCATTGTACCTACTTCATACTCAAGTGCAACGCCTGCTGCTGCAATCTCAGCATCTGCAGTAGCAACTACAACAGACTTGACATATTTCAACTCTTTTACATCGCCGACGAGCGGAATCATGATCTCCGGCTTAACGCTCCAGTCAGCATGTGCTTTCTGGACATTAATAGCTGCACGGATAACAGCCTTGGTCTGCATCTTTGCGATTTCCGGATATGTGACTGCCAGACGGCATCCACGATGACCCATCATCGGGTTAAACTCATGAAGACCATCGATGATTGCCTTGATCTCTTCTACTGTCTTACCCTGAGCCTCAGCCAGCTTCTGGATGTCAGCTTCCTCTGTCGGAACAAACTCATGAAGCGGAGGATCCAGGAAACGGATAGTTACCGGGTTGCCTTCCAGAGCCTCATACAGCTTCTCGAAGTCGCCCTGCTGGTACGGAAGAATCTTCTCAAGAGCTACTTCTCTCTCTTCTGCTGTATCAGAACAGATCATCTCACGGAATGCAGCGATTCTGTCTTCCTCGAAGAACATATGCTCCGTACGGCAAAGACCGATACCTTCTGCACCGAGTTCACGAGCCTTCTTCGCATCTGCCGGAGTATCTGCATTCGTGCGGACTTTCAGTCTTCTGAACTTGTCTGCCCATGCCATGATTCTTCCGAATTCACCTGCGATCTGAGCATCTACAGTCGGAATGATTCCGTCGTAGATGTTACCTGTTGTACCATCGATGGAGATTGCATCTCCCTCATGGAATTCCTTGCCGGCCAGTGTGAATCTCTTATTCTCTTCATCCATCGCAATGTCGCCGCATCCGGATACACAGCATGTACCCATTCCACGTGCAACTACTGCTGCATGAGATGTCATACCGCCACGAACAGTCAGGATACCCTGAGCAGATTTCATACCGGTGATATCTTCCGGAGAAGTCTCGAGACGAACCAGAACAACTTTCTCGCCTCTTGCTGCCCATTCTACAGCGTCCTCAGCTGTGAATACGATCTTACCGCATGCAGCACCCGGAGATGCACCGAGACCTTTTCCCATCGGTACAGCCGCCTTCAGTGCAGCAGCATCAAACTGCGGATGAAGCAGTGTATCCAGGTTACGCGGGTCAATCATAGCTACCGCTTCTTCCTCTGTTCTCATGCCTTCATCAACAAGGTCACAGGCAATCTTCAGCGCTGCCTGAGCCGTTCTCTTACCATTACGTGTCTGCAGCATGAAAAGCTTTCTGTCCTGGATCGTAAACTCCATATCCTGCATATCTCTATAGTGAGTTTCCAGAGTCTTGCATACGTTTGTGAACTGCTCAAATACCTCCGGCATAACATCTGCCAGTGCAGAGATCGGCTGCGGTGTACGAACACCTGCAACTACGTCTTCACCCTGCGCATTGATCAGGAACTCACCCATCAGTTTCTTTTCGCCTGTAGCCGGATCACGTGTAAATGCAACACCTGTACCGGACTCATCAGACCAGTTACCGAATGCCATCTCCTGTACGTTAACAGCAGTACCCCAGGAATACGGGATATCGTTGTCACGGCGGTAAACATTGGCACGCGGATTGTCCCAGGAACGGAACACGGCCTTAACGGCACCCATCAGCTGCTCCTTCGGATCATCCGGGAAATCTGAACCGATTTTGGATTTATATTCAGCCTTGAACTGGTTCGCCAGTTCTTTCAGATCTTCAGCTGTAAGATCAACATCCTGTGTAACGCCCTTTTCAGCTTTCATCTTATCGATCAGCTCTTCGAAGTATTTCTTTCCAACTTCCATAACTACATCTGAGTACATCTGAATAAATCTTCTGTAGCAGTCACGAGCCCATCTCTCATTTCCTGTTTTCTTGGCAACTACTTCTACTACTTCTTCATTCAGACCAAGGTTCAGGATCGTGTCCATCATACCCGGCATGGAAGCTCTTGCACCGGAACGAACAGATACAAGCAGCGGATTCTCAAGGTCGCCGAATTTCTTGCCAGTTACTTCTTCCATCTTCACAATGGCTTCCATAATCTGAGCCATGATCTCATCATTGATCTTTCTTCCGTCCTCATAATACTGAGTGCAGGCTTCTGTTGTGATCGTGAAACCCTGCGGTACCGGAAGTCCAAGATTTGTCATCTCGGCAAGGTTCGCACCTTTACCGCCGAGAAGGTTTCTCATGCCGGCATTACCTTCCGTAAACATATAAACCCATTTTGCCATGTTACACATTCCTCCTAAATAGTATCATATCTGCAGCAGGATACAGAATTCCCGCCGTCCATATATTCCATTCTAACATATTTCCCGACTCAGTCAAGAAAATAGTCGTTTTTATTATGCATTTTTTCCCAAACATATCGATTTTTTCGCTCATCTTTGTTGTTTTTTGTCAAAAAATCTCACCTATATCTCGATACATTTTTAACAAAGTGCACATAAACTTTTCACAAAGCAGGAGCTGTCACACGAATGAACTCAGTCATTTATTGACAGCTCCTGCAACTTTTACACTATTCTGCTTTTATAAACATAATTACTCTGCAATTATCTTCTTACAATGAGCTGCCTGCCCTTTCTGTGAATACAGAATCAGAACTCAAACTTTGCCTCAAAGTAAGCCTTCAGATCCTCGATCTTTACTCTCTCCTGAGCCATTGTGTCACGGTCACGTACTGTTACCGCACCGTCCTCCTCTGACTCGAAATCATATGTGATACAGAACGGAGTACCAATCTCATCCTGTCTTCTGTAACGCTTACCGATATTTCCTCTGTCATCAAATTCACAGTTGTAGTACTTGGACAGCATTGTATATACCTTCTCTGCACCCTCGTTCAGCTTCTTGGACAGCGGAAGCACACCGATCTTGACAGGTGCAAGTGCCGGATGGAAATGAAGAACAGTACGCACATCTCCGCCTTCCAGCTCTTCTTCGTCGTACGCGCTGCACAGGAAAGCAAGAACCACACGGTCAGCACCCAGTGACGGCTCGATTACGTACGGGATGTATTTCTCTTTTTTCTCATCATCAAAATATGTCATATCCTGACCGGAAACATTCTGATGCTGTGTCAGGTCATAATCAGTACGGTCTGCGATTCCCCACAGCTCGCCCCATCCGAACGGGAACAGGAACTCAATATCTGTCGTTCCCTTGCTGTAGAAGCACAGTTCTTCCGGTGTATGGTCACGAACACGCATCTCCTCGTCCTTCATTCCGAGAGATTTGAGCCAGTTGATACAGAAGCTTCTCCAGTACTGGAACCAGTCAAGGTCTGTTCCGGGCTGGCAGAAGAACTCAAGCTCCATCTGCTCGAACTCACGTGTACGGAATGTAAAGTTGCCCGGTGTGATCTCGTTACGGAAGGATTTACCGATCTGTGCAATACCGAACGGCAGTTTCTTTCTGGAGGTTCTCTGTACGTTCTTGAAATTTACGAAAATACCCTGTGCTGTCTCCGGACGAAGATATACTGTATTCTTGGCATCCTCAGTTACACCCTGGAATGTCTTGAACATCAGATTGAACTGACGGATATCTGTAAAATTGTGCTTGCCGCAGGTCGGACACGGAATGTTGTTGTCCTCAATGAAGTTCTTCATCTCTTCCTGAGAAAATGCATCAATCGGCTTCGGAAGCTCGATTTCCTGCTCCTTGCAGTAATCCTCGATCAGCTTGTCTGCACGGAAACGCTCATGGCACTCCTTACAGTCCATCAGCGGGTCAGCAAAACCGCCCAGATGACCGGATGCTACCCATGTCTGCGGGTTCATCAGGATCGCACAGTCAACACCGACATTGTACGGGTTTTCCTTAACAAATTTCTGCCACCATGCTTTCTTTACGTTGTTCTTGAGTTCTACACCGAGATTACCGTAATCCCATGTATTTGCAAGTCCGCCGTAAATCTCGGAACCAGGATATACAAATCCTCTTCCCTTCGCGAGGGCTACAATTTTCTCCATTGTCTTTTCCATCTTTTTCTCCTCCATTTATTAATCCATTTCAAAAATAATATAAACGCGGTTGGCAGCTGCAGCCTCGGCAAATGTTGTCTCTTCCTCTGCTGCTCTGTATACGGCATTGGATGGAAGTACCAACCCTTCCTCCTCTTCCTCCTTTTCCTGCTCGCCTGTTGCATTCACAACATCCGCAGCCAGAATTTCGGCATTCGTACTGGTATACAGCACATTTCCCGGAACCTGAATCTCCAGCGGTGCACGGGCGATCAGAACCTGTTCATCCATCTCTTTGATGACCTCGGTACCGGATACGGAAGAGTTCTTCACAACACCATCCTGCACCTTCTTGTACGTAACATCAAACAGATATCCTTCCAGCTGCGCATTGATCAGCGAACCGTAATAGAACTCCACATTGTTAAACTGTGCATAATCCTGTGCGGAAGCATATTCCATTTTCAGCGTTACCTTCCTGTCATCCACTTCATAGCTTTTGACTGTGACCGGATCCGCCGCATCTTCTTCGCTTCCTCTATTCTCTTTATTATAATTCTGTACTTCCGCCGTGATCATATTCTGAAGCTCCGCCGCATCATAATATGACGCATCCAGCTCTTCCTGAACAATCTCAGTAATCGTACCGTCCTCGTTGATCGAAATGGCATTCGACTCCTGCGGCATCCATTTATCCTGTTCGAACTGCTCCAGCATATCACATCCGCCGAGCAGCATAACCCCTGAAAACAGCACTGCTGCTGTCACTATTTTTCTCGATACCACGGTATACTTCCTCCTCACAAATCCCATATATTATACATAGAAACACTTTTTCTTTCAACCATTTCTTTTCCCGAAATTTGTGTTTTGTCACAACAGTTCAGACATACAGCAAAATGAAACAGCAGACTGTGCAGGTTTACCTGCTAAAGGATGCTTTTCATTTTGTATGGGCGGAACGCCCATGCAGTCTCAGATATGTGCTGCCATGCAGCATATAGCCGTCAAAGACGGCGGTCTGAGACCTGTATGGCTGAACTGTCTCCTGGCAAACACACAAAATGAAACAGCAGACTGTGCAGGTTTACCTGCTAAGGGATACTTTTCATGGTCTTCAATATTTCCAGTGATTTGAATTTGCGGTCGATGTTTCTCTGATTGTAATAATCCTGCACCCTGCGGAACTCCCGGAATACCTCCGGCGCAAGTGTGAACGCATACAGCTTCTGTATGGGCGACTGTATGACATAAGCCAGCGCATACCGCGTGGATTCCAGAAGTGAGTTGTCATTTGTCACTTCATACGGATATTCCCCGTTCAGCACCATGGCCTTCATCTCAAAAATGCAGCGTACAAGCTCCCGGTCAAGTTTTTCGTTCATCAGCGCCCGCAGTGACGCATACAGCAGATTCAGTACCTCCGAGCCATCCAGATTCTCTCTGGTGTAATACTCCGCCACTTCCATGAAATAGCAGCCGTAACATGCCCCGATAAAATCCTCTCTGACATCCATAAAATAATTGGATATATCCGCACGCACCAGTGTATACGCGGTCCGTCCCTCATATACGATAAACACACCGAATGTGAATGGATTGGCCGCGGCCATCAGCTGACTGTTCGGCTTCCTTGCACCGCGTGCAAATGCTGTGATCTTTCCGCGCTCCTTTGTAAGAAGGACAAGTCGTTTATCATATTCCCCTGACGGAACGGCAGACAGTACCATGCCGGTCACTCTGAGCGGTTCACTCATATTCTCCTCCATCCTTCTGTATCCCGGACTCCCTCGGATCTGAAACAGTTTCCCGGCAATCTCACCCCGGATTCTGTTCCGGCTTCACCGATTTCCGTACGGCTTACTGCAGATCCTTCTTGTCATATCCGAAGTTCTTGATCATAAAATCGCTGTCACGCCAGTCCTTCTTCACCTTTACCCAAAGCTGCAGATTCACCTGCATTTCAAGCATATTTTCAACATCCCGGCGGGCCTGCGAACCGATCTTACGCAGCATGGAACCGCCCTTTCCGATAATAATACCCTTATGAGAATCACGTTCACAGATGATTGTTGCCTCGATATCCATGATATCACCGCCCGGTCTCTCCTGCATCCGCTCGATCGACACGGCAATTCCATGGGGAATCTCTTCCTCCAGGCAGCGAAGTGCCTTCTCACGAATCAGCTCGGCTGCGATCTGACGCTGCGGCTGATCTGTCACGGTATCGTCATCATAAAATTTCGGTCCATACGGAAGATATTTGAAGATCGCGCGGATCACACGGTCCATATTCACGCCGCGCAGCGCGCATACCGGAATAATATCTGCAAAATCAAAGATTTCCCGATACCCGTCCATAAATTCCGGAAGTCTGTTCTTATCAACCATATCAATTTTGTTCATGATCAGAATGACCGGTACATTTGCCTTTTTCAGCTGTTCTGCAATATGGCGTTCACCCTTTCCGATAAAATCGGTCGGTTCAACGAGCCAGAGCACAACATCCACTTCCTTCAGTGTACGCTCCGCCACATTGACCATGTATTCGCCCAGTTTGTTCTTTGCTTTATGGATCCCCGGTGTATCAAGGAATACGATCTGTCCTTCCTCTGAAGTATAGACCGTCTGAATCCGATTGCGTGTTGTCTGCGGTTTATTTGATGTGATCGCGATCTTCTGTCCGATCAGATGATTCATCAATGTGGATTTTCCGACATTCGGACGTCCGATCAGCGTCGCAAATCCCGACTTGAATTTTGCATTTTCCATAGCTTCTCCTCTTTATACTTCCTCGTATTCCTCATCCTCTTCGCCGTGATTCGTAAGCGTCAGGATCGTACCGAACAGTTCTTTCTCTGCCCGGATCTTCTCTTCATTCCCGATCACGCACAGTGCATCATCCGAAAGGATCGCACGCACATACGGAGCCAGCGCACGAATATCGTCCTGTACCGCACCAAGAATCTCATCACGCTCCTGCTGTACCTGTTCGAGTGTAATGCCGCTGAAATACGCATTCAGAGAACGGCTTCCCTTTGCCGCAGGATTCAGCGGTGTATCCAGCTCACTCACTGTACCGATAATATATTTCGTCATCTCACGCTCATCTGCCGTGAACTGTTCCAGATATTCCGGCACACCTTCATACACCTCATTCGTTTTTCCCAGATTCGGATCACGGTAAGATACAAAATAAGAATCTCCGGTCCGTCCGAAAGCACTCATGCAGCCGTATGCTCCACCCCTGACACGGATATTCGTCCACAGATAATCATAGCTCATGAGCACTTTTGCGATCCGCAGTGCTCCATTATATTCAAAACCTTTCCGGACAAAATTGCCGGTGCGCGCCACATACTGTACCTGCGACGGTGTCATAAATCCTTCATTTTTCTTTTCCAGTATCAGACAGTTCTCCTTCACCGGTGTCTGCGCTTTCGGCAGACGACTCATGAATGCAAGCAGCGGTTCCCGCAGAAGTTCCAGTCCTTCCTGATCCGCTGTCATGCTGACAAACAGTCCGTCTGAATGGAACAGCTCTCTGCACAGTTCTTTCAGCTTCTCCTTCAGTGCCTCTTTCTCGGTATCAAAATTCTTCTCCAGACGCTCCACCAGCTGATAAAATGAAATACCGCTGACTGCATCATTGAATGCATTGATCTGTGACAGATAGGAAAGTGCACGGCCTGCTGCCGCAGAGTGGCCTGCAGAAGTCAGCTGCATGGAGAGCCTTGATTTCAGCTTTGCGAGAATCTCATACAGACGTTTGTCATCGTCAATCTTCGAGGCAAAAAGTATCTCTTCCATCATATCAACGGCGAACGGAAGTCGGTCATACAGTACCCGTGCCCGGATGCCCGCAAATGCACGGATCGTGTTTTCTTTTTCCAGCACCGGATATACATTAAGACCGGCAGAAATCCCCCCTGTATTGCAGTTGATCTCATTGTTCAGATCCTGATAGGAATAATGTTCCGTATCCACCATGCCGAGAACAGATTTCAGAATCCCAAGATAGCCGATATCCTCCCGGTCCACTCTGCTGATATCGAACAGCAGGTTCAGATACGCAATTCCATTCGTGAAAACATCATGATGAAGTACCGTCGTTCCATTCCAGGTATATTCCGTATTCTGGAACGGCATGGCTTTGCGGCCTATATCAGAACGTTCAAGCATCGGTATCTTCTCCAGTTCCTCCCTGGTGGAAGGTGTTTCCTGAAATGCACGCAGCTTCGCAGTCTGTTCGATCAGCGCCCCAATCTCTTCTTCTGAAAGTGATTCTTTGTATGCACGGAGCTTTTCACGCACTGCAGCATCATTTTTTGCCGTCAGTCCCCGCTCCGGACTCAGCACAACAACAGAGGTATGTGTGTTATCCAACAGATAGTCCTGAATTAATTTCTCAAAATAGCCTGTCTGCACATATTCCTTCAGCCGGTCATACACATCCAGCTGCTTCAGATAATCAAACGGTGCATTATCATCATACAGCCAGCTGTCAAATACATCCAGGCCGTACATCAGCCCCTTCGGATACGGACCGTAATCTGCCTCACGGAATTTGAATTCCATAGAATTGATACCTGCGAGCAGTGCCTTGCGGTCGATTCCGTTCTTTACAAGATTCTCCAGAGTATCACGGATCACCTGAAGGAAACGGGACTCATCTTCTGCATTCGCATTCTTTGCAATAATACTGAAGAACGGCTGGTATACTCCGCTCTCATAGGAACTCAGAATATCCTTTCCGATTCCGGCATCCAGAAGTGCCTGCTTCAGTGCAGCTCCCGGTGCTGTAAGAACAGCATATTCCAGCACTGCAAATGCATTGGACAGCTCCACATCCAGGCTTGTTCCAATAACTGCATTCCATGTCAGATACGTATTGTCCTCCATATCATCTGCCTCAGATATCGGATAACTTCTGCATACTCTGCACATCTCGGCGAATGGTGCCTGCAGATGAAGTGAGGACTCCACCTTTTTTTCCTCGAAGGCACTCAGATACTCCCGATCAAGCCAGAGCAGCCGCTCTTCAATGTCCATGTCTCCATAGAAATAAATATAACTGTTGGACGGATGATAATACGTGCGATGAAAATCCAGATATCTCTCATACTCCAGATCAGGAATACATGCCGGATCACCGCCGGATTCCACTCCATATGTGGTATCCGGAAACAGACTGTTCATAACTTCCCGGTCAAGCACATCCTCCGGCGAAGAAAATGCCCCTTTCATTTCATTATATACAACACCGTTATAGACAATTTCATCCTCCGGCTTCTCGAGCTGATAACTCCAGCCCTCCTGAAGGAAAATCTCTTTTTTCTGATAAATATTCGGATAAAATACCGCATCAAGATATACATGCATCAGGTTGCAGAAATCCTTTTCGTTGCAGCTGGCAACCGGATACATCGTCTTGTCCGGATAAGTCATCGCATTCAGGAACGTATTCAGAGAGCCCTTTACCAGCTCCACGAACGGATCCTTGGAAGGAAACAGACGGCTGCCGCACAGCACACTGTGTTCCATAATATGAGCAACTCCGGTGCTGTCCTCCGGCAGTGTCCGGAATGCGATGTTGAATACTTTGTTCTCGTCATCATTTTGCAGTACAAGGATTCGTGCACCGCTCCTGCGGTGGCGCAGCAGATAGCCTTCCGAACGGATGTCTGCAATATACTCCTGCTGAAGCAGTTCGTACTGCGGAAGAATTGATATATTCATTTCAAATGCCTCCAGTATTTAATCATATTTTCAAATAATATTATCAGTTCCAACGTATTTCCCCTCTGATGCCTGTACACCAGAATGTTCCGGCATTCTCAGTGCCGCCCGAAAGAGCGGCGCAGCATCCGATAAGCAAGTCCGCAAAGAAGGCTCCCTGCTATGAGGAAAAGCACAATCACTGCCGCACAGTGAAAGAAAAATTCATCCGGAAGAATGTTGATAACAGGGTCTGTCGCCGGATCAAACAGCCAGTAATCATTGCGGAAAAAGAGCTTGTGAAAGACAACAAAAACCTTCTCCCAGCAGATAACGACAAGCAGACCGATCCCGGACGGAATCACAAGCGTCAGAACGGAAGTCAGTTTCAGCCAGACATAGTCGCGTCTCTTCAGTCTCCATGCCATTAAGATCAGAAACAGCACTCCCGACACGATGCAGCCATACTGTATCGCCACAAAGATCTGCTTCACCTCTTCAAAATGAATCCTCCCGTGCTCCGACATCGGAAAATCAGGAAATTCCAGTGTTTCCATTCCTTTCGATATCAGGTTGTAATCTATCAACGTATCATAATTTCTGCGGATTGTCGCTCCGGTGTAACCGGTCATCTGTGCGAGATCCAACGCTTCGATATCATGGTAATAGAGCACCCTAAGATTCAGCACCAGCACAATCGACAGCGTCAGAAGAAAAATGAACCCGGCCAATGCCGTCACCAGATCTGTCGGCACGGCTCTGCGCTCCCCCTGCTGCGTTTTTTCAGAATGGCTCTCTCTTTGAAGTATTCCCATTTTTTTCTCCTTATTCCCCCATTTTCCACGCTATCATATCACAAAAAAAGACTGCTGTAAAATTGTTTTGCAGCAGCCTTACCGTCCTGTTGTTATCGCATCTATTCTATAAATAAAGAAATATACCCGCCTTTTGTCCTGCGATCCTGCTGTACTTCAGAAATGTCCCCTGTATTTCTGATTCCGGAGACGCTGTCATCTGTACTGCACTTCCGTGATAACTTTCACTCCCCTGGAAGCGAAGAACTGCATCCAACGCTCGTCCGGCATCTGATCTGAAACAACAATGTCGCCTCTCTGGAAATCCATGACTTTGACGAAAGAAATCAGATCAAACTTCGTGCTGTCTATGACAAGAACCGTCTGTTTCGCACTCTTCTTCATCATCAGTTTCACACCGGCTTCCATCTCATTGGATTCCATGATGCCGCGCTCCATATCAATGCCTTTGCAGGATACCACAGCCATATCTGCGTTGAAACGGCTCAGACATTCTTCTGTATTCCTTCCGACCAGTGACAGGCAGGAAGCCTTCAGGTTACCTCCGGTGGAGATCACCGTGATTCCCTCGCTCTGTGCCAGTTCAATCAGCACTTCAACTGAGGTCGTAATGACTGTCAGCTTGCGCATGTTTTTAATTTTCTGTGCAACCATCAGCGAAGTAGAGGATGCATCCAGCATAATACTGCCCCCCTCTTCTATGATCGATGCAGCAATCTCTGCTATTTTCTGTTTCTGTTCCCGGTTCGTCTTTTCACGGATCCGAAGCGGAAGATCGACATTCGTGTTCCTGTTCAGTACCGCACCGCCGTACGTTTTCTTCACGAAACCGTCACGCTCCAGTTTCTCCAGGTCTCTGCGGATCGTCTCCTCCGTCACATCATATTTCTTCGCCAGTTCTGAAACAAGTACTCTCTGTTCCTTCTGCAGAATCGTCAGAATCTCATTTTTCCGTTCAATCGCCAGCATAATTCCCTCCCACGGTCTTTTCTGCCACCCCTCCCATTCAGGAATACCCCTGCACTCCCGCTGCGAGGCACGCGTCATGCAGCGCATGACACGATTCATCGATACTTTTTGTATATTTTAACATACAATTTTTTGAAAAGCGAACATTTTCTGACTTTTATCTGTGAACCGGCAAAGATTCCCTGTTTTCAGAATAAAAAACACAGACATCGCAGGATATGTCTGTGTTTTTCAGACTGCATACATAACGGGGAGGTATCGTAAACGATACCTCCCCGCTGTCCTACTGAACAACTGCAATACCACATTCGATCTCACTCATACCTGATAGTATGAAATCTCAAATGGAATTCCCAAATTACTCGTTGCCGTACAGAGTAATCAGCTTGTTCAGATATTCATATCTTTCTTTGTTGTACTGTGCATTCTTAGCAAACAGCTTCTCTGCTCTTGCCGGATTAGCACGTTTCAGTGAGTTGTAACGTACCTCACCGTCAAGGAATGCCATAATATCCTCTGTCGGAGCCTTGGAATCCAGAGAGAACTTGGATTCTGCTGCCGGGTTGAATCTGAACAGATGCCAGTATCCTGACTTAACTGCCAGTTCTTCCTCTGTCTGAGCCTTGCTCATACCCTTCTTGATACCATGGTTGATACACGGAGCGTAAGCAATGATCAGTGACGGTCCCGGATATGCTTCAGCTTCTGCGATAGCCTTAACTGTCTGATTGTAATCAGCACCCATAGCGATCTGTGCAACGTATACGTATCCGTAGCTCATTGCGATAGAAGCCATATCTTTCTTCTTAACTTCCTTACCACCAGCTGCGAACTGTGCTACTGCACCCGGCTGTGTAGACTTGGAAGCCTGTCCGCCTGTATTGGAGTAAACCTCTGTATCGAATACCATGATGTTGATATCCTGTCCGCTTGCGAGAACGTGGTCAACACCACCAAATCCGATATCGTATGCCCATCCGTCACCACCAAAGATCCACTGGGACTTCTTGCCGAGGTAATCCTTGTTCTTCAGGATCTCCTTGGAAGCGTCGCATCCGCAAGCCTCAAGAGCTGCGATCAGCTTATCTGTAGCTGTGCCGTTTGTAGCACCTACACTGTAAGTATCCAGCCAAGCCTGTCCTGCTTCCTTAACGTCAGCCGGAGCTGCTTCATTGGCAATGAGAGCCTCAACCTTAGCCTTCAGACCGCCTCTGATCGCGTTCTGAGCCAGGAGCATACCATAACCGAACTCAGCGTTATCCTCGAACAGAGAGTTGGACCATGCCGGACCCTGTCCCTTTTCATTCACTGTGTACGGTGTGGACGGTGAGGAGTTACCCCAGATAGAAGAACATCCTGTTGCGTTTGCGATGTACATTCTGTCACCGAACAGCTGTGTGATCAGTTTAGCATACGGTGTCTCACCACAGCCGGCACATGCGCCTGAGAACTCAAGGAGCGGCTGCTTGAACTGAGAACCTTTTACTGTATTCTCTTTGAATTTCTCTACTACGTCAGCCTTAGCCGGAAGCTCTACAGCGTAGTCGAAGTACTTCTGCTCGCCTGCATTTGCTTCCATGTTTTCCATAGCAAGTGCCTTTGCACCCTTCTTGCCCGGGCAGACATTTACACAGGAACCACATCCTGTACAGTCGAGAGCTGATGTAACGATAGCAAACTTGTAGTCAGCCATACCTGTCATCGGCAGTGTCTTCATTCCTTCCGGAGCTGCAGCCACTTCAGCCTCTGTCATAGCAACCGGACGGATAACAGCGTGCGGACAAACGTATGCACAACGGTTACACTGGATACAGTTTTCCGGATTCCATACCGGGATATCTACTGCGATACCGCGCTTCTCATAAGCAGCAGCACCTGACGGTGTTGTACCGTCTACGTAATCCTTGAATGCAGATACCGGGAGGTTGTTGCCTTCCTGCGCATTAACTGCAGCCTGGATAGTATTAACGAAATCAACTACATCCTGTCTCTTGCCTGTAGCCTTTGTACCTGTCAGATCCTCTGTTTCAGCGTTCTTCCAGCTTTCCGGAACCTGAATCTCAACGATCTGCTTAGCACCGGCATCAATAGCATCGTAGTTCATCTGAACGATTGCATCACCCTTACGTCCGTATGTAGCCTTTGCAGCAGCCTTCATCAGGTCAATTGCCTGCTCTTCCGGAATGATGTTAGCCAGTTTGAAGAATGCAGACTGAAGAACTGTATTGATACGTCCGCCAAGTCCGATTTCCTTACCGATCTTGATACCGTCGATTACATAGAACTTGATGTTGTGGTCAGCGATGAATTTCTTCATCTGGCCCGGGAGGTGCTCCTCAAGACCTGCCATATCCCATGAGCAGTTCAGAAGGAATGTACCGCCGTCAACCAGTTCCTGTACCATGTTGTACTTACGTACGTAGGACGGATTGTGACATGCAACGAAGTTTGCCTGCTTGATCAGGTATGTTGACTTGATCGGGCTCTTACCGAAACGGAGGTGAGACATTGTAACACCGCCGGACTTCTTGGAGTCATAGTCAAAATATGCCTGAGCATACATATCTGTATTATCACCGATGATCTTGATGGAGTTCTTGTTAGCACCTACTGTACCGTCAGCGCCAAGTCCCCAGAACTTACAGTTGATCGTTCCTTCCGGTGTAGTAACGAGCGGAGCGCCCAGTTCCAGAGAAAGATTTGTAACATCATCGTTGATACCGATTGTGAATTTCTGCTTTGTTGTGTTGTTGTATACAGCAACGATCTGTGCCGGAGTTGTATCCTTGGAACCAAGGCCGTAACGTCCTGTGAAGATCGGTGTAGCGTCAAATTTGCTTCCCTTAAGAGCTGCAACAACATCCAGATACAGCGGCTCACCAAGAGCACCCGGCTCTTTTGTTCTGTCAAGAACTGTGATCTGCTTAACTGTCTCCGGAATAGCCTCGATAAGAGCTTCAGCGCAGAACGGTCTGTAGAGACGAACCTTTACAACACCAACCTTCTCGCCTGCAGCCATCAGGTAGTCGATTGTCTCTTCGATTGTATCACATACGGAACCCATAGCGATGATAACCTTCTCGGCATCAGCAGCTCCGTAGTAGTTGAACAGCTTATAATCTGTACCGATCTTAGCATTTACCTTGTCCATGTATTCCTGAACGATTGCCGGCATTGCATCATAGTACGGATTGATTGCTTCTCTTGCCTGGAAGAAGATATCCGGGTTCTGTGCGGATCCTCTCTGGCACGGATGGTTCGGATTCAGACACTGATCTCTCCATTCCTGAACAGCATCCAGATCTGTCATCTCCTTCAGATCTTCATAGTCCCATGTCTCGATCTTCTGAATCTCGTGGGATGTACGGAAACCGTCGAAGAAGTTGATGAACGGAAGACGTCCCTTAATAGCTGCCATATGAGCAACCGGTGTAAGGTCCATTACTTCCTGTACGCTGGATTCACACAGCATACATGCGCCGGTCTGACGACATGCATATACGTCAGAGTGGTCACCAAAGATAGAAAGTGCATGGCTCGCAAGAGCACGTGCAGAAACGTTGAATACGCCCGGAAGTCTCTCACCGGCAACTTTGTAAAGGTTCGGGATCATCAGAAGGAGACCCTGTGATGCTGTGTATGTAGTAGTAAGTGCACCAGCTGCGAGGGAGCCGTGTACTGTACCGGCAGCACCTGCCTCTGACTGCATCTCTGTAACCTGTACGGTCTGACCGAACATGTTGAGACGGCCCTGTGTTGCCCATTCGTCTGTAGCTTCAGCCATAACGGATGACGGGGTAATCGGGAAAATAGCGGCTACGTCAGTATAAGCATATGACGCATGAGCTGCTGCATGATTACCATCCATGGTCTTCATTTTTCTTGCCATTTTGAATATTCCTCCTTATTTTTTTAGAGTTTGGAAAACTCATTCTTACATCTCATACAAATTTAATTCTAGCACACTTAAGTTTTTTTGTCTATTTCTGATACTGTGTTTTTGCTGATTTTTTTTGTACTTTTCTTCATACACCTCACGTTTTTGTCAACTTATTCGTTATTATGCACAAACTCTCCTGTTCTGTCGTATCAGGCCCCGTTTCTTCCTATTTATAATATATGGCATTTTCCTTCACTGACAGCCTTTCATTCATACAGTGTTCTATCCTCTGTACTCCCTCGGCGTCATACCGTACCGTGCAAGGAACTGCCGGTTGAAATTGGAAAGGTTGGTAAAACCGACATTCTGGGAAATCGTCAGGATCTTGTCATCGGACTGACGCAGTGCTTCCGCTGCCGCTGCAAGCCGCCGCTCATTCAGATAGGCAGTAAAGGAGGTACCGGTCATTTTCTTGAACCATCGCATAAAATGACTGCTGCTGCAGCTGCAGCTCTCCGCCATCATCTGTACCGTCAGCTCTCTGTCATATTCCTGTTCCACGCGCTGCAGCACATTCTTGAGACGTTCACTGTCCGGAGCCTCCACATGCGGCGCTGCCGATTCTCGCAGAACCAGCCGATACAGAAACATCAGCATGGAACTCTTCACCGCCAGTTCATACGCGTGCTGCTTATGCTTACACAGTCCTTCCACGCGTTTCAGACAGTTGGCAAACCCTCTGTAGCTGTACCACTCGCTCTCTCCGTCTTTTTCTGTGTGTAATTCCCCGTTTTGACGGCGTATCCTCGTCGGTGAGATCAGCTGTCCCGCCTGCAGCGGCACAAGATATTCCTGTGCACAGATATCGGCTGCGCCGCCGCCCAGAAAATCCACATCAAAAATAATATTTTCATATTCCATCCTGTGCCCTGGCACCTGCCTCAGCGCGTGAAGCGTGCCGGGCGGTACAACAAAGATATCCTCCGTTCTGGCATCCATGACCTCCATGCCCAGCTGTACCTGGCCATAGCCGTATTTTACATAAATAATCTCCATACTTTTCTGCCAGTGCAGTGCAACAGTAGGAAAATCCAGAGGAATCGTACATGGGTAAATATCAAACGGAAACAAACGGCTTCCGTGCTGTTTCAATTCCTGATATTCTTCTTTCCGTTCTGAACTCATACTTTTATCTCCATATTCTTTCTCGATGTTCTTTCGTTTTTTTGCGTGATGCGCACGGATTTAACCGCAAATTGCATCTCCCACGTATTTTTTCTTTTCAAAATGCAGATGATAGAATAGTATCATAATTTGCTATCATTCTGCAAGATATCCGTGACGAAAAATGGTAAAAATGAAGCAATGGGGAGCAATAGCTCCATTATTGAGTTTATAAGGCGACAGATATTTCGAAAATCAAGTATTGGGAATACTTTTTTACGAAAGGAGATTTCATTCATGAAAATCACACAGAAAGAACTTGCATCAGAATTGACTGCTCTCTGCAAAAAGCCGCTGAAAGAAGCATCCAATGAGGAACTTTATCTCGCACTTCTCAATTATGTACAGAAACTCAGCGATGACCGCAGAGCAACCGTAAAGGGTCGTAAGCTGTATTATATCTCAGCAGAATTCCTGATCGGAAAGCTGCTGTCCAACAACCTGATCAACCTTGGTCTTTATGACGATGTACGTAAGGTACTGGCTTCTGCCGGCAAAGATCTCTCTGAGATCGAAGAGGTTGAACCGGAACCGTCACTTGGAAACGGCGGACTTGGACGTCTGGCTGCATGTTTCCTTGACAGCCTTGCTACTCTGAATCTGCCGGGCGACGGTGTAGGTCTTCGTTACCACTGTGGTCTGTTCCATCAGAACTTCCGCAAGAATTTGCAGAGCGAAACTCCGGACTTCTGGCTGACAGGCAATGACTGGGCAGAGCGTACAGATATTGTTTACCCGGTTGAACTTGCCGGAAAGACATATCAGGCACGTCTCTACAAGCTGGCTGTAACAGGATACGACGGACGCACAAACAACCTGAATCTGTTCGATATCGATACAATCGACGAATCTCTCATCGGTGACGGCATCAGCTTTGACAAGACTGAGATTGACAAGAACCTGACTCTGTTCCTGTATCCGGATGATTCTGACGATGCAGGCCGTCTGCTTCGTATTTATCAGCAGTATCTGATGGTGTCCGCAGGTGCTCAGCTCATTCTTGATGAGTGTGTAGCCCGTGGCTGCAACTATCATGACCTTGCTGATTACGCTGCAATCCAGATCAACGATACTCATCCGAGTATGGTAATTCCGGAGCTGATCCGTCTGCTTGAAGAAAAGGGAATCGAATTCGAAGAAGCTGTACAGATCGTAACAGATACATGTGCATATACAAACCACACAATCCTTGCAGAGGCACTGGAGAAATGGCCGCGCAGCTATCTGGAGCAGGTGGTTCCGCAGCTGATGCCGATCATTGAAAAGCTGAACAAAGTAGCATGCTCACGTACAGATGACTGGAGCACAGCTATTATTGACGGTGATGACCGCATCCATATGGCTCACATGGATATTCATTTTACACACTCAACCAATGGTGTTGCTGCGCTGCACACACAGATTCTGAAAGACAGCGAGCTGGCTAACTTCTACCGTCTGTACCCGGAGAAGTTCAACAACAAGACAAACGGTATCACATTCCGCCGCTGGCTGCTGGAGTGCAACCCGAAGCTGACTGCCGCAATCGAATCCCTGATCGGTGACGGATTCAAAAAGGATGCAGATGAACTTGAAAAGCTCCTTGCATTCGAAAATGACGCCGCTGTTCTGAAAAAGCTGGCAAAAATCAAAGCTGACAACAAGAAGGCTCTCTCCGACTGGCTGTATCAGAAACAGGGTGTAAAACTGAATACAAAGGCTATGTTTGCGATCCAGTCCAAGCGTCTGCATGAGTATAAGCGTCAGCAGCTCAACCTGCTGTACCTGATCCACCAGTATTTTGAGATCAAAGCCGGTCACAAGCCTGCTGCTCCGCTCGTATGTATCTTCGGCGCAAAAGCAGCTCCGGCATACACAATCGCAAAGGATATCATCCACGCACTGATCACACTCTCTGAAGTTATCGCAGCTGATCCGGATGTAGCTCCGTGGCTGCAGGTTGTATTCGTAGAGAACTACAACGTAACTGCTGCTGAGAAAATGATCCCGGCATGTGACCTTTCCGAACAGATCAGCCTTGCATCCAAGGAGGCATCCGGTACAGGAAACATGAAGTTCATGCTGAACGGTGCTCTTACTCTCGGAACAATGGACGGTGCAAATGTGGAGATCGCAGAGTGCGTTGGTCAGGATAACATCTACATCTTCGGCCAGAGCAGCAACCAGGTAATCGACCGTTACGCAAAGGGTGATTACTGTGCAAAAGACTGGTATGAGGGAGACCCGAATATCCGTCGTGCAATCGATTTCCTGACCAGCGAAGAAATGATGGCAAAGGGAAATGCCGAGAATCTGAACCGCCTGCACAACGAGCTTATCGTTAAAGACTGGTTCCAGACTCTTCCGGACTTCAATGCATACGTTGTTCGCAAGAATCAGGCACTTGCAGATTACGCTTACAATTCTGCTGACTGGAACCGCAGAGCACTGATCAATATTGCGAAAGCCGGATTCTTCTCATCTGACCGTACAATCGAAGAGTACAACAACGACATCTGGCATCTGGGCGAGTAATCTTCTGAGATTACCATCAGAACGACCGAGCATGACAGCTTCGGCAGTCAGAAATAACAGTTAATATACAGAGACTGATATACCCTGGTTCTTATTAAAGCCATTGTATATCAGTCTTTCTTTCTGCCAGTTTTTTATGCCACTTTTTTCCGCTTCTCCTCTTGTTATTATCAATAAAATGTTTTAATATAATTCTGGATTTCAGACAAATGAATACAACTGAAAACCGGAAATAAACCGAACAGATAAGAAGGCAGAGACACAATTATGATTCATTCAATCACAGATTCCATACAGGAAGACATCGAAACATTCTTTCCGGAACTTACGGCCATTCGCCGCACCCTTCACGAACATCCGGAGAGGGGAACGGAAGAATTTGAAACCGACCGGATAATCACGGGAGTGCTTGATAAGTGGGGAATTCCCTGGAAGATCACAGCAGACACCGGTATTACAGCCTGGCTGACAGGAGAAGGCCCGGCAGAAGCAGGCGGCAATACAGTAGGACTTCGGGCAGATATTGACGCATTGCCTATTGAAGAGTCTCCTGAACACACCTGCAGATCCCAAAACCCGGGCATGATGCATGCCTGCGGTCATGACGGCCACACTGCCATCGCTCTGGGCACAGCCCGGATGCTGCAGCTCCACCGGAATGAATGGGCAGGTACGGTCAGATTCTTTTTCCAGCCTGCTGAAGAGACCATCGGAGGTGCACAGCGCATGGTAGAAGCAGGCTGCATGGAATGCCCTTCTGTGGATTATGTGGCCGGCCTGCATCTGATGCCCCAGTTCCATACCGGCCAGATTGAAGTCAAATATGGAAAACTGAACGCATCCAGTGATGAAGTCCTGATCGATGTCTACGGTCAGGGATGTCACGGTGCATACCCGGAAAACGGCATTGATGCAGTGCTGATCGCCTCGCAGCTGGTACTCTCCCTCCAGTCTCTGGTCAGCCGCAGCATTTCTCCTCTGAACAGCGCTGTGCTGACTTTCGGAGAAATTCAGGGTGGAACTGCCGGAAATATCATCTGTGACCACGTATCTCTGGTCGGAACGCTCCGTACTCTTGATCCTGAGACCAGAGAACGTTCGCAGCAGTACATCCGCACACAGGCTTCTTCTATTGCCGCCGCCTACGGCGGCAGAGCTGAAGTCCTGTTCCATTCCGGCTACAATGCTCTGATCAACGACAATGAGCTGGTGGATGTGCTGGTCGATAATGCATCCGGACTGATCGGCAAAGACAATATTTTCTGGAAAGAATTTCCCAGCCTGGGCGTGGAGGACTTTTCTTTCTTCCGCGATGCAGCCAGGGCCGGTGTCTTCTATCATCTGGGATGCACACCGCCGGGCCGGCAGGAGATTCATCCTCTGCACACCGCCGGTTTTGAAATGGACGAGGAATGCCTGAAAGTCGGTGTACTTCTGCAGTACACACTGACCCGAAAGCTTCTGTGCTATAAACAAGGCGAAAAAAGAGAAAAATCAGATCAGACAATCTGACTTAAAATTAAAAGGAAAGAGGGAAAACAAATGAAAGTTTACATCAGCGTAGATTTAGAAGGTCTCACAGGATCCACCTCATGGGAATCCACCAATCTGGGAGATCTGGAACACGGTGCAGTAGCCGAGCAGATGAAAAGAGAAGCCATGGCAGCCGCATGGGGAGCCATTGATGCCGGAGCTGACCTGGTATACATCAAAGATGCACACGACAGCGGCCGGAATATGGATATCACCGGTTTTCCAAAGCAGTGCCGCTTTATCCGCGACTGGACCAACAGTCCGGATTCTATGATTGGAGGTATGGATTCCAGTTTCGATGCCCTGCTTTTCGTAGGATATCACAGTCCGGCCGGTTTTGACGGCAATCCGCTCAGCCATACCATGAATCGCGGAAACAATTACGTAAAATTCAACGGACAGATCTGCAGCGAGTTTCTCATGCATGCGCTGTATGCCGCCGAGCTTGGAGTTCCCACTGTATTTCTCAGCGGTGATGCTGCACTCTGCGATCATGTACACTCCTGGGATCCCAACATCCGGACTGTGGCAGTAAAAGAAGGTCTGGGCTGCGCTACGATCAGCATTACTCCGGAGGAAGCCTGTGAACAGATCCGCAAAGCTGCCAAAGACGCAGTCTCCAACCGCGCTCAGTGTCATCTGGACGTTCCGGAAACTCTGACCATGGAAATCTGCTTCAAGGATCATTTCCGTGCTCACCGTGCCGGCTTCTATCCGGGTGTAAAGCAGACAGGACCTTATACCGTGGAATTCACCGGTCACAGCGTACGTGAAGTCGCTGCTGCCAGAATGTTTATTTTATAGGGGATCACAACAGTTCCTGACATCAGAAATTACTCGTCAGCCGTATTGTGCCGCCCCCGGATGTCCATATTACTGAATATAAAATGAGGAGCAGATCACAATGGCATTTCATCATGTCATTATGTCTGCTCCTCTTCTCTTTTCTGCAATTACCGGCCGCTCTGACTGCCTGCTGCTGCAGCTGTCATTTTCACCAAACTGCCGCTCATCATAACTGCCAGCTGTTCTGAATTACCGTTTATCGCAACTGCCAGCCGTTCTGAATTACCGTTTATCGCAACTGGCATTCGCTTTTTACTGCAGTTCACAGGAATCCAGCATTACCTTTGTGTTTACGATCTCAATATTCCTGAAGCCGCGCTCAGATGATTCAATTTCTCCGCTCTGATTATCATACGGATCGACCGGAAGATACTGCTTCGCGCTTGCAAACGGCTGCTGAAACGCATTGTTTGCCACCATACGGAACGGATCCAGATTGCCGAAATAGAAACATCTTCTCTCCTCATCGCCGTCACGGAATGCCGAACCGCCAAAGGACGGATCTGCATACAGCCAGCCGTACGGTTCAATATAAAACATTGCCCAGTCATGCGGACCGGCATGCCCCGGGATTGCATACAGTCCTGACTGCCATTTTGCCGGAATACCGCAGATACGGCAGAGCGTAATGAACAGAAGTGCCTGAACACCACAGTCTCCGCGCAGATTTCTTGCACAGTACTGCGGGATATCCTGAATCAGAAAATAATCCCGCATATAGGAATAATTCACTTTCGTTGTGATATAATCATAAATCCTTCGTGCCTTTGCAAGCGGATCTGTCTCATCTCCTACTATTTCAGCAGCCAACGCACACAGATACGGGGAGAATCTGATATGCGGATACTGCTCCGATGTATAAAGTTCATACGCCTGTGTGTCTTTTACGAATGTTTTTTCCGCTGCAAGACGATCCTCGTCGGAAAAATCATGGTATCCGGATGTCACCGTATATTCATACTCAACGAAAAATTCTCTGTTTTCTTCAGCTTCTGTTTCGAAGCATATCGCACGATACAGAGAGTCTTCCGGGTCAATCGTAACTCTGGTGTCCGGAGCTGTATAATGCGAAAGAATCTTTACGTCTGATACCTGGTGATGTTCTGCCGGTATCGGAAGATGCGCCTTCAGGTGCATTCCTTTCCGGAACAGATCATCCCGAAGCTGAACCGACGTACGCAGACGGAAACGCCATGAAAGCGATCCTCTCTGCTTCATATCACAGATTGTTTTCTTCAGCAGCTGCTTTTCCGATGACTCGTCATCGACGAGATCTGCTCTTTTTCTGATCTCCGCATCTTTCTGTGTCACGTTTCGTACAATATTGTGGATATAATGCTTCTTACCGTCGAGGATAATCCATTCAGCAAGCCCTGCATGGTCCAGCCGCTCCAGATCCCTTTTGTCAAAGTCCGGCACAACTTCCCTGAATAGATTCACTGCCTGCTCCTCCGTATGCGGAAACTGCTGCGGCAGAAGCTCCAGCATACGCTTTTCCAGCCGCATTCTCGTCTTCAGTGCTTCTGCTACCGGACGCTCCAGCCATCGGTCGATCGCCGCGGACGCTCCTGCAAAATCTCCGCACATTTTGTATTTCAATACCTCGTCCGGCAGCTCATATGCCAGACTGTTCAGTTCTTCATGTGAAAATCCGTTCATTGTTCCTCCCAAGGCGTCCCAGCGCCAACTTTCTCTGTTTTCAGTTAAAAATGCTTCCGTACGCTGTAATCTTCTGCGCCAGATCCTCACGGTAATCCGTGTCTTCCGGATTCAGGCTGTTCACTGTAACACACGGTGTCTTCGCATAACCGGTTGAGTGAATATACTTTCCGTCTCCGATATACATGGCCACGTGTCCCGGAAAATAGATCGTATCCCCCGGCTTCAGTTCCTCCGCAGAGATCTCACGCATCGGATAATCCGGCACGATCTTCGCATCACGATAAACCAGAACACCGTTCTCCAGATAACTCATAAAAACAAGACCGGAGCAATCCAGTCCCTGTGAAGACTTTCCTCCCCAGCGATACTGTGTACCGAGATAGGCCATTGCACTCTCCAGAAGTCCACAGCGGAATGCCTTCTCATCCAACACCTCGCAGCAGCAGAGATTCCGAAAATACCCGTCTGCAGATGCATTGTCTTCAAGCAGGTAGTTATCGCTGTCTTTTCGCTCCGTCAGAAACGGACTGTGCACATACCCTTCTCTTCCTGCTGCTGTTCGAACAAGGCTCCAGCCTTCTGCAGCCTCTGATTCCAACAGCTCGACTACTGCGTTTTTCAGAAGCAGCTCTTTTGGCAGCCCCTGTACCTTCGGCATGCTCAGCAGATCAGCCTCTGCAGCACTTATGCGCATAAAGCGGGTTTTATCCTGACGACGCTGCAGTTCTTCCCGGTCTGTCAATCTGAGTTCTGATTTTTTTACGTATCCTTTGTACCCATAATGAGTTTCAACTCTCACCCAGCCGTTCTTTTCGGCGTATGTGCTGCAGTCTCCATCGCTCTGTCCGCCAGCTTCCTCCGGTATGAGCCGGACTGCCCATCCGGAAAAGATCTCATCTTCAACTCCGCTCACATTTTCCGTTTCGCTGCTCCCCGGTAACTGGCGAAGATAACAGTGCTCCGCCGTCACAATGCCAAATATTCCACTCATACCATCTGTCCTTCTTTCTATTCATTGTTATATCACAGATCATTCCTGCAATCAATATTGACTGTCCCTTCTGTTCCTGACCGGACCAACCGGATCACCGGATACTCTGTCTGCTTTGCCGTTTACCGGAAAAGAATATGCCGGATGCTCTTTGTAAAACAGGAGTCTCCTGCTCACTGAAAACGGGAGACGACCAGTCATCTGTCGTCTCCCGCCGTTTAACATATATCAGTAATTATTCTGAACCGTTATGCCGTTATTTACTTCTGTGTAACGTATGTGAATACAAAGTTACTGCAGGAGTATACCAGTCCGTCGTAATTTGTATCATCGAACAGGTAAGCACTCATAGCGTGAAGAATAACAGATACCGGAAGTTCCTCTGCCAGAACTGCTTCACACTGTTTGTAGTACTCCCACTGCTCAGCCTGATCTGCTGTACTGATTGCTGCTGCATATGCTGCCTCATACTCTTCGCTTGACCAGAATCCGTTGACATCTGCCATACCAAGCATACAGCCTTCCATGTTGGAAAGATCTGCATAGTCCATGTACCATCCAAAGTAAGCAAGATCGTAATCGCCTGCTCTTCTTGCAGCAGAGAAGTTCTCAACCTTTTCTACAGTGATCGTGTCGATACCAAGAACCTCTTTCCAGTCACTTACAACTGCCTCTGCAATCTCCTTACGGCTGTCGTTGTTTACAATGTAAGTAAGTGCCGGGAAACCTTCGCCGTTCTCATATCCTGCCTCTGCCAGAAGTTCTTTTGCCTTCTCACAGTTGCCTTCATAATCTGTTACATCAAGCCACGCATCTGCATAATCTGTGAAATCCACACCTTCTTCATTTGTGTAACCGCTGCATGCGAGAGTCTTGCCGATCTCATCGTTCAGACCACGGATTGCAATGATACGGTCACGGTCAATAGCAAGAGCCAGAGCCTGACGAACTTTGATATCCTTCAGTACATCGTCTCCATCCGGACCCAGATTGAACATTACACAGTAGTTGTTATTTCCTGCTGTATAGAAAAGTCCGTTTCCTTCCATACGCGGCTTCTCTTCATCCGGACACAGATCAGAATAGATGATATCTCCGCTCTCGAAAGAAGCGAGTGCTGTACTCTCCTCTGTTGTCAGCATCCAGTTGATTGTACCTACTTCAATATTTGCTGCATCATAATAATCATCGCGAAGCTCAAGCACTACCTGTGCCTCATGTGACCACTCTGTCATTTCAAACGGTCCGTTGTAAACAGATTTTTCCGGATCTGTTCCGTAAGCATCGCCGTACTCTTCCACATAATCAGCTCTGGCCGGGTATGTCGGCGGGAATGCAAGAATTGACGGAAGGAATCCGCACGGAGCTTTCAGGTTGATCACGATTGTCTTGTCATCCACTGCTTCGTAGGACTCTGCAACATCAGAAAGAATTGTGCAGTAAGATCCGCCCTGAGCAGCCAGATTATCAAAACCGAAAACGAAATCCTCTGCTGTTACAGCCTGGCCATCAGACCATGTGATGTCATCTCTCAGTGTGAATGTCCATGTCAGCATATCTTCACTTACCTCAACAGATGCTGCCTGACCAAGTGCGATCTCACCGTTGGCATCCAGCTTATAAAGACCTTCATACAGATGACGGCACGCAGAAATACCGTTCAGGTAACTGGTTGTAGCCGTATTCAGCTGCATGGAATCCTCGCCGCCTCCGGTTACAGAGATCTCCAGCTTTTCCGTTTCCTCTGCAAATGCTGCTGTCGGCATGGAAGCTGCCACAGCAAGTGCAAGGGTAACAGCCACTGCTTTGTTGAATTTTCTTTTCATAATACATCCTCCTTTTGCTTCTTTTTCTATATAGACTCCCTTTGCCTCAGTATCGCCGGAGCTATATGACCTGACAGGTTATTTTTTCATTTTCGGGTCCAGCGCATCGCGCAGTCCGTCTCCGAAAAGATTGAAAGAAAGAATGATCAGACTGATCAGCGCCGCCGGGAAAAAGACACGGTACGGATAAGATGAGATACCGTTCAGTGCCTCCGAGGTCAGCGAACCAAGACTTGCCATCGGAGCCGAAACACCGATTCCAAGGAAACTCAGGAATGCCTCAGTAAAGATTGCAGACGGAATCTGCAGCATCACCGTTGCGATCAGCTGGCCGATACAGTTCGGCAGAAGATGCTCCCGGATCAGTCTCGGTTTGGAACATCCAAGTGCCTTCGCCGCAGTGACGAACTCAAGATTCTTCAGCTGAAGAATCTGACCGCGGACAATTCGCGCCATACCTACCCAATACAGGCAGCCATATACCAGGAAAATCGCAATCAGTCCGGGACCGATCTTCTGCAGCCCACGGAACATCGAAACATTGTTGATCAGACTCTCAAGCGGCTCGGTAATAACCATCTTGATAACAACGATCAGAAGAATTTCCGGCACGGAATAAACAATATCAACGATACGCATCATGATAATGTCCACTTTGCCGCCGATCAGACCGGAAACAGCACCGTAAATACTTCCCACGATCATAACGATCACAGCTGATCCGAGACCGACCACAATGGAAATTCTGGTTCCGATCATACAGCGGACAAGAATATCACGACCCAGACGGTCTGTGCCGAACGGATGCTTCAGACAAGGCCACAGCGCCTCATCTCCCCTGACCTGCTGGTCATATGTATATGGTGAAAACAGCGGTCCGATGAATGCAAAGATCATCAGAATTACAATGATGATCATCGCCGTCATCGCAATCTTATTTGCTTTTAGTCTCTGCCAGCTCGCCTTCCAGTATCCGATCTCCTCGGTATCCAGCGCTTCCTCTTTGAAATAACTTTCTCCCAGCGGAGTAAAATCTTCCGGAGAAATTTTGTTCTGCATGCTTAGTAAATTTGTTCTCATAATTTTCTTCCTTCATCAATCCAGATTGATTCTCGGGTCAACAATCTTATATAAAATATCACAGACCAGATTCATAAGAACGATCAGCGCTGAATAGAAAATCGTAACACCCATGATCATCGTATAATCGCGGTTGCTGATCGAGCTTACAAAATATCGTCCGAGTCCCGGCACGTTGAATACACTTTCAGCAACAAATCCACCGGTCAGAATGGAAGCCGTAAGAGGTCCCAGATATGTAATGACCGGAATCAGGGAATTCTTCAGAGCATGTACAAATACGACCACGAACTCAGACATTCCCTTTGCACGCTCGGTTCTCAGATAATCCTGATTCATGACCTCGAGGATGCTGGCTCTCGTCAGACGTGTCAGATAGGAGGTCGGATACAGCGCCAGTGTGATCATCGGCATGACCCAGCCACCCGGCTTATTGTAGCTTACCGGAAGAATTTCCAGGTTGACCGCCAATGCCATCATCAGAACCGAGGCCACGACATAACCGGGCATCGAGATTCCGATTGAGGAAAAGACTCGTATAATACCGTCCGCCAGCCTGTCTTTATTCAATCCTGCAATACATCCCAGCACCAGTCCGCAGACGATCGCAAGGACCAGAGCCTTTGCACCAACCTGCAGAGATACTGCAAAAGATTCTGTAATAATCTCTGTTACTGCACGTCCTTTCTGCAGCACATAACTGGTTCCCATATCTCCCTGCAGAAGATTCTGCAGGTATTTACCGTACTGTACATATACCGGCTGATCAAGACCGTATTTGGCGATCAGGATCGCACGGCTTTCTTCTGTTGCCTTATCTGACATAAACGGATCACCCGGCATCAGGTTCATCAGAAAGAACGTGAGCGTTATGATCGCAAACAGACTGACCGCTGCCAGACCTATTCTCTTTATAATATATCTCGAAATCTGCATATTATTTCTCCACTCCTGTCAAAAGTAAGTAACACTGTATCCGGTCAGACCATATGGCATGCCACAAAATGACCTGCTGACACTTCACGCAGTTCAGGCATTGCCTCCGCGCAGCATTTCTGTGCTCTCGGACAACGCGTACGGAACGGACAGCCCGATGGTGGATTCAGCGGACTCGGAATCTCGCCTTCCAGTTTGATCCGTTTTCTGGCGGCACTGAGATCCGGATTGGCGATCGGAATCGCGGAAAGCAGCATCTGCGTATACGGATGCAGCGGACTGCGATACAGCTCAGCACTCTCTGCCAGCTCCACCATATGTCCCAGATACATTACACCGATCCGTGTACTGATATGTTTTACGATTGCAAGATCATGGGCAATAAACAGATAGGTAAGCTTCCTCTCCTCCTGCAGCTCCTCAAGAATATTGACGATCTGTGCCTGAATGGAAACATCAAGCGCCGATACCGGCTCATCACAGACAATAAAGCCCGGATTCACAGCCAGTGCTCTGGCTATACCGATACGCTGTCTCTGTCCGCCTGAAAATTCATGCGGAAAGCGGTTGTAGAACTCACTGTTCAGACCGACCAGCTTCATCAGTGCCAGAATCGTGTCACGCCGCTCGGCTTTTGACGTATACGTTTTCTGAATATCCATCGCCTCGCCGATAATATCTGAAACCGTTTTTCTCGGATCAAGTGATGCATACGGATCCTGGAATACGATCTGCATCTGCCTGCGGTATTCTCGCATATCCTTTCCGATGATGGACTGACCGTCGTAAATAATATCACCGCCCGTCGGCTCCTCCAGACGAAGGATCGTACGCCCGAGCGTCGTCTTGCCGCATCCGCTCTCTCCTACGATTCCCAGCGTCTCACCGCGCCGTATGTATAAGCTCACATCATCAACGGCCTTCAGATCTGTCTTCTTCATGAATCCGGTACTCACCGGATAATATTTTTTCAAATGCTTTACCTCAAGCAGAATATCATCGCCGGAGGAAGCAGTATTTTGTTTGTTTACAGCTGTCTCAGACATCAGGTTCTTCCTTTCAGTTCTTAATATCCATCGAATCTTTTACCAGCTTCCAGCAGGCCGCTCCGTGTGTTCCGTCGATCTCGAACAGCGGCGGCTCCTCCTTTATGCAGATCTGCATTGCACATCCGCATCTCGGAGCAAATGCACAGCCTGGCTTCACGCAGCTCATATCCGGCGGATTTCCTTTGATCGGCTTCAGTTTTTCATTCACATCGCTGTCGATATCCGGTACGGATTCAAGCAATCCTTCTGTATACGGGTGTTTTTTCTCGTAGAAGATCTGTCTGCTCGTACCATCTTCCACGATCTTGCCAGCGTACATAACAATGATCTTATCGCAGATATCCGATACAACGCCAAGGTCATGCGTGATAAAGATAATCGCCATGCCGAGCTTGTCCTTCAGTTCTTTCAGCAGATCAATGATCTGTGCCTGGATCGTCACATCCAGCGCCGTTGTCGGTTCATCTGCGATCAGCAGCTCCGGATCGCAGGAAAGTGCCATCGCGATCATCACACGCTGACGCATACCTCCTGAAAACTCATACGGATACTGTTTGATCCTTCGCTCCGGCTGATTGATTCCCACCAGCTCCAGAAGCTCTATCATACGACTGCGTCTCTGTGCCGCATCCAGTTTGGTATGCTTCTTCAGAGACTCATTCAACTGATATTCCACTGTGAACAATGGATCCAGTGATGTCATCGGATCCTGAAATATCATCGCGATCCGGTTGCCGCGAAGCTCCTGCATCTCTTTTTTGTTCATCTTCAGGATATCTTTTCCATCGAAAAGTATCTCACCGCTCTTGACTCTTCCACTGTCCGGTGTCAGTCTGAGAATCTCATGGCTCGATACGGATTTACCGCTGCCTGATTCTCCTACAATACCAAGTACCTCGCCACGGTTCAGCGTGTAATTGATACCACGTACTGCCTGTACCTCACCTGATTTGTTAAAAAATGAAATTGCAAGATCTTTTACTTCCAAAAGCACGTCGTTCTTTTTCTGTTCCATATTTCCCCCGAACCAGTCATACTGCGCCGGATATCGCGCAAATGACAAAATGCCTGTTTTAATAAAAAAAGCACCGACCCCTGATATCCAGGCATCGGCGCCTCACATTTAATAATTATACATATAATATATTATTTATTAAACTCTTCTTAGCATGATACACCCGTCATTCTTGCTTGTCAAGCTGAAAATGTATTTCTTCAGCTTACTTTTGTATTTGTTCGGCTTACTTTGCTTTTCTTTGACGCACTTTTGTATTTTCTCAACTTACTTTTGTATTTCTCCGGCTCATTTTTATCATGCAGAGTATTTACTGCAGTCTCTGCACCACACGGGTATTCCTGTCTGTTCTGCCCATCGCCGGATATTCCGGCATTACAGCAGCGAAATACCGGCAGCATTCAGTCTCTTTGCAACACTTCCGGCAAGCACGCAGGCTGCCATTACAGACACAGTGTCTTTGATCAGATATGGAACAGATACCAGCAGCATGGCTTCAAAAAATGTGCACCCGGACACGAACATGAACTGAATCGTCCCCAGGAAATGACAGAACAGTAATCCTGCCATTGTGACTGTCCCCTTCCATACCCTGCCTTTTTTCTTTCCCGCGATTCCGCATGCTGCCGCCAGAAACAGAAAGCCCCACAGAAATCCTCCGGTCGGACCCGCAATCCTGCCGAACCCTCCGGAAAATCCGGTAAAAACAGGCAGTCCCACTGCCCCTGCCAGTATATAAACTGCTGTCGTCATCAATCCCTTTTTCCATCCGAGCACAAATCCGGTCAGTGCTATGGCAAACGCCTGCATGGTAACGGGAACACCTGAAGGCATCGGAATCTGGATCTGCGACAGAACGGCAAGCACAGCCATAAACATTCCGGTCAGGATAATATCTTTTGTTGTATTCGAACTCTTATTCATAATTCCTCACAAGCTTTTACAGAAGCCAAATCCGGTGCCTGATCAATATACAGATGCCAGCTGACTGTATCCGGTCAGATAATTGATCACGACTCCAGGCTGCACATTATATACAAATACATTAAACTTCACGGATGCTCCTCCGTCTTCCACGGAACAGGCTTCCATCTGCACACCGTCTGCAACAAGATTCGCTCCGTCAAAAATGGGAGTCACACGATACATCACATGATTTCCTGTTGTTTTCACATACTCGGCCACCTGATTCTCGAACGGCAGCATTCCTTCCACATTCATATAGCGGGTCCCGGTAATCAGATTCCGCTCATTTGCATTCTCGCCTGTCAGCTGAAAACCGATCAGGTGGCAGCGATTGTACAGATACCCCTGGTCCACGAAATCGTACTTCTGCACCTGCCATCCGGACGGCTTCACCTCACTGATGCTCTCCCGCTCCTGTGTCGGCATCAGTTCCTGACCAACGCATGCAACTGCTGTTCCGCATCGTCCCAGAAGGTCCTGATAACTGTATGACTCATATGCCCCCGTCGTGATCTCATCCTCTGTAAACTCCGGCTCGTTATTATTCAGAACCACATACGGTGTCCCGCTGTATTCCGGAATATTGTCCAGAGTGACCGTCGGCTGTCCGTGCCAGAGCAGATCCGGCAGCCATGGAACGTACTGCTGTACCGCGTCCGGGCAACACGCACAGAGCAATGCTGCCGCAAGCAAAAGCAGAGCCAGAATCCGTTTCCACCTGCGGTGGCTCCGGTAAGCGCGCCGGAAACCATATCTCTTTCTGTTGTATCGGCTCATGAATTACTCCGTGATCTCATACTGAAGACATTCATAGCGAAGCTTCGTACCTTCGTTAATCTGCTCCGGAAGCAGTGCCCGTGCTACGGACTTCTCCTCACCGGAGTCTGTGTCGCTGCGCTGCAGAACGGCATAATCACCGTCAATTCTCTTTACAACATACTCAAATGGCCCAAAATTCATGATATTTCCTCCCTTTTTGCAAAACGAACATATGTTTTATTCTAATACACTTTTGAGAAAAGGTCAATAGATGGAAACAGCTGCAACAGATGCATGTGGTTTCGGATTTCAGATTTCCTGCAGATTCACAGCACTGTTCTTCCGATATAAGAATGCGGTCACACCAAGAAGCAGAACGCAGAGTCCCAGCCTGAGCAGATTCAAAAATCTGTCGGACACAAGAAGAACCGGTACCGCACACAAAATTGACGCAACAGTTCCTCCTATACCACCGATCATTGCAGATGCACTCTGCTTTACAACAGTCACTTCGTTCTCCCAGTTGAACACGGGAAAATGAAGATTCACTGTAATTCCCCACACACAGGTAAACAGAAGGAGCACTGCCGGAATCACGATCAGCCAGAACATATCGATCATCTCCGGTCTCAGCGCCAGCCCGAGCAGCACTTCCGAAGCCAGATAGAACGGGAAAATCAGACTGAGATTCATCAGGATCTTGCTATCCAGTATTGTTTTCGTTTCCAGCGGAAGGCTCTTTACAATCCACCACTCTTTCCCTTCCATTGAGATTGAAACGGAAGTAGCAGTCATCAGGCTGAATACCGCAGCCAGTATAAACGGAATCACTCCGTTAATATCCACGAATATGGAAACAGATTGCAGCAGCGTATCCACCCCCGTAAAAAGAATACCCGCCGAAAATACAACTGCCATAACCGGTCCCATAATTGTGTTCGTCACATAAATACCCGACGCAAAATAACGTCTGAATTCCCGTTTGTACAGAGCTAACAGGACTGAATCCTTTCTCAGGCGCTCCATTCGGTAATCATGTCTTGCCGAAGTGCTGTAGAGTCCGCGGCATATGGAATGAAAATTTGCAGATACGAGAGCTGCCATGATTCCGAATAACAGCAGCCCTGCACCGATGCAGGCCAGACAGTTCAGAATATTTCCCGACACAATCGCTGTCCCCATCCAGACTGCAGGCGGATACAGCTTTTTCAGAAGAGGAAGGAACAGTCCTGACAGATCCAGGATCATTTCCGGTGTCACACTTTCTTCGAGGGAGGAAAGTCTGGATGTTCCCAGCAGAACCACCGGCACCAGCAGGATCGACAGAATTGCTCCCGCCAGGCTCTTATGTTTCATTCTGGAGGTTATTCCGGTAACAACTGCTCCGAAAATCGTTGCCAGAGTGACCGGAATAAGCGGAATAAACAGGATCCCCAACACACTGGTCAGGTAAAACAGAACATCCGGCCGGATAAAATACGCATAAACAGCTGTACCCGGCATCATCACCGCCAGAGCGAGCATCAGATTTTCCACATACATTCTGATAAAGCGACTGACTACAATAGCGGTCTGCGATACGGGAAGCGAGCACAGAATATCGTATCCATTCTTCTGGAAGATGACATTTCCCGCCTTGAAGATCCCAAAGAAAAGAATGATAAGACTGCATATGGTAATCAGATAAGCTGGAAGGACTTCATCCAGTCCAAGAAGAATAAGTCCATAGGAAAACCCTCCGACATAGGCCGCGATCATAAGAATCAGAATCGCCCATATGATCATCAGCAGAACTGTCTTTCGTTTCGCTTTCTTATCTCCGGAAAACCGAAATACGTTCAGTCCGTATAAGTTGCAAAGCTGAAGCTTTGCCAAAATTCTAATCTGTCGCGGCATCGTCAACCACCTCCATAAAGATATCCTCCAGTGACTGTCCCTCTTTCACGATCTCATCCATATCTCCGGAGGTGATCAATACACCATCCTTAATGATCGCGACCTTGTTGCACAGCTTCTCAGCCACATCCAGCACATGTGTCGAAAAGAAAATGGCTCCGCCGCCTTTACAGATTTCTCTCATAACCTCCTTCAATATGACAGCCGCCTTCGGGTCCAGTCCCACGAAAGGTTCATCCAGGATCAGCAGCTTCGGCTGATGAACCAGCGCAGAGATAATGGCAAGCTTCTGCTTCATTCCATGTGAATAAGAAGCGATCAGATCTCCGAGTGAAGCAGTAATCTCGAACGCATCTGCATATTTCGCAATGATCCTCTCACGTTCAGCAGCCGGAACCTCAAAAATATCTGCAATAAAATTCAGATACTGAATTCCGGTCAAATACTCATACAGATCCGGATTATCCGGAATATAGGCAAATTTCCGTTTGCAGGCGATGGGATTTTCACGTATGGAACATCCGTCAATCAGGATCTCACCGCTGTCAAATCCCTGAATTCCTGCTATGCATTTCAGTGTCGTTGTCTTGCCGGCACCATTGTGTCCGATGAAAGCGTAGATATCACCCGGCTCGATTCTGAGCATAATATCGGTAACACCTTTGCCGCTTCCTTTATAATGTTTCGTCAGATGATTAATTGCAAGCATATCGTTTCCTTTCTGTTGCTTCTTCAAATAATATTTTCATATGATACTTTCCTTAAGAATTATATCATACTTTTTATCGGCACACACAGACCATCACATTGAATTACACCGAAAAACCCTGATAAAAAGACTGGTGCGGCCAAACACCGTACCAGTCTCACTCCTGATTATTCAGTTATCCCGGAACCTGAGCTGTTCTGCTTCGCAGTCCTCCTTTCCTGCCTTTGCCCGCAGTGCATCATCCTTCTGTGGTATACGAACAGATGGATCGCCAGGAAAAAGACGCAGCCGATGGAAATTACTTTGTGTGCTGCTGACATCCACGGCACCTCCCTGTATATCATTCCGAATATGCCGCTCAGAAACGCTGTAAAGACAAGACCAAGAACAGCATACCTCTGCCAGTTCATTTTTTTATGATATACCACCGTATGTATCACACACAGAAGAAGAAATGCGGCCGATGCCAGCTTGTGAACCATCATTCCGGTCAGTGGGGCCATGAACGTAATAATAAATACGATCAGCAGAAGTACATTCAGTATCTTTTTTGTTTTTGTCATAATCTGTTCTCCTTTTTGTTTTTATGTTAGTCCATTCTAACCGTTGTATAAAAATAATAGTTAGTGTGTACTAACCGTTTTGTATTGTATAAGAGCCCGCCTGTAATGTCAACCACTGTTCTCTGTTTTTTTCATATATATCTTCAGAAATAATTACCAGCTTCTCAGCTCTCCTTTCCTGAATCCTGTATTCCGGAAAATTCTGTCGAAAAAAAATCTGCCGACAGGAAACTCCCTCTGGAATTCCCTGCCGGCAGACTGCCTTCAGATCCGTTTCTGCTGGCTTTTCCCTATGCTTCCTGCTTATTCAGCTCTTCCCTCACACGGAGCGCACGGTCCGGATAGTTCGTGATAACAGCATTCACCCCTGCTTTCATGAAAGTCTTCATATCCTCTTCTTCATTGACCGTCCAGACATTGACCTTCAGGCTGCTGTTCACCCATTCCTCCATCAGGTTGTCCATCTTCAGGTGCCATACACCCGGATGCAGCGCTTCCACACCGCTCTTCTCTCCATATCCGACTGTATCCACCATTACCTCACTGTAGAGAATCGCAGTATGTGCCTGCGGATCCAGCTTCTTTACCTTTTCAATACTCATATGATTGAATGAGGAATAAAGCACCTGCTCCTCCATACCCATTTCTTTCGTCAGCTTCACTACAGCTTCTTCCAGTCCCTCATACCAGATAATGCTTGTCTTCATTTCCACATTAATCAGTGTTCCGAACGGCTTCAGAAAACGGTATACTTCCTCCAGCGTCGGAATCTGTGCATTGGCATATTCCGGATGAAGTCGGTTGTAAGTAAAGTTCCGGAGCTCGGCCAGCGTATAATCCTTTACCAGTCCGCTTCCGTTGCTGACTCTGTCGATCGTCTCATCATGGATTACGACCAGCTGTCCGTCTTTGGTCATCTGCACATCCAGCTCAACACCGTCTGCTCCCTGCTCCACTGCCAGTTTAAATGCTTCGATCGTATTCTCCGGTGCATATGCGCTCGCACCTCTGTGTCCCCATACCTTTGTTGAATACATTGTAACACCGCCTTTTCCCTGAAAATTATTTTTGTTTTCTTTTTTAACTCTTCCGGTTAAAATTTTCGCATCCGCCTGCAAAGCAGCGCACCGGCAGCTGCCTGATTCAGGCTCTTACTGCCGATGCGCCATCCTGCTTTTCATTCGAATCTGTAGCACAGAATCCTTTATTACTCGTTCAGAAGATTGTAATCTTCGATTGACATATTGATCTGGTCAGCCATGTTTGCCAGAGCCTCCTCCGGAGTCTGATTTCCGTTAAGCATGTTCTCGATTTCAGTCTCTACAATTGCTCTCGTTTCCGGAAATACGCTGATCAGAGCACCTGCATACTGCGGGGCGGAGTCATGCAGCTGATTGATCGCTGTCTCAAACTGCGGATACTGTGCAATATTCTCCTGGAACACTTCTTCGTCATGAGCTGCCGTTGTGATCGGGAAGTAACCTGTCTGTGCGTTCCAGTATGCCTGAGATTCTGCGGAGATCAGGAACTCGATGAATGACCATACTGCATCTGTCTTTGCCTCATCGCCGTTATCCAGCGCCCACAGAGATGCACCGCCGATGGATACACCACCCTCAGCTTCTACTACACTCGGGAAATAAGCAGTGCCCACTTCGAATGCACCGTTTACTTCTGTCAGGATCTGCTTCAGAGAAGCTGTTGATCCAAGAAGCATTGCTGCTTTTCCGGATGTAAAATCTGCTGTATCTGTTGCATTTCCTTCACGGCCTACGTTCGGTGCATAACCCTGCTCATACAGCTCATACCACTTTGTCAGGATATTCAGACCGCCGCCGTTGCTGTCGAACTCAATTGCTGTAGCCGGTTCCTCAGAACGTCCATTGTCATTGTTTACATAATTCAGTCCCTGCTTGCACAGATACTGCTCAAAATACCATCCGTAAATCTTTGATGCAAACACCTCGCCTGCGCCGGCATCCAGAAGCTGATCTCCGATTGCTGCGATCTCATCAAAAGTAGTCGGCGCTTCTGTAATTCCTGCTTCCTCAAACAGCGTCTTGTTATAGTACATGATCGGTGTGGAGGAGTTGAACGGCATGGAGTACAGCTGTCCGTCTACAGTGTAGTAAGCAGCGCAGTTCTCCTCAATCTGTGATACATCATATCCGTTCTCATCGATCAGCTCCTGCATCGGAATGATCCATCCGGAATCGATCATGAAACGTGTTCCGATATCATAGATCTGAACAAGGTCGGCTCCCATATTTCCCATCTGGGCACTCTTCAATTTGTTGATGGAATCATCGTAGCTTCCCTGATAAACAGCCTCTACCGTAATCCCCTCTGTATTCTCTGCATTAAATTTGTCCACAAGATAAGTAAGTGCTTCTCCGTTTGTACCGCCCATAGAATGCCAGAATGTAATTGTGGTACCCTCTTCTGCGCTGATGCCGCAGCATGCTGCCTGACTTGCCACTACTGCTGCCAGTGCCAGTGAAACAATTTTCTTTTTCATAGTTCGTTCTCCTTTAGCAAATTGAGTTTGTAAGCTTTTTTATGTATACAGGCGGCAGTTAACCTTTTACTGCGCCTGAGAACATACCTTTGATCAGCTGTTTCTGTCCGACAATAAAGATGGACAGTGACGGAATGATGATAATAACAACACCTGCGATCATCATTGCCATGGACTGTGATTCGTTGGAATCCAGCATTCCGATACCGATCTGAACCGTTCTCATGGTATCCGATCCGGTCACAAGCAGCGGCCACAGGTACATATTCCATGCATTGATGAATGTGTAGATTGCCATGGCTCCGATCGCACCTTTGGTCAGCGGAATCAGGATCGAAGCAATGAATTTCAGATTGCTGCATCCATCCAGTTTTGCCGACTCATAAAGAGAGATCGGGAAGGACAGATAAAACTGACGGAACAGAAAGATTCCCATTGCAGAGGTCAGATAAGGCAAGATCAGTACCAGATAAGTATCCAGGATGCCCCAGCTGCTGACAGTCAGATAGTTGGAAATAATTGTTGCTTCACCCGGAACCATCATTGTAGCCATCACGATCATGAACAGGATTCCCTTTCCTCTGAACTCCAGGAAGGAGAACGCAAATGCTGCCAGGGAACACGTAATGATCTGTGCGATCGTGATAGCACCTGCCACCAGAAATGAGTTAAGTACAAACTTCAGCAGCGGAACCTTCGTCAGTGCCTGACTGAAGTTATCCAGAGTCGGACTGGACGGCAGAATGCTGAGCTCCATGGTAAACAGCTCACTCGCCGGTGTAAAGGCAACGATCAGTGCATACAGAATCGGGGAAAGAATCACAAGTGCGACGATCAGGTTGACCAGAATCAGCAGACCCGTTTTGATATTTTTCTTTCTCCTTGCCTTCGTATCCATCTCACGACGCAGTTTTTCCAGTTCTTCCGGGGAAATCTGTGTAATATGCAACGCTGCGGAACTCATTAGTACTTCACTCCTTTTTTCTCAATCTTAAACATTACCAACGTCAATGCCATAATGATCACAAACAGAATAACCGACTGTGCTGCGGCGCTTCCGAAACGATAGTTGAAGAAAGCGTCACGGTAGATCGAGTACACGATAAGATTTGTGGAATCTCCCGGTCCTCCCTGTGTCAGGATCTTGACCTGACCGAAGGACTGGAATGCATTGATGATATTTACTACTATCGTATAGAACATGATCGGACTCAGCCCCGGAAGGGTGATCCTGAAAAATTTCTGCACAGAATTTGCACCGTCTACAGAAGCGCGCTCGTAAAGCGAGTCGTCGATATTTCCAAGTCCGGCTGAGAAATACAGAAAGTTGATTCCGCTGTTCAGCCATGCAGTCAGTACGGCTACCGCAATCAATGCATAATCCGGATCAGAAAACCAGCTGATGCTCAGATTAAAAATCTTATTGACAATACCAACGGTCGGATTCAGCATCAGCTTGAAAATCATAGCTGCTGAGGAAGATGCGATTGCCATCGGCAGTGCATATGCGGTACTGAATGCCCGGATACCCGGGAATTTCTTCTGACAGAGCACTGCACCGAGCAGGCCGAGGAACATGCTTCCGATCACCACGATCACAACAAAAATTACTGTTACTTTCAAACTGTTGCGAAATGAATTGGAAGAAAGCAGGTTCATGTAGTTGTCGAGTCCCACAAAAATCTTTGCCTGTCCCATCTTGTCTGTTTTGTACAGACTCAGATAGATCGTCTTGAAAAACGGAAAGAAAAGAAATACCGCAAATACCAGCATGGACGGCAATATGTATAAATATGCTGTTGTTTTATTCTTCTTCATGATCATGCCTCACTGTAAAAAATATTATTCTCTGTCTCTTTATCAAAGAAGTGTACTTTAGCCATGTCGAGATAAAGCTTCATCCGGTCTCCCGGTCTCTCTGTTACTGAAGCAGCCAGCCGGGCTGAATAGTCCTTCTTCGGATACTCAAAGTACAGATGAACTTCATGTCCAAGCATCTCTCTGGTGGATACCACACCCTCTATGCTGTTGTCTTCCCGCAGAAGTCCGTGTTTTCCGGCACTCTCTGCCTCATAAAAATCCTCCGGACGGATTCCAAGAACAACCTGCCTGTTCAGATACTCATTCTTCAGTACCCTTCCTCGGGCACCTTCCACCAGGATGCGGCACTTTCCGTCGAATCCTGCCGGTACGGCATAAGTCTTTCCATTTTCTTCGACAACTGTTGCGTCAAAGAAATTCATGGCCGGTGAACCGATAAAGCCTGCCACAAAAAGATTTACCGGATTGTTATAAAGAACACTCGGCTTTGCCACCTGCTGAACAATTCCGGCATTCAATACCACGATCTTGGTTCCAAGCGTCATAGCCTCGGTCTGATCGTGCGTAACATAGATGATCGTGCATCCAAGCTCCTCATGAATCTTGGCAAGCTCGATTCTCATCTGCGTTCTCAGCTTCGCATCCAGATTGGACAGCGGCTCATCCATGAGAAGCACTTTGGCCTGCCTTACCAGAGTGCTGCCGATCGCAACACGCTGCTTCTGACCGCCGGAAAGTTCCTTCGGTCTTCGCTTCAGCAGATGCTCGATGTCCAGCATCTTTGCAACTTCATGCACTCTCTTATCAATCTCCTTTTTCGGAACTTTGCGTATCTGCAGGGAAAATGCCAGATTATCATAGACATTCATATTCGGATAAAGCGCATAGTTCTGAAACACCATGGACAGATCACGTTCCTGCGGTTCCACATAGTTGCATAAATTTCCGTCAATCCACAGTTCTCCCTCTGAAATCTCTTCCAGGCCCGCGATCATCCGAAGCGTTGTGGATTTTCCGCATCCGGAAGGGCCTACAAAAATCACAAACTCTTTCTCTTCGATTTCAAGATTGAAATCTTTTACGGCATAAACATTGTTGTCGTAAATCTTACAGACATTCTTTAAAACTATTTCAGACATCTCTAATTCCTCCTGTGTCACTGTCCGTTATTGTAAACAGAAAAAGTAAAACCCACATCCGGTTCGAGGTAAATTTTTCGTAAGTTATTTGCAAACACAGAGTCCTTTTATTCTGATAAATAATCCGCCAGTTCCTGCATGTTTTCCATCGCAAACGGGATCCAGAGTCTCGTCTCCTCCGCTTCTTTCCTGGTGGTCTCGCCGCTGAATACGACAAATGCATCAATACCTGCATTCTCTGCACAGAGGATATCTGTATACAGGCGGTCTCCGATCATCACAGCATCTTCCTTCCTGCATCCGCTGCGTCTGCAGCATTCCCGAACGATTCCCGGTGCCGGTTTTCCGATATAGTGCGGCTTTCTTCCTGTAGCATTTTCCAGCATCATGCAGATGGAACCGCAATCGGGTATTGCACCGAACGTTGTCGGACAGCAGAGATCCGGATTGGTCGCCAGAAATCTCACATCCGGATTTCTCAGCAGTCTGCTGGCATCCTCCAGCTTCTGAAAACGAAGCGTTGTATCAAAGGCCGCCAGCACACATGCAACTTCCTCATCATATTCCTCCACGATCTGCAGTCCGGCTTCCTGCATTGCATCCCGCAGAGACGGTGTTCCGATCAGGTATATCTTTTTATGTGCAAAACGTTCTTTGCAGTAAAGAATCGCCATCATTCCGGCGGTAAAAAAGTTCTCCTCTCTCGTCCTGATTCCCCACTGGGCAAAATACTTTACAAAATCTGCTCCGCTTCTGGTTGAATTATTCGTCGTAAAAAAAATACTTTTCCCATTTTTCTCCAGATACTCCAGCACTTCCCTGCTTCCCGGCAGCAGCTCATTTCCCAGTGCCAGAGTTCCGTCTATATCGAACAGGAACAGGTTCTTTTCTTTCAGTTTCATATAGTGTGCTCTGTTATCATCTATCATTTTTTGTACCTTTTCCGCATTTCCTGCGGTCCTCTCTTATTTCCGCATGATCCTGCAGCAGATTTCATGCAGCTCTTCTATCTTGCATTTTTTCCCGTTTTCCGGCTACCATGCATCCGTCAAAAGACCGTAAATTATTTGTAAACAATAATAGAGGACACTTTATCTGCAAAAAAAATGATGCAGCATATCACTGCACCATTTCTTAATCTGAATCACAGATTCCTTCATATTCTGTTCTGAGAACATGGAAAATCCAAACCTTCGTTTTTATGCATCCGCTCTGAGAACTGAAAACCCCAAACTGAGAGGCTGAAGGATCCGGTCCATCATCTTCTCTGCACACTTTCCACTATCCATTCCTCATCCTCAAACGGATATGCCGTTCCGCAGTTCGGACAGATTCTGTGCTTCGTCGCATCAAAACTTCCGCCGCAGCTCCGGCATTCGATCTCCTTAATGGAAAAATGAAGCTGAATCGGCCTGCTTATATTTTTTCGAAGACGAATCCTGAATATATCATTTTTTCTGCGGATCTTCCGGCCTGTATCGTAAAAATTCTCCATATAGACATCCACGGTCACATAGCAGAACTCCTGTACCACCCGGAACTTTTTCAGTGCGACTGCACCGCAGTAGGAGGCATCCACAATATCCTCGAACATGGTTCCAAGCGGTGCGCCGGCATAATAGGGGAGCTGCTGTGTATCCTCTGAAAAAATGATCATTTTTAAAATAGAAACCACTTTATCAGAAAAATATTCGTAGGAAAATTCACGGCTGTACCGCTGCATCATGGAAGCAAAACGTTTTCTGGAGCCGGTCGCGTTCACTACCATAGGCATAGCCTTTCCGGCATTTTTTATTACCGCTACCAGCTTCCTGACTGCCCATACAAAATAGCCCAGTATTCCGCCCAGGATACTTCCGGTCAGTACACTGCTGACGATAAGAAGTCCAAACAGCCCCTGCGCGTTTTCATCGGACAGATTGCCGATCAGCGTCAGGATGATCGCCGCCAGCATACAGGGCAGCACCACCTTTAAAATATCCTTCTTTATTTCCTTTTCGGTTCCGCCGCTGTCCTCAATAAAATAGTAATTGGTCACCTTCGGAAACAGGTCCGACATCCGGAAAAACGTTCCGCAATAAGGACAGCCGCCGTTCTGCAAAGCACCGACCTGGGTAATCGCGCCACAGTTCGGACAGGTATACAGATCATTTTCCACCGCATCCTGATTCAGCACATCGGTAATCGTCTCATAAAAAAGAATGTCCTTCTGCTTTTCATATATCTTCTTTCCGCCCCGGTAAAACGCTCTGGTCATCCTGCTGCTTCGGTAATCCATTCTGCTGCTGTAATGATCGTCGCTCCATCCTCTCGTCAGACCCGAGGCCTCCGCAAAATGTCCTCTCGGGATAAATTCATACTCCAGATCAATGTTCCGTTTCTCCAAACGCTTCTGCTGCAGCTCCAGCGAATAACGCAGGCTCTGGCCTGCATCAGCCGGAAGTTCTACGTTCCCTGCAAAATGCCTCAGTTCCTGAACAAATTTATCAAATATGGACGGCATCTTTCCTCCCCCTCAATGCAAATTACATTTCCTCTTTCACTGCATTCAGTCATTCCTACCAGATTATATGAAATGTGCATTCCGGTGTCAACCACAGAGGGATTTCTTTCTTATCTCTTCCCTGCCCAGTAATTCACTGCGCTCACCAGCAGTTCCGCGCAGCCTTCTACTTCCTTATCATAATACAGCCTGAACCGCTCATCGGCCAGATACATCGCCGCCAGTCCTCTGTGTGCTTCCGGTGTATACTGCTTCCAGGTTTTCATCAGCCATTCCCTGTGAAGCTCATAAATCTTTTTCGCCTCTTCTCCCTCCGGAGAAATATCTTTTTTTACTCCCTCCATCAGACTGAAATAAATTTCCGATTCCAGCTTCTGAAACTGCTCATATTCAGCAGATGTCATACTCAGCAATTTCTGATTTGCGGCATCCACCTGTTCCGCTCCATATTTCTCCCTGATTTCCGCTCCATACTTCATTTCGTTCTCCTTAACGAGATTTTTCTTGAACACTTCAAACTTCGCTTTATCGCTCATTTCACATTCTCCTTTCATTGATGCCAGAGTCTTTCTGACTGTATCAATCATAAACTCTGTCCGCACTTTCTGTGCTTCCAGATCCTGAAGATGTTCTTCCAGTGCCCCGACCAGATCAAACTCCTTTTCATTCAGGATCCGGCGAATCTTTTTTAATTCAAATCCCCGCTCCCGATAGAACAGAATCTGCTGCAGACGTGTTACCTCTTCACTGCCGTAAAAACGATATCCGGCATCACTTACGTATTTCGGCCTTAAAAGATCCATCTCATCATAATAACGCAGAGTGCGTGCACTCACCCCCGCCAGTTCCGATAATTCTCTGATGCTATAATCCATTCTCTCTCCTCCATACTGAATAATTCCGTAATGCTTTCTTTTCCGCCTGCCAGTCCTTGCCACCCTGTCAGGTACATCTGCAGTCTACTGCTTTCCGCAGCGTCAAAGTCAAGTATTTTTCGATATTTTTCTAATCACCAAAAAAGGTTTCGTAAAATGCCCTTAATCAGATTTTCTTCATGTTATCCGATTCAAATATACCTAACCATAAAGCCAGGCTTATACTGCATCATCAACCTGTATGCAAAGGTGACCCCGGCACAAAAATAAGCCTGCAATCAGCTCCCAACAGCAAACTGACCACAGACTTAATCATACATTTTAAAATAAAGATACTTCACCCGTAACAGCCGGAAATTAACGGAATCTTACAGGAATAAAAATCCTGCAAACCGCAAAAACAATTCATTTTCACGGTTTGCAGGACACCTTAAGATTTATTTGTAGTTAACGATCTGACCAAACTCTTCCTTCAGGGAAGCGCCGCCTACAAGACCGCCATCGATATCTGCCTGAGCAAACAGATCCGGAGCTGTCTTAGCGTTTACAGATCCGCCGTACTGAATACGGATCTCAGCTGCTGTAGCATCATCGTAGATCTCTGCGATACACTTACGGATCTCAGCGCAAACCTCCTGAGCCTGCTCTGTTGTAGCTGTCTTACCTGTTCCGATAGCCCAGATCGGCTCGTAAGCGATAACTGCTGTCTTAGCCTGCTCTGCTGTTACGTTCAGGAAACCAACCTTAACCTGCTGACGGATCCAGTCCATAGTGATGCCCTGCTCTCTCTGCTCCAGAGACTCACCGCAGCACATGATCGGTGTGATACCGTGCTCGAATGCTTTGAGCATCTTCTTGTTAACTGTCTCGCTTGTCTCAGCGAAGTACTCTCTTCTCTCAGAATGTCCGAGAACTACGTACTCAACACCTGCATCTGTAAGCATTGCCGGAGAAATTTCTCCTGTGTAAGCACCCTTCTCCTCGAAATACATGTTCTCAGCACCAACCTTGATGTTGGAACCCTTGCAAGCTTCCACTACCGGGATAATATCAATAGCCGGTACGCAGAATACTACGTCTACTTCTTCGTTTGCTACGAGCGGCTTCAGTGTCTCAACAAGCTTTACAGCCTCGCTCGGTGTCATGTTCATTTTCCAGTTACCTGCAACGATTTTCTTTCTTGCCATTGTTCTGTTCTCCTTAGATTGTATAAATATACGAATCTTCTCTCAACTGAGTTCATACTTCGCCTCCGGCCCGCATTCACTGAGGTTCGAGAAGTACCTCGTACTAAGCTTTTCCGCCGCCTGACGGCTCGCCATCGTTAAGCTGCTTCGGCCTATTTATCGTCAGCTGCTACAACACCCGGCAGATCCTTGCCTTCCAGGAACTCCAGGGAAGCGCCGCCGCCTGTAGAGATGTGGGACATCTTGTCACCAAATCCGAGCTGGTTAACTGCTGCTGCAGAGTCACCACCGCCGATGATTGTTGTAGCGTCTGTCTCAGCCAGAGATTTTGCTACTGCGATTGTACCTGCTGCGAGGATCGGGTTTTCAAATACACCCATCGGTCCGTTCCATACAACTGTCTTAGCGGACTTAACAGCGTCTGCGTACAGAGCAGCTGTCTCTGTTCCGATGTCAAGACCCATCATATCAGCCGGGATTGCATCTGCCTTTACGTTCGTTACTTCGATCTCAGCGTCGATCGGTGACGGGAACGCTTTTGCAACTGTTGTATCTACCGGAAGGAGCAGTTTCTTGCCAAGTTTCTCAGCTTTTTCCATCATTTCCTTGCAGTAGTCAATCTTTGTATCATCTACGAGTGAAGTTCCTACTTCGTATCCTTTTGCTTTCTGGAATGTATAAGCCATACCTCCGCCGATGATCAGTGTATCACACTTCTCAAGCAGGTTGGAGATAACATTCAGCTTGTCAGCAACCTTGGCACCGCCGAGGATAGCTACGAACGGACGCTCCGGATTGTTAACTGCATTGCCAAGGAAGTCGATTTCCTTCTGCATCAGATAACCAACTGCGCATGTATCAACATACTCTGTAACACCAACGTTGGAGCAGTGTGCTCTGTGAGCTGTACCGAATGCATCGTTTACAAATACGTCGCACAGAGAAGCCAGCTCCTTGCTGAATGCTTCACCGTTCTTTGTCTCTTCTGCTCTGTAACGTGTGTTCTGAAGAAGAACAACCTCGCCATCCTGCATAGCTGCTACTGCAGCCTTTGCATTCTCTCCGACTACGCAGTCATCAGCTGCAAACTTGACTTCCTGTCCAAGAAGCTCAGACAGACGAACTGCTACCGGTGCAAGAGACAGCTCCGGCTTAGCCTCTCCCTTCGGTTTTCCAAGGTGAGAGCAAAGGATTACTCTGCCGCCGTCAGCGATCAGCTTCTTGATTGTCGGAAGAGCTGCTACCAGACGATTCTCATCTGTGATCTTGCCTTCCTTGAGCGGTACGTTGAAATCACAACGAACCAGAACTTTTTTGCCTTTTACGTTGATATCATCAACAGATTTCTTGTTCAGCATTGTGGAATTCCTCCTGAATATATTTTCTTTTAAGCCGTGTACTCCGGTTCAGCACAGCCATCGTTTTCAGATCGAACAAAAACGTGCTGCGCATATTATTTTCGTATCACAGGAAATGCAAAGCAATTTCCTATGGTACAAAAAAGAGATCCGGTCCTTTCAGACCGGACCTCTTGTGGGTCTTCTTTTATAACTGAAAACTTAATTAAGCAAGCTCAGCGAAGTACTTGATTGTACGAACCATCTGGCTTACGTAGGAGTTCTCGTTGTCATACCAGGAAACAACCTGTACCTGAGATGTTCCGTTCTCAAGGTTAACTACCATTGTCTGTGTAGCATCGAACAGAGAACCGAATCTCATACCAACGATATCGGAAGAAACGATTTCATCCTCGTTGTAACCGAAGGACTCTGTAGCTGCTGCCTTCATAGCTGCATTGATGCCTTCAACTGTAGCTGCACCCTTAACAACTGCGTTCAGGATTGTTGTAGAACCTGTCGGGGTCGGAACACGCTGTGCAGCACCGATCAGCTTGCCGTTCAGTTCCGGAATAACCAGGCCGATTGCCTTTGCAGCACCTGTGGAGTTCGGAACGATATTTACAGCACCTGCACGGGATCTTCTGAGGTCACCCTTTCTCTGCGGTCCGTCAAGGATCATCTGATCGCCTGTGTAAGCATGGATTGTGCACATGATACCAGACTCAACTGCCATGTAGTCATTCAGAGCCTTAGCCATCGGAGCCAGGCAGTTTGTTGTACAGGAAGCTGCAGAAATAACTGTATCTTCAGCTGTAAGTGTCTCATGGTTTACATTGTAAACGATTGTCGGAAGGTCGTTTCCAGCCGGAGCAGAGATAACAACTTTCTTAGCGCCTGCTGCGATATGAGCAGAAGCTTTTTCCTTGGATGTGTAGAAACCTGTACACTCCAGAACTACATCTACACCGATCTCTCCCCACGGAAGCTCTGCAGCGTTAGCCTTAGCGTAGATCTTGATTTCTTTTCCATCAACTGTGATAGAATCCTCGCCAGCTGTTACCTTGTCAGCCAGAGCGTATTTACCCTGTGAAGAGTCATATTTTAATAAGTGAGCCAGCATCTTCGGGCTTGTAAGGTCGTTGATAGCAACAACTTCGTATCCCTCAGCACCGAACATCTGTCTGAATGCCAGACGACCAATACGACCAAAACCATTGATTGCAACTTTTACTGCCATGATTACAATTCCTCCTAAATGTAATATTAAATAGGTAATCGCCGGAGATCTTGATTGTTAAAAAATCCCCAACCTGTATGCTATTTTAACCAATTTGTCCCAAAAATTCAAGAGGTAATATGCATTCCGAATAAATTTTTGTGGACTTTTTGAATCACATTCGATATTATGTTTTCCAGATGTGCAAATTGCTGATTTTACAGTGAAATTTTACCATAAAGGAGTAGTTTTTATGAGTATCAGACACGATTTTCATCTGCATTCCTCCTTCTCCGGCGACAGTGACACACCGGCTATCCGAATGGCGGAGCGCGCGCTTGAGCTTGGACTTGCAGGAATGTGTTTCACTGAGCACGAGGATCCTTATGCCCCCGGCAGTGATATCGACTTCTCTGTTGATTTTGATCAGTATTTTCCTCACATGCAGAACCTGCGTGATCATTATGCCGGCCGCCTGAATATCGGCATCGGCATGGAGTTCGGAATCCAGCCCCATCTGGTCGGAACGCTTGATGCGCTGACCGGCAAATATCCTTTTGATTTCATCATCGCATCCCTGCATTTCGTAGGCGGTGCCGATCCCTACTATCCTGCTTTCTTTGAAGGCAGGGAGGAGCGCGACTGCTATATCCAGTACTTCCGTGAACAGCTGGAGGCTCTCCGGTGTTTTAAAAATTTCGACACTCTGGGCCACATGGACTACGTCGTGCGTTACGGTCCGAACCGCAACCGTTTCTATTCCTATGAAACATATGCCGAATATATTGATCCGATTCTCCGTTATCTGATCGAGAACGGCAAATGTCTCGAAGTCAACACAGGCGGACTTAAATACGGTCTCGGAACCACAAACCCCGGTGCCGGTGTATTGAAACGATATCGCGAACTGGGCGGCGAGCTGATCACCATCGGCTCCGATGCACATGCACCGCAGCATCTCTGCTTTGATTTCGTCACAGCTGAAATCATGCTGAAAGAACTCGGTTTCCGCTACTACACCATATTCGAGCAGAGAGCCGCCCATCAGATTCCGCTTTGATATCTGTTTCCCTGAACAGATATCTCTTAAATACAGACAGCTTTTAAATAAAAAATACGCTGCAAAAGGACGGACAATGTCCTGCTGCAGCGTATTTTTCTTTCCGGTATCCGGAACAGTACACAGGAGTTCCCCTGCGGTACGTCCATCCGGCATAATCCGTCTGATTAAATCCGGTTTGATACAGCATAATTCCCGACGAGTCTGTCACTCACCGGCCTCCGCAATCGCCCTTCCCAGCACATTATATCCCAGAAATGCATCATTAATATGATACTGCTGCACCCGCGGATTCTCTGCCCATCCGGCCGTTACCTGAATATACTCTCTTCCCTCAATTTCCGCCATGCTGGCCAGGCAGTATCCGGCAGCCTGCGTAAATCCGGTCTTTCCTCCCATGATCTGTCCGCCGATCACATTCTCCGCTGACATATTTTTAAACATACTACTCCAGAACGTGAATCCATCCGGGTGAATATTCGTAGATCCGACCGTATAACTGTGTGTCGTAAATACTTCACGGAATGTACTGTTTTCCAGCGCCGCCTGCAGAATCTTCGCAATCTCATGCGGTGTGGAATACTGATTCTCACTGTGCAGACCGGTGCAGTTCACAAAATTCGTCTGCGTAAGCCCCAGTTCCTGTACTTTCTGATTCATCAGCTCTGCAAAAGTCTCCTCCGATCCTGCCGCCCGGATTGCCAGCTCCATGCAGCACTCCGCGCCCGACGGAAGCAGTGCACCGTAGAGAAGATCCCGGATCTTTGCCTCCTCACCCGGTTCGAACCCGGCTCTTGATGCATCCTGTTCATACAGCGTCTCATAATAATCATACGACATGGTAATCGTCTGATCCAGACTCTCAATATGCTCAATCGCCGTAAGCACTGTCATGATCTTCGTCATGGAAGCCGGATAGATCGTCTCATCTCCGCGTTTTGACGCGATGACCGTTCCATTCTGCGCGTCCAGCATGATCGCATAAGGGCTGTCCAGAGAATCCAGCGTAATGCTGACCTCCGGTGTCGCTGTTGATGATCTGCCAGCCAGACCTGAGATCGGATTCCCCTCCTGACGCAGATACAGCACACCTGCCATGCAGGCCACTGCCAGCACAAAAAAGATCAGAAGAAACAACAGAAACTTCCTGCGTCCGCCTTTTTTTCTCTGTCCGCCATGCCCTTTTCCGCCGGACGGCTGGCTTTTTCCATACCGGCCATTATCAGAAGCATACCTGCTGCCCTGCGTACCGCGCCGCTGTCCATTTCCACGCCCGGATGCTCCGTTATATCTGCCGTTTGAAGCAGCGGTACTTTGTCTCCCGGAACCATTCCTTCCGGTAGCACCCTGAGATGATGCCGTGCGTCTTTTGCCGGAAGCTCCAGTCTGTCCGCCTGCCGTATACCGGCTTTCATTCACATATCCGCCCTGCACATAGCGGTCATTCTCTGTATACCCGCCCTGCACGTAACGGTCACTGTTTGCATAGCCTCTCTGTGCATAGCGGTCACTCTCTGTATATCCGCCCTGCACATAGCGGTCATTATTTCCATAGCTTCCCTGTCCATACCGGTCATTCTTCGCATAACCACCCTGGGCATACCGTCCGTCATACGTATATCCGCTTCCCTGCGAATAATATCCCTCGTTCGGGTTTCGGCTCTGTGAATAGTAACTGTCATTCCTGCGTCCGGTATTTAAATTTCTCCCGTCACCTGATGATCTTCCTGCCATAAATATTCCCCGCTCTTCTTCTGTTTCCTTTTATCAGGCACTGCCGAAAAAACTTCTGTTCTTTCCGGCAGACATGCATCTTCTTCATTATACACCAATGCATATCTTCCTTCCATTATAAAAGAACAGAAGTTATCTTTCTAAAATTTCCTCTTATTAATTTCTTAAATTTTGCAGCCTATGCCTTTCCCAGAATCGTTCCGCCTCCGGCTACGTAATCGCCATCATAAAATACCACAGCCTGTCCCGGTGTCACCGCACGGACCGGTTCCTCAAAGATCACCTCGGCACGATCCGGGGCGATCCGACGCACCACAGCCTTCGCTCCCTGATGATTATAACGGATCTTGGCGACTACAGAAAGCTCGTCCTCGATATCCGGAACACTCATAAAATTCAGATTCGTACAGATCAGCTTTTCAGCAAATACATCTGTATTGTCTCCAACCACCACTTCATTTGTCTCAGGACGAATCTCAGTAACGAAAACAGGTCGTCCCATGGACAGATTCAGACCCTTTCGCTGACCGACCGTATAGTGTGTGATTCCCCTGTGCCTTCCGACAACCGTGCCGTCTGTCGTGACGAAATTGCCTTCCGGGATCTCACATCCGCTGTTTTCCCTTATGAAACCGGCATAATCCTGATCCGGTACAAAGCAGATCTCCATACTGTCCGGCTTGTGAGCAACATTCAGACCGATCTGCTCCGCGATCTCCCGTATCTGTCCCTTCTCATAATCACCCACCGGCATCAGCGTATGTGCCAGCTGATCCTGAGTCAGGTTATAGAGTGCGTATGTCTGATCCTTCGCAGCAGTCGCTGAACGGCAGATCGCATAGCGACCGTTTGGCAGCTGTGCAATTCTCGCATAATGACCGGTCGCAATATAGTCTGCCCCTATCTGCAGACTGCGCTGCAGAAGAGACTCCCATTTTACATACCGGTTGCATGCGATACAGGGATTCGGTGTCCTTCCTGCCAGATATTCTTTCATGAAATACTGAATGACATTCTCCTCGAATTCCTTTCTGAAGTTCATTACATAATGCGGAATTCCGAGCATCTGCGCCACACGCGCCGCATCATCCACTGCGCTCTGTCCGCAGCAGCCGCCATTTTCACTGACGGTATCATCCGATTCCTTCTGCCAGATCTGCATCGTCACACCGATCACATCGTATCCGGCTTCCTTCAGCAGATACGCTGCTACAGAAGAATCCACACCGCCGGACATACCAATGACGACTTTTTTCTTTTCCATATGATCAATATTCCTCTGACTCTTCTTCCTCGTGCTCGCTGATATCTGACTTCGGCTTTTCAAGTCCCTCGATCCGGATGCCATTTTTCTCCGCATAATCCCAGAGTGCCGCATGAATTGCTTCCTCAGCAAGCAGAGAACAGTGCACCTTTACCGGCGGAAGTCCGTCCAGTGCCTCCATAACGGCCTTATTCGTTACCTGAAGCGCCTCCTGAATATTTTTTCCCTTTACGAGTTCGGTAGCCATGCTGCTGGTCGCAACGGCAGCACCGCATCCGAATGTCTTGAACTTGACATCCTGAATGATACCGTTGTCGTCGATATCAAGATAGATACGCATAATGTCACCGCACTTTGCATTGCCGACTGTGCCGACACCGCTTGCATTCTCAATTTCTCCAACGTTTCTCGGATTCTGGAAATGATCCATAACTTTTTCTGAATACATGTTTTATTCCTCCTGTATATCCGCAGGATCCTACGGAATCCTGCCGCATTTTCCGCACTTTCCCGTCTGTGCGTGTGCGGTATCTGATTTTATACGGGCAGCGGACCAGATGACTGCGCTCAGACATCCGGCAGATGCCGCCCGGCTATTTCTGTTTTGATTTTCTTACAAAGTCCTCATACAACGGAGACATGCTGCGCAGCTTCTCCACGATTTCTTTAACCTTCTCGATCACATAATCAATATCTTCCTTCGTTGTCTCGGCACCAAGGGTCAGACGCAGGGAACCGTGCGCAATTTCGTGCGGCAGTCCGATGGCAAGAAGCACATGTGACGGATCAAGGGAACCGGAAGTGCATGCAGAACCGCTGGAACCGCAGATGCCGTTCATATCCAGCATGATCAGAAGGGATTCACCCTCAATGAACTGGAAACTGAAGTTCGCATTGTTCGGAAGCCGCTTCGTACGATGTCCGTTCAGTCTTGTGTACGGAATCTCCGTCAGAATGCGGTCGATCAGATAATCACGAAGCTCGATCTCCTTCGCAGTACGCTCTTTCATTGTAGCTGCAGCCTCTTCTGCTGCCTTTCCATATCCGACAATACCTGGCACGTTTTCTGTACCTGCCCGGCGCTTGCGTTCCTGTGCTCCTCCGTGTACGAAGGAACGGATCTTCACACCCCTGCGGATATAGAGGAAACCGATTCCTTTCGGCCCGCAGATCTTATGACCACTGGAGCTGAGCATATCAATATTCAGTTCATCCACATTGATCGGCACCTGGCCATACGCCTGTACAGCATCCGTATGGAACAGAACCCCGTGTTTTTTCGCGATCGCACCGATCTCTTTGATCGGCTGAATCGTACCTATCTCATTATTCGCGAACATTACAGAGATCAGGATGGTATCCGGACGGATCGCCTTCTCAAGCTGATCCAGCTTGATCACACCGTTCTCGTCCACATCGATATAGGAAACCTCAAATCCCCGTTTTTCCAGATATTCGCATGTATGCAGGATCGCATGATGCTCGATCTTTGACGTAATGATGTGCTTTCCCTTTGACTGGTAAGCCTCTGCTGTCGCCTTCAGCGCCCAGTTATCCGCCTCGGATCCTCCTGCTGTAAAGTAAATCTCATTTGCCTGCGCACCAAGCGTCGCTGCGATTGTCTCGCGGCTGCGCGTGATAGCCTCTTTGCTCTTTGCTCCGATACTGTAAATGCTGGATGCATTTCCATAAAATTCGGAAAAATACGGAAGCATCGCCTCCAGAACAGTCGGTGATGTCTTTGTCGTCGCCGCATTGTCCAGATAAATAATCCGTTCCATGATCTATTCTCCTCCTGCTGCAGTCTGTATTATCCGAGACAGCTTCTGTTGCTGTAATCCACAGACTGATTATTTGTTTTTTCCTGTGCTTTCCTGCTCTCCTCGACCAGTTGGTCCAGCATCATCTCGTCTACCGTACGTGCGATACTTTCATTGATCCTCTGCCAGACGTACTTGGTCACACACAGATCTGCGCCTTCACAGCCCTCGTCCGTGTGAGCCGAACACTCCACAGCCTCAAGATTGCCTTCCAGTGCACGCAGCACATCCCCGACCGAAATCGTCGATGACGGACGTGCCAGCCGATAGCCTCCCTGTGCTCCGCGGATGCTCGTCACCAGTCCCGCTTTGCGAAGCTTTGCAACCAGCTGTTCCAGGTAGCTTTCTGATATATTCTGGCGCTGCGAGATGCTGCTGATTGACACCGCCTCCTGCTCGCTGTACTGCGCAAGATCGATCAGAGCCCGCAGGCCATATCTGCCTTTTGTTGATAATTTCACTGCTTCCTCCGTCCATGCGCCAACTGCACATTTCTGTCATCACAGCTCCTGCATGTGACCATGTGCTCATTACGCCGATATATTTCCGAGTATTTTGCTCGGATTTCATTAAAGAGAATAGCACCAGATACTGCTTCTGTCAAGGGAAATCCTGAAAATAACAGGTACTAGAAAGCATCCTGTGAGGCATATAATCTAGAAAAGATACGGACGGGTATCTGCCATGAATCAACGTCATTATCTGCTGAAAGGCACATTTCTTCTCACCATGACCGGTCTGCTCACAAGAATTGCAGGTTTTTTCTATAAAATATTCCTCTCCCGCACGATTGGTGCAGAACAGATCGGATTGTTTCAGTTAACTGTACCGCTCTATTCTTTCTGCATGGCTCTGGCCTGCGGAGGCATACAGACCGCCATTTCCCGCTTCACGGCAGAGCATTATGCAAACAGTAACCGACGGCTGGCACACATAACACTGACCGGCGGACTGCTGCTCTCCGGCGGACTGTCCGTCGGATGCTCTGCTGTTCTGTATGTAAATGCCGACTGGATCGCACTTCATTTTCTGCTGGAACAAAAGTGCGCCGATCTGCTGCGTATTCTGGCTTTCTCCCTGCCTTTCTGTGTCATCCACAGCTGCCTGAACGGCTTTTTCATCGGACAGAAAAATGTGACTCCGTCCGCTGCCTCCCAGCTCATTGAACAGCTGCTTCGCATCAGCTCTGTTTTCCTTTTTTATGGAATATTTTCAAAGAACGGCAGAGAAATGAATGCTTCTGTTATGGCGCTCGGACAGCTGGCAGGTGAAATGTCCTCCGCTCTGTACTGCATTTATTATCTGTGTTTCTGTGAAAAACATACCTCTGTTTCCGGAAACACTGATACTGCCGCGCACCGGACACCGCACACAGAATTTTCCTTCCACTGTTTTTCTGATATGGCTTCACGGCTCATGAGTTCCTCAAAAAATCTGCTGGCTGTCTCCGTTCCGCTAGGTCTGAACAGAATGCTGCTCTGCATTCTGCAGGGGATTGAAGCTTCCCTTCTGCCTCAGCAGCTGCAGCGGGCAGGTATGAGCGCTACGGATGCGCTCTCCATCTATGGCACACTGACCGGGATGGCACTCCCGCTGATCTTTTTCCCGACTGCTGTGACGGGTGCACTGGGATCGCTTCTGCTTCCCGCTATTTCAGAAGCGCGTGCACTGCATCATGACCGCCGGATCTCCAGAACTGTCGATTCCAGCGTACAGGGAGGACTTGTGCTCGGCAGCTTCTTTCTGTTCGCGCTTCTTCTCTTCGGAAATGAGACAGGTGACCTGCTCTTTCACAGTTCACTGGCCGGCAGCTATATCTGCAGGCTGGCGCTGCTCTGTCCGTTCCTGTATCTGAATACGACACTGATGAGTGTACTGCACGGGCTTGGCAGAACAACTGCTGCATTTCTGTTCAATCTGGCTTCCTTTGCGATCCGCTTCATCGCTGTCATCCGGATCGTCCCGGAGGCCGGAATGGATGGTTATCTTGGCGGACTCATTTTCAGTCAGATGTTTACTACCGCCTGTATCCTGATCCTGCTGCATCAGTCTCACAATCTGACAGTCGGCATCACGGATGCCCTGGCAAAGCCGCTGCTGACCGGTATTACCGGAGGAGCTGCCATCTGTGTGCTGCGCATGATCCTTCCCTTTTTCAGCCGCGCTTCCTGGACCGGACTGCTGGTTTCCGGACTGCTCTACTGTATGCTGTTCATCATTCTCGGATATTTTCTGCTGCTGAATCAGGACCAGCGAAGAAAAATGCTTGCCCGGCTGACACAGCTTTTACGCTGACAAAAAGCAGGGGTACCTCAGCCGGCCCCTGCTTTTTGCTCTTTTTGAAATTTCCGTATTTTTCTGATCTGACGTTCAATGCTTATTTCTTTCACAGGAAATAAGATATAGGAAAATAAGAAGAGGGATCATCTCTCATCTGCTCCTCACATCAGCCCTGCGTCAATACGGATTTCACATGCTCGATCTCTTCTCTTGTAGCCTGAGCTGCCGGTACGTAGTACTGCTTGTTTCTCGCGATCTGGAAGATCTCCTCCTGAGACTGTTCGCACTGATTGCGGAACTGCTTCAGCGTCTGTTTCAGCTGCATATTTTCTGTCTGCGGAATCATTTCACCGTAACGAAGCAGCTCACCGTTGATCCCTGTAAGGGTATCGGATACCATTGTTTTCTCGTCCATGTTCCTGACCTCCTGTTTTTACTGCACAATCTGTTCCTGTCCTTCTGTTCTTGCCGGCAGGAGCTTTTCCCGTCCGTTACTGCAGAAACTGCATCAGCTGCTGTTTACACTCCATTGCTGACTGTGCAGACTTCTGGAAAAACTGTTTCACGCCCGGATCCTGCGCCTGCTGTGCATATGCCTGCATTTTACAGTGTGTAGTGGAAAATCCGCCGATCAGATGACGGAGATTCTGAAGGTCCAGTTCTGAAATCTGATTCATAATAAAAAGCCCTCCTTCTGGGTACTGAGTTACATGCTCAGTATGTCCCGGAAGGAGGGAACCTATTCACAAAATAAAATATACTTCCAATACCGCATCACAACACAGATCATTGCCATTCGCCGATCCGGTCATTGTCAGCCGCAGATCAGCCAGTTGTACAGCTCCTCGTACTTTCTCGCAGAACTGTTCCAGGAGAAATCTGCTGCCATTGCACGATCGATCATCTTATTCCACTCACGTTTCTTATTGTAGTAGATGTACATAGCATATTTCAGAGTATTGTACATCTCATGCGCATTGTAGTTTGCGAAGCTGAATCCTGTACCTGTACTCTCGTACTCATTGTACGGAATGACGGTATCCTTCAGACCGCCTGTCTCACGTACGATCGGAAGTGTACCGTAACGAAGGCTCATGAGCTGAGAGAGTCCGCACGGTTCGAACAGAGACGGCATCAGGAACGCATCACATGCTGCATAGATCTTGTGGGACATTGCCTCGGAATAGAAAATATTCGCGGATACCTTGCCCTGATATTTCCATGCAAAGTGACGGAACATATTCTCGTACTTCTCTTCGCCCGTACCGAGCACAACGATCTGAAGATCATTCTGGCACATTTCATCCATCATATGTGCGATCAGATCGAATCCCTTCTGATCTGTCAGACGGGAAACGATACCTACCATAAATTTGGAATCGTTCTGTTCCAGACCAAGTTCTCGCTGAAGTGCCCTCTTATTCTTGATCTTTTCCTTGCGGAAATTGCGTGCATTGTAATTGTGCTCGATCATATGATCCGTCTCCGGATTGAATACATCGTAATCAATACCGTTCACAATACCGCGCAGGCTGTTGGAACGTGCACGCATCAGTCCGTCCAGTCTCTCACCGTAGAACGGCATCTTGATCTCCTCTGCGTATGTATCACTGACTGTAGTGATCGCATCCGCATATACAATACCGCCCTTCAGATAGTTGGCATCTCCATAAGCCTCCAGCTTGTCCGGTGTGAAATAGTATGCCGGGAGACCTGTAATATCACGCACTGTCTTTACATCCCATACACCCTGGAACTTGAGATTGTGGATCGTGATAACGGACTTGATACCGCGGTAGAACTCATTTTCCGGAAACTTGTCCTTTAACATTACCGGAATCAGACCTGTCTGCCAGTCATGGCAGTGTACGATATCCGGACGGAATCCGATAGACGGAAGCGCGGACAGCGCAGCCTTGGAGAAGAATGCAAACTTCTCAATATCCTGATAAATATTGCCGTACGGCTTTGCGCCGGCAAAATAATATTCGTTGTCAATAAAATAGAACTGGATACCATCATACTGCATCTCAAGCACACCTACATACTGGGAACGCCATGCGAGATCCATGTAAAAATGGGTCACATAATTCATTTTACTCTTCCATTCTTCGCTGATGCAAAGATATTTCGGAAGAATCACACGAACATCATATTCCTCTTTGTTAAAACATTTCGGAAGAGAGCCGGCAACATCTGCAAGACCTCCGGTCTTGATAAACGGCACAGCCTCTGACGAAACAAATAATATTTTTTTCATATACGAACCTCCGGTCATAGTTAGAGTTATGAGAAAATTATACCTCATTTTTTTCGTAATGAAAAGTATTTATTCACATTGTTCGGCAAACATTTCAGAAATTTTTGTTCATTTTAACGTCTGTTCTTATATTCGAGGCGAATTTGTCCGCAATTAATGCTATAAACTCAGAATTCGACAGTTTGCCCTTTCCATTGCTGACAGTATATCCGAACAGCTCATCGATGGTGTCCATTTTTCCGTGGCTCCATGCCACCTCGATCGCATGGCGGATCGTTCGCTCCACGCGGCTCAGTGTGATCTGATGACGCTTGGCAATCGTCGGATAAAGGATCTCGGTAATCGAATTCTAAAAGAGTTTATTGGTATATTGGTTGGTTTGATGCTCTTATGTTTATCGGTGTGTCTATTTTATCATTCCAGATTGATTTTTTGTATATGGTAAAGCTACTGTGCCAGCCTTTGGACTGGCACTATTTTATCCGGAGAACAGGTTATTTACCATATACGAAAAAGGACTGCAGGCAATCCTTTCTTAACTAATAAATCCTCCATATTTATTTAACATTCATCAATACAAGTTCATAAGTACCCGCATCTAAGAACCCATTACAATATGCACCCACAAATTTCTGATTCAACAGAACACTAGCACTATATACTGTACCAGATTCTATTACAGAACCATTCTGTAAAATCTGATATCCTATTTTACATTCCGATGCTGTGGAACTACTGCCATATATCTTTTCCCCATCAAAATATATTTTAAAATAGTATCTCGTACCCGATTTGCTAATTTCGTAATAAATATTAGTTACTTCACATATATTAGTTATTGTCCCTTTATAATTATAGTTTTCTATTGATAATGAAGTATCTGGAATATTGATTATTACTGGCGAAGTAACATTAACCTTTATAGTTACTTTTTCGCTATTATATGTATTGGTTATTGTAATTTGGGTTGTTCCCATTTCCTTTGCAGTAATATTTAATGGTATACTATGCCCATTCCATTCCCCCCACGAACATGACACTATATCTGTATCAGCTATGCTGTAACTAACAGCGCCATCTTCATAAAAATTAATGGTCACCGCGTTTTCGGCACCCTCAACGATAGAAATCGAATTTACCGATGCTTCCAAAAACTTCGTCCTTTCTTTTACAGTTACCTTGCAAGTAAATTTCTGATCACCCACTACAGCAGTAATAGTTGCAGTTCCTTTTTTCTTTGCCTTCACAACCCCTTTACTGCTTACGGTTGCCACAAGCTTATCAGAAGTTGACCACGTTACAGTCTTGGATGTTCCACTAATCTTCAGTTTCGTAGATTCCCCTACCATTAATGTCTCTTTTGCCGCACTTATTTTCACATTAAGTGTCGTTGCAGATTTTACACTACTCCAAGAGCTATAATAGTTTACACTTCCCACCTTTTTATAAGTACGAATCTGTACATAATACTTCTTGCCTTTTGAAAGACCTGTTAATGTTTTTGAAACCGTAGATGCTTTATTAACAGTTACTGTTGTTGCATTATCCATCGAACTCTTCGTGCTATAGCGTAACTGATATCCTGTAACAGAAGAACCTTTTCCCCATTTTACTGTCAACTGTCCATTTTTTGCAGAAGCTAAAGATTTTATACTTACCGTTTTCGGTTTGACCTCTACAGTGATTTTTTTCGTCGCTTTGTTATAATTCTTTGTCGACGCAGCAGTAATCGTAATTGTCGCTTTTCCAACCCCTTTTATGGTCACTTTTCCTGTACTTGATACCGCAGCAACTTTAGTGTCACTTGATTTGTACGTCAAAGTACCATCACCTTTAGTCCGTTTTGCTTTTACTGAAAATGCTGAATCCCCTACTTTCTTTTTAAAGTTTGATGCTGTAATGGTCTGTGATGCCTTATTAATCTTAAATGATTTAGCTATTTTACCACTATAATTACCCTTAAACGTTATGGTTACTGTATATGTACCTACATTTTTGCAATCGCTAGAATAAGATACTTTATAATTTGATGATGCAATAACTTTTCCTTTAGAATCTTTTACCGTCACTGTAGGCTTTTGCACATTTCCAGTATACGTATACGACGCAGCAGAAAGCGTTACCGTTTTGGGATAGTAGATTACTGTAGACTTCTTTCCTCCACAATCACTGCATATATATACAACCTTTCCGTTTTTTGTCGTCGTTGCTTTGGTAACAGTTTTACTCCACGTATGTACACCAGTTGCGCTTCCTTCATCTACTAATGTATCTGTTGCATCACAGCAGTCACACTTTGCAGTCTTCGTTCCGTCTTCTACACATGTTGCATTATTGTCTGATACATAATTCTTAAAGCAATGTCCAAGTGCTGCTATCTCTTCTGCTATCGTATCCCCACATACAATACATTCTTTATGCTTTAATCCCGCCTCCGAGCAAGTTGCTTTCTTATCTTCTACCCACTCTCCGTAATCATGCTCTATTTTTTCAATAATTGTCACACTCTCTATTGCATCACAGTTCGCACAGTGAATAGACTTTGATCCTTCTTCTAAACAAGTTGCTTCTTTGTCTATTGTGTACTCTACTTCCCATTCGTGTCCCAACGCTGCAATCTCTTCTGTTACTGTATCACCACACACACTACATTCTTTATATCGAGAACCCATTTCTGTACAAGTTGCTTCTTTCTCTACTATCCATTCTCCATAAGTATGTTCTGTTTCTTTAATAATCTCTGCATCTTCGGATTCAGTTTCTTTACACGAAAAATTTTCTTCATCGTTTATACTTTCACTCGCATATAACGTTTGGCACGGTGCCGCAGCCATATTCATTCCCAAATATCCCATTAATATCAACGCAACAATTTTCTTCTTCATCCCTCTTACCTCTCATAATTACTTTCTTTTAGGCGTTTGCGAAACGCCCCAAACCGCATAAATACGGCATTTTTTGTTTCTTAAAATCAAATAACTCCTCACTGGATATGGTATAATAGAGTTGACTAGAAACTAAAAACCATCACCCAAGAAAGGAGTTATTCTGATACTTACGATACCATACAAACAGCTTTCTGCGGCAGATATTTTTCAAGATTGCCAAGATAAATTTGATAATGACAAACCTGCGTTTCTTTCACTTCTTGAGAACCATATCGATCTTGATGAGATTATTCCGGTTACTTTTTATAACCATTTTTATGCATCAACGGGCAGAACCCGTAAATACCCTTTACGCGCCTTTCTTTGGGCTTTGATCATACAGCGTATTTTCTCGATCCCAACAGATCAGCTTTTGTTAACATTTCTTTGTTATTCCAAACCGCTTCGTGAATTCTGCGGTTTTTCTAAAGTTCCTGACGCTTCTAAGATTACCCGTTTCAAACAGGACTTCTTAGATGATCTTCAAACTGTATTTGACAGACTTGTTGATCTTACTGAACCAATCTGTCAGGCTATCGATTCTGCAAAAGCAGATATGACAATCTTCGATTCTTCCGGCATCGAAGCTTTTGTTACTGAAAATAATCCCAAATACGCTAATCGAATTATTAAGCAACTCAAAGCTTATGCAAAATCTATGGGCTTTGATAAGAATTACGATCCTTACAAGGCAGCTTATGGAAATATGCCTTCTCATGCAGCTTCGAATCCTGCTATCAAACAGCTTTATATCAACGGACATTTTTGCTACGTTTTTAAATTTGGCATCGTCACAAATGGTCTGGGTATTATTCGCCATATTTCTTTTTACAACAAAGACTTTATGGATTCTCATCCCGAAATTGTCGTTGATAAAAAATCAGATTCTCCAGACGAAGATAAATCTGCCCACGATTCAAAGCTTCTTATTCCAACCTTAAAAGATTTTTTCAAAAAACATCCATTGATTATTCCAAAAACCTTTCTCGGAGATGCTGCTTTTGATACCCTTCAACTCTATAAAGATCTTCTCACAGGAGATACTTTTGGAATCAACCGGCATTTTTCAAAAGCATACATACCATTAAACGCACGATCCAGTCTTGAAAATGCAGACTATACAATCAATGAAAACGGAATTCCCTGCTGTCCTCATGATGAATCACTTCCTATGAAGTATGAAGGCATTTCAAAACTCAAAAGCGGATTCACACGTTATAAATTCGTCTGTCCAAAAATCAAGTGGGTATACGATTCAACCACGCAAAAATGTCATCGAGAATGTCAATGCAATAATCCCTGCACATCATCAAAATCAGGGCGAATGGTTTACATCTATCCAGAAAAAGATCTTCGTGCCTATCCCGGAACGCTCCGCGGAACAGAAGAATGGGATATTACTTACAAAGTACGAACCGTTGTTGAGCAAAACATTAATCACATCAAAGAAAACCTTTGTTTGGCAGGTCGTCGTACTCAGAACGAAAAAACGCTGCACGCAGATTTGATTTTGGCTGGTATTACCCAGTTAATCACGGTTGTACTTGCAGATAAAATTCATCAACACAAATATATTCGAAGCCTGAAACCTCTCGTTGTATAACTTTCTACTTTCCAGTCTGCAATGCCTGTTAAAGTGCGCCAAAAAATGAAAAGTTGCTACTTCATCTGTGAAATCCTGCCAAAGCAGGATTTCTACCGCTTTCAGTTCAAGATTGCGGAACTTGTTTCGCAATTACCTAAATAATCCCTTTCTGTCAAAGGTGCGATTTCTTCCAGAAATTTGCGGTCATGCAATACTTCACATTTGTCATCAAATAATAATGTGGATATTACAGCTCTTCCTGCTTCCTTTTTCTGTTTCTGAATTAGCGAAT